>NZ_JBXAIT010000007.1:0-202123 GCF_058796495.1 Variovorax sp. GW823-FHT04B03
CGCCTTTTCTTTGCTTACTTTCTTTTGGCGAAGCAAAAGAAAGTGAGTCCGCCGCCGGGCGGAACTCCCGGCCCCGGAAAGCAAACCCACGCGCCAAGTTCAACGAGCCAGCAAGGCAGGCAAAGCCGAAGCCAACATAGCAACCCCAGACAACGTCAACAAGCTCAACACGATCTTGCGAAACGCCGCTTCACTGATCCCGATATACAACCGAGCCCCCAACAACACCGGCACCGCAACAGCCGCAGCAACGAGCACCAGCAACGGCACAACTGAACGCCCAATGCTCCCGCTAGCCACATGCACCGCAAATGCCACAGCCAACATCGAGAGATTGAAGTTCTGGATCACAGCACGTTGCGTGTCGCGCTGAAAGCCGCGCAGCGTGCACCACAACGTGGGCACGACACCCGAGAAGCCCCCGATGCCCGCCATCACACCGCCGATGGCACCCGCCACGCCGTCCGCTGCGCGACCGCCAAAAGTGATCTTCGGCAAGTGCTGCGACATCAGCATGGCCGGGCACCACAGCACCAGCAGCGTGCCCAGGCACACCTTGAACAGCACGATGTCCAGGTGCGGCAACAGCCACACACCGAAGGGCACGCCGACCAGGCCGCCGAGCACGAAGGGCCAGAGGATGCGTTTTTCGAAAGACCGCCGCACCGTGAGCGCCGCAATCACCTGCCCCGTGAGGGCGCCGAACAGCGCGAGCACGGCGGCCAGTTGCGGCTCCAGCGTCCAGGCCCACACGGACATCGCGACCATGCCGAAGGCAAAGCCCGACAGGCCCTGCACGAACCCCGCCAGCACAGCGCCGACGATCACATAGACATACAAGGCTTGCATGCGGCCGATGATAGGGGGCCGCCCCCCGCGCCCAAGTGGCTTACGCCGACGCAGGCACCAGCGCCGTGCGCCGCACGCGCCGCACATTGAAGGCGCTGGCGATCAGCACGCCCTGCACCAGCGCCAGCCCGACGATCACGCTCGTGTACTGGCCGTGGTCCATCAGCCGGCCGAACACCAGCGGCGCCACGGCCTGGCCGATGTCCAGGCCCGCGTACACCACGCCGTAGACGCGCCCCGTGGCATTGGGCGGCGTCGACTTCTTCACCAGCAGGTCGCGCGACGGTCCGGCGATGCCCGAGACGAAGCCCATCGCGCCGAACAGCACGGGCACCATCACGGGCGGGAACTGCGCAAAGGCCAGCACCAGCGCCAGCGCCGCCGCCACGCCGAAGCCCGCGCCCACGATGCGCTCGCAGCGCGAGGGGTCGGAGGCCAGGAAGCCGCCCACCACCATGCCGGCCGCGCTCGCCACCATGTAGACCGTGAGGCACACCGCCACCAGCGCCACCGGCACGGCGTGCAGGTGGCCAGCTGCCACGGGCGCGAAGGTCTGCACCACGCTGATCACGGCGGCGTAGAAAAAGAAGAAGCCGAAGCACATCCACACGGCCGGGATACGCAGGAAGTCGAACTCGCCGCCCACCGGCGCGGGCTCGCCGTGCCCCGTGGCCTTGTGCACGGCCGCAGCATCGAGCGCCAGCACGCCGCGGTAGATCCACAGGATCAGCAACACCACGATGGCCACCACGCCGGCCGAGGCCAGCGCCACGCGCCACGAGAAGGCGATGGCGATCGGCACCACGAAGGCCGGCGCCAGCGCCCAGCCCAGGCTGCCGGTGATGCCGTGCACGCTGTAGGCATGGCCCAGGCGCGTGGGCGCGACCTTGCGGTTGAACAGCGTGTAGTCCACCGGGTGGAACACGCCGTTGCCGATGCCGCCGACCACGGCGCACGCCAGCAGCATCCAGTAGCTCTGCGCCATGGCATAGCCGAAGGCCGCGAGCCCCAGCGCGCCCAGCCCGACGAACAGCACCGGGCGCGGGCCCAGCTTGTCGACGATGAAGCCCGAGGCCGCCTGCACGATGCACGAGACCACGAAGAACACCGTGAGCACCGCGCCCAGCTCGGTGTAGCTCACGTTGAACGCGTCCTTCAGCCAGGGAAACAGCGGCGCCAGGATGAGCTGGCTGAAATGGCTCACCGCATGCGCCAGGCCGACCAGCCCGATCAGTTGGGCGTCGGTGCGCAAAGTGGTGGCGGGAACGGCTGTCGAGGAAGTGGATGACATGGATTGCTACAAAAAACCGGTGCGGGCACCGATGCTATGCGGCACCGACGCGGCAGAATGGCGATACAGCGACAACATTTGTCGAAACCATGCCAAGCGCCGTTCCCCCTCACGCTCCGCCCGCTCCCGAGCCAGCCACTCCCGCCAAGGCGCGCGGCACGCCCACCGCGCCGACCAACAGCGTGGGCCCGCTCACGCCGCACCTGTACGCCCCCGACGCGGTGCGCCCGCTGCGCGCCAAGGAACACTTCCTGAGCGCCGACACGCTGGTCGAGCTGCACGAGCACCCGTGGCCGCAGCTCACGTTCTCGACGCGCGGCGTGATCCGCCTGAGCACGCAGGACGGCAGCTACATCGTGCCGCCCTCGCGCGCGCTATGGGTGCCGGCCAACATGCCGCACAGCATCACGCTGATCGAAGACGCCGAACTGCGCACCGTCTACCTGCACGCCTGGATCGCGCCCACCTGGGAGAAGTGCGAGGTGCTCGAGATCAGCCCGCTGCTGCGCGCGCTGATGCTCGCGCTCGACACCACGCCCGACGGCCTGCCGCCGGCCGACCCGCACGCGCCGCAGCGCGAACGCATGATCGCGCCGCTCCTGGTCGACGAGGTCGAGCGCGCCACGCAGATCCGCATCGACGTGCCGCTGCCCTCCGACAAGCGCCTGCGCCAGCTGTGCGAGACGCTGCTGCGCAACCCGGCCGACCGCGCCACGCTGGCCGAACGCGCCGCCGCCATCGGCGCCAGCGAGCGCACGGTGGCGCGGCTGTTTCGCGACCAGCTCGGCATGAGCTGGCAGCAATGGCGCCAGCAGGCCGTGATGGCGCACGCGCTGCCGCTGCTGGCGCGCGGCATGGCCGTGAGCCAGGTGGCGTCGGCCAGCGGCTACGCCACCGACAGCGCCTTCTGCGCCATGTTCAAGGCGGCCACCGGGCGCTCGCCCACTTCGTTCCAGCACCGCAAGCGACCGGCCACCCTTTGATGCCGCAGGGCATGGACGGGGCACGCCATGGTGCTCTGGCAAGATCGGCGACCGACACCGACACCATGCACTCACCGATCCCCCTGCACATCGCGGCCGAGGCCAGGCCTGCAACGTGGACCGCCGACATCTGGCTGCGCATCCGCCGCCATTTCCTGCTGAAGGCGGTCGGCACCACGGCCTTCACCTGGCTGTTCTTCATCGGCTACTTCCACCTGCTGCGCAACCCGGCCTTTCCGGTCACGGTGATGCCGCTGACGCCGCTGGACCACCTGATTCCGTTCCAGCCCTACACGCTCGGCGCCTACCTGTCGCTGTGGGTGTACGTGGGCTTTGCGCCGGGGCTGCAGCTCACCTTTCGCGAGCTGGTGGTCTACGGGCTGTGGATCGGCGCGCTGTGCCTGAGCGGCCTGGGCCTCTTCTACTTCTGGCCGACGCAGATCCCGCCGCTGGACATCGACGTCTCGGGCTACCCCGGCTTCGCGATGCTGCAGGGCGTGGACGCGGCGGGCAACGCCTGCCCCTCGATGCACGTGGCGGTCGCCATCTTCACCGCCGTGCGCCTGGCCGACGTGCTGCGCGCGGCGCGCACGCCGTGGCTGTTGCAGGCGATCAACTGGGCCTGGTTTGCCGCCATTGCCTATTCCACGCTGGCGGTCAAGCAGCATGTGGTGCTCGACGCGGTGGCCGGCGCGCTGCTCGGGCTGGCCTTTGCGCTGCCCTCGTTGCGCTGGCGCCCCGGCCCCCGTTGATCCGGGGCCGCCCCGAGGATTTCCCTAAGGTCGAAGCGGATATCATCAATCACCATTGATCACATTCAACACAGGCCGAACGAGGAAGGGATCGACCCCGTGGCCCGCCACCCGCAAGGGACAGGCAGCCCATCGATCAACGGCGGCACAAGACGACAGGCATCGCAGATGAGTTCGCTGAAGGAATTGCAGGACCTGATCCACGAGAAGTACGGCATCGAACCGTCCAAGCTCGACCCCCACGCCTCGATGCGTGAAACCGGCGGACTCGATTCGCTGGCCCTGGCCGAATTCCTGTTCGCCATCGAAGACCATTTCGGCATCACCATGCCCGACGACGACGCGAGCATCGACACCCTGGCCGAGCTCGCGCAGCTGGTCGACAAGGTCCGGGCCGCCAAGACAGCGTGAGCACGCACGAAGTCGCCGTCACCGGACTGGGCGTCATGGCGCCGCATGGCGACGCGCCCGACGCGCTGTTCGATGCGCTCTTGCAGGGCCGCTCGGCCATCGCCCCGGTCTTTCCTGAACTCCCCAAACCCGCCGCCGCCGCCACGGTCGCCTTCGACGAGACGCGCTGGTTCACCAAGCTGCAGCTCGCCGGCGTCGACCGCGTGAGCCAGCTGGCCGTGGCTGCCGCCGACCTCGCCCTGCGCGACGCCGGCCTGGCGCTGGGCGATGCCGGCGTCGATGCCGAACGCGTCGGTGTCTATGCCGGTTGCGGCATGGGCGGCGCCGCCGCGCTCGAAGCCGCCTACCGCGGCAACGGGCGCGTCTCGCCGCTCACCATTCCCGCCTTCATGCCCAACGCGCCGGCCGCCCACGTGGCGATGCGCAACGGCGTGCTGGGCCCGGTGCTCACGTACTCGGTCGCCTGCGCCTCGTCGTCGGTGGCCATCGCCGAGGCCGCCAAGGCGGTGCAGCGCGGCGAGGTCGACATCGCCATCGCGGGCGGCAGCGAAGCGCTGATCGTCCCGGGCGTGGTGCTGGCCTGGCAGGCCATGCAGACGCTGGCCGGGTTCCAGCCCGGCGAAGCGGCCGGCGCGGTGCGCCCCTTTGCCACCGACCGCAGCGGCTTTGCACTGGGCGAAGGCTCGGCCTTCCTCATTCTCGAATCGGCCGAGCGCGCCCGCGCGCGCGGCGCCCGCCGCTATGCCATGCTGGCCGGCTGGGGCCTGAGCAGCGACGCCACCCATCTCACCAAGCCCGATGCACCGGGCCAGGCCCGCGCCCTGCGCGCCGCGCTGCGCCAGGCCGGCCTGCAGCCGCGCGACGTGGGCTACTGCAACGCCCACGGTACGGCCACGCGCATCGGCGACGTGGTCGAGCGCAACGCGCTGGCCGAGGTCTGGGGCAGCGACTTCGACGCCCTGCGCGTCAGCTCGACCAAGGCGCTGCACGGCCACATGCTGGGCGCGGCCGGGGCCATCGAGGCGCTGATCACGGTGCTGGCGCTGCACCGGCGCGAGCTGCCGCCCAATGCGAACTGCGCCGAGGTCGACCCCGACTGCCGGATGAACCTCGTCGCCCCCGGCGACAGCGCCGCCCCCGGGCTCGAGGCCGCCATCAGCAACTCTTTCGCCTTCGGCGGCACGAACTCCGTGCTGCTGTTCCGCCGAGGCTGAACTGCGTGCTTTTGCGGGCCGTGCGCACCCCGTGGCGCTGTGCCCCGCGCGATAGAGACATTCCGGGCTCTCCGGTATGCTGGTGGGCGCTTCTCCCCCCATGTCCGTCCAAGGAGGCCACCATGCACGTTCGCTCCACATTCGTCGCCCTTGCCCTGCTCGCCGCAGGCGCCTCGGTGCAGGCCAACAACCTGCTCGACCAGCTGAAAGAACAGGCCGGCGCAGCGGTCAACTCGCAGGGCAGCAACAGCAGCGGTGGCGGCTCGGCGCTCAGCAACCTCAGCCTCGGCGGCTTCAAGATGCCCGCCATCGGCTCCAGCACCATCGGCAGCGCGGCCGGCGTGCTCGAGTACTGCGTCAAGAACAACTACCTCGGCGGCGATGCCGCCTCCGTCAAGGACAAGCTGCTGGCCAAGATCACCGGCCAGAAGAAACAGGAAAACGACTTCGCGAGCGGCGCCAAGGGCCTGCTCAAGGGCGGCGACGGCAAGTCGCTCAACCTCAAGGGGCTGTCGTCGAAGGTCAAGGAAAAGGCCTGCGACTACGTCCTGAAAAACGCGACCTCACTGATCTAGGCTCTTTCTCTCTCCCGCTCTCCGCGCGCGGCGTGCCCGCCGTGCGCGCGCTCCGCTTCATGAATCCGGCTTCCCCCTCCTCTTCCCCCGCACCGTCTCTTCGCCAGCGCCTCGCGCGCTGGGTTCCCTGCCTTGGCTGGCCCCGACCGTCCGCCGCGCTGCTGCGCAACGAGGCCATGGCCGGCATCACCGTCGCGCTGATGGTGCTGCCGCAGGGCGTGGCCTATGCGGCGCTGGCCGGCATGCCGCTGGTCACGGGCGTGTATGCGGCGCTGTTCCCGGCGCTCATCGCCGTGATGTTCAGCTCATCGCAGCGGCTGTCGGTGGGGCCGACCGCGCTCACCAGCCTGCTGGTGGGCGCGTCGCTCGCGCCGCTGGCGGTGGCGGGCAGCGACGAATGGGTGGCGATGGCGGTGTGGCTCACGCTGATGTCGGGCGCGATCCAGATCGTGCTCGGCGCGGGGCGCTTCGGCTGGCTGCTGCGGCTGGTCAACTCGCCGGTGCTGATCGGCTTCACGCAGGGTGCGGCGGTGCTGATCGCGATCTCGCAACTGCCCGCGCTGCTGGGCTTCACGGGCCGCACCATTCCGCAGGTGCTGCAGGGCGGTCCGCTGCCCGACCTCACGGCCATCGCCTTCGGCCTGGGCAGCATCGCCGTGCTGTGGCTGGGCAAGCGCTGGGTGCCGCGCTTCCCGACCACGATGGCGCTGGTGGCCGGTGCGGCCGCCATCAGCTGGAGCATCAACTACGCGCTGCGCGGCGGCGCCGTGGTGGGCGCCCTGCCCTCGGGCCTGCCTTCGTTCTACTGGCCCGGCCTGCTGCCGGCGCACACCTTCAGCGCGCTGGTGCTGCCCGCGCTGATGATCACGCTGGTGAGTTTTCTCGAAACCGCCTCGAGCGCCAAGGTCGACAACGGCCGCGCCGGCACGCTGTGGAACGAAAACCAGGACCTGATCGGCCAGGGCCTGGCCAAGCTGGCCTCGGGCTTCACGGGGTCGTTCCCCACCAGCTCGTCGTTCTCGCGTTCGGCCATCACGCTCTACGCGGGCGCACAGACCGGCTGGGCGACGCTGTTCAGCGTGGCGGTGGTGGCCGGCGCGCTGCTGTGGCTCATGCCGCTGCTGTACCACGTGCCCCAGGCCGTGCTGGCGGCGGTGGTGGTCACGGCCATCCTCGGGCTGGTGAAGCCGTCGAGCTTCACGGCGCTGTGGCGCATCTCGAAGCTGGAGGCCGGCATCGCCTTCGGCACCTTCGTGCTCACCATCGCCACCGCGCCGAGCATCTACTGGGGCGTGCTGGGCGGCCTGCTCGCCAGCCTGGCGCACTACATGTATCGCCACCTGCACCCGCGCATCATCGAAGTGGGCCTGCACCCCGACGGCAGCCTGCGCGACCGCCACCTCTGGAAGCTGCCGCCGCTCGCGCCGCAGCTGTATGCGGTGCGCATGGACGCCGAACTCGACTTCGCCTCCGCCTCCACGCTGGAGCGCGCGCTCACGGTCGCGCTGGCCGAGCGCCCCGACCTGACCGACGTGTGCCTGTTCGCGCAGCCGATCAACCGCATCGACATCACCGGTGCCGAGGTGTTCGGCTCGATCCGCCGGATGATGGAATCCAAGGGCGTGCGCCTGCACCTGAGCGGCATGAAGCTGCCGGCCATGCAGGTGCTGGAACGCGCCGGCCTGCTCGCGCCGGGGCCGATGCTCTTCAGCTACCGCACCGACGCCGAAGCGCTGGCCGCGCTGATGCCGCGCATCAACATGCCCGAAGAGGCCGAAGCCGCGGCCTGACCGCGCGCGCCTCTTCCCCCACACGGGCGCCATGAAAACCACCATCGAAGAACTGGTCGCCTTCCGCGCCGTGGTGGACACCGGCTCGATCACCGCCGCGGCCGACCAGCTGGGCCAGACCGTGTCGGGCATCAGCCGCGCGCTGAGCCGGCTCGAACAGAAGCTCGGCACCACGCTGATGCGCCGCACCACGCGGCGGCTCGAACTCACCGAGGAAGGCGCCGCCTTTTTGCAGCGCACGCGCGCCATCCTCGATGCGATCGACGATGCCGAGGAGCACATGGCCGCGCGCCGCCAGCAGCCCGCCGGCCGGCTGCGCGTGAACGCGGCCTCGCCTTTCATGCTGCACGCCATCGTGCCGCTGGTGCCGGAGTTCCGCCGGCTCTATCCGCAGATCAGCCTGGAGCTCGACACCGACGACCTGCCCATCGACCTGCTGGAGCGGCGCACCGACGTGGCGATCCGCATCGGCCCGCTGCGCGATTCCACGCTGCACGCGCGCCCGCTCGGCACGCACCGGCTGCGCGTGCTCGCGAGCCCCGCGTACCTCGACGCCCACGGCAAGCCGCGTAAGGTGGACGAGCTGGCCGGGCACGCGCTGCTGGGCTTCACCCAGCCCGAGTCGCTCAACCGCTGGCCGCTGCGCGGCGTGCACGGCGACGAATGGACCATCGCGCCCACCGTGGTCGCGTCCAGCGGCGAGACGCTGCGCCAGCTCGCGCTGGCCGGCGTGGGCATCGTCTGCCTGTCGGACTTCATGACCGCCACCGACCGCGCCAGCGGCGCGCTGGTGCAGGTGCTGCCCAAGGACACGGTCGACGTGCGCCAGCCGGTCAACGCGGTGTACTACCGCAACACGCAACTGTCGGCACGGATCACCTCGTTCCTCGACTTCCTGTCGCAGCGCATGGGCTGAGTTCAGCCCGGCGGCATCCGCTCGAACTTCGGCAGCGCCGGGTCGAGGAAGTCCCAGGCGTGCCCACGCACCGCGTACGTGACCGCCTGCGGCCGGTAGCGCCCCGGGTCGTCCAGGCTGGCGGCATGCACGGTGAAGACGCCGGGCATCGCCGCGAAGGTCATGTACACGGGCGAGCCG
Organism: Variovorax sp. GW823-FHT04B03; assembly: GCF_058796495.1. NCBI lineage: Bacteria > Pseudomonadati > Pseudomonadota > Betaproteobacteria > Burkholderiales > Comamonadaceae > Variovorax > Variovorax sp. GW823-FHT04B03. Next base: position 8,962 of record NZ_JBXAIT010000007.1, read on the forward strand.
CAGGTCGGGCAGAACGCGCGCGTCTTCATGTTGCCGCTGTCGCCCTTGAGGCTCCACAGCGTGGCCTCGCCGGTCTGCTTCACCTCTGCGCCCGCGAAGCTGAGGTACGAGCCGTGGCCCGTGCCGCTCTTGTGCTGGCAGTCGAGGCATTGGCAGTCGTTCTGGAACACGGGTTCCCCTGAAATCTCGTAGCGGATGGCGCCGCATGCGCAACCGCCGGTGTAGGCCGGGTTCATGGCTCTTGTCCTTTTCGAAGTGGTGAGGGGCAATCTAGCCGCGCGAGGACTGGAGCGGGGAGTAACAAGATCGTCGTGAATCCGGGGCGGGCCAGAATCCAGCAGTCACGAAGACGCATCCCCAAGGAAATGCCATGCACGTCGATCTGGTGTCCGAAGCCCAACACGATTCGCTCATCGAGCTGCTGGCCGAACTGCACGCCTTCTACAACGAAGGCGCGCGCGTGCCGCGCGAGCTGGTGCGCGAACACCTGCTGGGCAATCTCCTGGCGCCCGGCTCGCCGCACCAGCTCGTGGTGGCGTCGGCAGACGCGCGCACCGTGGTCGGGCTGGCCGCGATCACCTGGGTCTTCTCGCTGGTCGACTTCGCACCGGAACAACGCAGGCACTGCCAGCTCAAGGAGCTCTATGTGAAGTCGGGCCACCGCAGCGCCGGGGCGGGCCGCGCCCTCATGGCGTGGGTCGCGGCGCGCGCCGTCGCCCAGGGGTGCCACCGCATCGATTGGCCCGTGAAGGCGACGAATGCGCGGGGCATCGCGTTCTATGAAGAGCTCGGCGCGTTCCAGGTGGCCGAGCGGCTGAGCTACCGGCTGCTGCAGCCGGCCCTGGGCGAACTGGCGGCCTTCACGGCCCCTGCGTGACCGCCACCCGCTCCACCGCCGCCGACGCGATCTCGTAGCCGCTCACGCCCATGTCGGCCGACGCGTAGCGCGCCGCCTTCAGCGTGCCGCTCACGCGCACCGTGTCCATCGCGTGCAGCCCCTTCACGGGCGCGGGCGCGATCACGTGGACGATCTGGTTGGCGGGCGGCGGCGGGGTGTGGATGCAGGCGCCGAAGTACGGCACCAGCAAAAACTCGCGGATGCCGTCTTGCGTGGCATCGAGCGGCACGACGAAGCCCGACAGCTTCGCAGGCTTGCCGTCGAGCGCGACGTTGACCGGCGCGTTGTCCCAGACGGCGCGCATCTCATCGAGCATCTGGATCGCGCGCGGGTCGTTGTCGCGCAGCGCTTCGAGGCTGATGTTGCGGTAGCGCTGGGTCGGGTCCCACTCCTTGGGCACCAGCGCGTCCCAGGCCATCTCCTGCGCGGCCGGCGCGCCGGCCGTGCCCTGCCCCTGGGCCGCGTCCGGGCTGCAGGCGGACAGCAGGCTGCCCGCGACCGCCATCAGCAGCACCATTCCCGTGCGACGAACAAGAACACTCATGGCCCCGATTGTGCTTGCCGAAGGTGACACAGCGCTCGGGGCGGGCCGGAAGACCCGTCCTGAAACGAATGGGCACACATGGCAAAAAGGCGGGCGCCGCGCCAGAATGCCGCACCACGACCACGAGGAGATCCGCATGGCACCCACAGGATGGCTTGGATTGACGTCACTCGGCACGGTTCACACCGCGATCAGCCTGATCGCCGTGTTCGCAGGCATCTGGGCCCTGCTCCGCTACAAGGAAATCACGCTGCGCACCGGCCTGGGCCAGGTCTTCGTCTGGACCACGGTGCTGACCTGCCTCACGGGCTTCGGCATCTTCCAGCACGGCGGTTTCGGCAAGCCCCATGCGCTGGGCATCATCACTTTGGTGGCGCTGGCCGTCGGCGCGCTGGCGGGGTATGGGCGGCTCGGGCCGAAATCGCGCTACATCGAGGCGGTCGCTTATTCGGCGAGCTTTCTCTTCCACTGGATTCCGGCCTTCACCGAGACGCTGACGCGGCTGCCGCTGGGCGCGCCGCTGCTGCCGAACGCCGAGGCGCCCGAGCTGAAGGCGATCACCGCGGTGCTCGGCGCGCTGTACGTGGTCGGCGTGACGCTGCAGATCAAGCGGCTGCGCGGCGACAAGCCGGTCAGTCCTGCACCCGCCCGCGCAGGCTCTTGATCTGCGAGCGCTGGCTCTTGCCTTCGAGCCGGCGCTGCTTCGAACCGTAGGTGGGCTTGGTGGCGCGCCGCACGCGCGGCGGCGTGGCCACTCTGTCGATCACCGCCTGCAGCCGCGCGAGCGCGTCGGCGCGGTTCATCTCCTGCGTGCGGTGCTGCTGCGCCTTGAGCACGAACACGCCTTCCTGCGTGATGCGGCTGTCGCGCAGGGCGAGCAGCCGTTCCTTCACATCGGCGGGCAGCGAGCTGGCGTGGATGTCGTAGCGCAGGTGCACCGCGCTCGACACCTTGTTGACGTTCTGCCCGCCCGCCCCCTGCGCGCGGATGGCGCTGATCTCGACCTCGTCGGGGTCGATCAGGAGTGGGGGGCGGAGCATGCCCGCGAGTGTGCCCTCAAACGCGTTCAAAGACGGCGGCAATGCCTTGCCCGCCGCCGATGCACATCGTGACGAGTGCATAGCGGCCGCCGGTGCGGTGCAGCTCGGCGATGGCCTTCGTCGTGATGATCGCGCCGGTCGCGCCCACCGGGTGGCCCAGCGAAATGCCCGAGCCGTTCGGGTTCACCTTGGCCGGATCGAAGCCCAGCTCCTTGATGACGGCGCAGGCCTGCGCGGCGAAGGCTTCGTTCGACTCGATCACGTCGAAGTCGCTGACCTTCAGGCCCGTGCGCTCCAGCACCTTGCGCGTGGCCGGCACCGGGCCGATGCCCATGTACGCCGGCTCGACGCCCGCGTGCGCGTAGCCCACGAGGCGCGCCAGCGGCTTCAGGCCCAGTGCCTTCACGCGCCCGCCCTCGGCCAGCACCACGGCGGCGGCGCCGTCGTTGATGCCCGAGGCATTGCCGGCGGTGACGAGGCCGTCCTTCTTGAACGCGGGCTTCATCTTCGCGAGCGTGTCGACGGTGGTCTCGGCGCGCACGTGCTCGTCGGTGTCGAACAGCACGACGCCCTTGCGCGTCTTCACCTCGACCGGAACGATCTGCTCCTTGAAGCGGCCCGCGGCAATGGCGGCGGCGGCGCGCTGCTGGCTGGTCACGGCCAGTTCGTCCATCTGCTCGCGCGTGATGCCGTAGCGCGCAGCCACGTTCTCGGCGGTGATGCCCATGTGGATCTTCTCCCACGGGTCGTGCAGGATGCCCAGCATGTAATCGACCAGCACCGCGTCGCCCATGCGTGCGCCGTAGCGGGCCGAGGTGTCGAAGTACGGGCCGCGGCTCATCGATTCGGAGCCGCCGCCGATGGCGATGTCGCAGTCGCCCAGCGCAATGGCCTGCGCCGCCGACACGATGGCCTGCAGGCCCGAGCCGCACAGGCGGTTCACGTTGAAGGCCGGCGTCTCGATCGGGCAGCCCGCGTCGATGGCGGCCACGCGGCTCAGGTAGGCGTCCTTCACGTCGGTGGGGATCACGTTGCCCATGACCACATGGCCGATGGCGTCGGCGGCCACGCCGCTGCGCTCGATGGCGGCCTTGACGGCGGTGGTGGCCAGTTGCGTGTTGGGCACGTCCTTGAGCGCACCGCCGAAGGTGCCGATGGCGGTGCGGGCGGTGCCGACCACGAAGATGTCGCGTTGGGTCATGGGATGGGTCTCCTGGATTGAAAAAACGAAAACAGCGAATTCTTCAGCGGCCCGTGAAGGCCGCGGGCTTCTTGCCGAAAAAGGCATCGAGGCCGATGCGGAAATCGGCAGTGGCGGCGCACGACTGGAACGCGGCCGACTCGGCATCGAGCTGGCTCGCGAGGTCGCGGTCGAGCGAGCCGCGCATCAGCCGGCGCAGGTGGCCCAGCGCCACGGTCGGGCCCTTGGCCAGCCACTGCGCGAGTGCCATGGCCTCGGCTTCGAGCTCGGCAGCGGGCACCACGCGGTTGATGAGGCCCATGCGCTCGGCGGCGGCGGTGTCGTAGGTGTCGCCGAGCATCGCGATCTCCAGCGCGCGGCGCATGCCGACCAGGCGCGGCAGCGCCCACGAGGCGCCGACGTCGCAGCTGGTGCCGACGTTCACGTAGGCCAGGTTGAAGCGCGTGCCTTCGGCCGCGAGCACGAAGTCGGCCTGCAGCATCAGGCTCAGCCCCGCACCGGCCGCCACGCCGTGCACCTGCGCGACCAGCGGCGCGTCCATGGCGTCGAGCACGGTCAGCGCCTCGTGCAGCGGACCGATGAGGTCGGCCGCGCCCTGCTTCGGATCGGCGCTGAGCACGCCGAGGTCGCCGCCGGCCATGAAGCCCTTGCCCGCGCCGCTCAGCAGCACGGCGCGCACGCTCCTGTCGGCAGCCAGGGTGCGCGCGGCGGCGAGGAAGGCGGTGGCCATCGGCACGTCGATGGCGTTGAGCGCGGCCGGCCGGTTGAAGCGCAGCGTGGCCACCGCGCCTTCGCGGCCCACCAGCAGGGGTGCGGAAGAAGAAGTCTCTGGGGTCGTCATGGGTTCACTTGGGTAGGGGCGCGCTGCAGCACGCCGTTGAGCAGCAGCTCGATGCCCTGGTCGGCGATCTGGTCGGGCGTGAGGTCGCCGTCGGGGCGGTACCAGCGGCCGATCCAGCTCAGCGCGCCGGCCAGCATGAAGGCCGCCATCTTCGGGTCGCAGGGCGCCAGCGCGCCTTCGGCCACGCCCTCTTCGATGAGGCGGCGGAAATGCCCGTCGATGCCGGCCTTGAGGCGGCGCAGCTCTTTCTTGAGCGGATCGGGCAGCGGGTCTTCGCCGATGCGGATCACGCACATGCCGAAGTCCTGCGTGACCACGCCCGAGTAGATGCGCATGCAGGCCTTGAGCTGGTCGATGGCGCTGCCGCCCGCGGCGCGCACCTCGCCGATGCCGGTCTGCATGAGGTCCAGCGCCATCTTCACGCACTCCAGCAGGATCTGGTCCTTGTTCTCGATGTAGTAGTACAGCGTGGGCTTGCTCACGTTGAGCCGCTCGGCAATGTCGTCGAGCGAGGTCGCGTGGAAGCCGCGCTCGTTGAAGAGCTGGGCGGCCGTGCGCAACACGGCCATGCGCTTGACCTCGCGCTGCTGCGCACGGCGGTCGGCAGGCGCCCACGGAGAGGTTGGCGCTGAAGCAGGAACGGCGGTGGAACGGGGCATGGGGTTTGTGCGGGCGGGGAAAGTCCCGATGCCGCGAACTGCGGCGAACACGGACATTACCGGCCAGTAGGAATTTTACGGGCCAGTAGCATTTCGCTGCTGGACACAAACCCTGACCTTGCGGCGCGCCCCTTAGCCATGCCTGACGAGACTCGACGGGAACCCTCCATGTCCGCACCTTCCGCCACGGCCCCGGTGCTGCAGGCCGAGGCGTTGACGCTGGCATTCGGCGGCGTGAAGGCGCTCACCAACGTCGGCTTCAGCGTCGCGCCCGGCTCCATCACCGCGGTGATCGGGCCCAACGGCGCGGGCAAGACATCGCTGTTCAACACCATCTCGGGCTTCTACAAGCCTTCGCAGGGCCGCGTGCTGTTCGAGGGCGCGGACATCACCCGCCTGCCCGCCCCGAAGCGCGCGGCGCTCGGCCTGGCGCGCAGCTTCCAGAACATCGCGCTGTTCCGCGGCATGACCGTGCTCGACAACATCAAGCTCGGCCGCCATACCCACCTGAAGACCAACGTGTTCGACGCCCTCTTCTACCTGGGCCGCGCACGCCGCGAAGAGGCCGAGCTGCGCCGCGACGTCGAAGAACGCATCATCGATTTCCTCGAGATCGACCACATCCGCCACGCCTCGGTGGCCGCCCTGCCCTACGGCCTGCAAAAGCGCGTCGAAATGGCGCGCGCGCTCGCAATGCAGCCCAAGGTGCTGATGCTCGACGAGCCCGTGGCCGGCATGAACCGCGAAGAGACCGAGGACATGGCGCGCTTCATCCTCGACGTGCGGCGCGAGTGGGGCATCACGGTGCTGATGGTCGAGCACGACATGGGCATGGTGATGGACCTGTCGGACCACGTGGTGGTGCTCAACTTCGGCCAGGTCATCGCGCAAGGCACGCCCGCGCAGGTGCAGGCCGACCCGGAAGTGATCCGCGCCTACCTCGGCGCGGGCGACGTGGGCGAGTTGCGTCGCCGGCTGCGTGGCGAAGCTGCCGTGGGAGCCGTCTGATGGATTGGGCCTACCTCTTCGAGATCGCACTCACCGGCATCGCCGGCGGCGGCCTGTACGCGCTGGCGGCGCTGGCCTTCGTGCTGGTCTACAAGGCGACGCGCGTGGTCAACATCGCCATCGGCGAGATGCTGATGGTCGGCGCCTACCTGTTCTTCACCTTCGCCGCGAGCTTCTCGCTGCCGATCTGGATGGCGGTGCTGGGCTCGGTGATCGGCACCGGCCTGCTGGGCGCGGTGATCGAGCGCACCATGATCCGCCCGCTGCTGGGCGAGCCGCCGATCTCGGTGTTCATGGTGACGGTGGGGCTGGCGTCGATCCTCGTCGGGTTGGTCGAGATCATCTGGACCGCCGACCAGCGCCGCCTGCCCGAGTTCCTGCCCAACACGCCCGTGATGATCGGCGAGGCCTTCCTGGCGCCCAAGATCGCCTACGGCGCGCTGATCGCCGTGGTGCTGATCGGGCTGGTGCTGCTGCTGTTCCGCTTCTGGCGCGGCGGCGTGGCGCTGCGGGCCACGGCCTCCGACCAGGCGGCTGCGTACTCGATGGGCATCCACGTGCCGCGCGTGTTCTCGTTGGCCTGGGTGGCCTCGGCCATGATCGCGGCGGTGGCCGGCATCATCGTCGGCGCCATCGGCGGCATCTCGTCGTCGATGGGCGTGTTCGGGTTGTCGGTGCTGGTGGTGGTGATCGTCGGCGGGCTCGACAGCGTGCTCGGCGCGCTGGTGGGCGGCGTGCTCATCGGGCTGATCGAAGCACTGGCCGGCTCTTACCTGGGCGGCGAGTACAAGCTGCTCGCCACCTTCATCGTGCTGGTGTTCGTGCTGATGGTGCGGCCTTACGGGCTGTTCGGCACGCACGAGATCGAGAGACTCTAGCCATGCGCATCGGCACCCTCAAGCAAAGCTACACCGCCGACGCGGCGCTGTTCGATTCGCGCGCGCAGAAGGTGTGGCTCGCGATCGGCGCGGCGCTGCTCGTGCTGTTCCCCTTCATGGCCAGCGACTACTGGCTGTACCTCGCATGCCTTGTCGCCATCAACGTGGCGAGCGCCACGGGGCTGAACATCCTCACGGGCTACACGGGCCTCGTGAGCCTGGGGCAGGCCGCGTTCATGGGGCTGGGTGCGTACACCGTCGCGATCATGCAGACGCGGCTGGGCACGCCCTTCCTGCTGAACATCCTCGCGGGCGGCGTGGTCGCGATGCTCGGCGGGCTGGTCGTCGGCATCCCGTCGCTGCGCGTGAAGGGCCTGTACCTGGCCATCGCGACCATCGCCGCGTCGTTCATCACGCACTTCCTGTTCGCCAACCTCAAGCTCACGGGCGGCACCACCGGCATCTCGCTGCCGCCCGCGCAGCTCTTCGGCCTGCCGCTGGACACCTCGTTTCGCCTGTACTGGGTGATCGTGCCGGTGATGGTGCTCATGGTGCTCGGCGCGGCCAACCTGTTCCGCACGCGCGTGGGGCGTGCCTTCATCGCCATCCGCGACCGCGACATCTCGGCCGAGGTGCTGGGCATTCCGCTGCTGCGCTACAAGCTGCTGTCGTTCGGGCTCTCGTCGTTCTACGCGGGCGTGGCGGGCGGGCTGTGGGCCTACTTCTTCCGCGTGGTCACGCCCGAGAGCTTTCCGCTCTTGATGTCGATCTTCTTCCTGGCCGCCATCATCGTCGGCGGCATGGGCACCATCCTGGGCGGCATCTTCGGCGCCGTGTTCATGACCATGGTGCCCGAGCTGCTCAAGCTGGTGGTCGACCTGCTGCCGGGCGGCGTCGAGATGACCGTGTTCCTCTCGCCGGTGCGCACCGTCGTCTTCGGCCTGCTGATCGTCGGATTTCTGGTGTTCGAGCCGCACGGGCTCGCAGAAGTGTGGCGGCGCATACGCCGCTTTTTCCATCTATGGCCGTTCCGCAACTGAGCCCATTCCAACAGGAGACAAGCATGCCCAACACACCGAAGAAGCTTTCCCAACACCGTCGTGCCTTGCTGATCGCCGCGGGCCTGGCCGCCGCCGTGCCGTTCGCGGCGAACGCGCAAGGCAACGAGGACATCGTCATCGGCGGCTCGATCCCGATGACCGGCGTGTTCGCCTTCGCGGGCGTGGGCATCAACGCCGGCATTGCCGACTACGTGAAGATGGTCAACGACGCGGGCGGCATCAAGGGCCGCAAGCTGCGCTACGTGCCGGAAGACACGGGCTACAAGGTCGACGTGTCGGTGGCGGCCTTCAAGAAGATCACGAGCCAGAACAAGGTCAACCTCTACTACGGCGACTCCACCGGCTTCTCCAAGACCATCAACCCCGAGCTGGACCGCGGCGGCCAGATCCTGATGGCGGGCGCCTCGTTCGCCACCGAGCTCAACGACCCGGCCAAGTACCCGAACCAGTTCCTCGTGGGCCCCGACTACACCGAGCAGATCGGCATCCTGCTGCGCCACATCGCCAAGGAAAAGCCGGGCGCCAAGGTGGCCTTCGTGTACTCCGACTCCGAGTTCGGCCGCGACCCCATCGAGGCCAGCGAAGCTGCTGCCAAGAAGCTGGGCCTGAGCGTGCCGGTGAAGCTTATGACGCCCGCGGGCAGCGTCGACGTGTCGACCGAGGTCATCAAGCTGCGCCGCGCCGCGCCCGACTACACGATCTTCCACGGCTACATCCTGGCGCCCATTCCCGAGTTCGTGCAGCAGGGCAAGCAGATGGGCATGACCAGCAAGTGGATGGGCACCTTCTGGACCATGGACAGCTCCACCGTCATGAAGATGGGCGAAGGCGGCGACGGCTTCATGGGCGTCATGCCCTACCGCTACTACTACGACACCTCGGCCAAGGCGCCGATGCTCGACAAGATCCGCGCGCTGCGCCCCGAATACCAGAGCACGGCCTACACGCAGGGCTTCCTCACGGCGATGCTGTTCACCGAGGCCGCCAAGCGCACGCTCGACGCCGGCAAGCCGCTGGACGGCAAGAACCTGAAGGCCGCGCTCAACACCATCAAGGACTTCGACACCGGCGGGATCATCGGCACGCCGATCACCATCAAGGGCAATTCGATTCCCGTGGGCCGCGTCTACAAGGCCGACATGAAGGCACAGAAGATGGTGCCGGCGTCGGACTGGATCGCACTGAACTGATCGACACGATGGACGCGCGCGCGGCACCGCCCGACCTCGTGCTCGAGGTCAACAACATCGAGGTGGTCTACAACAAGGTCGTGCAGGTGCTGCGCGGCCTGTCGCTGGCCGTGCCGCGCGGGCAGATCGTGGCGCTGCTGGGCAGCAACGGCGCGGGCAAGTCGACCACGCTGAAGGCGGTGTCGGGCCTGCTCGCGCTGGAAGACGGCGAGGTCGAGGCCGGACGCATCGTGTTCGATGGCGCACCGACCGAGCGGCTCGCGCCGCAGCAGCTGGTGCGGCGCGGCCTGAGCCATGTGATGGAAGGCCGGCGCGTGTTCGAAGACCTCACGGTCGAAGAGAACCTGGTCGCCGCGACCTACGCGCTGACCGGGCGTACGGGCGTCGCGCCCGCGTCGCGCAACTTCGACGACGTCTACGCCTACTTCCCTCGCCTGCACGAGCGCCGCAAGGGCCTCGCGGGCTATCTCTCGGGCGGCGAGCAGCAGATGCTCGCCATCGGGCGTGCGCTGGTGGCGCAGCCTCAATTGATCTTGCTCGACGAGCCCTCGCTGGGCCTCTCGCCCAAGCTGGTCGAGGACATCTTCACGATCATCGCGCGCATCAACGCCGAGCGCGGCACCTCGATGCTGCTGGTGGAACAGAACGCCAGCGTGGCACTGGCCATCGCCCACACGGGCTACATCATGGAAAGCGGCAAGGTCGTGATCGACGGCAGCGCCGAACGGCTCGCGGCCGACCCCGACGTGCGCGAGTTCTATCTCGGCGTGGGCGGCAGCGGCGAATCGCGCAGCTTCCGCGAGCTGAAGCACTACAAGCGCCGCAAGCGCTGGCTGTCATGACGACGAACCTGCTCCCTTCGCTCACCCTGCCGCAGATGCTGCGCGAGCAGGCACGCCTGCAGCCGCAGCGCATCGCGATCCGGCAGAAAGACTTCGGCATCTGGCATCCGCTGGACTGGGCCGGCTACCTGCAGCGCGCCAGCCGCTTCGGCCTGGGCCTGCACGCGATGGGCCTCGCGCCCGGCGGGCACCTGGGCGTGATCTCCGAGAACCGCGTCGAGTGGCTGCTCGCGCAGATGGGCGCGGGGCTCATCGGCGCCGTGACCGTGGGCGTGTACCCCACGAGCCCGAGCAACGAGGTGGCCTACGTGGTCGGCCATGCGGACATCGAAGTGATCGTCTGCGAGGACCAGGAGCAGACCGACAAGGTGCTCGACGCCCTCGACCAGCTGCCGCGCCTGCGCAAGATCGTCGTGATCGAGACCAAGGGCCTCGCGAGCTACCCGCCCGAGGTGCGCGAGCGCATCGCGACCTTTGCGGAGGTCGAGCAGGCCGGCACCGAGGTGCTGGCACGCGATGGCACCGCGCTCATCGACGCCGCGCTGCAGCGCCAGACGCTCGCCGACATCGGTTTGATGATCTACACCTCGGGCTCCACGGGCAAGCCCAAGGGCGCGATGATTTCGTACCGCAACATCCGCGGCGTCGTGCCCGGCATCGTCGATCGGCTCGGGCTCGACGGCAGCACCACGCACCTGTCGTACCTGCCGCTGTGCCACGTGGCCGAGCAGATGCTCACGGCCTTCGTGCCGCTGTACCTGGGCTCGCAGGTCAACTTCGGCGAATCGATCCGCACCGTGCAGGAAGACCTGCGCGAGGTGGCGCCCACCATGTTCCTCGGCGTGCCGCGCATCTGGGAAAAGCTGCACGCGGGCATCAGCATCAAGATGCAGGAAACCGGCAGATTGCAGCGCACGCTGTTCCGCAAGGCCATCGAGGCCTGCGCGCCGCTGGCCGAAAAACCGCGCAGCGCCTGGACGCTGGCCGAGCGCGGCCGCTTCGCCCTCGCCTACTGGACCGTGCTGCGCGCGCTGCAGAACTTCATCGGCCTGCGCCGCGCGCGCATCGCGCTCACGGGCGCGGCGCCGATTCCGGCCGACGTGGTGCGCTTCTTTCGCACGCTGGGCGTGCCGCTGGTCGAGGTGTACGGCCTCACCGAATCGACCGGCATGGTCTCGGGCCACCGCGCCGACGCCGTGACCATCGGCACCGTCGGCCCGCCGACGCAAGGCACCGAGCACCGCGTGGGCGAAGCCGGCGAGCTGCTGGTGCGCGGCGACATGGTGTTCGAGGGCTACTACAAGAACCCCGAGGCCACAGCCTCATCGATCCGCGACGGCTGGCTGCACACGGGCGACGTGGTGCGCGAGGAAGCCGGCGGCCAGCTGCGCATCGTCGACCGGCTGAAGGACATCATGATCACCGCCGGCGGCAAGAACCTCACGCCCTCGGAGATCGAGAACACCATGAAGGGCAGCCCCTTCATCAAGGAATGCATCGTGGTGGCGGACGGCCGCAAGTTCGTCGGCGCGCTGCTGCAGATCGACTACGAGACCGTCGGCAAATGGGCCGAGGCGCAGCGCCTGCCCTTCACGCACTTTCGCTCGCTGGTGGAAGAGCCCAAGGTGCGCGCGCTGATCGAGGCCGAAGTGGCGCGCGGCAATGGGAAGCTGGCGCAGGTGTCGCAGATCAGACGTTTTCATCTGCTCACCAAAGAGTTGGACCATGACGACGGTGAAGTCACCGCCACCATGAAGGTGCGGCGCTCCAGCATCTACAAGGCCTACGCCAACGAGATCGAGGCGCTGTACAGCGCCTGATCGGGAAGAAAGAGGCTCAGTCGCCGCGCACGGGCCGGGCCCGCACGTCGGTCACATCGTCGGCGGGGCCCAGCACGACCGGGCTGCGCACCGATTCGCCGCGCGCACGGGCGCTGACCACGTCGGCGGCCGTGGGCTCGGCCGGCTGCTGTGCCGCATGGCGAAATCGGTCGAAGCCCGAGCGCGGGTTGAAACGCATGACCCAGGGCGTCACGGGCTTGCCCGTGAGGCGCCCCCAGGCGTAGCGCACACCCCACACCGCCGCCAGCAGCAGGGCCGCCACGGCCAGGCTGGCCGCGAAGACCAGCCCCAGGAGCAGAAGAATGACGCGAAGAATGAAGTTCATCATCCGACTTTAGGCCGATGCAGCCGCCGTTGGTTCCCCGCCCTTGCGGAACGAGAACTGGCCCGGCGACTGGATCGGGTCGGTTTCGACCTCGATCGTGTCCTTCGGCCCGAAGCTGCCGTCGAGCAACAGCCGCGAGAGCGGGTTCTCGATGCGCTGCTGGATGGCGCGCTTGAGCGGACGGGCACCGAACACCGGGTCGAAGCCGACCTTGGCGATCTCGGCCAGCGCCGCAGGCGACACCTGCAGGCCCAGGTCCATCTTCGCCAGGCGCGCCTGCAGCACCTTGAGCTGGATCGCAGCGATCGATTCGATGTTCTTCGCGTCGAGCGCGTGGAACACGACCGTTTCGTCGATGCGGTTCAGGAACTCGGGGCGGAAGTAGTTCTTCAACTCGTCCCACACCGCCTCCTTGATCTCCTCGCTCGGCTGGCCCACCATCGACTGGATGATCGGCGAGCCGATGTTGCTGGTCATCACGATCACGGTGTTCTTGAAGTCCACGGTGCGGCCCTGGCCGTCCGTGAGGCGACCGTCGTCGAGCACCTGCAGCAGCACGTTGAACACATCGGGGTGGGCCTTCTCGACCTCGTCGAGCAGCACCACGCTGTAGGGCTTGCGGCGCACGGCTTCCGTGAGGTAGCCGCCCTCTTCATAGCCCACGTAGCCCGGCGGCGCGCCAATGAGGCGGGCGACCGAATGCTTCTCCATGAACTCGCTCATGTCGATGCGGATCAGGTGGTCTTCGCTGTCGAACAGGAAGCCCGCGAGCGCCTTGCACAGCTCGGTCTTGCCCACGCCCGTGGGGCCGAGGAACAGGAACGAACCCGTGGGGCGGTTCGGATCGCTCAGGCCCGAGCGCGAACGGCGGATCGCATTGGCGACCGCACCGATGGCCTCGTCCTGGCCGACCACGCGCTCGTGCAGCTTGTCTTCCATGACGAGCAGCTTGTCGCGCTCGCCTTGCATGAGCTTGGCGACCGGGATGCCGGTGGCGCGCGCCACGACCTCGGCGATTTCTTCCGAACCGACCTGCGTGCGCAGCAGCGTGGGCGCACTCGACTTGCCCTTGCTCGCCTCGCTCTCTTCGGCTTCCTTCAGGCGCTTTTCGAGCGCCGGCAGCTGGCCGTATTGCAGCTCGGCGACCTTGTTGAAGTCGCCCTTGCGCTTCCACTCCTCGATCTGGAACTTGATCTTGTCGATGTCTTCGCGCACGTGCGCGCTGCCCTGGGCCTGGGCCTTCTCGGCCTGCCAGATCTCGTCGTAGTCGGCGATCTCTTTTTGCAGCTTGGTGATCTCGTCCTCGATGAGGCCGAAGCGCTTCTGCGAGGCCTCGTCCTTTTCGCGGCGCACGGCTTCGCGTTCGATCTGCAGCTGGATGAGGCGGCGGTCCAGGCGGTCCATGACCTCGGGCTTGGAGTCCATCTCGATCTTGATCTTGGCCGCGGCCTCGTCGATGAGGTCGATGGCCTTGTCGGGCAGGAAGCGGTCGGTGATGTAGCGATCACTCAATTCGGCCGCGGCCACGATGGCCGGGTCGGTGATCTGCACGCCGTGGTGCACTTCGTACTTCTCCTGCAGGCCGCGCAGGATGGCGATGGTGGCCTCCACGGTGGGCTCGCCCACGATGATCTTCTGGAAGCGGCGCTCCAGCGCGGCGTCCTTCTCGATGTACTTGCGGTATTCGTCGAGCGTGGTGGCGCCCACGCAGTGCAGCTCGCCGCGCGCGAGCGCGGGCTTGAGCATGTTGCCCGCGTCCATCGCACCCTCGGCCTTGCCGGCGCCGACCATGGTGTGCAGCTCGTCGATGAAGACGATGGTCTGGCCTTCGTCCTTCGCGAGTTCGTTGAGCACGGTCTTCAGGCGCTCCTCGAACTCGCCGCGGAACTTGGCACCGGCCAGCAGCGCGGCCATGTCGAGCGACAGCACGCGTTTGCCCTTGAGCGACTCGGGCACTTCGCCCGCGACGATGCGCTGGGCCAGGCCTTCGACGATGGCGGTCTTGCCCACGCCGGGTTCGCCGATGAGCACGGGGTTGTTCTTGGTGCGGCGTTGCAGCACCTGGATGGCGCGACGGATTTCCTCGTCGCGGCCGATGACCGGGTCGAGCTTGCCCAGGCGGGCGCGCTCGGTGAGGTCCAGGCAGTATTTCTTGAGGGCTTCGCGCTGGCCTTCGGCGTCGGCGCTGTTCACGCCCTGCCCGCCGCGCACGGCCTCGATGGCGGCCTCGAGCGACTTGCGGCTCAGGCCGTTGTCCTTGGCGATCTTGCCGATGTCGGCCTTGCTGTCGGCCACGGCGAGCAGAAAGAGTTCGCCCGCAATGAACTGGTCATTGCGCTTGATGGCTTCCTTCTCGGTCGCCTGCAGCAGCTTGCCCAGCTCGGGGCCGACCTGCACGATGTCGTGGCCCTGCACCTGGGGCAGTTTCTTGATGGCGCCTTCGGCGGCCTGCAGCAGCCCGGGCACGTTGACGCCGGCACGCTCCAGCAGGGCGCGCGGGCCGTCGTCCTGGCGCAGCATCGCGACCAGCAGGTGCGCCGGTTCGATGTAGGCGTTGTCGCTGCCAAGGGCGAGCGACTGGGCGTCGCTCAGTGCTTCCTGAAATTTGGTGGTGAGTTTGTCTTGTCGCATGGTGGTATTCCTGCATCCAAAATAGGGCTGTTCGGGCACGATTCAAGGTTGCGAATCGGATTTGCACCCTGGGCACGGGTATTGCACCGGGCCCCGCACCGTCGCGCCGTAGGCATTTCTCTCTTTCTTCGAATGGAGTCGATCATGGTTTTTTCAATGCAGCGCGTCCAACCGATGCGCCGCGCGTTCAGCGTGGGTCTCTTGGCAGCGGCCCTGGGCATGGCCGGCCTGGCACAGGCCCAGAGCGGCACGCCGGTGCGCCTGCTGGTGGGCTTTCCCGCCGGCGCGGGCACCGACGCCATTGCCCGCACCCTGGGCGAAAAGCTCAAGGACGTGCTGGGCGTGCCCGTGGTGGTCGAGAACCGCGCGGGCGCAGGCGGCCAGATCGCGGCGCAGGCGCTGAAGGCCGCGCCGGCCGACGGCCACACGCTGTTCCTGTCGCATGACCACTCCATCTCGATCCTGCCGCAGGTGGTGAAGAACCCGGGCTTCAACCCCGCGACCGACTTCGTGCCCGTGGCTGGCTTTGCCACCTTCGCCAACGTGCTGGCGGTGTCGGGCGGCACGCCGGCCAAGAGCATCGACGAGTACGTGAAATGGATCCGCACGCAAAAGGGCGGCAAGGAGACCATCGGCGTGCCCGCACCGGCGTCGATCCCCGAGTTCCTGGTGAAGATGATCTCGGACAAGTACAAGATCGACGTGCAGCCCGCACCCTACCGCGGCAGCGCGCCCATGACGGCCGACATGCTGGGCAACCAGATCACGGCGGGCATCGCCTCGGTGCCCGACTTCATCGAGAACCACCGCGCGGGCAAGGTGCGCATCGTGGCCTCCATCGGCGCCAAGCGCCAGGCGCTGCTGCCGAACGTGCCGACCTTCACCGAGCTGGGCTTTGCGAACCTGGAAGACCTGCCCTACTACGGCATCTTCGCGCCGGTGGGCACGCCCCAAGCCGTCATCGACAAGTACGGCGACGCGCTGCAGAAGGTGCTGGCCATGCCCGACGTGAAGCAGAAGCTCACCACCATGGGCCTGACGGTCGGCTACGAGCCCCAGGGCCAGTTCGCGGGCCGCGTGCGCACCTACACGCAGACCTGGGAAAAGATCATCCAGGCGAGCGGCTTCAAGCCCTGAGCTGCACGGCCTGGCACGGTCGTCACATGAGTGATCTTCCGGCCCGGCGAGGCCCCTCTACGATGGGCCCTCGCCTTCCAACAACAAAGCCGGAGACACATCCCTCATGCGATTCACGACCCTCGCCGCCTCACTGGCGGCCACGCTGCTGCTCGGCGCCTGCGGCAGCACTGCGCCGATCTCCCCCGCCGAAGTCGGCGAATTGCGCCCGGGCTCGGGCTACCTGAAGGGCTACCTGCCCGCTGCCGAGTTGCCCGACAGCCTCGCCCTGCTGCCGGCGCCCCCGGCCGAGGGCTCGGCCGCGCTGGCGGCCGACGGCGCCACCTTCCGTGCGCTCACGGCCCTGCAGGGCACGCCGCGCGGCGCACTGGCGGTGCAGGACGCCAACCTCAAGTTTCCGAAGGCCGCCGAGGTGTTCTCGTGCGCGCTGGGCATGCCGATCTCCGAGCAGGCCACCCCGAACCTGAACATGCTGCTGCGCCGCACGCTGGCCGACGCCGGCTCGGCCACCTACAAGGCCAAGAACACCTACAACCGCACACGCCCCTTCGTGGCGTTCAAGACCGGCAGCTGCACGCCCGCCGAAGAAGCCTCGCTGGCCAAGGACGGCTCGTACCCTTCGGGCCATTCGGCCGTGGGCTGGGCCTGGGCGCTGGTGCTGACGGAACTCGCCCCCGAGCGCGCCGACGCGCTGCTGCAGCGCGGCCGGGCCTTCTCGCAGAGCCGCGCGATCTGCGGCGTGCACTGGCAGAGCGACATCGAGAACGGCCGGCTGGTCGGCGCGGCGACGGTGGCGAAGCTGCACACGAATCCGGTGTTCCAGGCGCAGATGGCGGGTGCCCGGTCGGAGATTGCGAAGGCACGCGCGGCAGGCGCGGTGCCCGCTCAGGACTGCGGTGCGGAAGCCAAGGCACTGGCGGCCTCGGCGCTGATCGCGCCCTGAGTCTCGACCGCGCCGCTCAGGTGGCGCTGTTCGAGGCCGCGATGCCCCAGCGCGCCAGCGCCTCGTCGTCGGTCACGCGGGCATCGACCCAGCGCGCGCCCTCGGGCGTCTGCTCCTTCTTCCAGAACGGGGCCTGGGTCTTCAGGTAGTCCATCAGGAACTCGCAGGCCTGGAAGCTCTGGCCGCGGTGGGCGGACACCACCGCCACCATCATGATCTGGTCCAGCGGCTGCAGCAGCCCCACGCGGTGGATCACGCGCGCACCCAGGATGTCGAAGCGCTTGTGGGCCTCGTCGATCATGGCCTCGATGGCCTTCTCGGTCATGCCGGGGTAGTGCTCCAGCTCCATCGAGGCGATGGTGCTGCCGTCGTTGCGGTCTCTGACCGTGCCGATGAAGCTGCAGACGGCGCCGACGCGCGCGTCGGCCGCGCGCAGGGCGGCGATCTCGGCACCGGCGTCGAAGTCGGCCGTCTGGATGGAAACGCGAGGGAGCGAGGACATGCCCAAATTGTGGCACTGCCGCCCTACACTGCGCCGATGCCGGCTCCCACGTCGCAGCCCCTGACACCCGACGATGTCGAGATGCTGCGGCGCGTCGACCTTGCCGCGCGCACCCCGGCCGCCGGCCTGGCGGTGCTGGCCGTGCTGCTGGCGGGCTGCGCCCTCGTCTTCGTGGTGATCGGGCGGCTGCCCGGCGCCCCGGCGGGCCTGGCCCTGGCGATGAACGCGGCGGCGCTGGTCACCTTGCTGCTGGGCGTGTGGCTGTTCACCCATCGGACGCGGATCGACCGGCGCCTGGCCCAGGCCACCCGCGAGGCCCTGGCGAAGAACAGCAAGTTCACCGTGGCCGGCACCGTGGACCACGTGGCCGCCCTGCCCGGCGGCGCGCTGCGCTACACGGTCGACGGCCAGTTCCACGTCGACGTCGTGCCGGTGCTGGGCCTGGACGCACCTCGCAGCCACGCCACGGGCCGGCCGCTGACGGCGGTGCGGCACCTGGCGCAGGCGCCCGTCGAGATCGAATGCGTGGCGCGCGACAACGCCGTGCATCTGCTGCTGCGCACGCGTTATCCGATGGCGCGCCAGGCCACGCGCACCGAGCGGCCGGCCACCTCGCGCGACCGTCGGCGCGCCGGGCGCTCGGACCGCCGCTTCATGGGCGTCGTGCTGGCGGGCGGCGCGGTCCTGGCGATCGGGACGGCGTGGGCCGACGGTTTTCGCCCGGGCTTCGGCCTGTTCATGGCGGGGTACGCAGCTGCCATCTGTGCGCTGGTGTTCGCGGTCGGCGTGCTGCCGCAGCTGCTGCGCGCACGCCGGTTCACGCACCTGCACACGGTGAGCGGGCCGGTCACCGAAATCCTCACGGCCCAGGTGCCGCAGGGCAAGCACACGGCCGAGGTGCGCTGGTTCCGGGTCGACGGCCAGCTGTTCGGCGCGCTCGACCTCAAGACCGACGCGCAGCTGGGCAACCAGGTCACCGTCGAGTTCCTGGGCAATGCCCGCGCCGCCGAGGGCGGCCGTGTCGTGAGCCTGCAACGCAGCGCCACCGCACCGCCGGCCTAGGCGCGACAATGCAGCCCATGCCTTCGCGCCGCACGCCCATCCGCCTCTCGCCTTCGTTCGAAGGCAAGGCATGCGCGCGCCAGGGCAACAAAGCCAAAAAACCAAAGCTCGTCTGACCGGAGCCGAGGTTCCGTCGTCGGATGAGCGACGGAACCTGCCAAGGCTTTGGCCCCTCTTGGGTTGCGCGCGCATCGGACGGTGGTTCTTTCCATCGGTCGATTCCTGAAAGGAAGCCTGCGTGCCACATCAACAACCAACCGCCGACACCGCGACCGATTTCTCGGGCCTGTGGGTCGCCCTCGTCACCCCGTTCCGCGACGGCGCGGTCGACCACACCGCCCTGGCGGCGCTCGTCCGAAGGCTTGTCGACGACGGCGTGACCGGCTTCGTGCCCTGCGGCTCGACCGGCGAAGCCGCCGCGCTCGACGAGGCCGAGCAGCTGGCCGTGCTCGACACCGTGCTCACCGCTGCCGGTGGCCTGCCAGTCGTGATGGGTGTGTCGGGCTACCACCTGGGCAAGGCCACGGCGTGGGCGCGCAAGCTCTCGGAACGCCCGCTGGCGGGCCTGCTGGTGTCCGCCCCGCACTACATCCGCCCGTCGCAGGCCGGCGTGATCGAGTGGTTCCACGCCATCGCCGATGCCAGCACGGTGCCCGTGCTGGTCTACGACATTCCCTACCGCACCGGCGTGACCATCGCGCGCGAGACGATGCTGGCGCTGGCCGAGCACCCGCGCATCCGCGGCATCAAGGACTGCGGCGGCGACATGGCCAAGACGCGCGCGGTGATCGCCGACGGCCGGCTGCAGGTGCTCACGGGTGAAGACCACCAGATCTTCGCCACCATGGCCGAAGGCGGCGTGGGCGCCATCGCGGCCAGCGGCCATGTGCAGACGAAGCGCCTCGTACGGCTGGTGCGCCTGCTGGCCGAGAACCGGCTGGCCGAGGCGCGCGCCGAATGGCAGCCGCTGCAGCCGTTGCTGGAGATGCTGTTTGCCGAACCCAACCCGGGCCCGCTGAAGGCGCTGCTGGCGCATGCGGGCGAACTGCGCGACGAACTGCGCTCGCCGATGACGCGCGCGTCGGACGGCCTGCGCGAGCGCCTCGTGGCGCTGGACGCGAAGCTCAGCCGCCCGTGACGGGCGGGAAGAACGCGACTTCGCAGTCGTCGTTCAGCGCGGCGGCCTCGTCGCTCATGGTCTGGTCGAGCGCCATGCGCACGGCCTTGCCGCGTGCGAGCGCAATGGCGTAGGCCCCGCCGCGGGCGATGAGCTCGTCGCGCAGGGACGCGAGCGTGCCGGCCTGCGTGTCGACGGTTTCGCCGCTGTTGGACAGTGCCTCGCGCACTGAGGCGAAATAACGGATGCGGACCTTCATGGGGAGATTCAGCCGAGCAGCGATGCGAGAGGAATGAAGTTCACGGTGTCGCCGGACTGGATGGTCCGGCCCGCCGGGTTGTCGACCAGGCCGTCGCCCCAGACCATCGAGGTGAGCACGCCCGAACTCTGGTTGGCGAACAGGTCGAGCCCGCCCGACGCGTTGCGTCGCACGCGCAGGAACTCACGGCGCTTGTCGGCACGCGGCCAGTCGAAATCGGCGCGCAGCGGCACGGCCGCGGGCGCCACGCGCGTGGCCCCCTGCAGCGCGAGCAGGAAGGGCCGCACCAGCATCAGGAAGGTCAGGAAGCTCGACACCGGATTGCCGGGCAGCCCCGTAACGTGGCAGGCGCCCTGCCCGTTGCTGCGCGCGATCGAACCGTAGGCGAAGGGCTTGCCGGGCTTCATCGACAGCGACCACAGCTGCAGCTCGCCCAGCGATTGCAGCGCGGCGCGGATGTGGTCTTCTTCGCCGACCGAGACGCCGCCGGTGGTGATGATCAGGTCGCTCGCCTCGGCCGCCTCGCGCAGCGCGGCGATGGTGGCTTCACGGTTGTCGGGCACGATGCCCAGGTCGTTCACCTCGCAGCCCAGGCGGTGCAGCAGCGCGCGCATGAAGAAGCGGTTCGAGTTGTAGATCGCGCCGGGCTTCATCGCGTCGGGCGCGACCTCGCCGGGCATCACCAGCTCGTCGCCGGTGGAGAGCATGGCCACGCGCGGCTTGCGCGCGACCTGCAGGCGGTCGAAGCCGACGCTGGCGGCCAGGCCGAGCGCGGCGGGCGTGAGGCGTTCACCGCGCTGGAGGACCACGTCGCCCGAGGCCACGTCTTCGCCTGCGCGGCGCACCCACTGGCCGGCCACGGGCGCGATGGCGATGCGCACCGACCCCAGTCCGCCCTCTTGGGGCGTGGCGGCCGTATCTTCCTGCATGACGACCGCGTCGGCGCCTTCAGGAATCTGCGCGCCCGTGAAGATGCGCGCCGCCGTGCCGGCCGCGAGCGGCGTGCCGACGGTGCCGGCGGGAATGCGCTGCGTCACGGCCAGCTCGGTGCCGGGCGTGGCGCAATCGGCCGCGCGCACGGCGTAGCCGTCCATCGCGCTGTTGTCGCGCGGCGGCACGGTGAGGCCCGAGACGAGGTCCTGCGCCAGCACGCGCCCGTCGGCGTCGAAGGTGTCGACGCTTTCGGCCGGCAGCAGCGGCCGGGCCTTGGCGAGCAGCACCGCGATCGCTTCATCGAGCGGCATCAACGGCGGGCGCGAGGACGAGGCGGCGAAGGGAACAGGAGAGGAATCAGCCATGGTGTCCGGGGTTGTAGTCGAAGCGCTCGCCGCTGTCGATCAACCACGTGGCAATGGCCTCGGCGTCGTTGAGGTCGAGCACCGGGCGCGCCGTGGCCTCGGGCAGGCCGTCCGGCGCATCGGTGGCGATGGCGGTGACAAAGGGGTCGTCGATGTACAGCGCGGGGCGCGGTGCCTCGCCGTCGCCGCTCGGTCGCCAGACCTCGATCTTGAGCACGTCGCTGTGCCGGAAGCCCTCGACCAGTGCCCAGTCGACCGCCGGATGCAGCTCGGCGAGCAGCTGGTGCACCGTGAGCTCGACCGGCACCTCGAACTCGCGCATCAGCGCGAGCCGCTGGTCGGACGCGACGACCACCTCGAAGGCCCCGGCCTGCCGATGGCGCCAGGTGTCCTTGCCGACGTGGTCGATGTCGAAGCGGTGGTGCGCATGCTTGACCACCGACACGCGCAGCCCGCGCTGCTTGAGCACGGGAATCAGGCGTTCCACCAGCGTGGTCTTGCCTGCGCCGGAATACCCGGCGAAGCCGACGACCTTCATGCCGCGGACGCCCCGGTCAGTCGCAGTGCTGGGCGATGTAGGCCTTGACGGCCTCGGCATCGGCCGGCAGCTGGACCACGCGCTTGGGCAAGGCTTCGATGCCTTCGAACTTCTTCGGGCGCGCGGGCTCCTCGCCCAGCGCCTCGACCACCGTGGCCGCGAACTTGATCGGCAGCGCGGTCTCGAGCACCACCATCGGCACGCCGGGCGTGAGCTGCTCTCGCGCGGCCTTGAGGCCGTCGGCGGTGTGCGGATCGATCAGCGTGGCGAAGCGCTTCTCGGTGTCGCGGATCATCGCGAGCCGGTCGGCGTGCGTGCTGCGGCCGCTGCGAAAGCCGAAGCGCTCGGCGGCCTGCTTGAACGCCGGATCGGCGCTCAGGTCGAAACTGCCCGTCAGGCCCAGGTCGTCCACGAACAGCTTGCGCAAGCGGTCTGCATCGCGGCCGACCAGGTCGAACACGAAGCGCTCGAAGTTGCTGGCCTTGCTGATGTCCATCGACGGGCTGGAGGTTTCGTGCGTGTCGACCGCTGCGCGCACGCGATACACGCCGGTGCGGAAGAACTCGTCGAGCACGTCGTTCTCGTTGGTGGCGACCACCAGCGTCTGGATCGGCAGGCCCATCATGCGCGCCACGTGGCCCGCGCAGACGTTGCCGAAGTTGCCCGAGGGCACCGTGAAGCTCACCGGCTTGTCGTTGCTGGCCGTGGCCTGGAAGTAGCCCGCGAAGTAGTAGACGACCTGCGCCAGCAGGCGCGCCCAGTTGATCGAGTTGACCGTGCCGATGCGGTACTTGCGCTTGAAGCCCAGGTCGTTCGATACGGCCTTGACGATGTCCTGGCAGTCGTCGAACACGCCGGTGATGGCGATGTTGTGGATGTTGGCGTCCTGCAGGCTGAACATCTGCGCCTGCTGGAACGGGCTCATGCGCCCGTCGGGCGAGGTCATGAAGACGCGCACGCCCTTCTTGCCGCGCATGGCGTACTCGGCCGCGCTGCCGGTGTCGCCACTGGTGGCGCCCAGGATGTTGAGCTCGGCGCCGCGGCGGGCCAGTTCGTACTCGAACAGGTTGCCCAAGAGCTGCATCGCCATGTCCTTGAAGGCCAGCGTGGGGCCATTGGACAGGGCTTCGAGGTACACGCCATCTTCGAGCTCGCGCAGCGGCACGATCTCGTCGGTGCCGAACACCTCGGCCGTGTAGGTCTTCGCGCAGATCGCCTTCAGGTCGGCCGCGGGAATGTCGTCGATGTACAGCGAGAGGATTTCGAAGGCCAGCTCGGCGTAGGGCAGCGTGCGCCATTTGGCGAGCGTGGCGGTGTCGACCTGCGGGTACGTTTCAGGCAGGTACAGGCCGCCATCGGGCGCCAGGCCTTCGAGGAGGATTTCGCAGAAGCGCTTGCGGTCGGCGTGGCCGCGGGTGCTCAGGTAGTTCACTTCAACTCTTCCTTGCGGATGCGCACGATGGGTTCGAGCACGGTCGGCAGCGCCTGCAGTTCGGCCATGACGTCGTTGACGGTGCCTTCGCGCGCGTCGTGCGTGAGGATGATGAGGTCGGTCTGCGTCGAACCCTCGCCGCCCACTTCGTCGGCTTCGCGCTGCAGCACGGCGTCGATGCTGATGCCGGCGGTGGCCAGCAGGCCCGTCACCTTGGCGAGCACGCCGGCCTGGTCGGCCACGCGCAGGCGCAGGTAGTAGCTGGTGACGACCTCGGCCATCGGCAGCACCTTCAGATCGCTCATGGCGTCGGGATGGAACGCCAGGTGCGGCACGCGGTGTGCGGCGTCGGCGGTGTGCAGGCGGGTGATGTCGACGAGGTCGGCGATCACGGCGCTGGCGGTCGGCTCGCTGCCGGCGCCCTTGCCGTAGTACAGCGTGGTGCCCACGGCGTCGCCGTGCACGACCACGGCGTTCATGGCGCCTTCGACGTTCGCCAGCAGGCGCTTGGACGGCACGAGCGACGGGTGCACGCGCAGCTCGATGCCCTGGGCGGTGCGCTTGGTCACGCCCAGCAGCTTGATGCGGTAGCCGAGCTGCTCGGCGTACTTGATGTCCTGCGCGGCGAGCTTGGTGATGCCTTCGACGTGGGCCTTGTCGAACTGCACGGGAATACCGAAGGCGATGGCGCTCATCAGCGTGACCTTGTGCGCGGCGTCGACGCCTTCGATGTCGAAGGTGGGGTCGGCTTCGGCGTAGCCCAGGCGCTGGGCTTCCTTCAGCACGGTGGCGAAGTCCAGGCCCTTGTCGCGCATCTCGGACAGGATGAAGTTGGTCGTGCCGTTGATGATGCCGGCCAGCCACTGGATGCTGTTGGCCGTGAGGCCTTCGCGCAGCGCCTTGATGATCGGGATGCCGCCAGCCACCGCGGCCTCGAAGGCCACCATCACGCCCTTGGCATGCGCGGCCGCGAAAATTTCGGTGCCGTGCACGGCGAGAAGTGCCTTGTTGGCCGTGACCACGTGCTTGCCGGCCGCGATGGCTTCGAGCACGAGCTGCTTGGCAATGCCGTAGCCGCCGATGAGTTCGATGACGATGTCGATGTCGGGGTTGGCGATGACTTCGCGCGCATCGGCGACCACCTTCACGCCTTCGCCGGCCACTTCGCGGGCGCGGGCGGTGTCGAGGTCGGCCACCATGGTGATCTCGATGCCGCGGCCAGCGCGGCGCTTGATTTCTTCCTGGTTGCGCTGGAGCACCTTGAAGGTGCCGCTGCCGACCGTGCCTGCGCCGAGCAGGCCTACTTGGATGGATTTCATGGGAGGGGTCGCGTTCATGGTTTGGATGAGGTGAGAGACGGTGCTGCGGCGTCCACGAGGCGGCTGACATAGCGCGGCAGGCTCCAGGCGCCGCCCGCGAAACCGCGGCACATGCCGTCGCCGGCCGCGCCGGTGCGCACGAAGGTCGTGCCGTTGAAGTGCCAGGTTTCGCTCGACCAGCAATCGCCGATGCCGCGGCCCTTCATGGAAGAGGTGACGCTGGCGTCTTTCTCGTCGAACTCGCCGCTCGCTTCGAGCGACACGGGCGCATAGGGCGGCTTGTCGTTGGCGGTCCAGAGCAGCGTGGTGTAGTTGTACGCGCCCACGCCGCAGCCCAGCGCCAGGAGCACCTTGCGGTCGCTCAGGCGGTGAACCTCCACCGACTTGGCGTTGACCTGGTCCTGGTTGTTGCACCGCTCGCGCGCGTCTTTCAGGTCGAGCGACGGAAAGATGCGCGCGGCCAGCGCGTCGTCGCCTGGCCGCGCCTTCGGCGGCTTGACCACATGGACGACGGGCATGGGCACCGGTGGCAGCACGGAAGACTCGGGCTTGGCGCCCTTGCGCACCAGCGCACCCGGGGTGCCGACGCGGCCCTGCGCTTCGTCCATTTTCAGCAGCACGGCGTTGAGGCCGGCGAGCGACAGCGTCCACTTCTTGCCGCCGTTGGCAGTGACGGTGGCGTCGTCGCTCTTGAGCAGCTCGGGCAGCACGGCGCGGATCTGGCCCTGGTCGAAGCTGGCGGTTCCCGCGTCGAGGCCGGACAGGGCGGCCTTGCCGACCTTGAAGCGCAGCGGCCCCTTGGCACTGCCGTCATCGCCGATCTGCAGCTGGATATCGAGGGCCGTGTTCGGCCCAGCCGCGCGGGTGATCAGCATCGACACCTGCTGGTGCTCCCCGCCGTCCGCCTGGTAGCCGGCGGCGCGGCAGGTCAGCGTGTTGTCGCAGACCAGTTCCCAGTCGTTGTGCGAGAACGAGACCGGCTCTTTCTTCCCGGCCGCGCCGACAGACAGTGCGCCCAGCAACAGCGCGGCAGCGACGCAGGCGGATTTCATGGTCCCGTCTTGCGACGCAACCGGTACTGCTCCAGGAACTTGGCGATGCGGTTGATGGCCTCGCGCAAGTCGTCTTCATGGGGCAGGAACACGATGCGGAAGTGGTCCGGCGTGGCCCAGTTGAAGCCGGTGCCCTGCACCAGCATCACGCGGGTTTCCTTCAGCAGCTCGAGGAAGAACTGGCGGTCGTCCGCGATCGGATAGACCTCGGGGTCGAGCTTGGGGAACATGTAGAGCGCAGCGCTGGGCTTGACGCAGCTCACGCCGGGGATGGCGGTGATCAGCTCGTAGGCCAGGTCGCGCTGGCGGCGCAGGCGCCCGCCCTCGCACACGAGGTCGTTGATGCTCTGGTAGCCACCGAGCGCCGTCTGGATGGCCCACTGGCCCGGCACGTTGGCGCACAGGCGCATGTTCGAGAGCATGTTCAGGCCCTCGATGTAGTCGCGTGCGCTGCGCTTGTCACCCGACACCACGAGCCAGCCGGCGCGGTAGCCACACGAGCGGTAGCTCTTGGACAGCGAATTGAAGGTCAGCGTGAGCACGTCGGTCGACAGGCTGGCGATGGCCGTGTGCTTGACGCCGTCGTACAGCACCTTGTCGTAGACCTCGTCGGCGAAGATCACGAGGCCGTGCTCGCGGGCGATCTCGACGAGGCTCTTGAGCAGCTCGTCGGAATACAGCGCACCGGTCGGGTTGTTCGGGTTGATGACCACGATGCCCTTGGTGCGGGGCGTGATCTTGGCGCGGATGTCGGCCAGGTTCGGCATCCAGCCGTTGTCCTCGTCGCACAGGTAGTGCACCGGCGTGCCGCCCGACAGGCTCGTGGAAGCGGTCCACAACGGGTAGTCGGGGGCCGGCAGGAGCAGCTCGTCGCCGTCGTTGAGCAGCGCGTTGGTGGACATGGCGATCAGCTCGCTGGCGCCGTTGCCCAGGTAGATGTCGTCGAGCGTGACGCCCGCGATGCCCTGCTTCTGGGTCTCGTGCATCACGGCCTTGCGCGCCGCGAAAACGCCCTTGCTGTCCGAGTAGCCCGCCGACGTCGGCAGGTTGCGGATCATGTCCTGCTGGATCTCCTCAGGCGCATCGAAGCCGAACACGGCCAGGTTGCCGATGTTGAGCTTGATGATCTTCTGGCCTTCTTCCTCCATCTGCTTGGCGGCGTCCATGATGGGACCGCGGATGTCATAGAGGACGTTGGCCAGCTTGGCCGATTTCTTGAGCTGCTTCAAAGGGGCCCTCCCGGGCGGGTTTACTCGAAGGTCAAAGGCCCCTGCGGGCCTCGTGTCACTAGGGAAAACCTATAATTTGACCACAGTTCCCAGTGCCCCGATGAAGCTCCAGCCCGACAAATCCGACGTCCAGACCCTCACCGCACACGGCCCCGGCTGGGTCGCGATCAACAACGAAAAGGTGGAGGGCAGCGTGGTCGTGGGTTCGCGTGGCGAACGCTTTGCCTGGGATTGCACGCGCTTCGACCAGCTGGGGCCCGAACAATTCGCGCAATTGGCCTCGTTGGGCGCCGAATTGGTCATTTTCGGCAGCGGCAACCGCATCCGATTTCCCCAGCCGGCCTGGCTGCAGCCCCTGATGGCGCAACGCACCGGCGTGGAGACCATGGACACCCCGGCGGCCTGCCGCACCTACAACATCCTGGCCGGCGAAGGCCGGCACGTCATCGCCGCCCTGCTCGTCGAGAGCCCGGCGGGTGGCTGAGAGAGGGGTTTTCGAGGTAAAATACCGGGTTGCGAACCGGCCAGCTACCCCAAGTTAGCAACGACCAATCCTCCGTTCATCGAGCAAGCCCGAAAAAGGCTGAGAGGGCTCGGAGAACGGAATCTAACGGAGAAAACAAGTTTCATGGCGATCGTTGTCAACAAACCCATTCCTGAATTCGACGCCAACGCCACGGGCGGCATCAAGGTTTCGAACACCTCGCACCTCGGCCACGTCATGGTCATGTATTTTTACCCGAAAGATAACACTCCGGGTTGCACGACCGAAGCGATGCAGTTCCGCGACCACTACAAAGACTTCGAAAAAGCCGGTGCCACGGTCTTCGGCGTGTCGCGCGACAACATGAAGTCGCACGACGAATTCAAGGCCAAGCTCGAACTCCCCTTCGAACTGATTGCCGACACCGAAGAAAAAATGTGCCACATGTTCGGCGTGGTCAAGAACAAGATCATGTATGGCAAGAAGGTCAAGGGCATCGA
This sequence comes from Variovorax sp. GW823-FHT04B03, assembly GCF_058796495.1. Taxonomy (NCBI): domain Bacteria; kingdom Pseudomonadati; phylum Pseudomonadota; class Betaproteobacteria; order Burkholderiales; family Comamonadaceae; genus Variovorax; species Variovorax sp. GW823-FHT04B03. The sequence continues at coordinate 36,793 of NZ_JBXAIT010000007.1, forward strand.
GCGCAGCACTTTCCTGATCGGCGCCGACGGCATCCTGAAGGCCGAATGGCGTGGGCTCAAGGTTCCGGGCCATGTCGAAGACGTCCTCAAGGCCGTCAAAGCACTCAAGAAGGCCGCCTGATCGCGCCGCAAGGCACTGGGCGTGCGCTTTTGCATCAAGTCGTGGGAATTGCCCCACGCAGTGTGCAAAGAGCCTCTGGTGCGTCTTTTGCGGTGTGCATAATGGCCTCATGCCGTTGAGCTCCACGACCGCATCCTCCGAACGAAGCCGCCTGGGTCTACAGGCGGCTTTTTCGTTTTCCGGCCCTCCTCTTTCTTCCTTGCGAGCGACCTGACCCATGCCATTGCCTCCCGCCCCCACGAAACGCGCCGCATTGCTCTCGCCGGATGCCATCGACGCACCCGCCCGTCCCTCGCACAGAAACTCGCGCCGTTCCGGCGATTCGCGCGACGACGCCCCCGCCAAGAGCGGACCGCAGCCGCTGGAGCTGTTCGACAACCTCGGCACGGAAGGCGGCGGCGATGCGCCCACTGCACGCCCAGCGCGTCCGGCACGCCGCTCGAAAACCAAGGCGGCACCCGCCCCGGCGCCCACGTCGGCACCGGTGAGCGCACCGCAGCAGCAACAACAACCCGCGATGGTGCAGGTCGAGACGCGCGTGCCCACGCCCGCCCCAGCCGCCGCCACGCCCGTCGCGGCGCCCCAGCAGGCCCCGGCACGCCCCAAGCGCAAGTCCACCGGTCCCGCCAAGCTGTTCGTGCTCGACACGAACGTGCTGCTGCACGACCCGATGTGCCTGTTCCGCTTCGAGGAACACGACATCTTCCTGCCGATGATCGTGCTGGAAGAGCTCGACGGCCACAAGAAGGGCACGACCGAAGTCGCGCGCAACGGCCGCCAGACCAGCCGCACGCTCGACGCGCTGGCCGCCGCGCAGGACGCCGACATCGACAAGGGCCTGAAGCTGGACACCACCGGCCACCGCGAAGCCGGCGGGCGCCTCTTCTTCCAGACCGCCCCGCTCGACTACTCGCTGCCGATCAGCCTGCCCCAGGGCAAGGCCGACAACCAGATCCTGGGCGTGGTGCACGCGCTGCGCGACGAGTACGCCAAGGACCGTCCGGGCAAGCCGAAGCAGGAAGTGGTGCTGGTGTCCAAGGACATCAACATGCGCGTCAAGGCGCGCGCGCTGGGCCTGGCCGCCGACGACTACCAGAACGACAAGACGCTGGAAGACGGCGACCTGCTCTACGCCGGCTCGCTCGCGCTCCCGCCCGACTTCTGGACCCGCCAGAGCAAGACGGTCGAAAGCTGGCAAAGCGGCAGCAACACCTTCTACCGGATCAGCGGTCCGCTGGTGCCCAACCTCTACATCAACCAGTTCGTCTTCTTCGAGGCGCCCGGCGAGCCGAGCATGTATGCACGCGTCACCGAAATCCGCGACAAGACCGCGGTGCTCAAGACGCTCAAGGACTACAGCTCGGGCAAGAACGCGGTGTGGGGCGTGAACACGCGCAACCGCGAGCAGAACTTCGCGATGAACCTGCTGATGGACCCCGAGATCGACTTCGTCACGCTGACCGGCACGGCCGGCACCGGCAAAACGCTCATGGCACTGGCCTCCGGCCTCACGCAGGTGCTCGACGACCGGCGCTACACCGAGATCATCATGACGCGCGCCACCGTGAGCGTCGGTGAAGACATCGGCTTCCTGCCCGGCACCGAGGAAGAAAAGATGGGCCCCTGGATGGGCGCACTCGACGACAACCTCGAATTCCTGGCCAAGGGCGACGGCGGCGGTGCCGGCGAGTGGGGCCGCGCGGCCACCAACGAGCTGATCCGCAGCCGCATCAAGGTCAAGAGCATGAACTTCATGCGCGGCCGGACCTTCCTGAACAAGTACGTGATCATCGACGAGGCGCAGAACCTCACGCCCAAGCAGATGAAGACACTGATCACCCGCGCCGGCCCCGGCACGAAGATCATCTGCATGGGCAACCTCGCGCAGATCGACACGCCCTACCTCACCGAAGGCTCGTCGGGCTTGACCTTCGCGGTCGACAAGTTCAAGGGCTGGCCGCACGGCGGGCACATCACACTGGCGCGCGGCGAACGCTCGCGCCTGGCCGACTTCGCAAGCGACGTGCTCTAAATTCATCGGCTCCGGCCGACACAAGCCCGCGCATGCTCCCAGAGCATCGCGGGCTTTTTTTCGCCCGCCATGACAGGCTACTGACAAGACGTTGTCAGGAGGCGGCTCGCACCATCCAGGCTCCTTCCAACGCAACGAACGAAAGAGAGAGAGCACTTCATGACCACCCATGCCATCACCTGGTTCGAGATTCCGGTCGCCAACCTGGACCGCGCCCAGGCCTTCTACGAAACCGTGCTCGCGCGCAAGCTGCGCCGCGAAGACTTCGGCGGCAACCCCCTGGCCGTGTTTCCCTACGATGACCCCGCCACCGGCGGCGCGCTGAAGCCCGGCGCCAACACCAGTGCGCAGGCGGGCAGCGGCATCCGCGTCTACCTCGACTGCATGCCCAGCATCGATGCCGTGCTCTCGCGCGTCGAAGCGGCCGGCGGGCAGATCGTGGCCCCCAAGTCGGCGTTGCCGCCGGGCATGGGCTTCATCGCCCACCTGCGCGACACCGAAGGCAACGAAGTCGGCCTGCACGCCCCCGCCTGAGACACCATGGCACAACGCAACTGGATTGCGGTCGCCAGTGCCGAGCACGCCCGGCGCGGCCGGGACCACCGGCCGCTCGGGTTCATGCAGGTGGGCCACGGCAAGCTCGCGCCGCTCAAGCGCGTGGCGGCAGGCGACCGCGTGGCCTACTACGCACCGGCCACGGTGTTCGGCGGCACGGACAAGCTGCAGAGCTTCGTGGCGCTGGGCATCGTGCAGTCGGGCGATCCCTACGAGTTCGACATGGGCAACGGCTTCGTCCCGTGGCGTCGCGACGTGGCCTACGTCGCCGCGCACGAGGCGCCCATCGCCCCACTGATCGAACGCCTCGCCTTCATCGAAACCCCGAAGCAATGGGGCTACAAGTTCCGCTTCGGCCTGTTCGACATCACCGACATCGACATGAAACTGATCGCGCAGACGATGAAGGCCGAACCGAAGGCGCTCCTGTTTTGAGCGCTTTCGCCCTCCTCATCCGCCACTTCCGGAGAAACAACGCATGGACCCCATCCGCCAACACCACGACGCCTTCCGCGTCTGCGGCCTCACGGTACGCACCACCAACCGCGAAGAGATCGACCCCGCCACCGCACGCATCGGCGCGCTGTGGAACCGCTTCTTCGGCGAACAGACCTACGAGTCGACGCCGCACCGCACCAGCGACACGCGCATCTTCAGCGTCTACTCCGCCTACGAATCGGACGCGCACGGCGCCTTCGACATGACGGCCGGCGTCGCCGTCTCGGATGGCGCGGACAGCGTCGCCATCGAAGCCGGCGACTACCTCGTGTTCACCGGTCGCGGCGAGATGCCGCAGATGGTGATCGCCACCTGGCAGCGCATCTGGCAGTATTTCGAGGCGCACCCGGAAATCGTGCGCCGCTACCGCAGCGATTTCGAAGCCTACGAGGGGCCGGACGCAGTGGCGATCCACATCGGAGTCTCATGAGCACACGCAAGGGCTGGCGCGACAGGCTGGCCGGCTACCCGAACCTGCCGAACGTGAAGGCCATTCCCCCGGCCATGCGCGCGCGGCATGGCGAGGGCACCATCGCCACGCCCTCGCCGGCCGAAGTCGAGGAGGCCATGCGCGGCGTGCCCGAAGGCCGGCTCGCGACCGTGCTCGGCATCGGCGAAGACATCGCGGCGCGCCACCAGGCCACCATCGGCTGCACCGTGACCACAGCCATCTTCGCCCACATGGTGGCCCACGCCACCGAGGAAGCCATGACGACCGGCGCCGGTCGCACGCCAGGCACACCGTACTGGCGCACGCTCAAGATCGGCGGCGAGCTCAACCCGAAGTACCCGGGCGGCATCGAGGCCCAGATGTCGCGCCTCGAGGCCGAAGGCCACACGGTGGTCCAGCGCGGCAAGCGCTACTTTGTCGAGAACTTCGCCAGGAAGCTCGTCGGAACGCGTTGATGCGCCGCGCCGACCGCCTCTTCCAGCTCGTGCAGCTCATCCGCGGCCGCCGACTCACCACGGCCGCCTTCCTGGCGCAGCGCCTGGAGGTGTCGGAGCGCACGGTGTACCGCGACGTGGCCGACCTGCAGCACCAGGGCGTGCCGATCGAGGGCGAGGCCGGCGTCGGCTACCGGCTCGGCGCGGGCTTCGAGCTGCCGCCGCTGATGTTCACGCAGGACGAAGCGTCGGCGCTCGTGGCCGCCGCACGCATGACCCAGAGCTGGGTCGATCCCGCGATGGCGCGCAACATCGAAACCGGCCTGGGCAAGATCCTGTCGGTGCTGCCACCGGCGGCGCGCGTGTCGGCCGAGGCGCTGGCGTTGTATGCGCCCGCGCTCGGTCTCGACGACGCCCTGCGCACCCGGCTGCAGACGCTGCGCGAGGCCGTACAGGCGCACCAGAAGCTGCGGCTGCGCTACCGCGACGTCTCGGGCGATGCCAGCGAGCGCACGGTGCGTCCGCTGGGCTGCTTCTACTGGGGCAAGGTCTGGACGCTCTCGACGTGGTGCGAGCTGCGCAACGATTTCCGCGGTTTCCGGGTCGACCGCATGGAGGCGGTGGAGGTGCTCACCACGCGCTTCCAGGACGAGCCGGGCAAGACGCTGGCCGACCTGCTGCGGCAAGTGAAGGCCGAGGCGCAGCGCCACAAGGTGTGGGAGCAGAAGCCGCCGGCCTCGACATCCGAACCCGGCAGCGATGCCGGCTGACGAGCTGCCCTGCGGTCAGTACTCGTCGTTGTTGCTGTAGCCGACGAGGTTCTCGAACTTGGTGATCGGCTTCAGGAAGGCCAGCTTCACCGTGCCGGTCGGTCCGTTCCGGTGCTTGCTGATGATCACCTCGGCCACGCCCGGCTCCTTCGACTCCTTGTTGTAGTAGTCGTCGCGGTAGATGAACATGATGATGTCCGCGTCCTGCTCGATGGCGCCGGATTCGCGCAAGTCGCTCATCATGGGGCGCTTGTCGGTCCGCGCTTCCACGCCGCGGCTGAGCTGCGACAGCGCGATCACCGGGCACTTCAGCTCCTTGGCCAGCATCTTCAGGCCACGCGAGATTTCGCCCACGGCCGTGGCGCGGTTCTCGTCGCCCGAGCTGCTGGTGGACATGAGCTGGAGGTAGTCGACCACGATCAGGCCCAGGCGCCCGTACTGGCGCGCCAGCCGGCGCGCATTGGCGCGCAGTTCGCTGGACGAGAGGCCCGGCGTCTCGTCGATGTGCAGCGACACCGTGCGCAGCTTCTCGATGGCCTCGGTCAGGCGCGGCCACTCCTCGTCGCTGAGCTTGCCGGTGCGCAGGTGGCCCTGGTCGATGCGGCCGATGGAACCCACGATACGCACCGCCAGCTGGGCGGCGCCCATTTCCATCGAGAACACCGCCACCGGCAGCCCCTCTTCGAGCGCCACGTGCTCGGCGATGTTGATCGCCAGCGAGGTCTTGCCCATCGACGGACGCGCGGCCAGCACGATCATGTCGCCCGGCTGCAGGCCCGAGGTCATCTTGTCGAAGTCGTTGAAGCCGGTGCGCACGCCCGTGATGTCGTTCGGGTTCTCGGCCATCTCGGTCACGCGGTCGAGCAGTTCGACCACCAGGGAATCCATGCTCTGGAAGCCCTGCTTCATCCGCGTGCCTTCTTCGCCGATGTTGAAGATCTTCTGTTCGGCTTCGTCCAGGATCTTGTCGACCGGCTTGCCCTGCGGATTGAAGGCGTTGGTGGCGATCTCGTCGGCGGCGGTCACGAGCTTGCGCAGGATGGAACGCTCGCGCACGATCTCGGCGTAGCGCCGGATGTTGCTCGCGCTCGGCACGTACTGCGCGAGCGAGTTCAGGTAGACCAGCCCGCCGATGTCGTCGGCCTTGCCGAGGTTCTGCAGCTGCTCGAAGACCGTGATCACGTCGGCCGGCTTGCTGGCATTGATCAGCCCGCCGATGGCCGCGTAGATCAGCTTGTGCTCATGGCGGTAGAAGTCGCCGTCGACCAGCAGGTCGCCCATGCGGTCCCAGGCGCCGTTGTCCAGCAGCAAGCCCCCCAGCACGCTGGATTCGGCCTCGATGGAATGAGGCGGAATGCGCAATTGCGCGATCTGGCGGTCGGCCGACGAATCATTGTCGGCATAGGAGAAAACAGCGGACATGGACTTCCCTTGCAACCCTGCATGCTAAGCCGCGCAGGACGCGCCGCGTGTGGACAAGGTTGTTAATAAACGGTGAACTTCCGGTGCAGCGAGCTGGACAACCCACGCGCAGAAAAGAAAAAGCCGCCCGAAGGCGGCTTTCTTGCGTCAGCGCACGGGGCGCTGCGAACGATCAGGCGGTTTCGCCGTAGACCGTGACGGTGATCTCGACGACCACGTCGGTGTGCAGCGAGACGCTCACGGTGTTGTCGCCAACAACCTTGATCGGGCCGTTGGGCAGACGCACTTGCGACTTGGCAACCTTGTAGCCTTGCTTGTTCAGCTCTTCGGCGATGTCGCCGTTGGTGACCGAACCGAACAGACGGCCGTCCACGCCAGCCTTTTGGGTCAGCTTGACGGTCGAGCCGGCGAGCTTCTCGCCCTGGGCTTGCGATTCGGCCAGCTTGGCGGCCGCAGCCTTTTCGAGTTCGACGCGCTTGGCTTCGAATTCGGCCTTGTTGGCAGCGGTGGCGCGACGGGCGCGGCCCGAGGGGATCAGGAAGTTGCGTGCGTAGCCGTCCTTGACCTTGACGATGTCGCCCAGGCCACCGACGTTCAGAACCTTGTCCAGAAGAATGATTTGCATGGTGTGTGCTCCTTCTTAGACGCGGTGCTGGTCGCTGTACGGCACCATGGCCAGGAAGCGCGCGCGCTTGATGGCGGTGTTCAGCTGACGCTGGTAGATCGCGCGCGTGCCGGTCAGGCGTGCGGGGATGATCTTGCCGTTTTCGCTGATGAAGTCACGCAGCGTGTCGATGTCCTTGTAGTCGATTTCTTCGACGCCAGCGACGGTGAAACGGCAGAAGCGCTTGCGCTTGAACAGCAGCGACTGGGTGTTGCGCTTCGGGCGCTTGTCTTTGTTGAATTTCTTGAACGTGGCCATTGGGGGACCTCTTGTCGAAAATTAATCTTGCTGAAAATCCTGGATGTGCAGGACCGGATGCTTGCCGTTGCCCGGTGTCGCGAGAAACCCCTGGAATCGCCAGAGACTTCCCATCGACTGCGCTGCGAGCCGCTCGGCGATGGCGCCGAACGCAACGGCCTTGAGGGCCGTCTTCACCTGCCGGGGCTTTCCCGCCTCCTGGAGCGTCGACTCATGGTCGAGCTTCAGATCGAGGGCGGGCAGGCCGGCTGGCGTGTATCGCAGGGTTCCGAGTTCGGCGACAGAGGCGGTCAGCAGAAGCTGGTTGACCCCGGTCGCCGCAGCGGCAGCCGTCACGCCATCAGTTGTTGTTGGCGGCGTATTCGGCCTGCTGGGCCTTGCGGGCCTCTTCGCGCTCGACCGTCTTCATCATCGACGAAGGACCGGTGTCGGCCTTCTTCTTCTGAACGGTCAGGTGACGCAGCACGGCATCGTTGAACTTGAACGCGTGTTCCAGTTCACCCATCACGGCTTGTTCAGCTTCGATGTTGACGCACAGGTAGTGGGCCTTGTTGAGCTTGTTGATCTGGTAGGCCAGCTGACGGCGGCCCCAGTCTTCAACGCGGTGGACCTTGCCGCCGCCGGCCGTGATCAGGCCCTTGTAACGCTCCAGCATGGCCGGAACTTGTTCGCTCTGATCCGGGTGGATGAGCAAGATGATTTCGTAGTGACGCATGGCACTCCTTGTGGATTCTTCCGTGGAAGAGGAAAAGCCACCCGCAGCGTCGGGCGCGGTATGGCAAGGCAAAGCCGGCGATTATAGCCCTGTGTTGCGCGACCCGGCAAGGCACCTCAGTCGTTGAGGGCCTTGTCGAGGGCGGCGGCCTTCTCCGCGCCAACGGCGGCGCGGATCTTGGGTGCCAGTGCCAGGAGGTCTTCGTAGCTGGTCGTGCCTTCGACCTGGAGGTTGAGCCGGAAGCCCATGAGGCCCAGGCCGCCGGTCAGCTGGGTGGCAATCGGATACGCGTCCTTGTAGCGCTGCTGCCGGCTGCGGCCGGAAGATGCAACAGGCGCCGGGGCCGCCGAAACTGCGGACGCCACGGCTGGCGGCTGGCCGGCCAGAGGCGCCAGCAGGCCCAGGGCGACCATCTGCTCGACCTCTTCGCGCCCGATGCCCAGCCCTGAGGCCAGCACGTCGTCGATCGAGCGCTTGCCGTCGAACTGGATGAAGGCCGAGCGCTGGCGCGGCGTCAACGGCACCGAGCGGTCCTTGAGGACCTGCTGTCCGGCTTCCGTCTTGACAAGAATCATGGGGGTCTCCGGCGAAGTGCTGACACAGGCCCTGACGGGCCCACATCACCTCAGGCAGGCAGCCGGATTGCGCCGCCTGCGAATGTCACGAGTCTGACACCGGAAACGCACTTTGTTTCATTTGCACGGGCGGGCACGGGGGAATCCCCCATGGGGATTTCCGCCATTCGCCGCGTGGCATCACGTGGCGGGGTATGCCCGCCGCGCGCTGGCTCAGCCTCGCTGGGCCAGCTGCTGCCAGGTGTCGATCACGCTGTCCGGGTTCAGCGAGATCGATTCGATGCCCTGCTCCGCCAGCCACAGCGCGAAGTCGGGGTGGTCGCTGGGGCCCTGGCCGCAGATGCCGACGTACTTGCCTTCGGCCTTGCAAGCCTTGATGACACGGCTCAGCAGTGCCTTGATGGCCGGGTCGCGCTCGTCGAAGTCGGCCGCCAGCAGCTCGAGGCCGGAGTCGCGGTCCAGGCCCAGCGTGAGCTGGGTCAGGTCGTTCGAACCGATCGAGAAGCCGTCGAAGAACTTCAGGAACTCTTCCGGCAGCACGGCATTGCTCGGCACCTCGCACATCATGATCAGCTTGAGCGCGTTCTCGCCGCGCTTGAGGCCATGCTCGCCCAGCAGCGTGGTCACGCGCTCGGCCTGGCCCAGGGTGCGCACGAAGGGCACCATGATCTGCACGTTGGTCAGGCCCATGTCGTTGCGCACGCGCTTGAGCGCCTCGCACTCCATGGCAAAGGCCTCGCCGAAGTCGGCGCTCAGGTAGCGCGCGGCGCCGCGGAAGCCCAGCATCGGGTTTTCTTCTTCGGGCTCGTAGCGGCTGCCGCCGATCAGCTTGCGGTACTCGTTCGACTTGAAGTCCGACAGGCGCACGATGACGGGCTTGGGCCAGAACGCGGCGGCGATGGTCGCGACGCCCTCGGTCACCTTGTCGACATAGAACGCGCGCGGCGAGGCATGACCACGGGCCACCGACTCGACGGCCTTCTTCAGGTCGTTGTCGACGTTCGGGTAGTCGAGGATCGCCTTCGGGTGCACGCCGATGTTGTTGTTGATGATGAACTCGAGGCGGGCCAGACCCACGCCGTGGTTCGGCAGTTGCGCGAAGTCGAAGGCGAGCTGGGGGTTGCCCACGTTCATCATGATCTTCAGGTCGATCTCGGGCATCACGCCGCGCTGCACCTCGGTCACTTCGGTCTCGAGCAGGCCGTCGTAGATGAAGCCGGTGTCGCCCTCGGCGCAGCTCACGGTGACGAGCGTGCCGTCCTTGAGCAGGTCGGTGGCGTCGCCGCAGCCGACCACGGCCGGAATGCCGAGTTCGCGCGCGATGATGGCCGCGTGGCAGGTGCGACCGCCGCGGTTGGTAACGATGGCAGCAGCGCGCTTCATCACCGGTTCCCAGTTGGGGTCGGTCATGTCAGTGACGAGCACGTCGCCGGCCTGCACCTGGTCCATTTCGCTGATGTTGTGCACGATGCGCACGGCACCGGTGCCGATCTTCTGGCCGATGGCACGGCCTTCGGCCAGCACGGCGCCCTTGCCCAGCAGCTTGTAGCGCTGCTCGGCCTTGCCCTGCTGCTGGCTCTTCACGGTCTCGGGACGCGCCTGCAGGATGTAGAGGTGGCCGTCGGTGCCGTCCTTGCCCCATTCGATGTCCATCGGGCGGCCGTAGTGCTCTTCGATCACCAGCGCGTAGCGGGCCAGCTGCTCCACGTCGGCGTCGCTCAGCGAGTAGCGGTTGCGCTGCTCGGCCTTGACGTCGGTGGTCTTGACCAGCTTGCCGCTCGCCTTCTTCTCTTCGGGCGTAGCGAACTCCATCTGGATCAGCTTGGAGCCGAGGTTGCGGCGGATGACGGCCTTCTTGCCGGCCTTGAGGGTCGGCTTGTGCACGTAGAACTCGTCGGGATTCACGGAGCCCTGCACCACCGTCTCGCCCAGGCCGTAGCTCGAGGTGATGAACACCACCTGGTCGAAGCCCGACTCGGTGTCGATGGTGAACATCACGCCGGCGGCGCCGAGGTCGGAGCGCACCATGCGCTGCACGCCGGCCGACAGCGCGACCACGTCGTGCTCGAAGCCCTTGTGCACGCGGTAGCTGATGGCACGGTCGTTGTACAGGGAGGCGAACACCTCCTTCATCTTGTGCAGCACGTCGTCGATGCCGACCACGTTCAGGAAGGTTTCCTGCTGACCGGCGAACGAGGCGTCGGGCAGGTCTTCGGCGGTGGCCGAGGAACGCACGGCGAACGAGGCGGCGGGGTTGCCGGCGCTCAGCGTGGCAAAGGCCTCGCCGATGGCTTTTTGCAGGTCGGCCGGGAATGGCTGGGCCTCGACCATGGCGCGGATCTCGGCACCGGCCGCGGCCAGGGCGCGCACGTCTTCGGTGTCCAGCGCAGCCAGGCGCTTGCTAATCTTGTCGGCCAGGCCGTCGTGCGCCAGGAACTGGCGGAACGCATGAGCCGTGGTCGCAAAACCGGTCGGCACGCGCACGCCCTGTGGCAGCTGCGAGATCATTTCGCCGAGGCTGGCGTTCTTGCCGCCAACCGACTCGACGTCGGTCATCCTCAGGTTTTCAAATGGCACGACCAGTGCGGTCGCCTCGAAAAGTGCAGACATGGGGAAGCTCCAGAAGTTGAAACCGGCGCTGCATGCAGACGGCGCAGCACGATCGTTGTCGTTGCTTTGGGTGCGGTCGCGGTGTGCATGGAAAGAATTCGAGGGGGTGGGGAAAGCGGATTCCCGATAATGGCCCGGATTGTAGGCGTGGCAGGTCGCGCGCGCCGCAGGACTCCGCCGCAAAAGCAACACCATGCATACACGCACCGTTTTCTTCGTCTCCGACGGCACCGGCATCACCGCCGAAACCTTCGGCAACGCCGTTCTGGCCCAGTTCGAGATGAAGCCGCGCCACGTGCGGCTGCCGTTCACCGACACGGTCGACAAGGCGCACCAGGCGGTGCGGCAGATCAACCACACGGCCGAGGTCGAGGGCGTTCGGCCCATCGTGTTCACCACGCTGGCCAACATGGATGTGCTGGGCGTGATCGAAACCGGCTGCAAGGGCATGCTCCTGGACATGTTCGGCACCTTCGTGCGGCCGCTCGAGATCGAGCTGGCCATGAAGTCGAACCATCGCATCGGCCGCTTCAGCGACGTCAGCAAGAGCAAGGCCTACAACGACCGCATCGCGGCCATCGACTTCAGCCTGCAGCACGACGACGGCCAAAGCCACCGCGACCTGGAAGGCGCCGACGTGATCCTGGTCGGCGTGAGCCGCAGCGGCAAGACGCCCACCTCGCTCTACCTGGCGATGCAGCACGGCCTGAAGGCGGCCAATTACCCGCTGATTCCCGAAGATTTCGACCGCCGCCAGCTCCCGCCGGCGCTGAGCCCGCACCGCAAGAAGATCTTCGGCCTGACGATCCAGCCCGAGCGGCTGAGCGAGATCCGCAACGAACGCCGGCCCAACTCGCGCTACGCCAGCCTCGAGAACTGCCGCCACGAAATCAGCGAGGCCGAGGCCATGATGCGGCGCGCCGGCATCCGCTGGCTTTCGACGACCACCAAGTCGATCGAGGAAATCGCGACGACGATCCTGCAGGAGCTGCGACCGGAGCGATTGGTCTACTGATTTGCTATTTTTTCAGTAGCAAACATCAACCGCCCGCCGGGCTATCCGAACAGATACTGCGTGACGCCGTCCGCACCGGTCACCGGCTGGCAGGGCATGCGCCAGACGGCCTCGATCAGCGCGGGCTGCAGCACCTCGGCGGTCGCGCCCTGGCGCAGACCGTCGGGCGCGCCCAGCACCACGACCTCATCGGCATAGCGCCGCGCCAGGTTCAGGTCGTGCAGCACGGCCACCACACCCACGCCCCGCGCCGCCCAGGCGCGCAGCAGACGCATCGCCGAATGCTGGTGCGCAAGGTCGAGCGCGGCGGTGGGCTCGTCGAGCAGCAGCCACCGGCTCGCGCCGTCGGGGCGCGGATGCCAGAGCTGGGCCAGCGCCCGCGCCAGGTGGACCCGCGCCTTCTCGCCGCCCGACAGCGTGTTGAGGATGCGCGGCGCCAGCGCCGTGACGTCGGTCAGGGCCATCGCCTCGGCCATGATCGCGTCCTCGTCGCGGGTCGGCGCGCGACGGTGCGGGTAGCGGCCGAGCGCGACGATGTCCTGCGCCGTGAAGTCGAAGGCGACCGCGCTTTCCTGCGGCATCAGGGCCCGGCGCAATGCCAGCACGGGCATGCCGTGGCCTGACAGCGGCCGGCCGTCGAGCGTCGCCCTGCCCTGGGTCGGCTCGCGCTGGCCGGCCAGCACCGACAGCAGCGTCGACTTGCCCGCGCCGTTCGGGCCGAGGATCGCAGTCACGCGGCCCGGCGCCAGTTCGACCGATGCATTCGCCAGCAACGTCTTGGCGCCGATGCGCACCTCGACACTGGCACACGCCAGCGCCCCGTGTCCCGCTGCCGTCATACGCGCCCCCTGAAATGCCGCAGCATCAGAAGGAACATCGGCACGCCGATGAAAGCCGTGAGCACGCCCAGCGGCAGTTCGGCCGGCGCCATCACCGTGCGCGCCACCGTGTCGGCCGCGAGCACCAGCGCCGCGCCCAGCAGCGCCGAGGCCGGCAGCACGACGCGGTGGTCGGGCCCGGCCACCATGCGCACCCAATGCGGCGCGATCAGGCCGATGAAACCGATGATCCCGGTCGTGGCCGTCACCGCGCCCACCGCCACCGCGGTGATGACCACGGCACGTCGCTTGGTGCGTTCCACGTCCACGCCGAGCAGCGCCGCCTGCGCCTCGCCGAGCGCGATGGCGTTCAGGGGCGAAGCGAGCGACGCCGCAGCCCAGCACGAGAGCAACACCGCCACGCCCACCAGGATGACCGCGCTCCAGCGCGCGCCGCCCAGGCTGCCCAGCAGCCAGAACTGCAGGCTGCGCAGTTGCTCGTCGGTCGCCATCACGCTCAGCAGGCCGAGGCCGGCACCGGCCAGCGCATTGATCGCAATGCCCGCCAGCAGCATCAGCGCCATGCGCGTGCCGCCTTCGCTGCGCGACAGGCCGTAGATCAGCAAGGTCACGACGAAGCCACCGCCGAAGGCCATGAGCACCAGCGTCCAGCTGCCGAGCGTGCGCGGCAGCATCGGCCAGAACGAGGCGCCCAGCACGATGGTGATGCCGGCCGCCAGCGCCGCGCCGCTGCTGATGCCGATCAGCCCCGGGTCGGCCAGCGGATTGCGGAACAGCCCCTGCATCAGCGTGCCCGCCATGCCGAGCCCCGCACCCGCCGCCACGCCGAGAACCAGGCGCGGCAAGCGGATGTTGAGGAACACGAGATGCTCGGGCGACTGGCTGCCTGCGCCCTGCCCCAGCGAGGTCAACACATTCCAGAGCTGCGAAAGACTGATGGCATAGGCCCCCGACACCGCCCCCACCGCGAAGGCCGCAACGAGCAGCACCGCGCTGCCGCAGAGCACGGCACGCGCCCCCAAGCGCTGGCTCATGCGAGCGCGGCCCGGAACTTGTCGTGCAGTTCGCCGATGGCGGCCGGCAGGCGCGGGCCAAAGCCCAGCAGCAGCAAGGCGTCCTGCGTGATGAGCGCGCGCTTCTTGTAAGCCGGCGTCAGCGCCAGTTCGGGCCGCTCCCAGAACTTGTCGACGCCGCCGTGCGCCTCGATGCTCTGCGTGCTCGTGAGGATGATGTCGGGCGCCGCGCTGGCCATGGCCTCGGCCGTCATCGGTCGGTAGCCGTGGAAGCCGCCCAGCGCATTCACGCCGCCCGCGAAGCCGATCACCGCATGCGCCGCGGTCTTCTCGCCGGACACCTGCGGACTCGCACTGTGCGACAGCACGAACAGCACCTTCGGCTTGCGGCCCTTCGCGCCGCCGATGCGCTGCAGCACCTGTGCCCATTCGGCATCGAGACGGGCCTGCAGTTCGCGCGCCTGTGCTTCCTTGGCGGCGGCGCGGCCCACGGCCTGCACCTTGCGCTGCACTTCGCCCCAGCTGTGGTCGGCCTCGATGATCTCGACCTTGACGCCGGCCGTGCGGATCTGGTCGAGCACGACGGTCGGGCCCGACTCGTTGGTCGCGATGATCGCGTCGGGCTTCAGCGAGAGCAGCCCTTCGGCCGACAGCTGACGCATGTAGCCCACCTTGGGCGTGGCACGCGCCGCAGCGGGAAACAGGCTGGTCGTGTCGGTGCCGACCAGCTGGCCTTCGGCGCCGAGCGCATAGACCACCTCGGTGATCGCGCCACTGACCGTGACCAGCCGCGGCAGGCGCTTGCTGTCCTGCGCGAACGCGGGCCACGCGCCCGCGCCGAGCGCTGCAGCAGACAGCAGGCGCAGCGCATCACGGCGACGCGGCACGGAAGAAGAAAGAAAAGAGGAATCTCGTTGTTCAGTCATGGGGTCACGGACAGCGAAAGAGAAAGATGCGCGTCAGCCGCGCCGGGGAATGTTGTGCGCGATGCGCCAGAGCACACCGGTCGGGTCGGTCAGCGCGAAATCGACCATGCCCCACGGACGCTCGGCGGGCGGCGTGGCCTGCACGGCGTAGCGTTCGGTCAGCCGCTGCGCCTGCACGCGGTCCCACCAGGCCAGCGCGTCATCGACGAGCAGATGCATCATGAAATTCTCTGCATGGGTCTGGACGTAGAAGTCCTGCAGCAGGAAGCTGCTCTCGCCACAGAAGAAGTACGCAATGCCGTCCTCGTTCGAGGCCAGCGTGAAGCCCAGGTCCTGGTAGAAGGCAATGGAGAGCGCGAAGTCCTTCGCCGGCACGAAGGCCTTGATCTCGACCACGCCCGGAAAGGTGTCAGCACTCATCGCGCTGGCGCTTCCGAGGTGGCCAGGCGCGAGAGCTTGGCCACGATCTGACGCCACTCCGCGCGCTCGGGCACGCCCGGCTTGCGCGCACCGAAGAACATCGCCATCAGCTCGCCCTCGCCGTCGAAGGCCTCGACGGAAGTCACGATGCCGTCGCTGGTCGGCTTCTGCACGATCCACACGCTCGCGATGCGGTCTTCGCGCAGGTGCAGGTTGAAGCCGGGGTCGAGCACGTTGAGCCACTGCATGCCATGCATCTCCATCGGCTCGATGCGAACGACCGGCCCCGAGTGGATCTGGATGCAGCCGGGGCTGCCGACGAACACCATGATCGGCGTGCCGTCGAACGCGGCCTCGAGCAGCAGCTCGCGCACCGCGCCGGTCTCGGCCCGCTGCGTGAACTCGCCCTCGGTGAGGCGAAAGCTCTGCTGGCGCTCGACGTCGAACTTGCTCAGCAGGCCGAAGAACTCGTGCGTGTCCTGCATGCCGCGCCAGGCATCGGCCAGCGCGACCGCATCGATGGCGCTGTCGTCGCGCGGCGTCGCCTTCTTCTCGGCGGGCACGAACTGCACCGGCGCGTCGGGCGCGGCGGCGTAGGTGTCAATGACCGACTGGAACGCGTCGCGGTCGGTCGCGTCGCGCACGAAGATCTTGTGCACCGCCACGCCCTGCGGGTTGAAGAACTGCAGGCTCAGCGTCGGCGGCACGCCGGCATTGGCCGCGGCCTCGCTGACCGCAAAGCCCGCATGCCAGCGGCTGAAGAACAGGCGCAGATCGATGACCTCGCCCAACGCGAGCCCCATCGCGTCGCTGCCGGACACCTTCTCGTAGACGCCGGTCTTCTCGTGCACCGTGGTCTCGTTGCGGGTGAGCGCCAGCACGGGGCCACACAGCTCCAAGGCTTGCAGCAGCTCGACCCACGGCCCCTTCAGCCGCGTGGCGCGCAGCGCCTTGTCGTGCGCGCCGGTGTGCGCCGCGATGGCAGCGCCTTCACTCAGGCCCATGGCCGCGGCCGCGTCCTTGTGGCGCATGCCCTTGGCGCGCAGTTCGGCGAAACGGGTGCGGATGTCTTCGGCATTCATCGGGTGTCCTTTGTTGTGAGAGAAGTGGCGGTGCGGCTCAGAAGTCCGCCACGAGCGAGACGTTGAAGCTGCGGCCCGGCTGGGTGTAGGCGTCGCGGATGGCCGAGGTGGTCGTCACGCCGCGCACATCGCTCCACATCCAGTAGCGCTTGTTGGTGAGGTTGGTCACCGACGCGTTCAGGCGCAGGTCCTTGCGGATGCGCCACTGCGCGCTGATGTCCAGCGTGGTGGCCGCCGGCGTGCGGAACTGCAGGCCCGTGGTCACTTCGCTGCGATCGACGTCTTCCCACTCCTTGGCGCCATGATGAACCGCATCGAGGCGCACGCTCCAGGCCGGCGCCTGGTACTTGAGTCCGGCGCTGAACTTCTGCGGATCGATCGAGTTGAGCGGCCGGTTGTTGGTGCGGTCGCGGCCCTGCGTGCGGCCGTAGGCGAAGGGCACGGAGAAACCGTTGCCGTTCTCGGTGAAGTCGAGCTCGCCCTTGATCTCGAAGCCGCTGATACGCGCGCGTCCGACGTTGACGGTCTGGTAGATCAGCGGGTCGATGCGCGGAATGCCGCGCCCGCCCACGAGCTTGTCGTTCTCGATGAGGTCCTTGTAGTCGCCGGTGAAGGCGGCCACGTCGAAGCTCAGGAGGCCGGTGCGACCGCGCACGCCCAGCTCGATGTTCTGGCTCTTCTCGGGCTTGAGGTTCGGGTTAGGGATCGTCTTGTAGCCCGAGATCACGTTCTCGAAGAAGTTGTTCACCTGGAACGCGTTGGGCGCCTTGAAACCCGAGGCGTAGTTGCCATACACGCTGAACTGCGGCGTGGCGCGGAACAGCACGCCCAGCTTGGGCGACACGGCCGAGCCCGACAGCGACACGGCCTGCGCGTTGAAGCCCGCCTGCTTCGCATCGAGCGAGAAGCGGTCGAAGCGGATGCCGGGCGTGATGCTCCAGCGGTCGTGGATGAACTCGTCCTGTACGTAGAAAGCCGTCGAGGTTTCGCGCGTGTCGGGGAAGCGCTTGAGCGGGTAGCTCTCACCGGCCGGCGGCACGAGGCCGGTCTGCAGGTTCTCGACGTTGGTGCGCGTGTAGTCCAGGCCGTAGGTGATCTTCTGCGCCCAGCTGCCCATGCGGATCGTCTTGTCCGCCTGCAGACCGAACTGCCAGGTGTTCTCGTCGTAGGTGACATCGCGCGTGCGGTCGGCCGCGGTGAAGCGGTCTTCGTAGATGTACTCGCGCGAGCCGGCCTTCTGGTAGCTCACGACAGCGAGCAGGTTGTCGGCCACCACGCTGTTCAGGCGCAACCGGCCTTCGTAGGTCAGGCGATCGCGGTCGAGGTCGGTCTTGGCATTGAGGCCGATCACCGAGGTGGACGCATACGGCGGCTTGGCGACGCCCGACAGCAGGTTGTAGCGGCTGCTCTTCTCGACGTGTTCGAAGGTGAAGGCGTGGCGCTGGTCGGCGTTGGGCGTGAGGATGGCCTTGGCCAGCAGCGAAAGGGTCTGGTCGCGCTGCGGATTGGGCGTGGTGCGGTCGAGGTTGGGCACGTTGAGCGAGCCCCGGTTCTCGAGTTCGCTGGCGTGCCCCAGGTTGGCAGACACCAGCCATTCGAGCACGTCGTTCGCCTTGCCCGCGAGCGTGACGCCGCCGCGCACGCCGTTGTCTTCGCCGCTGTAGCCGATGTTCGCGCTGCCGCCGAAGGTCTTGCCCTCGCGCAGGAAGGACGAGGGCTCGCGGGTGATGAAGTTGACCAGCCCGGCCAGGCCATCCGAACCGTAGAGCGCCGACGCCGGGCCCTTGATGATCTCGATGCGCTCGACGAGGCTGATGTCGAAGTAGTCGCGCCCAAACGCATTGGCGCTGAACACGTAGCTGCGCGGCGTGCGGATGCCGTCGGTCAGCAGCAGCACGCGGTTGCCGTCCAGGCCGCGGATGTTGAAGCCCGCATTGCCGTCACGGCCGGTGTTGCCCTGCGCCAACCCGAAGCGCGCCGGCGAACGCTTGACCGACACGTTGGGCAGGTCGCGCACGGCATCGCGGATGTCGTGGATCTGCTTGCTCTCGATGTCCTGGCGGTTGATGACCTCGATGCTCAGCGGCAGGTCGTGCCTGGCCTGCTCCGAGCGCGATCCGCTCACCACCACTTCGCCGAGTGCCGCGAGTTGCTGGGACCACGCGGGCGCGGCGGCCATGCCGAAGGCAGAGGCGATCAGCCAGGGCAGCAGCGCGGGTCGATGGGAAGACGGTCGAGGGAAATGAGCGGCCACGAAAAAGGTCCAGGAAACAGTTGATGAACTGCTTGCTGGACCTTGAGGCGCAGAGAGAACACTGCGCGTGTGCGACCTGGCTGGCAATGAGGGGCAATCGGCAGTGATTGCCCGCTCATTTATTGTATGAGAATAATTCTCAATTGAAAGATATCAATGTTTGCCAAAGGCCTACTTTACGCAGGGGCCGTCGTGCGGATCAGGTGGTCGAACGCGCCGAGCGCCGCCTTCGCGCCGTCGCCGGCCGCGATGATGATCTGCTTGAACGGCACCGTGGTGACGTCACCCGCCGCGAACACGCCGGGCACCGAGGTCTGGCCGCGCGCATCGACGACGATTTCGCCGTGTTTCGTGAGTTCGACCGTGCCCTTGAGCCAGTCGGTGTTGGGCACCAGGCCGATCTGGATGAACACGCCTTCGAGCTCGACCTTCTTCAGTTCGCCCGATGCGCGGTCCTTGTAGACCAGCCCGTTGACCTTCTGGTCGCCGGTGATCTCGGTGGTCTGCGCGTTGGTGAAGATGTCGACGTTCTTCAGGCTCTTGAGCTTGCGCTGCAGCACGGCGTCGGCGCGCAGTTGCGTGTCGAACTCGATCAGCGTGACGTGGCCGACGATGCCGGCCAGGTCGATGGCCGCCTCGACACCCGAGTTGCCGCCGCCGATGACGGCGACGCGCTTGCCCTTGAACAGCGGGCCGTCGCAGTGCGGGCAGTAGGCCACGCCCTTGTTCTTGAACTCGTGCTCACCCGGCACGTTGATGTTGCGCCAGCGGGCACCGGTCGAGATGATGACCGTCTTGCTCTTGAGCGACGCGCCGCTTTCGAGCTGCACCTCGATGAGGTCCTTGCCCGGCACCAGCGCCTTGGCGCGCTGCAGATTCATGATGTCGACGTCGTAGTCGCGCACATGCTCTTCGAGGGCGTGGGCGAACTTCGGTCCTTCGGTTTCCTTGATCGAGATGAAGTTCTCGATGCCCAGCGTGTCGAGCACCTGGCCGCCGAAGCGCTCCGAGGCGACGCCCGTGCGGATGCCCTTGCGCGCGGCATACACCGCGGCTGCGGCACCGGCGGGGCCACCGCCGACGATCAGCACGTCGAAGGCGTCCTTGGCGGCGATCTTGGCGGCTTCGCGCTCGACGCCGCTGGTGTCGATCTTGGCCAGGATTTCTTCCAGGCTCATGCGGCCCTGGCCGAACTCGGTGCCGTT
The DNA here is from genome assembly GCF_058796495.1 of Variovorax sp. GW823-FHT04B03. NCBI lineage: Bacteria > Pseudomonadati > Pseudomonadota > Betaproteobacteria > Burkholderiales > Comamonadaceae > Variovorax > Variovorax sp. GW823-FHT04B03. Next base: position 56,652 of record NZ_JBXAIT010000007.1, read on the forward strand.
CAGGAACACGGTCGGCACGGCCATGATCTGGCGTTCCTTGACTTCGTCCTGGAAAGTGCCGCCCTCGATCATCGTGGTGCGGATGCGCGGGTTCTGGATGGCCATCAGGTTCAGCGCCTGGACCACGTCGGGGCAGTTGTGGCAGGTGAGCGAGACGTAGATCTCGAACTCGAAGTCGCCGTCGAGCGCCTTGATCTGGTCGAGCACGGCCTGCTCGACCTTCGGGGGGTAGCCGCCGATCTGCAGCAGCGCAAGGATCAGCGACGTGAATTCATGGCCCATCGGCAGGCCGGCAAAGCGCGGGCCGTGGTTTTCGCTCGGGCGGTTGACCGAGAACGAGGGCTTACGGTGGCTGTCGTCGCGGCTTTCGGTCAGCGTGACCAGCGGCGAGACTTCGGCCACGTCCTTCAGCAGCGACAGCATTTCGCCCGAAGCCTTGCTGTCGTCGAGCGAGGCAACGATCTCGATCGGCTGCGTGGCGCGTTCGAGGTAACTCTTCAATTGGGCTTTGGTGCTGGCGTCAAGCATGGCGGACTCTCTTTCGATAACTGGAAACTATCAACTGGGGACAAAAAAGCCCGGGGCCTCGTGAGCGCCCGGGCTTTGCGCGGGGCGCTTAGATCTTGCCGACGAGGTCGAACGACGGAGCGATGGTCTTGTCGCCGTCATTCCACTTGGCCGGGCAGACTTCGTTCGGATGCTCGGCGGTGTAGACCGCTGCCTTGAGCTTGCGCAGGGTTTCCTTCACGTCGCGGGCGATTTCGTTGGAATGCACTTCGGCGGTCTTGATGATGCCGTCGGGGTTGATCACGAAGGTGCCGCGCAGTGCCAGGCCTTCTTCCGGGATGTGCACGCCGAACGCGTTGGTCAGCGTGTGGGTCGGGTCGCCCACCAGGGGGAACTTGGCCTTGCCGACAGCCGGCGACGTGTCGTGCCAGACCTTGTGCGAGAAGTGCGTGTCGGTGGTCACGATGTAGACCTCGGCACCCAGCTTCTGGAACTCGGGGTAGTGGTCGGCCGCGTCTTCGACTTCGGTCGGGCAGTTGAAGGTGAAGGCCGCCGGCATGAAGATCAGCACAGACCACTTGCCCTTGAGCGTCTCGTCGGACACATCGATGAACTTGCCGTTGAGGTAAGCCTGGGTCTTGAAGGGTTGGACTGCGGTGTTGATCAGGGACATGTGATTCCTTGGATGCTGCGGTTGGAAAAATAAGCGTGAGCCATGAGTATAACTACCAATATATCATTTTTGATAGATATCAACTATTGAAAGTATTGGAACCCGCTATGTTTGCCATCGCCTCGCGCATCGCCTTGCGCCAGGTCAATACGAACGTGTATCACCATCACACGCATGCAGACCGGCGCAGCATGGGTTTGCTTGCAAGCGTGTGTTCGCCCCTCCGACAATCACCGCTTTCAGAACAAGGAAAATAATCATGAAGGGCGACCCCAAAGTCATCGAACACCTGCAGGCGCAGCTCAAGAACGAGCTGACTGCCATCAACCAGTACTTCCTCCACTACCGCATGCTCAAGCACTGGGGCCTGGACAAGCTGGCAAAGAAGGAATACGAGGAATCCATCGGCGAGATGAAGCACGCCGACAAGCTCATGGACCGCATCTTCATGCTCGACGGCCTGCCCAACCTGCAGGACCTGGGCAAGCTGAACATCGGCGAAGACGTGCCCGAACTGCTGCGCTGCGACCTCGGCGCCGAAACCGGCGCGCAGGCCACCATCAAGGACGGCATCGCGCATTGCGAATCAGTGCGCGACTATGTCTCGCGCGACCTGCTGCAAGAAATCCTGGACGACACCGAGGAGCACATCGACTTTCTCGAGACGCAGATCGACCTGATCGACCGCGTCGGCCTGCAGAACTACCTGCAGTTGCAGGTGGGCGAGCTTGAGTAAGCACAACGCAACGCCGCCACGGCATTGCAAACAAACGGGGCCTCGGCCCCGTTTTTTATTGCTCTTTACTTAACTTCATAGCCACTGAATAGCAGTCATTCTCATTCGCGCGACTACAATTCGCGCTTTCGATGACTGCCCCCGCCCGTTCCGACAACCGCCGCCGCGCCTATTGGCTCAAGACCCTCCACGAGTGGCATTGGGTCAGTTCCGCCATCTGTCTCGTCGGGATGATCCTGTTCAGCGTCACGGGCTTCACGCTCAACCACGCGGGCCAGATCGAGGCCAAGCCGGTGGTCACCACGCACAACGGCACGGTCGACGACGCCTTGCGCGCCCGCCTCGAACAGCAGCTGCCGGCCGCCAAGGCCCAGCAGGGCAAGGCGCCGCTTCCCGCCGAACTGCAAGCCTGGCTGCGCAAGCAATGGGACATCGACACCGCCGGCCGCCAGGCCGAGTGGTCCGACGACGAAATCTATCTCTCGCTCCCCCGCCCCGGCGGCGACGCCTGGCTGCGCCTGAGCCTGCCCGAGGGCGAGGTCGAATACGAGCGCACCGACCGAGGCTGGCTCTCCTACTTCAACGACCTGCACAAGGGCCGCAACACCGGCACGGCCTGGAGCTGGTTCATCGACATCTTCGCGGCCGCCACGCTGGTCTTCTCGGTCACCGGGCTGTTCATTCTCAAGATGCACGCAGGCAACCGCCCCTTCACCTGGCCCATGGTGGGCATGGGGCTGGTGGTGCCGGTGCTGCTCGCGTTGCTGTTCATTCACTGACCGGTCCGATCGACGGATCGTCCGGTGCGTTGTCTTTGCTGATTCAGGAAGAAAGAGGTTTTCCCATGCACCTTCGCTACTCGCTCGCGCCGATCGCCATGTCGGCGCTGTTCGCGGCCCCGGCCATCGCTGCCGGCCTGTCGGTCAACATCGAGATTCCCCGGCTCAACGTGTCGGAGTACCACCGCCCCTACGTGGCGACATGGATCGAACGCGCCGACAGCACGATGGCCGGCACGCTGGCCGTCTGGTACGACGTGCGCACCAAGACCAACAACCCCGAGGGCGAAGGCACCAAGTGGCTCAAGGACATGCGCCAGTGGTGGCGCCGCGGCGGCCGTGAACTGGCGGTGCCGGTCGATGGCGTGACCGGCGCCTCCAAGCCCGCCGGCAAGCACCAGCTGAGCTTCACCGAAGGCACGGGCGCCATGCCCAAGCTCGCGCCCGGCGCCTACAAGCTGGTGGTGGAAGCCGCCCGTGAAGTCGGCGGCCGCGAGGTCGTGACCATCCCGTTCCAGTGGCCCCCCACCGCCGCTGCGCAACCGGTTGCTGCCGGCAAGGAAGAGCTCGGCGAAATCAAGCTCGAACTCAAGCCCTGACTTCCGACCGATCCGCCCCCTCTCTCATTCCAAGGACCACCATGACCCGCTTCACCCTGCGCGCCGCCGGCCTCGCCCTCGCCCTGTCCGCCGTTGCTTCCGTGACCCAGGCGCACAACGCCTGGCTGCTGCCCTCGACCACCGTGCTGTCGAAGGCCGACACCGTGAGCGTCGACGCTGCCGTGTCGAACGACCTGTTCGTTGCCAACCACGCGCCGCTGCGCCTGGACGGCCTGCAGATCACCGCCCCCGACGGCAGCACGGTCAAGCCGGAATCCGAAGCCAAGCTCAAACTGCGCAACGTGTTCGACGTGAACGTCGCGCAGCCGGGCACCTACCGCATCGCGGTGGTCAACAACGGCGCGTTCGCGGCCTGGAAGGACAAGGCCACGGGCCAGAACAAGCGCGCCCGCGGCACGGCCGAAACCATCGCCAAGGAAATCCCGGCCGATGCGCAGGAAGTGACCATCACCCAATCGGCCGGCCGCATCGAGACCTTCGTGACCGTCGGCAAGCCCTCGGCGCTCAAGCCCATCGGCCAGGGCCTGGAACTGATCGCCGCCGGCAGCCCGACCGACCTGGCCAAGGGCGAGAAGGCCACCTTCACGCTGCACCTGGACGGCAAGCCCGCCAAGGACCTTGAAGTGACCGTGACCGCCGGCAACACCCAGTACCGCGACAAGCTCGACGAGCTCAAGCTCAAGACCGACGACAAGGGCCAGTTCAGCGTGACCTGGCCAGCCGCCGGCATGTACTGGCTCGACGCCAGCACCAAGGACAGCAAGACCACCGTGCCGCAAGCCAAGGAACGCCGCCTGAGCTACGCGGCCACTCTGGAAGTGATGCCCTGACCCTGCGTTCTTCCTTGGGCCTTTCCTTCAGCACCTGGCGCGCGGGCGGCTACGCCAACGCGGCCGTTCCACGTCCCGCCGATCCCGCCAGCCTCCAGCAACTCGGCGGGCAGACGATGGGCACGACCTGGTCGCTGCGCTTCGACAACCCGCGGATGCTGCCGCTCGCACAGGTGCGCGAGGCGGTCGAGGCCGCGCTCGCGCGCGTGATCGCGCAGATGAGCCACTGGGAGCCCGACTCCCTCATCAGCCGCTTCAACACCGCGCCCGCCGGCTCGCGCCATGCGCTGCCGGCCGAATTCGCGCAGGTGATGCAGTGCGCCCTCGCGTGGGCGCAGGCCAGCGGCGGCGCGATCGATCCGACGGTCGGTGCGCTGGTGGCGCGCTGGGGCTTCGGACCCGCGGCGTCGCAGGACAACGCCCTGCCCTCGCCCGACGCGCTGGCCGCGATCAATTCGAACGTCGGCTGGCAACGGCTGACCTTCGATGAGGCCAACCGCACGCTGCTGCAACCCGGCGGCGTGCAGCTCGACCTGTCGGGCATCGCCAAGGGCTTCGCGGTCGACCACGGCGTCGACGCGCTGCGCGCGCTCGGCCTCACCGACCTGCTGTTCGAGGTCGGCGGTGAGCTGCGCGGCATCGGCCGGCGATCCGGCGGCGCGCCGTGGCAGGTGCAGGTCGACACCGAGATGCCGACCCCGCAACGCATCGCGCTGGCCGACATGGCCGTGGCCACCTCGGGCGACCGCTGGCACCGGCGCGCGGTCGAAGGCCGCAGCTGGTCGCACACCATCGATCCGCGTGACGGCGAGCCGGTGGCGCATGCGCTGGCCAGCGTCACCGTGCTGCACCCACAGTGCATGCAGGCGGACGCGCTCGCCACCGTGCTGACCGTGCTCGGCCCCGACGAGGGCCTGGCCTTCGCACAGCAGCGCCACATCGCGGCCCTGTTCATCTCTCGCGCCGACGACGGATCGATCTCCGAGCGCGCCACGCGCGCCTGGCTGGCGCAGGCGGGCGGATGACCGAGACCCTGTGGCGTGCGCTGGCCGCCAGCGCGACGGTCGTGGCCTATGCCGCGCTGTGCCTGGGCATCTACGCACGCCAGCGGCGGCTGCACGCCACGGCCTCCCGCGAAGCCGCGGCGCTGTCGGCCGGTGACGGCGCGCAGGCCTCGCCCACCCTCGTGCTGTTCGCCAGCCAGACCGGCCAGGCGGAAACCATCGCGTGGCAGACCGCGCGGCAGCTGCGCGCGGCGGGTACGGCAGTGCGCGTGATGGCCCTCAACGCCCTCGACAGCGCCACGCTGGCTTCGGCCCGCCGCGCCCTCTTCGTGGCCAGCACCTACGGCGAAGGCGATGCGCCCGACGGCGCCAGCGTGTTCGCCGAGCGCGTGATGGGCGCGCCGCTGGCGCTGCCATCGCTGCGCTACGCCGTGCTTGCGCTCGGCGACCGCCAGTACGCCCACTTCTGCGGCTTCGGCCGCGCGCTCGATGCGTGGCTTCACACGTCCGGCGCCGTGCGCGACTTCGACCCCATCGAGGTCGACAACAGCGACCCCGCCGCGCTCGCCGATTGGCACGCCCGCTGGGGCGATGCACCGGAGGGCGGCGACGACGCCCCGGCAAACTTCGCGCCCTGGCGGCTCACGCGGCGCGAACTGCTCAACGCCGGCAGCACGGGCGGCCCGGTCTTCCACCTCGGCCTCACGCCGCAAGCCGGCGCCCTGCCGCACTGGGCATCGGGCGATCTGGCACAGGTCGCCGTCGCAAGCGATCCGGCGCGGCCGCGCGACTACTCGATCGCCTCCCTGCCCGCCGACGGCGAGCTGCAACTGCTCGTGCGGCAGGAGCAGCACCCCGACGGCTCGATGGGCGCCGCGTCGGGCCTGCTCACCTCGACGCTCTCGGTCGGCGACTCCGTCGCGCTGCGCCTGCGGCCGCACCGCGGCTTCCGGCTCGAAGGCAACGAGAACCGTCCGCTGATCCTGATCGGCAACGGCACGGGACTGGCCGGCCTGCGCGCTCATCTGCGCGCACGCGCCGCCGCTGGCCGCAAGGACAACTGGCTGGTGTTCGGCGAACGCCAGTCCTCCCGCGACTTCCTCTGCCGCCAGGAAATCGAAGCCTGGCAGGCCTATGGCACGCTCGCCCGGCTCGACATGGTGTTCTCGCGCGACCAGGCCGAGCGCTTCTACGTGCAGCACCGCCTGCTGCAGGTGGCCGACACGCTGCAGGCCTGGCTGCGCGATGGCGCCGCCGTCTATGTCTGCGGCAGCCTGCAGGGCATGGCATCGGGCGTCGACGCGGCGCTGCGGCAGATCGCCGGCGACGACCTCTGGGCCGAACTATCGGCCAGCGGGCGCTACCGCCGCGACGTCTACTGAACGGCCCGCGCGGCCTCGTCAGTTGCGCGCCGGCAACGGAGCAGGCGAAACTTTCTGGTTAAAAGCGGCCAGTTGAGCACCTTGGTATTGAGAAGCAATATCATTTGCATCGATTTGCAAAAACCCTTCGCAAATCAGCTCACCCAGCCAGTCTTGCCGCCCTTTTTCTCCCCGAGAGTGCGCCGCCCGGACCCAGCCAGTCGAGCTCTGCCCGCCCGCCCTTTCTGGAGAAAACAACATGGCCTATATCAAGAGCCGCAAACACGCCGTCGCACGCGCCGTTCCTCACCTTTCGGGTGCCGCCGCAGCCACGCTGCTGGCCATCGCAGCCCCCGCCGCCTTTGCCCAGACCGGGCGGGCCCTGCCTGAAGTCCGCGTGCAGGATTCGAGCGCCGCCGACTACAAGACTGACACCTCGGCCAACCCGAAGTTCACGGCCCCGCTGGTGAACACGCCGCAGACCATCCAGGTGATCAAGGAACAGATCATTCGCGAACAAGGTGCGACCACGCTCACCGAAGCGCTGCGCAACACCGCCGGCGTCGGCACCTTCTTCCTGGGCGAGAACGGCAACACGAACACCGGCGACGCCGTGTTCATGCGCGGCTTCGACAGCTCCAGCAGCATCTTCGTGGACGGCATCCGCGACCTGGGCTCGGTCTCGCGCGACATGTTCAACATCGAGCAGGTCGAAGTCGTGAAGGGCCCGTCGGGCACCGACGTGGGCCGCACCTCGCCCACCGGCTACATCAACCTCGTCACCAAGAAGCCGAAGCTCGAAGACAGCTTCCTGGGCTCGCTCGGTTTCGGCAGCGCCGACTACAAGCGCGGCAGCATCGACTGGAACAAGTCGCTCAGCAGCGCCAATGGCATCGGCGCCGCCTTCCGCCTGAATGCGGCAATGGAAGACTCGGGCGTGCCCGGCCGCGACTTCGTCAAGAACAAGCGCACCGCCATTGCACCGTCGATCGCGCTCGGCCTGAATTCGCCCACGCGCTTCTACTTCGACTACCTGCACGTCGACCAGGACAACGTGCCCGACGGCGGCGTGCCGACCATCGGCCTGCCCAGCTATTCGAATCCCGACCCGGTCGCCCTTGGTGCACGTCGCCGCAGCTTCCTGAACTACGCGGCGCCGGTCGATCCGAAGAATTTCTACGGTACCGCCTACGACTTCAACAAGGTGACGGCCGACATGTTCACCGCGCGCGTGGAGCACGACTTCACGCCCGACATCACGCTGCGCAACACGACCCGCTACGGCAAGACGAAGCAGGACTACATGCTGACGGCGTTCATGCTCGGCGGCCTGGGCACCAACGGCAACCCGCCGCCTTCGGGCAACACCGCGTTCCTCAGCACGCCGATCCCGGGCCTGCCGTCGACCTGGACGACCACGCGCAACCTGCCGACCAACAAGAACCAGGAAAACACGATCTTCGTCAACCAGACGAACGTGACCGCCAAGTTCAACACCGGCAGCCTGAGCCACTCGCTCAGCGCCGGCGTCGAGCTGATCCGTGAAGAGCAGTCGAGCCTGGGCTACTTCAGCCCCGGCGCCACGTTCAACGGCAAGGTCGTGCAGAACGGCGCATGGCCCGTGGCCAACCTGTACGCGCCGAACCCGTACGTGAACGGCTACAACCGCATGCTCAGCGGCGCCGACAGCAAGGGCGTGACCAACACGGTCGGCCTGTACGCCTTCGACACCATCAAGCTCAACGAGCAATGGCAGATCACCGGCGGCCTGCGCTTCGATCACTACAGCACCTCGTTCCAGAGCGCGACGCTGTCGACCGCAACGACCAACCCCGGCCTGCCGGTCGGCACGCTGGTGCCCTCGTCGCTGAAGCTCTCCGACAACCTGTTCACCGGCAAGATCGGCGTGGTCTACAAGCCCGCGAAGAACGGCAGCATCTACGCGGCCTACGGCACCTCGGCCCAGCCCCCGGGCGGCGCGAACTTCTCGCTGTCGGCCGCCGGCACGGGCAACAGCGCAGCGCGCACCGACTTCCTGCCGCAGAAGGCCAAGACCTTCGAAGTCGGCACGAAGTGGGACGTGCTGGACGACAAGCTGTCGCTGACCGGCGCGGTCTACCGCACCGACGTGAGCAACGAAGTCGTGCAGGACCCGACCAACACCGCGCTGTACTACCAGAGCGGCAAGAAGCGCGTGCAGGGCATCGAACTGGGCGTGGCGGGCACCATCACCGAACGCTGGGGCATGAGCGCCGGCTTCACCACGATGGACACCAAGGTGCAAAGCGGCCCCAACGTCACGGCCGACGGCACCAACGTGCTGACCTACACACCGAAGAACTCCTTCACGGCCTGGACCACCTACCAGTTCCCGTTCGGCCTGACGGTCGGCGGCGGCGCGCGCTACAACGGCAAGCTGCACCGCGGCACCGACGGCGCGGTGGGCACGCCGGCGTACATCGACTCCTACTGGGTGTTCGATGCCATGGCGTCGTACCGCATCAACAAGAACGTCGACATCCAGCTGAACATCGCCAATGTGTTCGACAAGCAGTACGCGGCCGCCATCAACAAGAGCGGCTACCGCTACACGCCGGGCATCCCTCGCTCGGCCAAGATCACCGCGAACTTCGCGTTCTGATCCCGACGACCGCGTCGCCTCCGTGCCGGCCCCTGCGGCAGGCGCGGTGCGACACTCGAGCCCCGGCCTGCGCCGGGGCTTTTTTCTTGTGGAGTTCGCCGAAATGATGCTGCATGTGCCCGACGTGCTGAGCCCGGACCAGGTGCGCGAGATGCGCGCCGCACTCGACGCCACCCAATGGGTCGACGGCCGCGAAACCGTGGGAGACCAAGGCGCCCAGGTGAAGCGCAACCGCCAATTGCCGGAGTCTTCGCCGGTCTCGCGCGAACTCGGCGCGACCATCCTGGCGGCGCTCTCGCGCCATGCGCTGTTCTTCTCGGCGGCGCTGCCCGCGCGTTTCGTGCCGCCGCTGTTCAACCGCTACGAGGGTGGCGAGCACTACGGCGTGCATGTCGACGGCTCGGTGCGTGCGGTGCCGGGCAGCAGCCAGCAGCTGCGCACCGACCTGTCGTGCACCCTTTTCCTGAGCGATCCGGAGGATTACGACGGCGGCGAGCTGGAAGTGATCGACACCTACGGCTCGCACGAGGTCAAGCTGCCGGCCGGCGACCTCATTCTTTATCCGGCGAGCAGCCTGCATCGCGTGCACCCGGTCACGCGCGGGGCGCGGGTGTGCTCCTTCTTCTGGCTGCAGAGCATGGTGCGCAGCGACGCCCAGCGCGGCATGCTGTTCGAACTCGACCAGACGGTCCAGAAACTGCGCGCCCGCCTGGGCGAATGCGAGGAAACCGTGGCGCTCACCGGCCACTATCACAACCTGCTGCGCCTCTGGGCCGAGGTGTAACACCGGCTTGCAAAGTCCGGCCGCATGTCAGTCATAGTGATTGCAAATGCGATGGATTCTTATTTATAATGAGTCACATCCAACAGCCAGCCAACTGCCGCTTTCACTGCCATGATCGTTTGCGTCTGCCGCCGAGTCTCTGACCGTGAAATCGCACGTCATGTGCGCGCGGGCATGACTTTCGACGAAGTCCAGTTCGAACTCGGCGTGGCCACCCAGTGTGGCCAGTGTGAAGGTTGTGCCCGCGACATCGTGGCGCAGTGCAGTGTCTCTCACCCGGTCGCCGCCTTGAACTGCGAATCGGCGCCGAGAGCGATCCAGCTTGCCAACTCCATCAAGGAAAGCAAAGCATGGAACTCGTCTCGGCTCTCGGCGGCAGCCTGATCCTCGTCGCCGGCTCTGTCTGGTGGATTTTTCGCAAGTAGCGTCTCTGTAGCGGTTTTGCTGCAATCGGGGCACGATTTGTAGTGCCCGCATTCGAATGGTTGATCGTGTCTGACCGCTTTGCCCCCCCTCCCTCCTTTCTTGGCCTGTCGCGCACTGTCGTCATTGCCGGCGGCGTGATCCTGTTTCACGGCGCCGCGCTGTGGGCGCTGCAAAGCGGCCTGCTGCGCCGGGCCGCCGAAGTGGTGATTCCCGTCGAGATCCTGAGCCAGTTCGTCGAACCGCCGAAACCCAAGGCCGATCCGCCGCCCCCGCCTCCTCCGCCGCCGCAACCCAAGGTGAGCAAGGCGCCACCGCCGCCGCGCCCGCAGGCCATCCGCGAACCCAAGCCGACGCCCGCGCCGAACGCGACCTCGGGCACCACCGAGCCGCCGCCTCCACCCGCCCCCCCGGCACCGCCCGCACCGCCGGCCCCTCCCGCACCGCCGCCGTCGCCCCCGGCGCCGCCCGCCGTGCAGCTGCCGTCGAGCAATGCCGACTACCTGCAGAACCCGAAGGCGGTCTATCCCGCCATGAGCAAGCGGCTCGGCGAGCAGGGCAAGGTGATCGTGCGCGTGCTCGTGGGCGCCGACGGCCTGCCCAAGAGTGCGGAGGTCAAGAAGTCCAGCGGCTTCGACCGCCTCGACGAAGCCGCCGTCGAATACATCATGAAATGCCGGTTCGTGCCCGGCAAGGTCAACGGCGTGGTGCAGGCCATGTCTTACGACGCCCCCGTCAACTACGTCCTGAACTAATTTTTCTCTGGAGCAACTTCGTATGGATTCCCAATTTGGCTTGATGAACGTCTGGAATCAGGGCGACTTCGTCACCAAGGCAGTCGCGGTTCTGTTGATCGGCATGTCCCTCGCATCGTGGATCGTGATCATCGTGAAGGCGCTCGACGTCATCAAATACAAGCGCCTGGCCAAGCACTCGCAGGACTTCTGGCACAGCGAAGACTTCGCCACCGCCCTGAACAAGCTGGGCACCGACGACAGCAACCCCTTCCGCGCCCTGGCACTCGAAGGCCGCGAAGCCGCCGCCCACCACCGCAACACCAAGGCGCACCTGCATGACGCGCTCGACGTGAGCGACTGGATCACGCGCGCCCTGCGCAACGGCATCGACGCCTTCACCGCTCGCCTGCAGACCGGCCTCGCCATCCTCGCTTCGGTGGGTTCGACGGCGCCGTTCATCGGCCTGTTCGGCACGGTCTGGGGCATCTACCACGCGCTGATGAGCATCGGCTCGGCCGGCCAGGCGACCATCGACAAGGTGGCCGGCCCGATCGGCGAAGCACTGATCATGACGGCCCTGGGCCTGGCGGTCGCCATCCCCGCCGTGCTGGGCTACAACGCCCTGGTGCGCGGCAACAAGTTCGTGCTGACCAAGCTCAACAGCTTCGCCCACGACCTGCACGCCTACTTCGTGACCGGCGCCCGCGTGCAAAGCGGCAGCGGTGAAGCCGTCGTGGTTCCGCTCAAGAAGGGCTGAGCAGCATCATGGCTTTCGGAACGCAAGACGAACCCGATGAGGTGATGAACGAGATCAACATGACGCCGCTGGTCGACGTCATGCTGGTGCTCCTGATCATCTTCATCATCACCGTGCCGGTCATGAAGCACGCGGTCAACATCGACCTGCCCCGCGCCAGCAGCGAGCCCGAGCAGCCCAAGCCGCAGAACATCCTGTTCAGCGTCACGGCCGACGGCGCCTACTACTGGAACGAACAGAAGATCGACGACAGCGAGCTGCCGAACCGCCTGGCCGCCGAAGCCGCCAAGGAGCCGCAGCCCGAGCTGCACATCCGCGGCGACAAGGCCGTGCGTTACGAGCGCGTGGCCAAGGCCATGGCCGAGGCACGCGAAGCCGGCGTGCGCAAGATCGGCTTCATCACCGAGCCCGACACGAAGTGATCTGAACGGGTGAATGACGGATCGAAAAAAAGTTGATCGCGACGATTGACTTTATATTGAGAATCATTATCATTCACTCATCGCGTCCATAAAGGGAACTCCAGATGCCAGCCACCCCGAATGCCTTTTCTGTCCTGAACCACCCTTCGCTCGACCAATCGGGTGGCGGTCATGCATCGATCCAGGCAGCGCGTCCGGCGCCGATGGTCGAAAGCACGGAGCTTCTGAAGGGAAGCAAGACCGTGGGCATCATGCACAACGGCTCGCTCTACCGGCTTCAGGCCACCAAACTCGGCAAGCTGATCCTGACCAAGTAGGTCGTTCAGCCCGCCCCTCGCGCAAGTTTCATCGTGGGGCGACTCGAGGAGATTCATCTCCGAAGGGTCGTTTTTTGCTAGCCAACGGTTCGCCGACTAGCCAAGCTTTTTTTCACGCTGAAGCCCCGAAAAAGAAAACGCCGACCATCTGGTCGGCGTTTTGCTTTGGGCGAATGAAAAGGCTTACAGGCCGAGCGCGGCGATGCCGGCCTTGGCGATCTGCGCATCTTCGTTCGACTTCACGCCGCTCACGCCCACGGCGCCGATGACGTGGCCGTCCTTCACGATCGGCACGCCGCCTTCGAGCAGGCCTTCCACCAGGGGCGCCGTCAGGAATGCGGTGCGGCCGCCGTTGATGATGTCTTCATAGACCTTGCTCTCGCGACGGCCCATGGCGGCGGTGTGTGCCTTGGCGGGAGCGATGTGCGAGGACAGCGCGGCGGCGCCGTCCAGGCGCTGCAGCCAGAGCAGGTTGCCGGCGTCGTCGGAGATGGCGATGGTCACGGCCCAGTTGTTCTTCAGGGCCTCGGCTTCTGCTGCGGCGGCGATGGCCTTGACGTCGGCGAGTTCGAGGAATGATTTGGTCTTCATGGATAAGCTCAGGTTGCGTCGAAACCCGACAGCATAACGGCGGGGCGCCACAGCGTCCCGCGGGGGCTTAAGAACAACGGGCATACGGTCTTTGCAAGGCCCCCTCTTGCAGCCCCCTAGAATGCGCCCAACTGCGTGTCATTGCATGCAGCAACCTCAGGAGCTTCGGCCATGAACGACCGTGTGACCACCCTCGACACTTCCACCGGCTACGGCCAGACACTGCCGCAGGCCGAACGCCAGCGCGTGCTGCGCAATACCTACTGGCTGCTGGCGCTGAGCCTGCTGCCCACCGTGCTGGGCGCCTGGATCGGCGTGAGCACCGGCATCACCCGCTCGCTCACCGGCGGGCTCGGCCTGATCGTCTTCCTCGGCGGCGCCTTCGGCTTCATGTTCGCGATCGAGAAGACCAAGAACTCCGCCGCCGGCGTGCCGGTGCTGCTGGGCTTCACCTTCTTCATGGGCCTGATGCTGTCGCGCCTGCTCGCGATGGTGCTGGGCTTCAAGAACGGCCCCGAGCTGATCATGACGGCCTTCGGCGGCACCGCCGGCGTGTTCTTCGTGATGGCCTCGCTGGCCACGGTCATCAAGCGCGACCTGTCGGGCATGGGCAAGTTCCTGTTCGTCGGCGCCCTGGTGCTGATGCTCGGCGCGGTCATCAACGTCTTCGTGGGCTCGAGCACCGGCATGCTGGTGATCTCGGTGGCGGCCATCGGCATCTTCTCGGCCTACATGCTCTATGACCTGAAGCAGATCATGGACGGCGGCGAAACCAACTACATCAGCGCCACGCTGGCCCTGTACCTGGACATGTTCAACGTGTTCCAGAGCCTGCTGGCCCTGCTGGGCATCTTCGGCGGCGAGCGCGACTGAGCGACTTGCTCCGACCCCAAGAAAAAAGGCCCCGCGGGGCCTTTTTTCATTCCAGCTCGAAGACCGCGATCGACTCGACGTGCGCTGTGTGCGGGAACATGTTCACCACGCCCGCGAAGGTGCAGCGGTAGCCCGCCTGGTGCACCAGCAGGCCGGCGTCGCGCGCCAGCGTCGACGGGTTGCAGCTCACGTACACGATGCGCTTGGGCGGCGTCCAGCCACCAGTGCGCAATTCAGGCTGCTGGTGCAGGTCGGCCATGGCCTTGGCCAGCGCGAAGGCACCTTCGCGTGGCGGATCGACCAGCCACTTGTCGGCGCTGCCGTCGGCCACCAGCATCTCGGGCGTCATGTCGAACAGGTTGCGCGCCACGAACCGGGTGGCCGACAACGCACGCCGCTCGGGCGTTGCAGGCTGATTTCTCTGGAAATTGTCGGTGGCGCGTGCCACCAGCGTGTCGCTGCCCTCGATGCCGAGCACCTCGCGCGCCTGGCTCGCCAGCGGCAGCGTGAAGTTGCCCAGGCCGCAGAACCAGTCGATCACGCGTTCCTCGGGCTGCACGTCGAGCAGGCGCAGCGCCTTGCCGACCAGCGCGCGGTTGATGTGCGGGTTGACCTGGGTGAAATCGGTGGGCTTGAACGGCATCGTCACGCCGAACGCGGGCAGGCGGTAGGCCAGCGGCGTGCCGCCCTCTTCCAGCAGCTTCACGGTGTCCGGGCCCTTGGCCTGCAGCCACCATTGAACGCCTTCGTTCTCGGCCGCAAAGGCCTTGAGCCGCCCGATGTCGGCGCCCGACAGCGGCTCCAGGTGACGCAGCACCAGGGCGATGGTGCCCAGCGCGGTGGAGTCCGGCGCGTCGCCGCAGGCCAGCTCGATCTGCGGGCAGGTGTCACGCGCGTCCATGGAACCGATCAGCGCGCGCAGCGGCATCAGCATGGCGCTGACCTGCTTGGGCAGCACGGGGCAGACCTGCATGTCGGCCAGGTAGCGGCTCTTGCGCTCGTGAAAGCCGATCAGCACCGTGCCCTTCTTGACCACATGGCGCACCGACAGGCGCGCGCGGTAGCGGTAGTGCCAGGCCGGGCCTTCGAGCGGGCGCAGCACGTTCTCGGGCCTGACCTTGCCCAGGTGCCAGAGGTTGTCTTCCAGCGCACGCTGCTTCACCGCCACCTGGGCGGCGGCGTCCAGGTGCTGCATCTTGCAGCCGCCGCACGCGCCCGTGTGCAGGCCGAAATGCGGGCAACCGGGGCGCACGCGCTGCGAGGACTCGCGGCGGATCTGCGTGACCGTGCCCTGCTCCCAGTTGTTCTTGCGGCGATGCACGTTGAACTGCACCTCCTCGAAGGGCAATGCGCCTTCGATGAACACGACCATGCCGTCGGACTTGTGGGAGACGCCTTGCGCGTCCAGGTCGAGCGACTCGACCTGGAGCCATTCATCGGCGGGGTTCGCGGGGACTTTCTTTTCTTCGATGGATTCCGTCATCCCCCGATTGTCTCAGCGTGGCCGGGGCGGTCCGGCCGCGACGGGTTACCTTCTTTTCTTCACACCACTAGAACAGCGCGTCGCGGCCGACGCCGGAGCGCGCCAGCTGCTTGCGCATCTTGGCCAGCGCCTCGTTCTGGATCTGCCGCACGCGTTCGCGCGTCAGGCCCAGCCGCACGCTCAGCACCTCGAGCGTCTCGGGCTCCCGGTCGTGCAGGCCGTAGCGGCCTTCGAGCACCTCGCGCTCCCGCGCGTTGAGGGCCTGCACCCACTGGTCGAGCAGGCGCTCCACCTCGTGCGTGTGCGTCACGCCGGCAGGGTTGCCCTGCTCGTCGTCGGAGGCCACGGTGTCGGCCAGCGTGAAGCCCTCTTCGCCGCGCGCGTCGCCCGCATCGAGCGAACGCGGCGCCTCGGCCAGCGCCAGCAGGTCGGCCACCGCCTGCACCTCGCGACCGAGCAGCGCGGCCACGTCCTCGACGCGCACGCCGTCCGGCCGGCTCGCGAGGAACTCCGCGTCGCCCTCGAGCGTACGACGCGCCCGCAGGACCTGCTGCAGTTCGCGCACGACATGCACCGGCAGGCGTATCGCCCGCGACTGCGTGATGACGGCGCGCTCGACCGACTGGCGGATCCACCAGGTTGCATACGTGGAGAAGCGAAACCCGCGTTCGGGCTCGAATTTCGTGATGGCATGCATCAGCCCGAGGTTGCCTTCCTCGATGAGGTCGGACAGCGGCATGCCGCGCCCCAGGTAGTTCTTGGCGATGTTGACCACGAGCCGCAGGTTGTGCTCGATCATCGACTGCCGCGCCGCGAAATCGCCGGCGCGTGCGGCGCAGGCGGTGGTGTATTCCTCGGCGGGAGTGAAGAGCCCGGTGCGCCGGACCTGGCGCAGGTAGATGGTCAGAGCATCGGCGCCCTCGCCGCCCATGACCTCGGCGGCGGTGCCGTGAGGCGGGGCCGATGCTGCGGAGGGAATCGACGGATCCGCTGCGGGGTCGTCGGGAAGAGAGTCCGTGCTCAGCGGCTCGTCGCCGCTGTCCTGATGACCATTGCGGCCACCGTTGCTTCGAGGTGAAGGGCTGCCCTGCCCCGCCAGCCCACGCACGGGCAGTGTGCGAAGAGGGCGGGAGGCAGCCATGGCATCACCGGTTGGGCAGGTAGCGCGACGGGTCGACGGGCTTGCCCTGGCGGCGGATCTCGAAATGCAGCTTCACGCGATCGGCGTCGCTGTTGCCCATTTCGGCGATCTTCTGGCCCTTCTGAACCGACTGGTCTTCCTTCACGAGCAGCGTCTGGTTGTGCGCATACGCCGTGAGGTAGGTGTTGTTGTGCTTCAGGATGATCAGGTTGCCGTAGCCGCGCAGGCCGGCACCGGCGTAGACCACACGGCCATCGGCCGCGGCCAGCACGGGGTCGCCGGCCTTGCCGCTGATGTCGTAGCCCTTGTTCTTGGCTTCGTCGAAACCGGCGATCAGCGAACCGCTGGCAGGCCAGATCCAGCCCAGGTCGTCGTCACCCGAGCTGCTCGGGCCCGAAGGCGAAGCCGTGACGGGCGGCTTGGTAGTGGCGCTCGCGCCGCTGGCCGGCACCGCCGGCGTGACAGACGCCTGCGGGGCCACAGGTTTGGTCGTCGCCTCGGTGGGCGCAGCAGGCGCAGAGGTGGACGGTGCGGTGGCGACCGCGGTGCTGCCACCGGTCGGCGGAATCACGCGCAACACCTGGCCGACTTCGATCAGGTCGGGGTTGTCGAGGTTGTTCCAGCGCACGATGTCCTGCCAGCGCTGGCCCGTTTCGCTGCCGATGCGGCGGATGGAGTCACCGGGGCGCACGGCGTAGTAGCCGGGCTTGCCGTAGTTCTCGATACCAGGGAGCGGTTTGCCGGACGCGTCGGTCGTGATGGGAGGACCGCCGGGCGTCGTTGCCCCGGGTGCGCGCGTCATGGTGCCCCGGTCTTCGACCGGTGCGGGACCGCGCGGTGCGGAGCAGCCCGCGATCACGAGCACAACAGCCAACGTGATGCCTGCGAACAAACTCCGATTGCCAAAACCCTGCATTTGTTATTCCTTCAAGCGATGCCCGATTTTAGGGGGACAAAGTGAACCGCCTCAAGAATGCGCCGCTCGAGCCCACGGGGGGTCTTGTCGATCACGACGAGGGCTTGTCCACCGGTGGCGGAATGGGTCGGTGCGACGATGCGCCCGCCCACCGCGAGCTGCGCGATCCAGGCCTCGGGCACGGCCTCGCCGCCGGCCGCGGCGATGATGCCCGCGTACGGCGCACCCTTCGCGTAACCGATCATGCCGTCGCCCAACATCAGGTGGACGGTGGCCAGGCGGAAGTGCCGCAGATTGGTGCGCGCGCGCTCGTGCAGTCCGCGCAGGCGTTCGATGCTGTAGACCTCGGTGGCCACTTCATTCAGCACCGCGGCCTGGTAGCCGCAGCCGGTGCCGATCTCGAGCACGCGGCCCAGCCGTTCCTGCGGCTTGCCGACCAGCGCCGGTGCGCCCAGCAGCAGCTCGATCATGCGGGCCACCACATTGGGCTTGGAAATGGTCTGCCCCAGCCCGATCGGCAGGCTGGTGTCTTCATAGGCCTGGTTGACCAGCGCGCTGTCGACGAAGCGATGCCGCTCGACGGTGCCCATGGCGCGCAGCACGCGCGCATCGGTGATGCCCTGCGCCGCGAGCTTTTGCACCATGCGCGCCCGCACGGCGTCGGATGCCATCGAGGGCGTGGACGGGACCATCGGCTTGACCGGCACGGCGGGCATGCGCCCGCGCGTGGCGGCCGAGGCGGTGGGGGTCAGTCGAACCGGGAAACTGGGCCGTGGAGGGGTCGCCATGTCGTCAATTGCCGAGACGGGCGACCGTCTCGCGCCATTGGCCCAGGTTGGCGTGGTCGGTCAGGTCGATCTGCAAGGGCGTCAGCGCGATGTGGCCGCCCGCGGTCGCGTGGAAGTCGGTGCCCTCCCCGCTGTCCTTGGCGCTGCCTGCACCGGCGATCCAGTACATGGTTTCGCCGCGCGGACTGTCCTGCGTGATCACCTTTTCGGCGGCGTGGCGGCGCCCGAGCCGGCACACCTTGACTGGCTTCAGTTCGTCGAACGGCCGGTTCGGCACGTTCACGTTGAGCAGGAAGGCGGGGCCGCCGAGCATCTTTTCGCGCTCGATCTGCTGTACCAGCCGGCGCGCCACCTGGGCCGCCGCATCCACGTGCGCCCAACCCTTTTCGATCTGCGAGAAGGCGATGGCCGGGATGCCGAACAGGTAGGCCTCCATCGCCGCGCCCACGGTGCCTGAATAGATGGTGTCGTCGCCCATGTTGGCGCCGTTGTTGATGCCCGAGACCACCAGGTCGGGGCGGTAGTCGAGCAGGCCCTTGAGGGCGATGTGCACGCAATCGGCCGGCGTGCCCGTCACGTAGCGGAAACCGTTGTGCGCCTTGTGCACGTACAGCGGCGCGGCCAGCGTGAGTGCGTTCGACTTGGCGCTGTTGTTGTGCTCGGGTGCCACCACCTCGACGTCGGCGATGTCCTTGAGTGCGTCGTGCAACGCGACGATGCCCGGCGCCTGAAAGCCATCGTCATTGGAAATAAGTATCTTCATGGTGCTTCTGGGTGCAGCGGATTGTAGGTGCGGGGTGCGTCGCAGCAGGGACAACGCCGCACCACAGCGCCGCCTATCATCGCCCCGAATTCATTGCCCACACGACTCATTCGAAGGAGACCCCGAGCATGCACGCATGGCTTTGCGAAAACCCCACCGGCGTCGACGCGCTGACCTGGAAAGAACTGCCCACCCCCACGCCGGGCCCGGGCCAGGTGCTGATCGAGATCAAGGCCGCCAGCCTGAATTTCCCCGACCTGCTGATCGTGCAGAACAAGTACCAGATGAAGCCGCCGCTGCCCTTCGTTCCCGGATCGGAATATGCGGGCGTGATCCAGGCGGTGGGCGAAGGCGTGACGCACCTCAAGGTCGGCCAGAACGTGGCGTGCCTGTCGGGCACCGGCGGCTTCGGCACCCACACGCTGGCACCCGCCGCGCTGTGCATGCCGCTGCCCGAAGGTTTCGGCCATGTCGACGCAGCCGCTTTCATCATGATCTACGCCACCTCGTGGCACGCACTGATGGACCGCGCGCAACTCAAGGCCGGCGAAACCGTGCTGGTGCTCGGCGCGGCCGGCGGCGTGGGCACCGCAGCCATCCAGATCGCCAAGGCGGCGGGCGCCAAGGTGATTGCCGCGGCATCGACCGACGAAAAGTGCGAACTCTGCCGTTCGATCGGCGCCGACGCGACGATCAATTACACGACGCATGCGCTGCCCAATGGCTTCCGCGATGCCATCAAAGCCGCGACCGACGGCAAAGGCCCGGATGTGATTTACGACCCCGTGGGTGGCGATTTCGCAGAACCCGCATTCCGCTCGATTGGCTGGCGCGGTCGCTATTTGGTGGTCGGTTTTGCATCGGGCCCGATCCCGTCGCTGCCATTGAATCTGACGCTGCTCAAAGGCGCGTCGCTGGTGGGCGTGTTCTGGGGCGATTTCGCCAAGCGCGAACCCAAGGCCAATGCGCAGATGATGGCCGAATTGGCCCAGTGGTACGGCCAGGGAAAAATCAAGCCGGTGATCGATAGCACGATGCCGATGGCCGAATTGAAGGCCGCCTATGCGCACATGGGATCGCGCGGCGTCAAGGGAAAACTGGTGATGGTCAACTGATCGAACGCGCGCGCATCGCCGTGCGCGCCATCCAATAAAAAAGCCCGCCGAAGCGGGCTTTTTTATTGGGCGAATGTCCAACTGATTCTGCAGGCAATCACTTGATCTCGTAATCGGAGAGCGACTTGCCGGCTGCCAGTGCTTCCGTGACCCAGCGCGGCTTGCGGCCACGGCCACCGGACCAGGTTTCGCCCGTCGGGCCGCGGTATTTGGCGGCGGCCTTGGCGGCTGCAGGACCTGTGCTGCGCTTGGTTGCGGCGGCGCGACCACCACCCAGCTTCAGATCGGAAGCGGTCAAACCGTATTCTGCAATCTTCCTGCGCACTTCTTCGATCACGCCGGCCCGTTCCTGGTTGCGCAGGTCTTCGGCCTGCTTGCGCAATTGCGCAATCTGCTCGTCGTGCTTCTGGATCTGGGAATTGATATCGGCGAGTGACGAAGCCATTGTTGGACTCCTGTTGTGAATTGAAAACGGCTGAATTCTAATTCAAACCACTTTTGCCACAAGCGCCTTTTCAGCAGAAAAATGCAGGCGCATTGGCGGAATGCAACAACCCGCAACACACGCGCACCATTTTGGGTACTTTCAAAATCGGGGGCGGTGGGGGAAAGAATGCGGCGTGCAACCTGGCGCTTGAAGCGACGGCGAAGCCAGAAATGACAACGCCGGGCAAGCCCGGCGTTGGAATCCCTTGGGTGCTATTGAGAAATAGCGCTGGGACTGAATTTTTTGGGGTGGCTGATGGGACTCGAACCCACGACGACCAGAATCACAATCTGGGACTCTACCAACTGAGCTACAGCCACCGTAGAGCCTCTGATTGTAGCGTTAAAAATCGCGGCTTTCGCTTCCGCGATCACCAAAGACGCTGAAATGCCACATCGACATGCGGCCCAGCGCGTCCAGAGACCCTCCGCGATGGCCTGCCGCCACACATGCGCCCTGCCCCATGGGCATAACTTCGCAGTCGCCCGTTCGATGTACCAAGCCGACGCCGACGCGCGAATGGCTCCGCTATCATGAATGCGAGCGGCCCGACCGGGCCCGGCTTTCGCCACTTCACTTCATCAAAGGAACTTCTTCATGAGCATCGTCTGGACTATCCTGATCGGGTTCGTCGTGGGTCTCGTGGCGCGGGCCGTCAAGCCGGGCAACGATTCCGCCGGCTTCATCGTGACCACGCTGATCGGCATTGCAGGTTCGCTGGGCGTGACCTACCTCGGCCAGGCGATGGGCTGGTACACCGCCGGCCAGGGCGCCGGCTTCATCGCCTCCGTGCTGGGCGCGATCGTGCTGCTGATTCTCTACGGCCTCATCAAGCGCAAGAGCTGATGCCCCTGACGCCGTGCCGCGCAATGCGGCCGGCGGTTCTTCCGGCTGCCTGGGCCCCACACTTCTTCAGCCAGCCTCGCGAGGCCTTCCCGCCGATGCCCCGCAAACCACGCGCCCGTCACCACGTCTACGTGGTCGAACTCGACGACCGCGTCTGGAACAACGGCCGCTTCCGGCGCGCCAACCCCGACTACCAACTCGGCAAGCCCTTCGTCTATGTCGGCATGACCGGCCTGGACCCCGACATCCGTTTCGACAAGCACAAGGCCGGCATCCAGGCCAACCGCTTCGTGCAGGAATTCGGCCTGCGGCTGCTGCCCGCGCTCTATGAACGCTACAACCCGATGCCGTACGACGACGCGCGGCTGATGGAGGTCGACCTGGGCATCGCCCTGCGCCGCGCTGGCTACGGCGTCTGGCAGGCCTGACGCGGTTCAGGAGTAGGTGACCCAGTCCTCGTACGCCGGGCCGTCGAGGTGCGGCAAGGTGTTGTAGGTCACGAGCATGTGCCGCTTCGGCGTGAAGGCGAACTCGGTCACCGAGCTGTTGCGGATGCGCAGGTTGAGTTCGATGGTCGTCTCGGCGCTGGTGCCCAGCACATGGCCGACTGCGGTGCTGATCGGCCCGCCGCTCGACACCACCAGCACCTTCGCGCCATGGTGCCGCTCGCGCACGTGGTCGAGCGCCGTGGTCACGCCGGCCAGGAAGTCGACATAGCTCGGCATGCCGACCGGCGCCGTGCGTCCCTGCATCCACGCACCCAACCCATCGCGCAGCAGGCGGAAGTGATGGCGGTACATCTCGGGTGAATCAGGCTTCTCGAGCTTGCCCTGGTGCACCGTGGCAATGACGGCTTCGCTGTCGTACTCGTTGAGCCCCGGCCAGGGCAGCACGTCGTCGCGCGACAGCCCGAGCCCCTGCGCGATGCCTTCCCAGGTCTGTTTGTGGCGCTTCAGGGTGCCGGTGATGACGGCATCGAAACGCATGCCGCGTTCGCGCCAGTATTCGCCCAGGCGCACGGACTGCCGGTGTCCGAGCTCGCTCAGGTTGTCGTAGTCGGCAGCACCGAAGCTGGCCTGCCCGTGGCGCACGAGGTAAAGGGTTCCCATGCGCCGGATTCTGGCAAGAAGCGCGAACCGCGCTTGTCCCTCGTGCGACCAAAAAAAAGCCCGGGTCGTCGAACCCGGGCTTGTGGCGAGCAGCAGTTGCCCGTCTGTGTCTCAGCGCGCCGCTGCAGCAGTCGGCAGCGTGTCCGCCGGCTTCGGCACAAGGATCTCCACCTTGAAGCGTTGCTTCAGCAGCTCGTAGTAGGCAGCGGCTTCGGCGGCAGTCACCGACTGGGCGATCTGCATGCTTTCCTGCTGTGCCTGTTCGGCCGTCGGCGGCGTGCGCGGCACGACCTTGGTCACGCGGACCACAGCGTAGCCTTGCGTGCCGAGGTCCACGCCGAGCAGCGCGGGCAGCTTGGCGCCGTCGGCACGCAGTGCGGCGTCGATCACCGGTGCGGGCTGCGACTGCGCATCGATGCGCGACACCGTGACCGGTGCGCCGAAGGTGGCGCCATCGGCCTTCGCCTTCCAGGCGGCGAGCTTGGCTTCGCCCTCGGTCTTGGCCAGTGCTGCGGCGCGCTCGGTGATGAGCTGTGCGCGGATCTTGTCCTTCACCTCGGCCAGCGGAATCGGATGCGCGGCCGTGTACTGCGTCACGCGGCCTGATGCGAGCTGGTTCGGACCGACTTCGATGGCTTCCGTGTTCTGCTTGCGGTCCAGCGAGTCGGAGGCATACAGCGCCTGCAGGAAGTTGCGGCTGGCGAGCGGGCCAGTGGCGCCCGGCGCGGGCGTGCGCGGCACGTTGGTGGCGGTCTGGATCGTGAGCTTCAGCTTCTCGGCGGCCGGCTTCAGGCTCTCGGGTTGCTGATAGACGGTGTCCGTGAAAATTTCCGCAGCCTTCGCGAATTCCTGCGTGGCCTGTTGGGCGCGCACATCGTTCTCGATGGTCGCGCGCACCTTCTCGAACGGCGGCACCACGGCCGGCTTGATGTCGGTCAGCTGGATGATGTGATAGCCGAACTCGGTCTCGACGAGGTCGCTGATGTCGCCCTTCTTGAGCGCGAACATCGCGTCTTCGAAAGGCTTGACCATCGCACCGCGCGTGACGAAGTCGAGGTCGCCGCCCTTCTCGGCCGAGCCGGGGTCCTGCGAGTTCTTGCGTGCCACGTCGGCGAAGGTGGCCGGCGCCTTCTTCACGTCGGCCAGCAGCTGCTCGGCCTTGGCCTTCGCCTTGGCGCGGTCGCCGCTGGACATGCTGGCCGGCGCGGTGATCAAGATGTGGCTTGCACGGCGTTCTTCCTTGGTGCCGAAGCGCGCGGTGTTCTGCTCGTAGTAGGTCTTGAGGTCGGCTTCGTTCGCGACGATGTTCTTCTTCGCGGCTTCGAG
This sequence comes from Variovorax sp. GW823-FHT04B03, assembly GCF_058796495.1. Taxonomy (NCBI): domain Bacteria; kingdom Pseudomonadati; phylum Pseudomonadota; class Betaproteobacteria; order Burkholderiales; family Comamonadaceae; genus Variovorax; species Variovorax sp. GW823-FHT04B03. The sequence continues at coordinate 80,681 of NZ_JBXAIT010000007.1, forward strand.
GTCGAGCACGAGGTACTCGATGCTGGCCTGCTCCGGCGCCTGGAACTGCGACGTGTGGTCCTTGTAGTAGGCCTCGATGTCGGCGTCGCTGACCGTGACCTTCGACGCGAAGCTCTCGGGCGCGAAGCGCGCGACCTGGATTTCACGACGGTCGTAGAAGGCATTCACCGTGGCCGCGGTCAGTGCCGCCGGTGCGAAACTCGTGCCCGTCACGCCCAGCAGCACCTGCTGCGAGGCCATGTCGGCGCGCACCGATGCTTCGTACTGCTCGGGCGTGCGGCCGGTGGCGCGCAGGAAGGCTTCGCGGTCGAACTTGCCGTCGGCCGTGCGGAACGCAGCCAGGCCGGCGTCCTGCGCGAACATGCGCGTAAGGCGGTCTTCGGACACCGACATGTTGGTCTTGACCGCCGCGGCCGCCAGCACGCGATCGCGCACCATGCGTTCCAGCGTGGCGTAGCGCAGCGCGTCGGAATCGAGCAGCGTCGGATCGACGTTGGGCGACTGCTGGCGGATGCGGTCGGTCTCGACGCGGTGCTGCTGGTCCCACTCGGGCTTGGTGATGTCGTGACCCTGGATGCGGGCCACCTTCTCGTCGCCGCCCATGCCCTGGTAGCGCTCGACACCAAAGAAGACGAACGAGGGAATGATCAGCAAGAACAAGAAAATCATCACGACTTTGTTGTACTTGCGGAAGGTATCAAACATGCTTGAACACTCTTTTTCGACGGGCGCCGGACGGCAATAAAAAAGGCGAACCGGTGTTCGCCTTTGCATCGGGTGGTGGTGGGTGCTGAGGGGCTCGAACCCCCGACCTACGCCTTGTAAGGGCGCCGCTCTACCAACTGAGCTAAGCACCCCACCTGGAATACTCTCCGAGTCTACAGCCTCAGTTCAGCGCGTCTTTGAGCGCCTTGCCGGGACGGAACTTCGGGATCTTGGCTGCCTTGATTTTAATCGCGTCGCCGGTGCGGGGATTCCGGCCGGTGCGGGCTGCGCGTTTGCCGACTGCGAAAGTGCCGAAACCGACGAGCGACACGGAACCGCCCTTCTTGAGCGTGGTACGAATGGCGCCAATGGTGGATTCGAGCGCACGGGTCGCTGCGGCTTTGGAAATATCGGCGTTCTTTGCGATGTGCTCAATCAGTTCGGTCTTGTTCACAAGGGCCCCTTGTCGAAAAAAAGTTGGTCGGCTTTCGTCAGCTGCGACCTGGCCGCGACGGGAGCGACTCAAGAACATGGCAGGCCTGACGCCTCGGCAGCGCACTGCCAGCGAGGATTACAACCACTGGTCTGCGGGGTGTCAATAAGACACAACGCACTGCAGCCCAGCGGAGCGCGCGATTTTAGGGGCGTTTCGCGACGTACTTTTCAAAGGGCCTCGGCAATTGCCTTTCCGAGGTCGGCCGTGCCCGCCCGACCGCCGATGTCCGGCGTGCGCGGTGCGCCGCTTTGGGGCGCGAGCACCTTCTCGATGGTCGCCAGGATCGCGTCGTGCGCGTCCTTGTGGCCGAGAAACTCCAGCATCATCGCGCCGCACCAGATCTGGCCGATCGGGTTGGCGATGCCCTGGCCGGCGATGTCCGGCGCCGAGCCGTGCACCGGCTCGAACAGCGAGGGCGTGGTGCGCTCGGGGTTGAGGTTGGCGCTGGGCGCGATGCCGATGGTGCCGGTGCAGGCCGGGCCCAGGTCGGACAGGATGTCGCCGAACAGGTTGCTCGCCACTACCACGTCGAAGAAGTCGGGCCGCTGCACGAAGTGCGCCGTGAGGATGTCGATGTGGAACTTGTCCAGCGTGATGCCCGGGTAGCCCTTGGCCATTTCCACCACGCGCTCGTCCCAGTACGGCATGGTGATCGAGATGCCGTTCGACTTGGTGGCGCTGGTCAGGTGCTTCTTCGGCCGCGACTGCGCGAGCTCGAACGCGAACTTCAGCACGCGGTCGACGCCCACGCGCGACATCACGGTTTCCTGCACCACGATCTCGCGCGGCGTGCCCTGGTACATGCGCCCGCCGATGCTCGAGTACTCGCCCTCGGTGTTCTCGCGCACGATGTACATGTCGATCTCGCCAGGCGCGCGCGGCGTGCCGTCGCGCCGCACCACCGGCGCAACGATGCCGGGCATCAGGCGCGCGGGGCGCAGGTTGATGTATTGGTCGAACTCGCGGCGGAACATGAGCAGCGAGCCCCACAGCGACACGTGGTCGGGAATCTTCTCGGGCCAGCCGACCGCACCGAAGAAGATGGCGTCGTGGCCGCCGATCTGGTCCTTCCAGTTGTCGGGCAGCATCTGGCCGTGCTTCTCGTAATAGTCCCAGCTCGAGAAGTCGAAGTGGTCGAACTTCAGGTCGATGCCGAATTTGCGCGCCGCCGCATCGAGCACACGCAGCCCCTCGGGCATGACTTCCTTGCCGATGCCGTCGCCGGCGATGACTGCGATTCTGTGGGTGCTCATGGATGGGCTCCTGGGTGTTCGGGGGAAACGAAAAAATTCAGCGCCTCGGCCAGCAAGGCCTCGGGCGCTTCTTCGGGGATGTAGTGGCCGCAGGGCAGCGCGCGGCCCGACACGTCGTCGGCCCGCTCGCGCCACAGCGAAAGCACATCGAACGCGCGCCCCACCGCCCCGTGCTCGCCCCACAGCACGCGCAGCGGCTGCGCGAGGCGGCGTCCGGCGGCGATGTCGGCGCGGTCGTGCATGAGGTCGATGGTGGCGGAGGCGCGGTAGTCCTCGCAGATGGATTCGGCGGTGCCCGGGATGGCAATGCAGCGTTCGTACTCCGCCAGCACTTCGGGCGCGAACGGCGCGAGCCCCGCGTGCCGCCCGCCCATCACGCTGCGCACGTAACGCACCGGGTCGGAGGCGATCAGTGCCTCGGGCAGCGGCGGCGGCTGGATCAGGAAGAACCAGTGCCAATAAGCCTTGGCAAACGCTTCGGAGGTGTGTTCATACATGGCCAGCGTCGGCGCGATGTCGAGCAGCAGCATGCGCTCGACCACGCCGGGATGGTCGGCCGCGAGCCGGTGCGCCACGCGCGCGCCGCGGTCGTGCGCCAGCACGGCGAAGCGCTCGAAGCCATGGTGATGCATGGCGGCCAGCGCGTCGAACGCCATCTCCCTCTTGCTGTAGACCGCGTGTTCGTCGTCGCCCGCCGGTCGACCCGAGTCGCCGTAGCCGCGCAGGTCCACCGCCACCACCGTGAAGCGCTCGGCCAGCGCGGGCGCCACGCGGTGCCAGATCGCATGCGTCTGCGGATGGCCGTGCAACAGCAGCAAGGGTGCGCCCTGCCCGCCGATGCGACCGTGGATGCGCACGCCATCGCGGGCGATGTCGAAGCGGGGAAAGTCGAGGAAGGAAGCCGTCACGCCGCGATTGTGCGTTGCACCCTGGCGGCCATCAAGCAACAATCAGCCAATTCATACTTTCCGATCTGGCATGAATCCCCACACGATGGAACGCGGCGATCTCGAACTGGTGCTGGCCATCCGCGACCAGGGCAGCCTGGCCGGCGCGGCCGCCACGCTCGACGTGGTGCCCTCGGTCATCACCAAGCGGCTCGGCGCGCTGGAGGCCCGGCTCGGGCAGCGGCTGTTCGACCGCACGACGCGGCGGCTCAGCGTCACGGCCGAGGGCGAGGCCGTGTGCCTGCATGCACGCACGCTGCTCGAAGGCTTCGCGGCGCTCGAAAGCGAACTCGGCGAACGGCAGAACGCGCTGATCGGCACGGTCCGCCTCGCGGCCACCTTCGGCTTCGGCCGGCACTGGCTCGGCCCGGCACTCGCGGACTTCCAGGCGCAGCACCCCGGCCTGCAGGTCGAGCTGCTGCTGACCGAGCAACTGCCCGACCTCGGCGCCGAAGGCTACGACGGCGCGGTCTGGCTGTGGGCGGTGCAGCAGCACCGCGCCGCCGACTGGACCACGCGCCGCATCGCGCGCAACCAGCGTGTGCTGGCCGCCTCGCCCGACTACCTGGCCCGCCGCGGCACGCCGGCCACGGTGGAAGCACTGGCCACGCACGACTGCCTGATCGCGCGCGAGAACGGCGACGCCGCGCAGTCGCGCCAGTTCGCGCTCTGGACGCTGTGCCACGCGCGCGACAGCAGCACGGCGCGCGTGCGGGTGCAGGGTCCGCTCACGAGCAATTCAGGAGAAATGGTGCGCGACTGGTGTCTCGCGGGCCATGGCGTCATGCTGCGCAGCCTCTGGGACATCGCGCCGCAGCTCGCAAGCGGCGAGCTGGTGCGCGTGCTGCCGCAGTACGGCATGCCCGATGCCGACATCCACTGGGTCGCGCCCTGGCGGCCGAAGACGCCGCGGCGCGTGCGCCTGCTGGTCGATCACCTCGTCGAGCAGTTCCGTTCGGAGCCCTGGAAGCCGACCAAGCCGGTCGGGCGCTGAAGGCAGAGTCGGTCAGCGCTCCGCGCGCACCACGAGGCTCACGCCGACGGCCGTCAGGCCGATGCCCAGCACCGTGGTCCAGGTGATCGGTTCGGCGAACAGCAGCCAGGCCATCAGCGCCGTGCACGGCGGCACGAGGTACAGCAGGCTGGTGACGGCGGTGGCCGTGCCGCGCTGGATCAACATATAGAGCAGCGAGCTGCCGCCCAGCGACAGCGCCAGCACCGACCACGCCATGGCGCCGATCGAATGCGTGTTCCATTCGATGGCCTGCGCCTCGAGCGCGGCGAAAGGCAGGGTCACGAGCAGCGCGGCAGCCATCTGCACCGCGCTGGCGCTGCGCACGTCGCAAGGCGCCACGAAGCGCTTCTGGTACAGCGTGCCCGCCGTGATCGACAGCAGCGCCATCACGGCCAGCCCCATCGTCAGCGCGTTGACCTCGGTGCCCTGCCCCAGCTTGCGCGACACCACCAAGACCAGCCCCGCGAAACCCAAGGCCAGCCCGGTCCACTGCCGTCCCGAAATGCGCCCGCCGTTGAAAGACAGCCACACCGCCGTGAGCACCGGCTGGATGCCGACCAGCAGCGCCACCAGCCCCGCGCCCATGCCCGCATGCACGGCCGCCCAGACGCCGCCCAGGTAGCCGGCCTGCATCAGCACGCCCGTGACCGCCAGGTGCCCCCATTGCGCGCGCTTCGCCGGCCACGCCACGCGCGCGAGCATGACCCACACGCCGAAGCAGGCGAGCGACAGCGCATAGCGCACGGCGAGGAACTTGAGGGGCGGCGCATAGGGCATGCCATAGCGCGCAACGATGAAACCCGTGCTCCAGATCAGCACGAAGACCGCCGGCATCGCCCGCAGCCAGCCTGCGTTGCGGACCGAGACGGCCGCGGTCATTTGGAGTGGGCCCGGATCTCGGGAATGGCCTTTTGCAGGTAATAGACCATCGACCAGACGGTGAGCACCGCCGAGATCCAGATCAGCCACTGGCCCCACAGGCCGGTGTCGATCACCTTGAAGAGGTGCCCGTCATAGAGCAGGAAGGGAATCGCGACCATCTGCACGGTCGTCTTGACCTTGCCGATCATGTGGACCGCCACGCTCTTGCCGGCGCCGATGCGCGCCATCCATTCACGCAGCGCCGAGATGGCGATCTCGCGGCCGATGATGATGAGCGCCACGAACACGTCGGCGCGCTGCAGATGCACCAGCACCAGCAGCGCGGCGCAGACGAGAAACTTGTCGGCCACCGGATCGAGAAAGGCGCCGAAGGAAGAGGTCTGGTTGAGCTTGCGCGCCAGGTAGCCGTCGAGCCAGTCGGTGGCGGCGAACACGATGAACATGACCGTGGCGATCAGGTTGCGCGTCGGTTCGCTGATCGGCAGGTAGAAAACGCCGACGATCAACGGAATCGCGACGATGCGCGTCCAGGTCATGATGGTCGGTAGGGTCCAGAACATGCGGGCGATTGTGTCATGCACGCGTGAAGCGCCGGAAGGACGGGGGCAATCCCGGCTTCAACGCAGCGCGCGATAGATTTCCTCGGCCAGTTCGGTGGCGATGCCCTCGACCGAGGCGAGGTCTTCCACGCTCGCCGCCGCCACGCCGCGGATGCCGCCGAAACGCTGCAGCAGGCGCGCCCGGCGCTTCGGGCCGATGCCCGGAATGTCTTCGAGCTGGCTGCCGCCCACACGCACCTTGGCGCGCTTGGCCCGCATGCCGGTGATGGCGAAGCGGTGCGCCTCGTCGCGGATCTGGGCCACCAGCATCAGGGCGGCCGAATCCTTGCCGAGGTAGACCTTCTCGCGGCCGTCGGCAAACACCAGTTCCTCGAGCCCGACCTTGCGGCCCTCGCCCTTCTCGACGCCGACGATCAGCGACAGCGGCAGGCCCAGTTCGCTGAACACCTCGCGCGCCATCGACACCTGGCCCTTGCCGCCGTCGACCAGCACCAGGTCGGGCATGCGCGCGGCCGGCGTCCGGGGCGGCGGCGCCTCGACGCCTTCGGCCCCTTCGCTCTCGGCATCGCCCGGGGCCAGCGCCTGCGTCTCGGCCGCGAGCGCCTCGGCCAGCTTGCCGTAGCGGCGGTGCAGCACCTGGCGCATGGCGGCGTAGTCGTCGCCGGGCGTGATGCCCTCGATGTTGTAGCGGCGGTACTCGCGGTTCTGCATCGTGTGGTGCGCGAACACCACGCACGAGGCCTGCGTGGCCTCGCCCGCCGTGTGCGAGATGTCGAAACACTCGACGCGGAAGTTCTCCAGGTCGTCCGACGCCAGCTCGAGCGCATCGGCCAGCGCGCGGGTGCGCGCCTGCTGCGAACCCTCTTCGGCCAGCAGCCGCGCCAGCTGCAGGCCGGCGTTCGTCTCGGCCATCTCGAGCCAGTGGCGGCGCTGTTCGTGCGGCTGGAACACGGCCGTGACGCGCGCGCCGGCCTGCTGCGAAATCGCCTCGATGAGCGCGCGGCTCACCTGCCGGCCCAGCACCAGCGTGGCGGGCACCGGCACGTCGATGTAGTGCTGGGCGATGAAGGCTTCGAGCACCTGCACCTCGATCGGGTCGGCGACCACCGGGTCGGCGCCCTCTTCGGCGTCGAGCTCGCCGTGATGGATCTGCGCCGCGTCGTCCACGTGCACCGGAAAGTACGCGCGGTCGCCCAGGTGGCGCCCGCCGCGCACCATCGCGAGGTTGACGCAGGCCTTGCCGCCCTGCACCTTGACCGCGAGGATGTCGACGTCCTTGTCGGACACCACCTCGATCGACTGCTGATGCAGCACGCGCGAGATCGCCGACATCTGGTTGCGCAATTCGGCCGCCTGCTCGAACTCGAGCTTCTCGGCGTGCGCCGTCATGCGCTGTTCGAGCGTGGAGAGCACGCCCTGCGTGTCGCCGAGCAGGAAGGCCTCCGCGCTGGCCACGTCCTGCGCGTAGGCCTCGGGCGAAATGAGGCCCACGCAGGGGCCGCTGCAGCGCTTGATCTGGTACAGCAGGCAGGGCCGCGTGCGGTTGGCGTACACCGTGTCCTCGCAGGTGCGCAGGCGGAACACCTTCTGCAGCAGCTGGATCGATTCCTTCACCGCCCAGGCGCTCGGATACGGACCGAAGTAGCGGTGCTTCTTGTCGACCGCGCCGCGGTAGTAGGCCAGCCGCGGAAACCCGTGCGAGGCGATCTTCAGGTAGGGGTAGCTCTTGTCGTCGCGAAACAGGATGTTGTAGCGCGGCTTGAGCGTCTTGATCAGGTTGTTCTCGAGCAGCAGCGCCTCGGCCTCGGAGCGCACCACCGTGGTCTCCATGCGCACGATCTTCGAGATCATGTGGCCGATGCGGGTGCCCCCGTGGCTCTTCTGGAAGTAGTTGGCAACCCGCTTCTTCAGGTTGCGCGCCTTGCCCACATACAGCACGGCGCCGGCCGCGTCGAAATAGCGGTAGACGCCCGGCAACTGCGGCAGGGCCGCGACTTCACTGAGCAATTGATCGGAATGCACGTCGGACATGGCGGCTATTGTGGCGCGCGGCGCGGGGCCCTGCGGCGCCCCCGGCACGAACGCGACACGCACGGGAATGAAATGTGCTCATCATGGACGCGGGCGCGAGGAGCGCCCGTTGTCCTTCGAATAACACCACTCGGGAAGCACTCTCCATGAACAAGAATTCCACGCGCGCGTGGTGGGCCCTGACGCCCCTCGCGCTCTCCCTGGCCCTGGCCGGCTGCGGCGGCAACAGCAACAACAACGCGCAGAACAACGCCGCACTGGTCGCGGCCATCGCCGCGATCAACGCGGCCAACCAACCTACCCCCACGACACCGCCCGCCGCCGACAACGGCTGCCAGATCCCGAGCAGCGGCACCTCGGTGGTCGTCGGCTCGGGCGACCCGGGCGATCCGGCCGCGCCCGAGCCGGCGTCGGGCTACGTGCCCGGCCACAAGCTGGTGTACGCCAAGAACTACATGGTGGTCGCGAACCACCCGCTGGCCACGCGCGCCGGCTGCGACGTGCTGAAAGCCGGCGGCAGCGCGGTCGATGCGGCGGTGGCGGTGCAGGCCGTGCTCGGCCTGGTCGAGCCGCAATCGAGCGGCCTGGGCGGCGGTGCCTTCATGCTTCACTACGACGCGGCGACGAAGAAGGTGCAGGCCTATGACGGTCGCGAGACGGCGCCTGCCGCGGCCACCGAGAACTACCTGCGCTGGATCGACGACACGAACGACCAGACCGCACCCAAGCCCGGCGGCGCCCGAGCGAGCGGCCGCTCCATCGGCACGCCCGGCGCCGTGCGCATGCTCGACATCGCTTATCAAGACCACGGCAAGCTGCCCTGGAAAGACCTGTTCGGCTATGGCATCACGCTGGCGTCCGACGGTTTCCTGATCGGCGGACGCATGGCGAGCGCCATCGCGGGTTCCGCGTCGAGCCTGAAGCGCGACGCCGACGCCACGGCCTACTTCTTCAACGCCGACGGCACGCCCAAGGCGCTGGGCACCCGGCTCACGAACCCGGCCTACGCCAGGACGCTGAACGCCATCGCCACACAGGGCGCCAACGCCTTCTACACGGGCGACATCGCCAAGAGCATCGTCGACAAGATCGGGGTCACCACGGCGGCCAGCGACGGCTCGACCATCACCCCTGGCAAGACCACGCTGGCCGACCTGGCCAACTACAAGGCCAAGCGCCGCGACCCGGTCTGCAGCACCTACCGCGAGTACTACATCTGCAGCATGTCGCCGCCGTCCTCGGGCGGCATCGCGGTGGTGGCGACCCTCGGCATCCTCGAGACCTTCAACCTGGGCCTGTACAAGCCGACCGCCATCGACCTCGAAGGCGGCAAGCCGAGCGTGATGGGCGTGCACCTGGTGAGCGAAGCCGAGCGGCTGGCGTATGCCGACCGCGACAAGTACGTGGCGGACACCGACTTCGTGCCGCTGCCCGGCGGCAGCCCCGCCATGCTGATCGACAAGTCCTACCTGCAGGGCCGCGCCAGCCTCATCAGCCTGACGAAGAGCATGAATCTCGCCAAGGCTGGCGACCGGGGCGATGTGCCGCTGGGCATCGACAAGACCGAAGAGCATGGCACCACGCACTTCACCGTCGTCGACAAGCAAGGCAACGTGGTCGTGATGACCACGACGGTGGAAGGCAGCATGGGCTCGTTCCACATGACGCAGGGCTTCCTGCTGAACAACCAGCTGACCGACTTCGCACTCAACCCGATCGACACCTCGGTGACCCCGAACGTGAAGTTCGCCAACCGCGTCGCGCCCGGCAAGCGCCCGCGCAGCACGATGGCGCCAACGCTGGTGTTCAAGAAGAACGCCGACGGCAGCATGGGCGAGTTCGTGATGGGCACCGGCTCGCCGGGCGGCGGCACGATCATCCAGTACGTGGTGAAGACACTGGTTGGCGCGCTCGACTGGGGCCTCGATGCGCAACAAGCCACGTCACTGGTCGACTTCGGTGCCACCAACACCCCACCACCGACGCCCCCCGGCGCCACCTACAGCCTCACCAACGTGGGCGGCGAGCACCCGGCCATCGACACCTCGAACTCAGGCAACAACGATCCGCTGATCGCCGGCCTGCGCGCGCTCGGCCACACGGTGAACCTCGGAGCGCAGTCCAGCGGCGTGAGCACCATCCTGCGCACGAACGTCGGCGGCAAGCCCGTGCTGACCGGCGGCGCAGACCCGCGCCGCGAAGGCATCGTGCTGGGCGACACCTTCACGCCCTGAACGACAAGGGGGCTGGCGCCGCCTTCGCTGCGCCAGCCCCCTTGCCTGATCACCTGTTGATTTACTTAGCGACTTCCGACACCAGCCGGTACAGGAACTCGCGCCCGTCGTACAGGCGCTGGATCTCGATGCGCTCGTCCAGCCCGTGCGCACGCGCATCGGCCGGCTCCAGGAACATGCCGGTCACGCCGTACATCGGGATGCCGGCGTTGCGCAGGAAGCGGCTGTCGGTGGCGCCGGTGCTCATGGCGGGCACCACGGGCACGCCGGGCCACATCTGCTGCGTGAGCGTCTCGACCGTCTTCACGAGGTCGCCGTTCAGCGGCGAGGCCGGGCTGCGCAGCGGCTTGCCCATGTTGCGCACCACGATCTTGTCGTTGCCCACGGCCTGGGTCAGCAGGCGTTCGACCTCCTCGGGATCGTCGTGCGGCAGGATGCGGCAGTTGACCGTGGCCTTGGCCGATTGCGGCAGCGCGTTCTCGGCATGGCCAGCCTGCACCATCGTCGCCACGCAGGTGGTGCGCAGCTGCGCGTTGTAGGCCGGGTTGGCCGTCATGCGCTCGAGCACGCCGGCGTCGGGGTTGCCGCTGCCGATGGCGCGCATGTCGTCGGCCAGCTGGCCGGTGGCAAAGGGGGCGCTGCGCGCGAAGTAGGTCTTGGTGACGTCCGCGAGCTTGATCGGGAAGGCGTAGTTGCCCAGGCGCTCCAGGCCGGCCGAGAGCGCGTAGATCGGGTTGGTCTTGGTGGGCACCGAGCTGTGGCCGCCCACGTCGCGCGCCTCGAGCATGTAGGTGGTGTACATCTTCTCGGCCACCTGCATGCGGTGCAGGTTCGGCTTGCCGCCGCGCAGCTCGCCACCGCCGCCTTCGTTGATGCCGAACTCGGCCTGCAGCAGCTCGGGCTTGTTGTTGATGAGCCAGAAGGCGCCGTTGCTGAGCGCGTCGCCGCGCTCCTCGTCGGCAGTGAGCGCCAGGATGATGTCGCGCTTGGGCTTGAAGCCTTCCTGCTTGAGCTGCCCCAGCACGGAGACCAGCGCCGCGGCCATGGCCTTGTCGTCGATGGCGCCGCGCGCCGTGAAGTAGCCGCCGGTTTCCTGCAGCTTGAAGGGGTCGGTCTTCCAGTCTTCGCGGCGCGCCTCGACCACGTCGATGTGGGCCAGCAGCAGCAGCGGCTTCTTGCTGCCGTCGCCCTTGAAGCGCAGCACCAGGTTCCCCTTCTTCGGGAAGGGCTCGAAGATCTGGATGTCGCCGGGCGCGAAGCCCGCGTCGACCAGCCGCTTTTCCATGGCCCGCGCCGCGACCGTGTTGTCGCCCACCGAGTGTGTGGTGTTGATCTCGATCAGTTCCTTGTAGATCTCGCGAAAGCGCTGCTGCTGCGCGGTGAGCGGCGCGGTCTGGGCCTGGGCGCCCGCAATGCCGGCCAGGGCCAGCGAGAGCGCGAGCACGCCGCGTTTGGCGCTGCTCAAGGGCGAAGAAGAAAACGACGAACGGCGGCGGGTCTGCATCCTCATGGTCTGGCTCTCTCCGATGGTTGTTGTGGCGAGGGGCAGCATAGCAAGCGGGCCGCGTTTTCGCCCGCGCCTGAGCGACCGCGAAGACAGGCACACTCGCGGCCATGGGCACGCGCATGCAATGGGACATCTTCTGCAAGGTCATCGACAACCACGGCGACCTGGGTGTCTGCTGGCGCCTGGCCAGCCAGCTGGCGGCGGCGGGTGAACGCGCGCGGTTGTGGGTCGACGACCCGACGGCACTGCACTGGATGGCACCGGCCGGTTGCGACGGCGTGCAGGTGATCGACTGGTCCGACGCCGAAGCCGTGCGACGCGCCGTCGCCGATTCGGTGCCTGACGTGTTGGTCGAGGCCTTCGGCTGCGACCCGGAGCCGGAACTCATCGCGCGTTTCGCGCAGGCCCCGGGCCCTGCGCAGGCCTGGATCAACCTCGAGTACCTGTCGGCCGAGCCCTATGTCGAGAAACTCCACCGGCTGCCCTCGCCCGTGTTCAAGGGCCCGGGCGCCGGGCTGACGAAACGTTTCTTCTACCCCGGCTTCACGCCCGCGACCGGCGGCCTGCTGCGCGAGCCCGACCTGATGGCGCGCCAGGCGCGCTTCGACCGGGCGCGCTGGCTGGAGGCGCAGCAGATTCCCTGGCAGGAAGGCGAGCGCCTGGTGTCGCTCTTCTGTTATGAGCCGCCCGCGCTGGCCGCACTGCTCGCCCAGCTGGCCGCCGACCCGGTGCCCACGCGGCTGCTCGTCACCGCGGGCCGGGCCGCGCATGCGGTGCGGGCGTGCATGTCAGATCGCCCGTTGGACGTTCAAAGTTCGCTATCAATTTCATACCTCCCCTACCTCAGCCAGGCGGATTTCGACCACCTGCTGTGGGCCTGCGACCTCAACTTCGTGCGCGGCGAGGACTCGCTGGTGCGCGCCCTCTGGGCCGGCGCGCCGCTGGTCTGGCAGATCTACCCGCAGGACGACGACGCGCACCACGTCAAGCTCAACGCCTGGCTCGACTGGCTCGGCGCCCCGCCGGAGCTGCGGCTTTTTCACCACGCCTGGAACGGCTTCGGCGACGCGCCCCTGTCCGCGCCCGGCCCGCTGGAGGCCTGGCGCGAAACCGCCCGTGCGGCGCGCGACAGGCTGCTCGCGCAGGACGATCTGCTCACCCAACTGCGGCAGCTGGTCGCCGGAAAAAGCTAAAATAGTGGGCTTTGCGGAATTCAGCCCTGACCGCCACGGTCGGGGACGCCTTTCGCCAAACCTGCCGCGGGACATGTACGGCGGGGCCAGATACGACGGCATGCAGCGCCGAGGGCCCCGCGCACCGAGCGGCCAACATCCAGAGAACCTGATATGAAAATCGCTCAAGAAATCCGCGCCGGCAACGTCATCATGCACGGCAAGGACCCGATGGTCGTCCTCAAGACCGAATACAGCCGCGGCGGCCGCAACAGCGCCACCGTGCGCATGAAGATGAAGAGCCTGATCGCCAACTTCAACACCGAAGTGGTCTTCAAGGCCGACGACAAGATCGACCAGATCGTGCTGGACAAGAAGGAGTGCACCTACTCCTACTTCGCCGATCCGATGTACGTCTGCATGGACGCCGAGTACAACCAGTACGAAGTCGAAGCCGAGAACATGGGTGACGCCCTGAACTACCTCGAAGACGGCATGGCCGTCGAAGTGGTGTTCTACGACGGCAAGGCCATCTCGGTCGAACTGCCCACCAGCGTCGAGCGCGAAATCACCTGGACCGAGCCGGCCGTCAAGGGCGACACCTCGGGCAAGGTCATGAAGCCCGCCAAGATCGCCACCGGCTTCGAAGTCGGCGTGCCGCTGTTCGTGTCGCAAGGCGACAAGATCGAAATCGACACCCGCACCGGCGAATACCGCAAGCGCGTCTGAGCGCGTCTGCACCCGGCTGACCACCACCACGACGAAGGCTCCGCAAGGAGCCTTTTTCGTTGGCGGGCACGCGGGTTGCATCGGCGCACAATGCCAAGCCAATTCCGTTCGACGACCGTTTCATGAACAACACGCACAACATTCACGACAAGCGCCTGGCCGATGCCTGGGCCACGCTGCAGTCCCATTCCGACCGGGGCCTGCCCCTCGATCCCGATCCCTCGCGCCTGGCCTTCGCCGACCCCGAGTTCCTGCTGCGCCGCGAAACGCGCGGCATCCGCATGCAGCTCGAGCTGATGAAGCCCGACCTCGAGCAGCGCGCCCACGGCATCGAAAACACGGTGGTGGTCTTCGGCAGCGCGCGTTTCCGCAGCGAGGACGAAGCCGCCGCGCTGGTCGCGCAGGCCGAGGCGGCCGGCGACACGGCCCTGGCCGAGCGCTGGCGCCGGCTCTCGCGCAACTCGCACTACTACGAGAAGGCGCGCACCTTCGGCAAGCTGGTCGCGCAGTACAGCGAGAAGAAGGAACCGCAGGACAAGCTCTTCGTATGCACCGGCGGCGGCCCCGGCATCATGCAGGCGGCCAACCGCGGCGCGCATGAAGCCGGCGGCCTCTCGGTCGGCCTGGCGATCGCGCTGCCGATGGAAGAAGAAGCCAACCCCTACGTCACGCCGGCGCTGAGCTTCAAGTTCCACTACTTCGCGATCCGCAAGATGCATTTCATGATGCGTGCGAAGGCGCTGGTGGCGTTCCCGGGCGGCTTCGGCACGCTCGACGAGCTGTTCGAGGTGATCACGCTGGTGCAGACCAAGAAGTCGAAGCCGGTGCCGATCGTGCTCTTCGGCTCGGACTACTGGAAGAAGCTGATCGACTTCGACTTCCTGGTCGACGAAGGCGTGATCTCGCCCGGCGACGTGAAGCTCTTCGAATACGTCGACGCGCCCGAAGACGCGTGGGACGCCATCAAGCGTTTCTACAAGCTCTGACCGCCCCGGTCAGGCGTCGTCGCTGTCGTCGGGCCGCAGGGCCTGCTCGAAGAAGCGCGTGAGCGCGCGGGCGCGGCGGCGGCGGTCGGCCACGGGGTTCGCGTGCGGCCCCATGGCCACGGCATCGTCGGCCACGCCGTGCAGCGCATTGAAGAGGATGACGGCCGTCAGCGTCGCGTCCTCGACCTCCCACACGCCCGCGGCGTCGCCCTGCTTCAGCAGGGTGACCAGCTGCGTGATGACGACGTTGTCGTTGCGCATGCGCCGGTCCTCGGGCCGGTACTCGTGGAACACCACGTCGTGCAGCGCGACGTTGTCCAGGTAGGTCTCCAGCCCCGCTTCCACCCAGGCCTTGAGCCGCGCGCGGTACTTGCCCGGCGCGTGGCGGTCCATCGCCTCCTGCAGGCGGGCGCAGAAGGTGTCGACGAAGCGCTGCTGCAGCGCGCCGAGCAGCGCCTCCTTCGACGGAAAGTACAGGTAGAAGGTGCCCTTGGCCACCTGCGCGCCGGCGGCGATGTCGTCGATGCTGGTGGCGGGGATGCCCTTGGCGATGAACAGCTGCTCGGCGGCGTCCATCAGCGCGACGGCGCGGGTCTGCGGCGCCTTGGTGCGGCGACGTGCGGCGGTGGCGGGAACGTCGTCGGGGCTGCTGCTTGTCATGCTCAGGTACCGGCGCGTGCCGTGTCGATGGCGGCGTGCACGGCCGCGGCATCGAGACGCAGGCCGCGCAGGGCCAGCACGCGCTCGCGCAGCCAGGCCAGGGCCTCGTCGGTGCGGGCGAAGGTGCTGGCGGGAATGCCGAAGAGTTTTTCGACGTTCATCTTGCTGATCTTCTCGAACTGGTCGGCGGGCACCACGCTCGCCATGCCCATCATATGGCGGCGGATGTCGGCGCCGCGCGCCTGCAGCCACTGCCTGGCACTCTGGGCACTGCCCTCGGGATGCACCAGCGCATCGGCGTCCGCGAACACGCGCAGCGAGACAAAGGGCTCGCCGCGGTCGAGCCAGCGGTTCCAGTCCTCGGTGAAGGCCTGCAGGCTTTCCAGCGTCTGCAGGCCTGCGGACACGCTGATGACCAGCGGCCATTGACTGAGTTCGTGACGGATCATGAAAGTCTCCTTGTAGACAACCGGAAGGCGCCGGGCATTGCGGCGCAGGAAGGGAATGCGGACGGCGGGCATGGCGAACGGCTCACGCGCGCGTGGCGGCTGCGAGCGCGGCAGCCCGCGGCCTGACGCGCAGCAGCAGCCCCGCCGCCACCAGGCCGGCCACGCCGGCACAGGCCATCGCGGCGTGGAAGCCGCCCGCGAGCGCATCGCTCAGGAGCCGCTGTGCCATGCCCGGATCGAGCGCGGCCAGCGCGCCGAGGTCGTGGCGAGACACCGCCGCCACGGCCGCCTGCGGTGCATCGGGCACGCCGGCACGCGCGAGCGACTCGGCCATCAGCGCGGTGGCGCGCGTGCGCATCAGCGTGCCAAGCAGCGCGATGCCGATCAGCATGCCGCCCTGGCGCAGCGCGTTCATGGTCGCCGACGCCATGCCCGAGCGCTGCGCAGGCACCGAGGCCATCACCGCCGTGCTCGTGGCCGGCACGGCCAGGCCCGCGCCCGCCCCCAACGCCACGAAGAGCAGCGCCAGCGGCAGGTACGGCGTGTCGGCCGAGAACAGCGTCAGCAACAGCATTGCCACGCCGATCAGCCCGTAGCCCGCGACCATCAGCGTGTGCACCTCGAAGCGGCGCGCCAGCCGGCCGAACTGCGAGGCCACGAGGCCGGTCGCCACGAACTGCGGCACCAGCCGCCAGCCGGTCTCGCTGGCCGACCAGCCCTGCACCTGCTGCAGGAACAGCGAGAAGAAGAACAGGCTGGCGTAGGTCGAGAAGCCCAGCACGAACGAGGCGAAGTTGGTGACCGAAAAGCGCGCATCGCGGAACAGCGCGAGCGGCAGCAGCGGCCGTTCCACGCGCGCTTCCACCGCCAGGAACAGCGCCAATCCGACACCCGCCGCGACGAGCGCGACCACCGCGTGGCGCGAGCCCCAGCCGTGTTCGCCCGCGGCAATGAGCCCGTAGGTGAGCGCGCCCAGCCAGAGCACGCTGAGCACCTGGCCCGCCGGGTCGAGCGCCGCATGCTCGGGGTGCGAGGACTCGCGCAGGCCCCACATGCCCAGCGCCACGGTCAGCACGCCGATCGGCAGGTTGATGAGGAAGATGCTCTGCCAGCCCGCGTGGTCCACCAGCAGCCCGCCGAGCATCGGCCCGAGGATCAGCGACAGCGCCGTGAAGGACGACCAGCCGCCGATCACCCGCGCGCGGCTGGCCGGCTCGGGAAAGGCATGCGCCAGCAGCGACAGCGCGCCCGGGATCATCAGCGCACCGGCCACGCCCTGCACCGCGCGGCCCGCCAGCAGCATCGGCAGCCCCGACGCCATCGCGCACATCGCCGAGCCCACGGTGAAGACCACCACGCCGGCCAGCCAGGCGCGCTTGCGGCCGTAGCGGTCGCCGATCGGGCCGGCCGACAGCATGAAGGCCGACAGGCACAGCGCATAGACGTCGATCACCCACTGCAGCCCGGCCAGGTCGGTGGCGAGCGCGCGCTGCAGCGTGGGCAGCGCCACGTTGACGATGCTCACGTCGAGCGTGGCGATGAAGCTGCCGAGGTAGACCGCCGCCACCAGGGCCAGGCGGCGGCGCGGGTCGGCAGCCGCCGACGGGGAATGGGAGTCCATGGACGCCTTCGGGTCAGGAAGAAAGAAGGCGCCGATACTGACTTCGAGTCAGTATTCTGTCAATCAAATGAGAATTACTGTTATTTGCAACGTGGGATTCAAACCGCCGTCACAGCTTCAATCCCCAGGTCGCCTTGGCGCCCAATGCCAGTACACCGCCCACCACCCAGAACACGCCGGCAATGCCGATCAGCGCGCCGAGCGAGCCGAACAGCATCGGCATCGCGACGCTCGATGCGTTGATGGTCATCAGCCGCAGCCCCAGCGCCTCGCCGTGCCGGGCATGCGGCGTGATCTGGTGCAGCATGCTCATCACCATCGGTTGCACCGCGCCGAGCGCGAAGCCCAGCACCACGGAGCAGATGCCCATGGTCCACGGTGAATTCAGCAGCGGGTAGATGGCGAACACGGCCGCAGTGACGACGGTCGAGCTCAGGATCACGCTGCGCTCCGACGCACGCGACGCGATCAGCGGCAACACGATGCGGATGACTGCCGCGGCGATCGCGAAGGCGCCGAGGATGGAGCCGATCACCGAGGCGCTGATGCCCCGGTCGTGGCCCAGCACCGGCAGCACGAAGGCGTGCACGTCCCAGCTCGACGACTGCAGCCAGTTCACGAACAGCAGGCGGCGGAACATCGGCTCGCGCAGCAGGTCCCAGGCCCGCGTGGGCGCGGCGCCCGGCACCGGCGCCACCCGCAGCGGCTCGTGCGCGCCGCGCGCCAGCAGCCAGCACAGCAGCGGCAGGAAGGCCATCACGGCGAAGCAGATGCGAAAGGCCAGCAGGTCGGCCGGCGCGCGACCGGCGTGGTCGATCAGCATCCCGGCCAGGAAGGGCCCGACGAAATTCGCCGCCGCCGGCGCGATGGCCAGCCAGCTGAACACGCGCTTGAGCTGCGTCGGGTCGGTGGCCGAGCGCCCCACGTGCCGCTGCAGCGCGATGACGGTCGCGCCGGTGGCGCCACCGGTCAGCAGCGCGGCGATGCACATGACGGGGAACACCGGGAAAACCAGCGCCAGCCCTGCCCCGCCCGAGGCCGCGATCACCGACAACCACAGCGGTCGCTTGAGCCCGTGCCGGTCGGCGAAGCGCCCGGCCGGCAGCGCCAGAAACACCTGGGTCAGCGCGAACAGCGCGATCAGCAGGCCGACGGCCGCCGCGCTGTAGCCTTGCTGCAGCGCGAGCAGCGGTGTGGCGAGCCGCATGCCCGCCATCGTGGCGTGCAAACAGACCTGCGCCACGATGACGCGCAGCAGTTCAGAACCTTTCACGGGGTGTCGTCGCCCTCGCTGTCAGTGTCGGCTGTGGGCGGCAGCAGCGCCTGCGACTGCGCCTCGGGCAAGGCCTCGACCTTGCGCAGCGCCAGGCGCATCTGCTTGGCACGCGTGTCGGCCTTGTCGATGGTGTCGGAAGCCTTCGCCACCTGTTCCTTGATGCGCGCCACCCATTCGCCGTAGCGCTCGAACTCGGTCTTGACCGCGCCCAGCACCTTCCAGACTTCGGAGGCCTGGCGCTCCAGCGCGAGCGTGCGAAAGCCCATGTGCAGGCTGTTGAGCATGGCGAGCAAGGTGGTCGGGCCGGCCAGCGTCACGCGGTGCTGGCGCTGGATCGCGTCCATCAGTCCGGGGCGGCGCAGCACCTCGGCGTAGAGGCTTTCGACCGGCAGGAACAGGATCGCGAAATCGGTGGTGTGCGGTGCCGCGAGGTAGTTCTCGGCGATCGACTTGGCCTCGACGCGGATGCGCGTCTCGAGCGCCTTGGCCGCGGCCTCGGCGCCGGCCGCATCGGCGCGCTCGTGGGCGTCGATGAGGCGTTCGTAGTCGTCGCGCGGAAACTTGGCGTCGATCGGCAGCCACACCGGCGCGCCGTCGTCGCCGCGCCCCGGAAAGCGGATCGCGAAGTCGACGCGCTGGCCGCTGCGCGGCTTGGTCTCGACCTGGCGCGCGTACTGCTCGGGCGTGAGCACCTGCTCGAGCAACGCCTCGAGCTGCACCTCGCCGAACACACCGCGCGTCTTCACGTTGGTCAGCACGCGCTGCAGGCTGCCGACGCCGACGGCCAGCGTCTGCATCTCGCCCAGGCCCTTGTGCACCTGCTCGAGCCGGTCGGCCACCTGCTTGAAGCTTTCGCCCAGGCGCGCCTCGAGCGTGCTCTGCAGTTTTTCGTCGACGGTCTTGCGCATCTCGTCGAGCTTGGCGGTGTTGCTCTGCTGCAGCTGGGCGAGCTGGGTTTCCATGGTCGTGCGCACCTCGGAAAGGCGCCGCGCATTCGATTCGCTCAGGCCCTGCAGCTGGGTGTTCAGCGTGTCGGCCAGGGTCTTCTGCAGCGAGGCGAGCTGCAGCGCGAAGGCGTCGAGCTGCGCGTTCTGCGTGCGCGTGGCCTCGGCGCCCTGCTGCACCAGCGACTGCTGGAAGGTGGCGAAGGCCTGCGCGGTTTCCTGGCGTGCGCCGCGCGAGCCCTCGCCGATCTCGTGGCGCAGCTCGCGCTCGGTGCGTTCGTTGGCGCGGCCCATGGCGGCGAGCACGCCCAGCATTTCGCTGTGATCAGGTGGGGGTGGCCGGCGGGCCAGCAGCCAGATGACCAGCACCAGCTGCACCACGGCGAGTGCGGCCAGTGCGAGAAGAATCAGATCCGTCAGTTCCAAGGTGGGGGCGTGTCGCGCTCGCGGTCAGGTTTCGGGTTACTTCGTGGCCGCTGGCACCGGCGTGACCGGCGTCAGAGGCCCCTTGCCGGTGCCCCAGGCGATGAGGTTGTCGGCCGCCAGATCGGCCATGGCGCGTCGCGTGGGCACGGTGGCGCTGGCGATGTGCGGCGTGAGCACCACGTTGGGCACGGTGAGCAGGTCGGGGTGGACCTTGGGCTCGCCCTCGAACACGTCGAGGCCGGCGGCGGCGATGCGCTTCTCGCGCAGCGCCACGGCCAGCGCCGCGTCGTCGACGATGCCACCGCGTGCGATGTTGACCAGCGTGGCGGTCGGCTTCATGAGCGCGATCTCAGCCGCGCCGATGGTGTGGTGCGAGGCCGGCGAGTACGGCACGACCAGCACGACGTGGTCGGCGGTCTTGAGCAGCTCGTCCTTGCCGACATAGCGGGCCTTGCACTCGGCCTCGAGCGCGGCATCGAGGCGCGAGCGGTTGTGATAGATCACGTTCATGCCGAAGCCGTGCGCACCGCGCCTGGCGATGCCCTGCCCGATGCGGCCCATGCCGATGATGCCGAGCGTCGAGCCGTGGATGTCGGAGCCGGCGAACATGTCGTAGCTCCACTTCTCCCACTTGCCCGCGCGCAGGAAGTGTTCGCTCTCGGTGATGCGGCGCGCGGTGGCCATGAGCAGCGCGAAGCCGAAGTCGGCCGTGGTCTCGGTCAGCACGTCGGGCGCGTTGGTGCCCAGCACGCCGCGTGCGGCCATGGCGTCGACGTCGAAGTTGTTGTAGCCCACGGCCATGTTGGCGCAGATCTTCAGCTCGGGGCAGGCGTCGAGCACCGCGGCGTCGATGCGCTCGCTGCCGGTGGTGAAGGCGCCCTGCTTGCCCTGCAGCTTCGCGATCAGCTGGTCCTTGCTCCAGGTCTCGTCGGCCTGGTTCGACTCGACCTCGAAATGCTGCGCCAGGCGCGCGAGGGTTTCAGGGAACACCGCGCGCGCGACCAGGATCTTGGGCTTGCTGCTCATGGAACGTGTCTCTTTCTTTGAAGGGCTGGAAGGATCAACGGAAGAAGATGAAGGTGCACAGGACGAACAGCGGGACCAGGATCGCCCCCGACCACGCCATGTAGCCGAAGAAGCTGGGCATGCGCACGCCGCGGCTTTCGGCGATGGCCTTGACCATCAGGTTCGGCGCATTGCCGATGTAGGTGTTGGCGCCCATGAACACGGCGCCGGCCGAGATGGCGGCCAGCGTGCTGGCATAGGTGGTCATGAGCGCCGCCGGGTCGCCGCCCGCCGTGTTGAAGAACACGAGGTAGGTCGGCGCGTTGTCCAGGAACGAGCTCAGGATGCCGGTGGCCCAGAAGTACATGGCCGGGTCGGGCTGGCCGTCGGCGCGCGTCACGGCCGCCACGATGGCGCCGAACGGGCCCTGCGTGCCGGCCTTGAGCATGGCGATCACCGGGATGATGGTCAGGAAGATGCCGGCGAAGAGCTTGGCCACCTCGGCCATCGGGCCCCACTCGAACTGGTTGTCGGCGTGCACCTTGGGCGCCGTGAGCTTGTACGAGACGATGGCGATCAGCGCCAGCCCCACGTCGCGCACCAGGCCCGGCAGGCCGACCTCGGTGCCGAACACGTCGAACACCACGGGCGATTTCCAGAAGCCGCTCAGCAGCACCAGCGCGACGATGCCGCCCAAGAGCCAGAAATTGGCCGCGCCGTCGAAGCCCAGGCGCGGGGTGTCGGGCGTCGGGTCGACGGGCAGCACGCCGTCCTTGCGGTAGAAGTGGCGGTCGATGGCATAGAACAGCGCCAGCAGCACGGCCAGGATGAAGATCGTCTCGGGCAGGATGTGCTGCGCGGTCCAGAAGAAGCCCACGCCCTTGAGGAAGCCGAGGAACAGCGGCGGATCGCCCAGCGGCGTGAGCGAGCCGCCCGCGTTCGACACGATGAAGATGAAGAACACGATCACGTGCACCTTGCGCTGCCGGTTGTCGTTGGCCCGGATCAGCGGCCGGATCAGCAGCATCGAGGCGCCCGTGGTCCCCATGAAGCTCGCGAGCACCGCGCCGATGGCCAGGATCGCCGTGTTGAGCCCGGGCGTGCCGTGCAGGTTGCCGCGGATGTGGATGCCCCCCGCCACGGTGAAGAGCGCCGTGAGCAGGATGATGAACGGGATGTACTCGGCCACCAGCGCATGCACGAGCTGCACGCCCGCCAGCCCCGCGCCGTAGGTCGCGGCAAAGGGCAGCAGGAAGGCCAGCGCCCAGGCGGCGGAAATCTTGCCGTAGTGGTGGTGCCAGAACGCGGGCGTGGCCAGCGGCAGCAGCGCGATGGACAGCAGGATGCCGGCGAACGGCACGCCCCACAGCGGCGAGAGCGCGGCACCGTCGAAATCGGCGGCGAAGGCCAGGGCGGGAAAGAGCATCGGCAGCGCCGCGGCTGCCGTCAGTCGGATCGTTTTCTTCATGGGGGCTGTACCGTACCAGACAGGTCAGTACAGCCTTCAAACGGGGGGTTGTTCGATCTCGAACACCTGGCGCAGGTAGGCCAGGTATTTCTCGTCCTCGCACATGTTCTTGGACGGCGTGTCCGACAGCTTGGCCACCGGCTGGTCGTTGCACTGGATCATCTTGATGACGATCTGCAGCGGCTCGTAGCCCAGGTCGTTGGTGAGGTTGGTGCCGATGCCGAAGGCCAGCAGGCAGCGCCCGCGGAACTGCTGGTACAGCTCGATGGTGCGCGGCACCGTGAGGCCGTCGCTGAAGATCAGCGTCTTGGTGAGCGGATCGACCCGGTTCGCGTGGTAGTGCGCCAGCATGCGCTCGCCCCACTGGAACGGGTCGCCGCTGTCGTGGCGGGCGCCGTCGAAGAGCTTGCAGAAGTACAGGTCGAAGTCGCGCAGGAAGGCGCTCATGCCGTACACGTCGGACAGCGCGATGCCCAGGTCGCCGCGGTACTCGCGGGCCCAGCTCTCGAAGCCGAAGATCTGGCTGTCGCGCAGCCGCGGGCCCAGCGCCTGGCAGGCCTGCAGGTACTCGTGCGCCATGGTGCCCAGCGGAATGAGCCCGAGCTTCATGGCGTACAGCACGTTGCTGGTGCCCGCCAGTTGCGGCAGTCGCTCGCCCGCGGGCGACTTGGCCGGCGGCGAGGCCACGGCGCCGAGCCGCTGGGTCAGCGTGCGCAGCACTTCCTCGTGCCAATCTTTCGAGAAGCGGCGGCGCGTGCCGTAGTCGGCGATCTTGAGGTCGCCCAGGCCGGCTTCCTGCAGCTGGCTGATCTTGAGGTCGAGGCGGCGCCGGCCTTCCTCGAAGTCGGGGTTCTTCTGCGTGTTGCGAAAGTAGACCTCGTTCACGATGGCCAGCACCGGGATCTCGAACAGGATCGTGTGCAGCCACGGCCCCTTGATGCGGATCTCGAGCTCGCCCGAGGGCTGGGGAATGACGTTGATGTACTTCTCGTTGAGCCTGAACAGGCCCAGGAAGTCGACGAAGTCGCTCTTGATGAAGCGCATCGAGCGCAGGTAGGCGAGTTCGGCGTCGCGGAACTGCAGCGAGCACAGGCTGCGGATCTCGTCGCGGATCTGTCCCGCGAACTGCGCGAGGTTGACGCCCGGGTTGCGGCACTTGAAGCGGTACTCGACCCGCGCCCCCGGAAAGTGGTGCAGGACCACCTGCATCATCGTGAACTTGTAGAGGTCGGTGTCGAGCAGGCTGTGAATGATCATGGTGCGGTGCGCGGTGTCTCGGGTCTCTGTCGTCGGCGTCCGTTCCATTATCACGGCCTGCGTCGGCCTGTGCCTACGAGGGCCGGCCTGCACGTCCTACCGGCAGGGGGAATCACCCACGCGACATTGATTTCACGGCGGCGGCATGTTCCGCCGGGTCATCACTCTTTCTCAAGGAGATTCGCATGAACAAGGACACCATCGAAGGCAACTGGAAGCAGCTCAAGGGCAAGATCAAGGAGCAGTGGGGCAAGCTGACCGACGACGACTTCGACGTCATCGCCGGCAAGCGCGACCAGCTGCTGGGCCGCATCCAGGAACGCCACGGCATCAGCCGCGACGAGGCCGAGAAGCAGGTTAAGGACTGGGAATCTCGCGACGGCCGCTCGCCGGACGCACTCTGGTTCGAGAAGAACTGAGAAAGACGCCGGCCATCCGGCCCTGCCACCCATCGCAAAGGACACACACCATGAAAAAACAACACCTCGTCATGCTCGCCCTCGCCTCCACCTTCTTCGTCGCCGGCCAGGCCGGTGCGATGACCAAGGACGAGTACAAGGTCGCCAAGGAAAAGGTCGAGGCCGATTACAAGGTCGCCAAGGCCCAGTGCGACACGATGAAGGACAACGCCAAGGACGTCTGCCAGAAGGAAGCCAAGGGCAAGGAAGAAGTGGCCAAGGCCGAGCTGGAACAGCAGTACCAGCCGAGCGACAGCCATGCCCGCAAGGTGGCCGAAGAGAAGGTGAAGGCCACCTATGAAGTCGCGAAGGAAAAGTGCGACGACCAGAATGGCGCGGCCAAGGACGCTTGCGTGAAGCAGGCCAAGGCTGATGAAGCCCAGGGCAAGGCCGACATCAAGGCCATGAAGAAGACGATGTAAGCGGGGTCACGCCCCTCCAAAAACGGCGCCTGCGGGCGCCGTTTTTCATGGGCGGGCGCTCAGGCGCGCAGCGAATCGACCACCTGCTGCAGCGCCTCGGGCAGCGGCACCGGCCGCTGCGTCGCGCGGTCGACGTACACATGCACGAAGTGCCCCTGTGCGGCCGCGGTGCCGGCACCCTCGGCGAACAGCGCGATCTCGTAGCGCACGCTCGAGCGGCCCGCCTGCGCCACGCGGATGCCCGCCTCCACCGTCTGCGGGAAGGCCACCGGCGCGAAGTAGTTGCACTGCGTCTCGACCACGAAGCCGATGGTCTGGCCGCCGTGGATGTCGAGCGCGCCGCGCTCGATGAGCAGCGCGTTCACCGCGGTGTCGAACCAGCTGTAGTAGACGACGTTGTTGACGTGGCCGTACATGTCGTTGTCGGCCCACCGCGTCGGGATGCTGCGAAACGCCCGGTAGGCGCTGCGGGTGTGGGGCGTGGGCTTGGGGGTTGAGGTGGGTGGTGTGAGGGCGCTCATCGCGCGGCATTTTGCCAGCGGCGCCAGTAATCGAGCGCCACCCGGAAGGTGCCCAGTTGCACCTGCACCGTCTCGGCGATGTCGCTGGCGTAGCCGCCGGCCATCGCGAAGGCCGTGGGGATGCGGCGCTGCCAGGTCCAGTCGAACACGCGGCGGTCGCGCGCCTCCAGCCCGTCGAAGCTCAGCTTGAGGCGGCCGAGCCGGTCGCGCTCGAAGGGGTCGGCGCCGGCCAGGTAGATCACGAGGCCGGGCGAGAAGCGGCGGTCGAGCTCGTCGAGCGCGTGCTCCAGCGCCGCCAGGTAATCGGTGTCGCCGCAGCCGTCGGGCAGCTCCACGTCGAGGTCGCTCGCCTCCTTGCGGAACGGAAAGTTCTTCTGGCCGTGCACCGACAGCGTGAACACGCTCGGGTCGCCCTGGAAGATGCGGGCGGTGCCGTTGCCCTGGTGCACGTCGAGATCGATCATGGCCACCCTGAGCAGCCGCCCGGCGCGGGCCTGCTCGACCTGCATCAGCCGGGCCGCCACCGCCACGTCGTTGAAGACGCAGAAACCGCTGCCCCTGTCCGCGTAGGCGTGGTGCGTGCCGCCCGCCATGTTGGCCGCCACGCCGCCCGCGAAGGCGGCGCGGCAGGCGGCGATGGTGGCGCCGGTGGAGCGGCGCGAGCGCTCGACCATCGCCTCGCTCCACGGAAAGCCGATCTCGCGCATGGCCTGCGGGCTCACGCGGCCTTCGCTGACGGCGGCGATCCATTCGGGGGTGTGGGCCAGCGCCAGCTCGTCGTCGGTGGCGCGCGGGGCCGGGTCCATCTCGACGGCCGGCAGCTGCTCCTGCAGGCGGTCGCGCAGCATCGCGTAGCGCGACATGGGAAAGCGGTGGCCCGGCGGCAGGGGCAGGACGAACTGCCCGGAATAGAAAGCACGCATGGCCGCATTCTGGCCGCGCAGGCCGGATTTAGAAGGCCGCTTCTAAATTGCTGCAGAGCAGCAAAAACCACTTGATCGCCTCGTTCAGCTGCCTATACTTGAGGCCATGCTGCACCGCAACATAGACGACGAGGCGCAGCGCAACGTGAATCGACCACCCCATCATCCTTTCTGGAGATCTCAAATGGCCCTGACCGCTGACCAAATCCTCGCCGCCCAAAAAGCAAACCTCGAAACCCTGTTCGGCCTGACCACCAAGGCCTTCGAAGGCGTTGAAAAGCTGGTCGAACTGAACGTGACCGCTTCCAAGGCCGCCCTGACCGAAGCCCAGAGCACCGCTCAAGCTGCCCTGAGCGTCAAGGACGCCCAAGAGCTGCTGACGCTGCAAGCCAGCCTGTTCCAGCCCCTGGCCGAAAAGACCGCTGCCTACAGCCGTCACCTGTACGACATCGCCCAAGGCACCAGCGCCGAATTCTCGAAGGCTTTCGAAGCCAAGGCCGCTGAAGCCCAGCAAGCCTTCGTCGGCCTCGTCGACAGCGCCTCGAAGAACGCCCCCGCCGGTTCGGAAACCGCCGTCGCCGTGCTCAAGAGCGCCGTGGCCGCCGCCAACAACGCTTTCGAATCGGTCCAGAAGGCCGTCAAGCAAGCGTCGGACGTCGCCGAAGCCAACTTCAACGCCGTGTCGACCCAAGCCGTCGCCGCTGCCAAGACGGCCACCGCTTCGCGCAAGCGCTAAGCACCGACCACCACCAGTTGTCTCCTTGGGTCCTCACGGATCCAATTCAGGGCCTCGTCTCACGACGAGGCCTTTTTTTTCGTCCGGCGGCCGTCTTCGATAATGCGGGTCTCATTTCAGGAGACTCTCAATGCAGATCGACGGCAAAGTTTTTATCGTGACCGGTGGCGCTTCGGGCCTCGGCGAAGGCACGGCGCGCATGCTGGCCGCCAACGGCGCCAAGGTGGTGATCGCCGACATGCAGGCTGACAAGGGCGAAGCCGTCGCCCGCGAGATCGGTGGCGTGTTCGTCAAGTGCGACGTGAGCCAGGAAGCCGACGGCCAGGCCGTGGTAGCTGCCGCCGTCAAGCTCGGCAAGCTGATGGGCCTGGTCAACTGCGCCGGCATCGCACCGGCCGAGAAGACCGTGGGCAAGAACGGCCCGCACGCGCTGGCCGTGTTCAGCAAGACCGTCACGGTCAACCTGATCGGCAGCTTCAACATGATCCGCCTGGCGGCCGACGCCATGGGCAAGAACGAGCCCGAAGCCACCGGCGAGCGCGGCGTGCTGATCTCGACCGCCTCGGTCGCGGCCTACGACGGCCAGATCGGCCAGGCCGCCTACAGCGCCTCGAAGGGCGGCGTTGTCGGCATGACCCTGCCCATCGCCCGCGACCTCGCGCGCAGCGGCATCCGCAACATGACCATCGCCCCCGGCATCTTCGGCACGCCCATGCTGTTCGGCATGCCGCAGGAAGTGCAGGACGCACTGGCCGCCAGCGTGCCCTTCCCCTCGCGCCTGGGCACGCCCGAGGACTACGCCAAGCTGGCCAAGCACATCATCGAGAACGACATGCTCAACGGCGAGGTGATTCGTCTGGACGGAGCGATTCGATTGGCCCCTCGCTGATCTCGGACGCCGGTGGCTTCGTGCTGCCGGTGCGGTCCAGGCGTTCGTAGTTCGCGATCACCTGGGCCCCGATCAGCACCAGCATGGCGGCGATTTCCAGGCTCAGCAGCACCACGATGGCCGTGGTGAGCGAGCCGTAGACGATGTTCACCTGCGACAGCGTCGAGAAATACCAGATCAGCACGCGCCGCGTGGCCTCCCACAAGAGCGCAGCGGTCACGCCGCCCAGCAGCGCGTGCCGCAGCGACATGCGCCCGGCCGGCATCACGAGGTAGAGCGAGGTCAGCATGAAGATCTCGCCGCCCAGCCCCAGCAGGTACAGCAGCAGGCCCGAAATGCCCGACAGCGACCAGCTGCGCCCCAGCAGGTCGACGCTTTCCTGCCCCACCAGCTGCAGCGCCCCCGACACCAGCGTGACCAGCAGCAGCCCTGCGCACAGGCTCAGGATGTAGAGGTACGGCATCGCCACCGACACCAGGAAATGGCGCTTGTGATCGTCCTTGCGGTGGTGAAAGATCACCGCCATCGCGCTTTCGAGCACGCTGAACGCCAGCGAGCTGAAGAAGATCATCGTCACCAGCAGCACCGGTCCGAGCACCGAGCGGTGGTCCAGGAAACTCGACAGCTCGGCCACGATCGCTTTCGACTGCCCCGGCAGCAGCCATTCGAGGTAGCGCCCGATGGTGCGCAGCAGCTCGGCCTGGTCGATCACGTGCGACAGCGCCATCACGCTCACGATCAGGAGCGGCACGATGGACAGCAGCGCGTAGTACGCCACCGCCCCCGCCAGCAGCAGGCCCTGGTTGGCGCGAAAGTCCTTGAGCGCGCCCCAGACGAAGCGCAGCGGATGGCGCAGCAGCGGCGCGGCGTGTTGCAAAGGCAGTGGCGTCTTCATGCGTGATGTGGATTTGCGGCGGGGTTCAGTATGCCGCCCGTGCGCTTGCGTATGATTTGCCGCTCCCCGCAGCCATGACCATCCCCGCTTCATTCATCCAGGAACTCATCGCGCGCGCCGATGTGGTCGAAATCGTCGGCCGCTACGTCCAGCTCAAGAAGGCCGGCGCCAATTTCATGGGGCTGTGCCCCTTCCACGGCGAGAAGTCGCCCTCGTTCTCGGTCAGCCCGACCAAGCAGTTCTATCACTGCTTCGGTTGCGGCGTGCACGGCAACGCCATCGGCTTCCTCATGGAACATGCGGGCATGGGCTTCGTCGAGGCCGTGCACGACCTGGCCGGCCAGTACGGCCTGCAGGTGCCCGAGGACGACGTCTCGCCGGCCGAACGCGCCCGCGCCGCCAGCCAGCGCCAGAAGCAGGCCACGCTGACCGATGTGCTCGAGAAAGCCGGCGACGCCTACCGCAAGGCGCTGCGCCAGGCGCCCGGCGCCATCGACTACCTCAAGGGCCGCGGCGTGTCGGGCGAGATCGCCAAGCAGTTCGGCATCGGCTATGCGCCGGCCGGCTGGCGCGCGCTGGCCAGCGTGTTCCCCGACTATGACGACCCGCTGCTCGCCGAGAGCGGGCTGGTGATCGTCAACAACGAGGAAGGCAAGCTCAGCGACGAGGAGGCCAAGCGCTACGACCGCTTCCGCGATCGCGTGATGTTCCCGATCCGCAACGTCAAGGGCGAGTGCATCGGCTTCGGCGGGCGCGTGCTCGGCGACGAAAAGCCCAAGTACCTGAACTCGCCCGAGACGCCCGTCTTCAGCAAGGGCCGCGAGCTCTACGGCCTGTACGAGGCGCGCGCCGCCTTCCGCGACCGCGGCTACGCACTCGTCACCGAGGGCTACATGGACGTGGTGGCGCTGGCCCAGCTCGGTTTTCCGAATGCGGTGGCCACGCTGGGCACCGCCTGCACCACCGAGCATGTGCAAAAGCTCTTCCGCTTCACCGAATCGGTGGTGTTCAGCTTCGACGGCGACGCCGCCGGTCGCCGCGCCGCGCGCAAGGCGCTCGACGGCGCCCTGCCCTATGCCACCGACACGCGCAGCATCAAGTTCCTGTTCCTGCCGGCCGAGCACGACCCCGACAGCTACATCCGCGCGCACGGCGCCGAGGCCTTCGCGGGCTTCGTGGCCGAGGCCACGCCGCTGTCGCGCTTCATGCTCGAGGCCGCCCGCGAAGGCTGCGACCTGAGTTCCGCCGAGGGCCGCGCCCACATGACCAGCAACGTGCGCCCGCTCTGGAGTGCGATGCCCGACGGCGCCCTCAAGCGGCAGCTGCTCAGCGAGATCGCCACGCTGGTCCAGCTCGACGCCGCGGCGCTGTCCGACCTGTGGGCCACCGCCGCGCCCGGCCCGCGCAAGGGCGCCGGTGCGCCGTCTCAGGCCCCGCAGCGCCATAGCGAGCCCGACAACTACGGCAACGACCCCGGTGACTACTACCCGGACCTGCCGCCGACGCAGGACTACGAGCCGCCGCGCTACGAAAACGAGAGCAAACCCAAGTTCCAGCCGCGCAAGTTCACCAAGGGCAAGCGCTGGGGCGGCAAGTTCGAGGAGCCCATCGAGCCGCTGCGCGGACGCGGCAAGCCGCCGAGCCGGCCCGACGTGGCGGTGCGGCTGGTGCTGTCGAACATGGCGCAGTGGGAGGCGCTGTCGCACGAGCTGCACGTGATGCTGTGCGACCTGCCGGGCGAGCACGGCGCCCTCTTCACCTGGCTGGACAGCCAGCTGCACGAGCACGGCGTGCAGCCCTGGGCGGCGCTGCGCGAAGGCCTGCGCGGGCTCGATTTCGCGCCGCTGGCCGAGCGCCTCATGAGCGTTTCCGAGGCCGGGCCGGTGCCCGAGGGCGAGGAAGAACAGCACCTGGCCGAGGCCGCCAAGGAGCTGGGGAGCGTGCTCGACTTCATGCTCGACGACCGGCTCAAGGCCCAGCAGAGCGAGGCCATCGCTTCGGTTGGAAAAGACCCGAAAGCCCTGGAACGCTACAAGGCACTGGAAGCCCGCCGGCTCGAATTGCGAGACCGCATTCGCGCGTCGGGGACAGATACTGCTTGAAATTTGCGCAACAGGCTATAATGTAGGGCTTCGCAACTGGCGAAATTAGGCAAGAGCGACAGCAGCACCTCCGGGCCGACCCCTAGCGCAACGCACTCCAACGGTAAATTCCGGCGGAAAGGGTCAATAACCGCAAGGACTGCACACCAAATGTTCGCCCGACATCTTGCCTGGTGAGGAATTAATTCCTCGTTTCCCAATTGTTTTGTCCGTGCCTGTGCACGGGCATGGTGGTGCTGTCCGCGTGGCAGCGCGCCTGTGATCCCGCTTGTCTTTTCTTGTCGTAACGAGGTCGTATGCCCAGTTCAAAGAAGCCTGCTCCTTCACTTGCCAAAAGCGCCAAGAGCGCTGCCACCAAGCCCGCAGCAGAGAAACCGCTGAAAGCCGGTGCCAAACCGGCAACCAAGACGGCTGCCGCCGCGTCCAAAACGGCAGCCGCAACGAAAGTGAAAACCGTGCCCACGAAATCGACCTCTCTCGACGACCCCAAAAAAGCCGCGGCCACTGCCACGGCTGCCCCCGCTGCCAAGAAAGTTGGCCGTCCGCCCAAGGCCGCCGGCGCTGCCGCCGCGCCCGCCACCGGCGCCAAGCGCGGGCGCAAGCCCAAGGCCGCCAAGGAAGCCGGCGAGAGCGACATCGACCTGTCGGACATCGAGGAAGACCTGGCCGGTGACGAGCCCGCGGCCGTCGCGACCACCGAAGAGAAGGTCAAGCCGCTGCGCATGAAGATCAGCAAGGCGAAGGAACGCGCCTTGATGAAGGAGTTCGGCCTCGACGAGACCGTGCTCTCCGAAGAAGACCTGGCCAAGCGCCGCTCGCGCCTGAAGACCCTGATCACGCTGGGCAAGACCCGCGGCTACCTCACGCACGGCGAAATCTCCGACCACCTGCCCGACAAGCTGGTCGACGCCGAGACCATGGAAGTCGTGGTCACCATGCTCAACGACATGGGCGTGGCGGTGTACGAGCAGACGCCCGACGCCGAAACCCTGCTGCTGAACAACACCGCGCCCACCGCCACCACGGTGGAAGAAGCCGAGGAAGAAGCCGAAGCAGCTCTCTCCACGGTGGACAGCGAATTCGGCCGCACCACCGACCCGGTCCGCATGTACATGCGCGAAATGGGCACGGTCGAGCTGCTGACGCGCGAAGGCGAAATCGAAATCGCCAAGCGCATCGAAGGCGGCCTGATGGCCATGATGGAAGCCATCTCGGCCTCCCCCGCCACCATCGCCGCGATCCTCGAAATGGCCGCGACCATTCGTGAAGGCAAGGTCGTCATCTCGACCATCGTGGACGGCTTCTCGAACCCGAACGAGGCCGACGACTACGTGGCCGAAGAAGACTTCGACGAATTCGACGAAGAAGACGACGACGACGGCAAGGGCGGCTCCAAGGCCCTGACCAAGAAGCTCGAAGAACTCAAGAACGAAGCCCTCTCGCGCTTCGACCGCATCGCCGAGATGTTCGAGAAGATCCACAAGATCTACGAGAAGGAAGGCTACGGCACGCCCGCGTACACCAAGGCCCAGCAGGCCGTGTCCGACGAGCTGATGACCATCCGCTTCACGGCCAAGACCATCGAGAAGCTGTGCGACCTGGTGCGCACGCAGGTGGACGACGTGCGCAAGAAGGAACGCGAACTGCGCCGCATCATCGTGGACAAGTGCGGCTTCCCGCAGGACGAGTTCATCCGCGACTTCAGCGGCTTCGACAAGAACGGCAACCGCATCGCCTCCAACCTGCTGAACCTCAAGTGGGTCGAGAAGCAGGCCGCGGCCGGCAAGCCCTGGAGCGCCGTGCTCGCGCGCAACATCCCGCCGGTGCAGGAACTGCAGCAAAAGCTCACCGACATCCAGTCGCGCGTGGTGGTGCCGCTGACCGAGCTCAAGGACATCAACAAGCGCATGAACGAGGGCGAATCGTCCTCGCGCGATGCCAAGAAGGAAATGATCGAGGCCAACCTGCGCCTCGTGATCTCCATCGCCAAGAAGTACACCAACCGCGGCCTGCAGTTCCTGGACCTGATCCAGGAAGGCAACATCGGCCTGATGAAGGCGGTCGACAAGTTCGAATACCGTCGCGGCTACAAGTTCTCGACCTACGCGACGTGGTGGATCCGCCAGGCCATCACGCGCTCGATCGCCGACCAGGCGCGCACCATCCGCATCCCGGTGCACATGATCGAGACGATCAACAAGATGAACCGCATCTCGCGCCAGCACTTGCAGGAGTTCGGCTTCGAGCCCGACGCCGGCATCCTGGCCGCCAAGATGGAGATCCCGGAAGACAAGATCCGCAAGATCATGAAGATCGCGAAAGAGCCGATCTCGATGGAAACCCCCATCGGCGACGACGACGATTCGCACCTGGGCGACTTCATCGAGGACAGCAGCAACACGGCTCCCATCGAGGCCGCGATGCAAGCTGGCCTGCGCGACGTGGTCAAGGACATCCTCGACTCCCTCACGCCGCGCGAAGCCAAGGTGCTGCGCATGCGCTTCGGCATCGAGATGTCCACCGACCACACGCTGGAAGAAGTCGGCAAGCAGTTCGACGTGACCCGCGAGCGCATCCGCCAGATCGAAGCCAAGGCGCTGCGCAAGCTGAAGCACCCGTCGCGCTCCGACAAACTGCGCAGCTTCATCGACACCCTGTAATCCAGGTTCGCTGAAGCCCAAGCGCCCGCCTTGCCCCTCACCCGGGCGGCGGGCGTTCTCGTTTTTCCACCGACACACTACAAGTACAACGGAGCCGCCTTTCCATGAATCCCGACGCAGACAAACTCTGGCAGGCCCCGCGCTGGGCGCTTGCCGTGCTGCTCGCCGTGCTGGGCATGCTCGGGCCCTTCTCCATCGACACCTACATCCCGGCCTTCTCGGGCATTGCGAAATCGATCGGCGCCACGCCGGCCGAGATGCAGCAGACGCTGTCGGCCTACCTGTTCGGCTTCGCCTTCATGAACCTGTTCCACGGCGCGCTATCGGACAGCTTCGGCCGCCGGCCGGTGGTGCTGTGGGGGCTGGCGGTGTTCACGCTGGCCTCGCTGGGCTGTGCGCTGTCGCAGAACATCACGCAGCTGGTGTTGTTCCGCGGCCTGCAGGGCCTGTCGACCGGCGCCGGCATCGTGGTGTCGCGCGCCGTCATCCGCGACATGTTCCCGCCGGCCGAGGCGCAGCGGGTGATGAGCCAGGTCACGATCTACTTCGGCGTGGCGCCGGCCATCGCGCCCATCGTGGGCGGCTTCCTGTTCGTGCACGCGGGCTGGCACTCGATCTTCTGGTTCCTCGTGGCCGTGGGCGTGGTGCTGTTCGTCGCCAACTACAAGCTGCTGCCCGAGACGCTGCACAAGGACCACCGCCAGCCCTTCCAGGTGCGCCACCTGATGCGCGGCTACCGCGACCTGTGCTCCGACCCGCGCTTTCTCTTGCTGGCCTTTGCGAGCGGCGTGCCCTTCAACGGCATGTTCCTCTACGTGCTGGCTGCGCCTGCGTTCCTGGGCGACCACCTGGCGCTGCAGCCGCAGCAGTTCTTCTGGTTCTTCCTGCTGACCATCGGCGGCATCATGCTCGGCGCGCGCGCCAGCGGCCGCATGGCCGGCAAGGTGGCGCCCAAGCGGCAGATCCGCGACGGCTTCCTGATCATGATGGTCACCTCGGTGGTCAACGTGGTGGCCAACATCTTCTTCCAGGCGCATGTGGCCTGGGCCGTGTGGCCGCTGGCGGTGTTCGCCTTCGGCTGGGCGCTGATGGTGCCGGTGGTCACGCTTCTGGTACTCGACCTGCATCCCGAGCGCCGCGGCATGGCCTCGTCATTGCAGGCCGTGATCGGCTCCACCGCCAACGGCGTCGTGGCCGGCGCGGTGGCGCCGCTGGTGATGCACTCCACGCTGGCACTGGCCCTCACCTCCGCGCTGATGCTCACGATCGGGCTGGTCGCCTGGGTCTGGCTGCACCACCGCTGGCCCGACATCGGGCGTCGGGTGGCTCACGAAGAAGCCTGAGGGGGACGGGGGATGCGATTCGCCGCACTGTGGACTTATCTGCGCGCCTGGCTCCCGGGCCCTTCCAACGTCAACGCGCGCGAGCGCTTGCGCGCCGTGGGCGGCGCAGGCACCGGGCTGCTGGTCACCGGCCTGCTGTGCCGCTGGCTGGCCGTCCCGCTGGAGCATGCGGTGTGGCTGGTCGCGCCGATGGGCGCCACCGCCGTGCTCGTGTTTGCCGTACCCGCCAGTCCGCTGGCGCAGCCCTGGTCGGTGATCGGCGGCAACACGCTGTCGACGCTGGTGGGCATCGCCTGCGCCAGCTGGATTCCCGACACCGCCGTGGCTGCCGCCGTGGCCGTGGCGCTGGCCATCGGCCTCATGTTCTTCACGCGCTGCCTGCACCCGCCCGGCGGCGCGGCGGCGCTGCTGGCGGTGCTCACGCACACCACCGATTTCTCGGCGGCACTGTTCCCGGTGCTCGTGAACTCACTGCTGCTGGTGCTGGCCGGCGTGGCCTACAACACGCTCACGGGGCGGCGCTATCCGCACGTGCAGGTGGCGCGCCCGCCTTCGCCCGACGCGCGCTTCAGCCAGGCCGACATCGACGCCGTGCTGGCGCGCTACAACCAGGTGCTCGACATCAGCCGCGACGACCTCGAGTCGCTGATCCAGCAGACCGAGCTCGAGTCGTACAAGCGCCGCCTGGGCACGCTGCACTGCGCCGACATCATGTCGCGCACGCCGATCTCGGTGGAGTTCGGCACGCCGCTGCAGGAAGCCTGGACGCTGATGCACCAGCACCGCATCAAGGCGCTGCCGGTGACCGACCGCACGCGCCGCGTGGTCGGCATCGTCACGCAGGCCGACTTCTTCCGCCAGCTCGACCTGCAGCACCACGACGGCATCGCCGGCCGGCTGCGCGACCTGATCCGCGCCACGCGCACGGTGATGTCGAACAAGCCCGAGGTGGTCGGCCAGATCATGACGCGCCAGGTGCGCGTTGCCAGCGCCGACCGGCCGGTGGTCGAACTGGTGCCGCTGTTCTCCGAAGGCGGCCACCACCACATTCCGATCATCGATGAAGAGAAGCGGCTGACGGGGATGATCACGCAGTCGGATTTCGTGCGGGCGCTGTACCGCGCGGTGAGCCCGGCGTAGGGCCCGCGCGTTGCCCTCCCCCCTCTCCCGAAGGGGAAGGCGCAAGGCTTCACTCCAGCACCACGTTCGCCTTCTTCACCAGCGCCGCATAGCGCGCGGCCTCGCTGCGGAAGTAGCTCGCCGCCTGCTCGGGCGACGTGGGCTTGACGATGTTGCCCTGCTTGTCCATCGCCTCGCGCACCTCGGGCGCGGCAAAGGCGGCCACGATGGCCTCGTGCACGCGCTTGACGTCCGCCGGCTGCATCTTCGGCGGGCCGATCACCGCGAACCAGCCCTCGACCGCGTAGTTCGGCAGCCCCTGCTCCGCGATCGTCGCAATCTCGGGCGCGGCCGGTGAGCGCGCCGGGCCGCACAGGCCGATGGCGCGCAGTGCGCCGCTCTTCAGATGCGGCTGCACCGCCGGCAGCGCGACCACGCCCATCTCGACCTGCCCCGCGATCATGTCGGTCACCATCGGCCCGGTGCCCTTGTACGGAATGTGCCGCGCCTTCACGCCGGCCTCGTCCATGAACATCTCGCCCGCGAGGTGGATGATCGTGCCGTTGCCCGACGAGGCGTAGTTGTAGCCCTCGGGTTTCGCGCGCAGCAGCGCCACCAGCTCCTTCACGTTCTTGGCCGGCAGCTTCGGGTTCACGGCCAGCACCAGCGGCGTGGCGCCCACCACGCTGATGGGCGTGATGTCCGCGATGGCGTCGAAGGGCATCTTCTTGAACACGCTCGGGTTGATCACGTGGTTGTTCGACACCATGCCGAGCGTGAAACCGTCGGGCGGCGCCTTGATCACGGCCGAGGTGCCGGTGATGCCGCCGGCGCCCGGCAGGTTCTCGATCACCACCGGCTGGCCCAGCGCCTTGCCGAGCGCGACCGAGGCAGCGCGCGCGATGGCGTCCACGCCCGAGCCCGCGCTGATCGGCAGGATGAAGCGCACGGGCTTGTCGCCGCCCTGCGCGAACACCGGGCGGGCGGCCGACAGCACGACCGCCGACGCCCCCAGGCCGAGCAACGCACGGCGGTTGAATGAAGAAGAGGAAAACGGAATCGGGCTCATGGGTCTTGTCTCTCTTTGTCTTTGTCGGTGCTTGAAAAATCAGGCCACGGCCGCTTCGGCATGCAGCGCCTCGACCTGTTCGTGCGCGTAGCCCAGCTCGGCCAGCAGCG
Source organism: Variovorax sp. GW823-FHT04B03 (assembly GCF_058796495.1). Lineage (NCBI taxonomy): Bacteria > Pseudomonadati > Pseudomonadota > Betaproteobacteria > Burkholderiales > Comamonadaceae > Variovorax > Variovorax sp. GW823-FHT04B03. The sequence continues at coordinate 117,551 of NZ_JBXAIT010000007.1, forward strand.
CGCGCGTGTGCTCGCCCAGCGTCGGCGGATGCAGGCGCACGCCCAGCCGCTCGCCGCCGAGCGTGATCGGGAACAGCGTGGTCTGCGCCATCTCGCCGGCCCGCTCGCCATCGGGCAGGCGGATGTCGGCAAGGCCGCCGGTGGCCTGCAGGTGCGGATCGGCATACAGGTCTTCGGGCCGCGTGATCGGCGCGAACGGCAGGCCGCGCGCTTCGAAGATCGCCGACAGCTCGGCGGCCGAACGGTCGGCCAGGCGGGTGCGCAGCGCGGCCAGCAAGGTCGGGCGCAGGCGCACGCGGTCGTTGTTGGTCTGCAGCGTGGCGTCGGCCTTCAGGTCGTCGAAGCCCAGCGCGTCGCAGAAGGTCTTCCACTGCGCGTCGCTCACGGCCGCCAGGAAGATCTGCTCGCCGTCCTTCACGGTGAACACGTCGTACAGCGCCCAGGCCGAGATGCGCTCGGGCATCGGCGCGGCCGCCTGCCCCGTGATCGCGTACTGCAGCATGTGCTGGCCGACCAGGAACACGTTGTTCTCGAACAGCGCCGACTGCACTTCCTGCCCCCGGCCGGTTTCGGCGCGCTGCATCAGCGCGGCGATGGCGCCGATGGCGCCGAACATGCCGCCCATGATGTCGTTCACGCTCGTTCCCGCACGCAGCGGATCGCCGGGGCGCCCCGTCATGTAGGCGAGTCCGCCCATCATCTGCACCACCTCGTCGAGCGCGGTGCGATGCTCGTAGGGGCCGGGCAGGAAGCCCGTGTGGTTCACGTACACGAGGCGCGGATTGAGCTTGCCCAGCGCGGCGTAGCCCAGGCCGTACTTGTCCATCGTGCCGGGGCGGAAGTTCTGCGCCACCACGTCGGCCGTGGCGCACAGGCGCAGCGCGGCCTCGAGCCCCTGCGGATGGCGCAGGTCGAGCGCGATGCTCTTCTTGTTGCGGTTGAACATCGGGAAGAAGCCCGCACCCGCGCCCAGCAGGTGCCGCGTGCGGTCGCCGTCGATGGGCTCGACCTTGATGACCTCGGCGCCCAGGTCGGCCAGCACCATGCCGCAGGTCGGCCCCATGACCATGTGCGTGAACTCGACCACGCGGATGCCCGCGAGCGGCAGGCGTTTGGCTTCGGTGCTCATGCGGCGACACCTTCCGCCGGCGCAAAGGTCTTCGGAAAGCCCGCACGCCACACCGTGCCCTGCAGCGTCTCGCCGTCGAGCCAGCCGGCCACGCGCTTCCTCAGATCGAGCAGCTTCGGCAGATCGACACCCGTCTGCACGCCCATGCTCTCGAGCATGAAGACGAGGTCTTCGGTGTCGACATTGCCGCTCGCGCCCGGCGCATGCGGACAGCCGCCGATGCCGGCCAGGCAGGCGTCGAAGCGCGTGATGCCGACCTCCAGCGCAGCGTAGACATTGGCCAGGCCCAGCCCGCGCGTGTCGTGGAAATGCCCGCACCACAGGCGGTCGCCCGCGATGCGCAGTGCGCGCTCGAACAGGCTGCGCACCATCGCCGGATCGGCGTAGCCCACCGTGTCGGCCAGGCTCACGCGGTCGGCGCCCGCGTCGAGCAGCGCCTGCATCAGGCGCAGCACCTCGTCGGGGTCGACATGGCCCTGCAGCGTGCAGCCGAAGGCCGTGCCCACGCCGCCGTCGATCAGCGTCTTCGAGCCCGCCGCGTCGCGCGCCGCGCGGATGCGGCCGACCTCGGCCACCACCTCGTCCGGCGTCTTGCGCAGGTTGGCCAGGCTGTGCGCATGGCTGGCCGACAGCGGCACCATCATCAGGTCGGCCTCGCCCGCGATGGCGCGCTCCGCGCCCTTCAGGTTGGGCACGAGCACCGAGGCAAAAAGCCCCGGCAGCGTCTTCGCATACGCCAGCAGTTCGGCCGTGTCGGCCAGCTGCGGCAGCAGGTGCGCCGGCACGAACGAGCCGACCTCGATCTCGCGCTGGCCGGCCGCGTGCGCGTCGCGGATCCATTCGAGCTTGCGTGCCGTGGGCAGCACGCGGGCGATGCTTTGCAGGCCGTCGCGCAGGCCCACTTCGCGGACGACCGCGCGCGGCGGCAGGAAGGCGTGAATCAAGAGCGTGTCTCCGTCGTGAGGGAATGACGCCGATCGTAGAAGTTCCGATTTGATCCTGAAGGTATATTTTGGAAGCCATTGGCTTCCCGATTGGAACTTCATGAGAGACCTCGACCTGACCACCCTGCGCCTGTTCGTCGCCGTCTGCGACAGCCGCAGCATCGCGCGCGCGGGCGAGCAGGCCAACATCGTCGGCTCGGCCATCAGCAAGCGCCTGGCCCAGCTCGAAGACACGGTCGGCACGCCGCTGCTGCTGCGCAAGCGCCGCGGCGTGGTGCCCACGCCGGCCGGCGAAACGCTGCTCGAACACGCGCGCGCCATGCTCGGCAGCGCCACCCGCATCGAGCGCGACATGGCCGCCTACGCGGGCGGCGCACGCGGACATGTGCGCATCCTGGCGTCGGCCTCGGTCATGGCCGAATCGCTGGCCGAGGACGTGGCCGGCTTCCTGCAAGACCCGGCGCACCGCAACATCCGCGTCGACATGGAAGAGCGCGTGAGCCCCGAGATCGTGCGCGGCATCCGCGAGGGCATCGCGTCCATCGGCCTGTGCTGGGACGCGGCCGACCTCGACGGGCTGGAGCGGCGCGACTACCGCTCCGACCACCTCGCCATCGTCGCCCACCCGTCGCACCCCGTGGCCCGCCATGACGCGGTGCGCTTCGAGCAGGTGCTCGACCACGAATTCGTCGGCATGCCCGCGCTCAGCGCCGTGCAGCTGATGCTCGCGCGCGAGGCGGCCGTGGCCGGCAAGCCGCTCGTGTACCGCGTGCTGGTGTCCAACTTCGATGCGGCGCTGCGCGTGGTGCGCGCCGGGCTGGCCATCAGCGTGGTGCCGGCGGAGGTCGCCCGGCCCTTCACCGAGGCCTTCGGACTGCGGCTGATGCCGCTCACGGACGACTGGGCGCGCCGGCGCTTCGCGATCTGCTTTCGCAGCGAGGCGGCGCTGTCGCCCTCGGCGCAGCTGCTGGTCGCGCACCTCGAGCGCTGCGCCACGGACCGCGCGGAAGCCGCCTGATTCGTCCGATATCAGAAACGATTCATTGTGCTGGCGGTGGTTTTTGTTTCGTTTCGCGCAACCTAACATCCGGTCTGTTCACGCTGTCACCCTCAACCCATCGACCGAAAGACACCGCCATGTTCCGCAGAACCCTCGTTGCCGCCGCCGCCCTCTCCGCCGCCTTCGCCCTCGCGCCGCTCGCTGCCCAGGCCGCCCAGCCACTCAAGATCGACGTCTACAACCCCGGCACGAAGTCGATGTTCCCCGTGTCGTCGGTGCTGGTCGCCGGCGCCACCGACGCCGTGCTGGTCGACGCCCAGTTCCAGCGCAACGACGCGCAGGCGCTGGTGCAGAAGATCAAGGACAGCGGCAAGAAGCTGACCACGGTCTACATCAGCCACAGCGACCCCGACTACTACTTCGGCCTGGACGTGATCCGCGCCGCCTTCCCCGACGCGAAGATCGTCGCCACGCCGCAGACCGTCGCCGCCATCCAGGCCTCCAAGGACGGCAAGCTCGCGCACTGGGGCCCGATCCTCAAGGACAACGCACCCCAGGCGCTGGTCGTGCCCGAGCCGCTGGCCGGCGACAGCCTCGTGCTCGAAGGCAAGAAGATCCAGGTCGTCGGCCTGGACGGCCCCTCGCCCGCGCGCACGTTCGCGTGGATTCCCTCGCTGAAGGCGGTGGTCGGCGGCATTCCGGTGTCGGCCAACATCCACGTCTGGGTGGCCGACACGCAGACCGTGCAGTCGCGCCGCGACTGGCTCAAGACCCTCGACCGCATCGCCGCGCTGCACCCCAAGACCGTCGTGCCCGGCCACTACCTGCCGAACGCCGACGGCTCGGCGCCCTACACCGTGGCGTCGGTGAAGTTCACGCGCGACTACCTGAAGGCCTTCGAGACCGAAGCAACGAAAGCCAAGGACTCGGCTGCGCTGATCGCCGCCATGAAGCAGCGCTACCCGAAGCTCGAGGACGCCTCGTCGCTTGAGCTGAGCGCCAAGGTCATCAAGGGAGAAATGAAGTGGCCCCAGTAACCAGCAACAGCAACAGCGACGCCGCCACCCTGCACTGCATCTTCGATCCGCTGTGCGGCTGGTGCTACGCCGCCGCGCCGCTGGTCGAGGCCGCGCGCACCGTGCCGGGCCTGCGCGTCGAACTCCACGCAGGCGGCATGATGACCGGCGCCAACCGCCGCCCCATCACACCGCAATGGCGCGACTACGTGATCCCGCACGACAGGCGCATCGCCGAGCTCACGGGCCAGCCCTTCGGCGAGGCCTACTTCGAAGGCCTGCTGCGCGACACCGGCGCGGTGATGGACTCCGAACCGCCGATCACCGCCATCCTCGCCGCCGAATCGCTGCGCGCGGGCGGCGGGCTGGACATGGCGCACCGCGTGCAGCAGGCCCACTATGTCGAAGGCCGGCGCATCGCGGAGGCCGGCGTGCTCGCCAAACTGGCGGTTGAACTCGGCTTCGACGCCGACGCTTTCGCCACGGCTTTCCAGCAGCACACGGGCGACGCCACCGCGCGGCACATCGCCGCGAGCCGCGACCTGCTGCAGCGCGCGGGCGGCCAGGGCTTTCCGACCTTCGTGCTGGCGCAGGCCGACGGCAGCGCGGGACGCATCGACATCGGGCCGTGGCTGGGGCGTGCCGACGACTGGAAGGCGCAGCTCGCCACCTTCGTCGCGCCGGCGCCTTCTGCAACGGCATCCGAAGCCTGCGGACCCGACGGCTGCGCAATCTAGCCGCATCGCCGGTCTGGGCCGGCGGTGGCCCCGTTCGCCACAGAACGGGGCCGATTCGGGTATGCCGCCATCAAATGAGAACTATTCTCGACAATAATTCTCCTGCGATTCGCGCGCCACACCCCAGCCCATGTCCGCCCAACTCTCCTCCAGCCCGCTGCTGAAAGCCTTCCAGGACAGCTACCAGGAACTGGTGCGCTTCATCGCGCGCCGCACCGGCAGCCCGCACGAGGCGCGGGAGCTGGCGCATGACACGTGGGTCCGGCTGGCCGAACGTGCGCAAGCGCGGGACGACACCCCCGCCGACCCCGCCCCGCCCGAGGCCGCCGTGCGCGCCTACGTCTACACCGTGGCCGAGAACCTCGCCATCGACCACCTGCGCCGCCGCCAGCGCAGCGCGGAGCGCTTCAGCCCCGCCCCCGTCGACCCCGACACCGGGCTGACGACGGGACACGACCACCACAGCACACGGGACGTGGCCGACGGCGTCGCCCACCGGCAGGCACTCGACGCGGTGGATGCCGCGTTGCGGGCCCTGCCGCCGCGCAGCCGCGACATCTTCCTGGCCGACCGGCTCGACGGCGCCTGCCATGCCGAACTGGCGCGCCGCCACGGCGTGTCGATCAAGACCGTGGAGCGCGAGGTGATGCGGGCGCTCGACAGCGTCGAGGCCGCGCTGCACCGCTGGCGCGGCGACGTGGCGCCGGCGCGCACCGGGCGGCGCCGCGCGCTGTCGGCCCTGCTCGGCGTGGGCGGCCTCAGCGTCGGCAGCGCCGCGCTCTGGCAGGCCTGGCGCCAGTGGATGCCCGGCTACAGCGCCACCCTGGCGACCGCCATCGGACGCATCCAGGCGCAGGCGCTGCCCGACGGCAGCCGTCTCACGCTCGACGCCGCGAGCCGCGCCGAGGTCCAGTACTACGCCACGCGCCGCACCGTGCGGCTGCTGGCCGGCAGCGCCTTCTTCGACGTGGCGCGCGACGAGGCGCGCCCCTTCATCGTCAGCGCGCTGGGCCACGAGATCACGGTGCTGGGCACGCGCTTCGAGGTCGCGCTGCAGGACGGCGGCGTGCGCGTCGCGGTGGAATCGGGCCAGGTGCGGGTGCGCAGCGCAAGCGGCGACGCGCGCGTGCTCGGCGCGGGCGACCGCGCCTTCATCGACACGGCGCTGCAGCTGTCTGCGGCCCAACCGGCCGCGAACGCCGTGAACAGCGCCGTGGCCCCGTGGCGCGACGGCTGGCTCGACTTTCATCACCAGCCGCTCGGCGAGGTGGTGGAGCGCCTGGCGCGCTACAGCCCGCGCCCCCTGCGCGTGGCGCCCGAGGCCGCGCAACTCCCGGTGTTCGGGCGCGTGCGCATCGCCGAGGCGGGCACCTGGCTGCGCCTGCTGCCCAACAGCCTGCCGGTGCGGGTGCGCGAAGACGACGGGGCGGAACGCGCCCTGGTCATCGAACGCCGCCCGATCTCCTGACGCCGGCATCCGCCCGCTGGCCTTGTCTTGTCTTCCTTGCAATCTGCATGAGGGATTGCGCTCGCTCGGTCGTATCAGTCCATGGAGCCCGGAACAACCGCCCTGCGGACGTCCCGGAATTTTCATGACCCCGACCTGAACCGAGAGAACCGCATGCCCTCCCGCCACCTTTTTCTCCCCGCCGGCCGGCGCCACCTGATCGCGGCGGCCGTGCTGTGCCTGGTCACGCAGGCCAGCCAGACCGCCTGGGCCCAGAGCGCGACACCGCCCGCCGCCGGCGCAGCCATCGCCTTCTCGATCCCCGCCCAGCCGCTGGACCAGGCACTGAACCAGCTTGCGCGCCAGGCCGGCGTGCAGCTGCTGGCGGCGCCGGGCCTGCTGCAGGGCCTGCAGGGCCGCCCGGTGCAGGCCAGCCTCAGCGTGCAGGCCGCCGCCGCGCAACTGCTCCAGGGCAGCGGGCTGGCCGGCCGCGTAGCGGGCAGCACGCTGGTGATCGAGAAAGCGCCAAGCGCCGCCGGTGCCACCCTGCCGGCCGTGACCGTGAGCGCCACCGCCGAACTCGAAACCAGCCTGGGCCCGGTGCCGGGCTATGTCGCCCGGCGCAGCCAGAGCGCCACCAAGACCGACACGCCGATCCTCGAAGTGCCGCAGTCGATCTCCGTCATCGGCCGCGAAGAACTCGAAGCGCGCGGCGTGCAGACCGTGATGGAAGCCGTGCGCTACGCACCGGGCGTGGTCGCCGGCAACTGGGGCTACGACGCACGCGGCATCGACTGGCTGCTGCTGCGCGGCTTCGACGCCACCGCAGGCAACGCCATGTACCGCGACGGCCTGCTGCTGCCGGCCTATTCGCTGACCGAGCCCTACGGCGTCGAGCGCGTCGAGGTGCTGCGCGGCCCGTCGTCGGTGATGTTCGGGCTGGGCGATGCGGGCGGCATCGTCAACCGCGTCAGCAAGATGCCGAGCAGCACGCCCACGCGCGAGATCGAAGTGCAGTACGGCAGCTTCCAGCGCAAGCAGCTGGCCGTGGACCTGGGCGGCGCCCTGAGCGACACGCTGAGCTACCGCCTCGTGGGCGTCGAGTTGGACAGCAACAGCCAGCAGCGCTATCCCAACGGCGCCCCCGCCGAAGTGAAGCGCAGCTACCTCGCGCCTTCGCTGCGCTGGCAGCCGTCGGCCGCCACCTCGTTCACCCTGCTCGGCGAGTTCCTGAAAAGCGATGCCAGCGACGACACCTTCAACGTGACCGACGCGAAGGGGCGCGACACCGGGCTCATCCAGGGCGAACCGAACTACAGCCGGATCAAGCAGCAGCAATCGTCGCTCGGCTACCTGTTCGAACACCACATCAACGACGACTGGACGGTGCGCCAGAACACGCGCTACTTCAGCTTCGACACCGACAAGCACCACGTGGTCGTCAACCTCGCACCCGACGGCTACACGCTGCGGCGAACCGCGCGCTTCGCCCCCGAGTGGGTCAACCAATGGACCGCCGACACGCAGCTGCAGGGCCGCGTGCGCACCGGCGACGTCGAGCACACGCTGCTGTTCGGCGTCGACTGGTCGCGCGTCCGGTACACGGCCAAGCAGTTCTCGGGGCCGGCGCCGAGCCTGGACCTGCGCTTTCCCGTCAACGGCCTGCCGGTGGCGGAACCGTTCCGGCCCGACAGCAACTTCACGCAGACCACCGAGCAGCTCGGCGTGTACGCACAGGACCAGATCAAGTTCGGCCCCCACTGGCTGCTCACGCTCGGTGGACGACAGGACCACGTCAAGTCCGCCACCTACGACCGGCTGAAGGGCGAGCGCACGACACAGACCGACGACAAGTTCAGCGGCCGTGCGGCCCTGAGCTACCTCGTCGGCAACGGCTGGGCACCGTACCTCAGCTACGCCGAATCCTTCATGCCGACCAGCGGTGTCGACCTGAACAGCACGCCGTTCCGGCCGAGCCGCGGCAAGCAGGTGGAGGCCGGCGTCAAGTTCCAGCCCGAGGGCACGCGCGCGCTGTTCACCGCGGCCGTGTTCGACCTGCGCAAATCCAACGTGGTGACCTACGACCAGAACACCTTCGAAGCGCGCCAGATCGGCCGCATCCGCTCACGCGGGCTCGAACTCGAAGCCAAGGCCGAGCTGGCACGCGACCTGAACCTCACGGCCTCCTACACCTGGCTCGACACCAAGGTGCGCGAAAGCGCCAACGAGACCGAGCGCGGCAAGACACCGATCCAGGTGCCCCGCAACACGGCCTCGCTCTGGCTCGACTACACGATGGCCAGCGGCTTCGGCTTCGGCGGCGGCGTGCGCTACATCGGCAAGCGCTGGAACGACGTGGGCAACACCTCGTCCGAAGGCGGCGTCGCGCTGCTCGACGCCACGGTGCACTATAAGCGCGGGCCCTGGCGCTTCGCCTTGAGCGCCACGAACCTGGCCAACCGCCAGTACGCCGCATCGCGCGCGTACAGCAAGTACTACCCCGGCAGCGATCGCGCGGTGGTCGCGAGCGCGAAGTACCAGTTCTGAGGCGCAACGCCTAGGCGACCTTCTCCAGGAACACCAGCCGGATCGGCGCGTCCAGCAGCGCGTCGAACCGCTTTTCGAAGGCCTGGAAATGCGACGTGGCGAAGTGCGCGTCCAGCGCGGCCTGGTCCTGGAACGACTCGCGCATGTAGAAGCTGCCGGGCTCGTCGCGCAGTTCGAACAAGGTGTAGTCGAGGCAGCCGGGCTCCTGCCGCGTGGGCGCCACCAGCGCGCTCAAGGCGTCGCGCAGCGCCTCGCGCTGGCCGATCTTGGCCTTCAGGACGGCGATGCTGACGAGGGGCGTGGTGCTCATGGGTCGGTGCGTTGTGAAGTTCGGATGCCTGCAGTCTGCGGCGACACCCGCACATGAAAAAGCCCCCTCGCCCCGAAACTCCTTCAACCGCCCCTTGAAGATCGCGACCGCTTCAAGCGAGCGCTACCGGCTGCACTGGAAGCTCGCCGCCTGCGACGCATCCCCGCTCACGTAACGCGGCCACAGCGGCCACTCGCACAACGGACGCGCACGCGTGGTCTTGAACGGCGGCTGCACTTCCTGTTCAAGCAACTGCAGCCCGGCCGGCGCACGCCCACGCTCGACCCAGTCGGCCAGCGCGCCGAGCATGTCGACATTGGCCGGTGCGCCGCTGCCCACATGGTCGACACCGGGCGCGGTGTACAGGCGCATGAAGCGGTCCACGTTCTCGCGGCCCATGCGTGCCACCACCGACTCGTAGTAGCGGATGCCGGCGAACGGGCTCTGGGCGTAATCGGCCATGTGCTCCAGCACCAGCAGCTTGCCGCCGCGCGCATGGAAGGCGCTCAGGTCGGGGTTGGTCGAGTCCATCAGCTGCGACACGGTGGCGATGCGCGCCGCGAAGTCTTCGGCGCGGTAGTTGCGCACGTCGAGCGACGGATTGCGCGCGTAGAAATACTGCAGCGCCCCGCTGCCGTAGAACCACGCGATGCCGTTGCTCGGCTGCGGCGGCACGGTCGGCGCGGCGGAGCCGGTCCACCACGCGTTCCAGCCGCCCATCGAGGCGAAGGCCGGCGTGCCTTCGCCGCCGATGCCCCAGCCCGGGTACTCGGTGACGCCATGCGCCAGCGGCACGGGCGAGCGCCACGGCGAGCGCAGCGTGCGCACCGCCTGCACCTGCGCGTCGTTGAGGCAGTTGTCGCCGCTCGTGCCCGATGCGCAGCGCAGGGTGGCCGGATCGAAGCGCTGCAGGCAGGCCGCCGGGTTCGACACGATGCGGTCGGCCACGCCATCCGTCGCGTCGCACGATGCGAGCACCGCGTTGTGCACCAGCTGCACCTGCGCGGGCCGCAGCCAGCCTTCGCCGAAGGTGGCGATGCCGTTGCGCGTGCCCGCATGCTGCAGCCCGGTCCAGTTGATCACCGGCACGCGGCTGAAGATGCCGTCGAAGTCCTGCGGATAGCGCTGCGCCATCGTGAGCGCCTCGCGCCCGCCTTCGGAGCTGCCCATGAAGTAGAGCTTCTGCGGCGCGTGGCCGTAGGCGCGCTGCGTCAGCGCCACCGCCACGTCGCGCACCTTCTTGTACGAGGCATGCGCGAAATTCACGAGCGCCTCGTCGTTGAGCGCAAAGGCCTGCGGCGGCTGGCCCTGCACGTTCTGGTGGCCCGAGTCGGTGCCGTAGGTCACGTAGCCCTGCGCCAGCGGCGTGGGCAGGTCGAAGCGCGCGGCGGGCACCAGCGCCAGGCCGGTGATCAGCGTGCCGTTGAAGCCCCCGCCGCCGTACTGCACGCTGCGCCCGTTCCATGCGAGCGGCAGGTTGACCTGGAACAGGATCGGCGGCGCGCTCGCGTCGACCGGTGCGATGCGCCCGAGCACCTTGCAGTACGCGGGCATCGCCGGCGTGATGCGCGACGCGGGGCTGGGGCCGCGCTCGGCCACGACCAGTGCAGACGCCGGCACGAGCGCTGCCGAGTCGATCGTCGCCGCGCCGCTGGGCAGGCCGATGGCGGTGGCCGCCACCGGCGCGGTGAGCGCCGCGCAGGCCTGGGCCGGAGCGGCGCCGAGGCCGAGGCGCGTGGGGCCGGTCGGGGCCGTGCCGCATGCGGCGAGCAAGGCGGCGGTCGCCAGCATGGCGCCCCCGCTGAGCACTGTCTGGGGGATCGCCATCTGTCTGTCTCCTAGTAGTTCGTTGTGATTAACCAGCAGCTACCGCGCCACGCCCAGCAGCCGATCGAGCACCTCCGGCTGCGCGCGCAGCGCCGCCGCGGTGTCGGTGTGCACGATGGTCCCGTGGTCGAGCACCACGGCCTGGTCGGAGATCGCGAGGATCGCCTGCGGGTGCTGCTCCACGATGATCGCGGCCAGCCCCTCGTCACGCGTGATGCGGCGGATGGCGCGCAGCAGCTCCTCCACGATGATGGGCGCCAGGCCTTCGAGCGGCTCGTCGAGCAGCAGCAGCTTCGGGTTGAGCACCAGCGCGCGGCCCACGGCCAGCATCTGCTGCTCGCCGCCCGACAGCTGCGTGCCCAGGTTGGTCTTGCGCTCGGCCAGGCGCGGGAACATCTCGTACACGCGCTGCGGGTTCCACTGGCCGGGGCGCTCCACAGCGGTGAGGTTCTCGTGCACGGTGAGCGACTTGAAGATGTTGCGCTCCTGCGGCACCCAGCCGATGCCGGCCGCCGCGCGCTGGTGCGGCTGCAGCTTGTGCAGCGCCGCCTGCCCGCCGAGCGCGATGGTGCCGCCGTGCTGGCGCGTGGCGCCGGCCAGCGTGTTGATGAGCGTGGTCTTGCCCGTGCCGTTGCGGCCCAGCAGCGCGAGCGTCTGGCCCTCGCCGAGCGTGAAGGCCACATCGTGCAGCACCACGGCCTCGCCGTAGCCGGCGCTCAGGTTCTCGATACGCAGCAGTTCAGACATGGGCATGCTCTCCGTGGCCCAGGTAGACCTCTTTGACCTTCGGGTCGTTGGCGATCGTCTCGGGGTCGCCTTCGGTCAGCAGCGCGCCGTTGACCAGCACGGTCATGCGGTCGGCGAAGCTGAACACCAGGTCCATGTCGTGCTCGATGAGCAGCACCGACACGTCGGCCGGCAGCGCGGCCACGGTCTGCAGCAGCTCTTCGCGCTCGCCGGCGGGCACGCCGGCCACGGGCTCGTCGAGCAGCAGCACGCGCGGCTCGCAAGCCAGCGCAATGGCGATCTCCAGCAGGCGGCGTTTGCCGTAGGCCATGAATTTCGTCTGCTGCTGGGCGACGTCGGCAAGGTGGAACTGCTCCAGCAGTTGCCCGGCCCGCTCGGCGATGCGCTTGTCCGCACCCAGCGGGCGCCACCATTGCGCGCCGATGCCCTTGTGCTGCGACACCACGAGCGCCAGCGTTTCCAGCGGCGTCATCGAGTCGAAGAGCTGGTTGATCTGGAAGGTGCGCACCAGCCCGCGCGCCACGCGCTTGTGCGGCGCGAGCGTGGTGATGTCTTCGCCGAGCAGCGAGATGCGGCCTTCGGTGGGCGTGAGCACGCCGGTCAGCAGGTTGATCAGCGTGGTCTTGCCGGCGCCGTTCGGGCCGATGAGCGCATGGCGTGCGCCACGCTTCAGTTCCATCGTGACGTTGTTCGTGGCGGTGATGCCGCCGAAGCGCATCACGAGGCCTTGGGTCGAGAGCACGGTATCGGTGGTCATGCCGCACCGCCCTTCTTCTTCGCGGTGCCGAACCATGTCCACGGCTTGAGCAGGCGGTCGCGTCCCACGAGCACCAGCAGCACGAGGATGAGGCCGATCCAGAACATCCAGTACTGCGGCGTCACCGACGACAGCCAGGTCTGCAGCAGCTTGAAGACGATGGCGCCCGCCACACCGCCGTACAGCCAGCCCACGCCGCCGATGACCAGCATCAGCAGCACGTCGGCCGAGCGGTCGAAGGCCAGCACGTCGAGCGAGGCGAAGCCGGTGGTCTGCGCCAGCAGCGCGCCCGCGGCGCCCGCGATGCCGGCGGCCACGGTGTAGACCACGGCGAGCCGCGACACCACCGGGATGCCGATGGCCATGGCGCGCAGCCGGTTGTCGCGGATGGCCTTGAGCGTGGCGCCGAAGGGCGAATGCACGATGCGGCGCATCACGAGGAACAGCACCAGCATCACGGCCAGCGAGTACCAGGCGGCCGTGCGGCCATACAGGTCGAATTCGAAGAGGCCGAGCACCGGCCCCATGACCACGCCCTGCAGGCCGTCGGCGCCGCCGGTGAGCCAGTCGAGCTTGTTGGCCAGTTCGAGCAGCAGCAGCGCGGTGCCAAGCGTGACCATGAGCCGCGTGAGGTCGCTGCCGCGCAGGATGGTCACACTGGCCACGAGGCCGAGCACGGCCGACAGCACGGTGGCGAACACGAGGCCGACGGTCGGGTCGGGCATGACGAGTTTGGCGAACAGCGCGGCGGCGTACGCGCCGAAGCCGAAAAAGGCGGCGTGGCCGAGCGACACGATGCCGGTGTAGCCGAGGATCAGGTCGAGCGACATCGCGAACAGCGCGACGATGGCGATCTCGTTGACCAGCAGCGAATGCGAGGGCATGGCCAGCGGCAGCGCGAAGGCCACGGCCCAGACCACGAACTCCCAGGGGCGCCAGCGCGCGGTGCGCAGCAGGGCCGATTCATAGGCAGGCGCGCTCATCTCAGCGGCCTCCCTTGCGCGTGAACAGGCCCTGGGGCCGCCACATGAGGATCAGGATCATGAGCAGGTAGACGGTGAACGCGCCCATCTTCGGAATGAAGTACTTGCCGGCCACGTCGGCAATACCGAGCAGCAGCGCGGCGGCGAGCGGCCCGGTGATCGACGAGGTGCCGCCGACCGAGACGACGATGAGGAAATAGATCATGTACTTGAGCGGGAAGGTCGGATCGAGCCCGAGGATTTCCGCGCCCAGTGCGCCGCCCAACCCGGCCAGGCCCGAGCCCACGGCGAAGGTCAGCAGGAACACGATGTTGACGTTGATGCCCAGGCCGGCGGCCACGCGCGGGTCGTCGACGGCGGCGCGCAGGCGGCTGCCGAAGCGCGTCTTCGAGAGGATGAGCTGCAGCACCACGGTGAGCACGGCGCACACGGCGATGATGAAGATGCGGTAGTGGCCCATGCCCAGCAGGAACGCGCCGTCGCCGAACTCGCTGCGCCCGCGCAGCCACTCGGGCAGCTGCAGGTTCTGCTGCGACGAGCCGACGAAGTAGTCGACGGCCGCGACGGCCATGAACGCCAGGCCGATGGAAAACAGCACCTGGTCCAGGTGCGGCTTGCCGTACATCGGCCGGTAGAGCGTGCGCTCCAGCAGCGCGCCGGCCAGCGCGACGACGATGAACGCGAGCGGCAGGCAGGCCAGGAACGGCACGCCGAACTTCTGCATCGCGAACACGGTGAGGTAGCCGCCCGCCATGGCGAAGGCACCGTGCGCGAGGTTGATGAAGTTCATCAGCCCGAGCGTCACGGCCAGCCCCACGGCGAGGACGAAGAGCAGCATGCCGTAGGCGATGCCGTCGAAAAGAATGGTCAGCATGTTTTCAGGTACGTGCGTTCGGGATGCGTTCGTTCAGGGTGATGCTGTTCATGGTGTGTGCACAGGCCACCGGGTACTTCCCTCCGCGAATGTCCCCCGGGCTTCGCCCTCCTCCTTGATTTCGCTGCGGGAAGCACCCAGTGCCCTGCGCACGGGACGCGGCGGTGGTGCGCGGCCGATCAACAACCGCTCTGAACCCGCTCACGTCGATGGGGTGCCTTGCGCAGCGAAATCAAGGAGGAGGCCGCAGGCCGGGGGACATTCGCGGAGCAAGGCGCCCCGTCGGCGGGAGCGTCGCCCTGAACAGCAGCGCTCCCACCGGCGAAGCGAAATTACTTGGCTTTACCCGGGTCCTTCACGCCCTTCAGCACGTCGAACTCGATGTTGTAGAGCTGCCCGTCCTTCTTTTCAACCTTGCGCAGGTACACGTCCTGCACGATGTCGCGCGTCTGCGCATCGATCAGCACCTGGCCGCGCGGGCTTTCGAAGACCTGGCCCTTCATGGCTGCCAGCAGTGCTTCGCCGCCGCCCTGGCCCTTGGTGGTCTTCAGGGCTTCGTAGATCACGCGCATGCCGTCATAGCCGCCCACGGCCATGAAGTTGGGGCGCATCTTGGGGTTGGCTTTCTGGAAGGCCTCGACGAACTTCTTGTTCAGCGCCGAGGGGTGCGCGGCCGAGTAGTGGTGCGAGGTGACCACGCCCAGCGCGCCGTCGCCCATGTCGTTCAGCTGGTCGTCGTCCGTCACGTCGCCGGTGGCGATCATCTTGATGCCGGCCTTGTCCATGCCGCGCTCCAGGAACTGCTTCATCACCGCCGCGCCCGCGCCCGAGGGCACGAAGACGAACAGCGCGTCGGGCTTGGCGTCGCGCACCTTCTGCAGGAACGGCGCGAAGTCGGGGTTGCGCAGCGGCACGCGCAGCTTCTCGAGCACCTTGCCGCCGTTGAGCTGGAAGCGGTCGCTGAAGAACTTCTCGGCGTCGTTGCCGGGGCCGTAGTCGGTGACCAGCGTGACCACCGACTTCACGCCGTTCTTGGGCGCCCAGTCGCCCATCACCACCGACACCTGCGGCAGCGTGAAGCTGCTGCGCACGATGTAGGGCGAGGCCTCGGTGATGCTCGAGGTGGCGGCGGCCATCACGACCTGCGGCGTCTTCGACTGCGTGGCCAGCGGCGCGGCGGCCAGCGCGGCCGGCGTGATGCCGAAGCCGGCGATCACGTTGACCTTGTCGTTGACGATGAGCTCCTGCGCCAGGCGCTTGGTCACGTCGGGCAGGCCGGTGTCGTCCTTCACGATCAGCTCGACCTTCTTGCCGGCCACGGTGTCGCCGTTCTGTGCCATGTACAGGCGCGCGGCGGCCTCGATCTGGCGGCCGGTGGAGGCCGACTGCCCCGTCATCGGCAGGATCAGGCCGATCTTGAACTTGTTGTCCTGGGCGCTGGCCACAGGCAGCGACAGCGCGGTGGCGAGCGCAATCGCCGAAAGGCCGGCGGTCTGGATGAGATGGCGTCTTTGCATGGAATTTTTCCTTTGAGGGACGGAACGCGAAACCGGGCGTATTTTGAACAATTCGCAACAATTGACGGAGCAGGCAACCACCTAGCCACCCGCCGCACGGGTCTTTGTTGCGCGATCAGTCGAATGGTTGCGCGATGATCGCGCAACCGATGTTTTCAACGGTCCGGGCGGTACGCGGAATCGAGCGTGAGCGTACCCACGGCGCGTGACACGCAGGCGCAGATGCGCGTGGTCGCCTGCTTCTCGTGCGGGCTCAGGAACACGTCGCGGTGGTCGACTTCGCCGTCCACGGCCAGCACGTCCATGGCGCACAGGCCGCACTCGCCGCGCTTGCAGTCCGACAGGGTCTGCACGCCGGCCGCATCGAGCGCGTCGAGCAGGGTGCAGTCGGCCGGCACGGTGATCGACAGGTCGTGGCGCGGAATGCGCACGGTGAAGGCCTGCGTGGCGAGGCGCCCGCTGCTGCCGAAGGTTTCGAAGCGCAGGTCGGCGAGCGGCCGGCCCGCCGCGGCCCAGGCGCGCTTGACGGCTTCGAGCATCGGCACCGGGCCGCAGGTGTAGAGCTGGCCGCCGGGCGGCAGCGCGGCGATGGCGGCGTCGAAGTCGATGGGGGCGGCACCTTCGTGCGCCTGCACGCAGGCCTCGCCCAGCGCGTCGCGCAGGGTGTCGAGGTAGCCGAACTCGCCCGCGTGGCGCGCGCCGTACAGCATGGCCACCGGCACGCCGCGGCGTCGGGCCAGCGCACCGAGGCGCTGTGCCATCAGCACCAGCGGCGTGATGCCGATGCCGCCGGCCACCAGCAGGTAGCCGGGCGCCGCGAGGTCGAGCGGAAAGTGGTTCTGCGGCGCGCTCACCTGCAGCCGGTCGCCCTCGGCCAGCCGCCACATCGCGCGCGAGCCGCCACGGCCGTCGTCCAGCCGCTTGACGGCGATGCGCCAGCAGCTGCCGTCGCCCTCGCCCACCAGCGAGTAGGAGCGCGTCTGCACGCGGCCCTGCTCGGTCATCACCTGCACCTGCAGGTGGGCGCCGGGCTCATGCGCGGCGACGAAGTCGGCGTCGGGGCGCAGCGTGAACTCGCGCACGGTGGGCGTGACGTCGCGCAGCGCCACCACCTGCGCCTGCATCCATTGAAGATCGCTTTTCATCGGGGAACACCAGCGGGGAAAGAGAAGAAAAAAAGAAGTCGTCGATCAGCCGCGACGGCGGATCAGTTGCACGCCCGGCAGCGGACACTGTTCGGCGCTCGGCGTGCCGTGCAGCGCCTCGCGCAGGTTGCGCCGCGCGATGCGGCTGTGCTCGCGCATCAGCGCTTCGGCGCGCGAGCCCTCGCCGGACTCGATGGCGTCGAGCACCTGCAGGTGCTGGTCTTGCGCGATCACGAGCATGTCGCGCGCGGCCGGCGAATTGGCCTGCACGATGACGAAGCCCGAGGGCGAGGCGAACGGCAGGTTGACCACGCGCTCGAGCTGTTGCGCGATGACGGGGCTGCCCGCCATCTCGCACAGCAGCGCATGGAATTTCTCGTTGTGCGTCACGTAGCGCGAGAAGGCCGCGTCGTCGAGCGCAGGCTCGCGCAGCAGTTCGTCGATGCGCGTGAGGCAGGCGCGCGCTTCGCGCAGCACCACGGGCGCCGCGCCACGCTCGGCCGCCAGCCGCGCCACCAGGCCTTCGAGCGTGCCGCGCAGCTCGATGGCGTCGGCCACGTCGCGTTCGGAAAAGGTGCGCACCGCATAGCCGCCGTTGGGCAGGGCTTCGAGCAGGCCTTCCTGTTCGAGCCGCATGAGCGCGCTGCGCACCGGCGTGCGCGACACGCCGAGCTGTTCGGAAATGGCGACCTCGGCAATGCGCGCGCCGCCGGGCAGCTCGCCCGCGAGGATCATCTCGCGCAGCCGCAGCTGCGCCTTCACGGCCTGCGAGCTGCCGCTGTCGCCGGGCTCGGCGGGAGAGACGGTGGCGACCTTCATCACGCGGCCTGGCTCTCTGGGACGGGACGGATCGGGATCGCGGCGCGCGCGGGCCGCTCCTTCTCGATCATGCGGTCGATGAGGCGGCGCGCCCACATCGAGCCGGCGTCGATGTTGAGGTTGTAGAACTGGTGGTCGGGGTGCTCGTCGATGGCCTTCTGCTGCGCCTCGAGCACGATCTCGTCCTCGCGGAAGATGCCCGAGACGCCCTCGCGCAGCTCGTGCGTGAGGCGCTGCTCGCCCAGGCAGTAGTTGCGCGCAAAGGCCCAGAAGTACAGGCAGGTCTTGTCGGTCTCGGGCGTGATGGTGTTGAGCACGTAGCCGTTGACGCCCTTGCTGCGGTCGCCGGCGTTGTCGTTCGACGGCACCGCGCCGCTGCCCGCCTCGGCCACGCCGACGTCGATGTTCACCGTGCACGGGCCTTCGAAACGGATGATCTGCCAGCGGTCGACCTTGCCCGTGTAGCCGCGCGCATGACGGATCTGGTTGCCCCAGAACGGCGGCGCGTCGATGTTCTCCATCCAGCGCGTGACGGTGGCCGAGCGGTCGCCGTGCGTGGCCACGAAGGGCGCCTCGGCCACTTCGCGGTTGCCGATGGACGAGCCGTGCACGAAGGTCTCGTGCGTGAGGTCCATGAGGTTGTCGACCACGAGGCGGTAGTCGCAGTTGACGCGGATCATCTTGCCGTCGCCGGCCCAGGCCGGGTCGTCGTTCCAGTGCATGTCGGGCACCAGCGCCGGGTCGGCCTTGGCCGGGTCGCCGGGCCAGATCCACACGAAGCGGTGCTTCTCGACCACCGGAAAGCTGCGCACGCACGCCGAGGGGTTGAGCGTCTCCTGGCTCGGCATGTGGGTGCAGCGGCCCTGGCTGTTGTAGACCAGGCCGTGGTAGCCGCAGACCAGCTCGTCGCCCTCGAGGCGGCCCAGCGACAGCGGCATCAGCCGGTGCCAGCAGGCGTCTTCGAGCGCGGCCACCTGGCCGTCGGTGCGGCGGAACAGCACCACTTTCTGGTTGCAGATGGTGCGTGGCAGCAGCGCGTGACGCACTTCGACGTCGTAGGCGGCGGCATACCAGGCGTTGAGCGGAAAGGCGGTCGTGGGCGTCTTCATGAATACGCAATGTATACAGAACAGCGAAGAATTCCATCATGAAACCCCTGATTCAGGGGTAAACACTGACGTCTACGTATACAAACAGGCTTTTCCCGAAGGCGCTAGGATTCCGCTCGTTCACAGTCACGACGGAGTTCATTCCATGTCCCAGCATGCCGCCCTGCCCGCCCGCTACGACCACGTGGGCAGCTTCCTGCGCCCGCAGTACCTGCTCGAAGCGCGCGAGCAGAAAGCCAAGGGCCAGATCACGCCCGAGCAACTGCGCGAGGTCGAAGACAAGGCCATCACCGAGATCGTCCGCTTCCAGGAAGACATCGGCCTGAAAAGCATCACCGACGGCGAGTTCCGCCGCACCTACTTCCACATCGACTTCCTCGACCAGCTCGGCGGCGTGAAGACCGACATTCCGGTCACCATCCGTCGCCCCGACGGCACCGAGGAACTGGCGCCGCCCGCGATGCGCGTGATCGACAAGGTGCGCCACGTGAAGGACATCCAGCTCGCCGACTTCCAGTACCTGAAGAGCCAGGTCTCGGCCGGCCGCACGCCGAAGGTGACCATCCCCTCGCCGACGATGCTGCACTTTCGCGGCGGGCGCGCCGGCATCAGCAAGGACGCGTACCCCGAGCTCGACCCGGTGTTCTACGACGACGTGGCCAAGGCCTATGGCGACGAGCTGCGCTCGCTGGCCGCCGCCGGCTGCACCTACGTGCAGATGGACGACACCAACCTCGCCTACCTGTGCGACGAACACATGCGCGAAGCCGCCCGCAAGCGCGGCGACGACCCGAACGAGCTGCCGCACCGCTATGCCGCGTTCATCAACAAGGTGGTGGCGCAGAAGCCGCCGGGCATGCTGCTGGCCATGCACCTGTGCCGCGGCAACTTCAAGAGCACGCACGCCGCGGCCGGCAACTACGAGCCGGTGGCCGAGGCGCTGCTGAAAGAGATGGACCTCGACGCCTACTTCATGGAGTACGACGACGCCCGCTCGGGCGACTTCAAGCCGCTGCGCTACCTGCCCAAGGGCAAGACCGTGGTGCTCGGCCTCGTGACCACCAAGTTCGGCGAGATGGAAGACAAGGACGAGCTCAAGCGCCGCATCGAGGACGCCAGCAAGTACGCCTCGCTCGACCAGCTCGCGTTGTCGCCGCAGTGCGGCTTCTCCAGCACGGTGCACGGCAACAACATCGCCGTCGAAGCACAGCGCAACAAGCTGCGCCTTGTCGTCGAAACCGCGCAGGAAGTCTGGGGCTCGACCTGACGCGCGCTTTCTGTTGAAGTCGGGGGCATGACGACGACGCAGATTTACTCCGGCCCCCTCAGCATGTTCGGCGCGAAGGTACAGATCGCCGCGTACGAAAAAGGCATCACTTTCGAGCTCATCATGGTGCCGTTCACCACCGACGACGCCTACGAGCCCAAGCACCCCGAGGTGCTGCGCGTGAACCCGGTGAAGCAGCAGGTGCCGGTGCTGGTCGACGACGAGGTGGCACTGTTCGACTCGACGCAGATCTTCGAGTACCTCGAAGACCGCTACCCGCAGCCCGCGCTGTGGCCCGAAGGCATCGCCGACCGGGCCCGCGCGCGGCAGCTGGAGCAGAAGTCGGACGAGGTGTTCTTCCCCAACGTCATCAAGCTCTTCGGCTTGCAGGACGCCATGCAGAGCGCGCCGGCCGTGGCCGCATGTGCCGGCTGCGCGCGCTTCTACGAAGAGATGGAAGGCCTGCTCGCCACGCGCGAATACCTGGCCGGCCCTTACTCCTTCGCCGACATCGCCTTCTACATGGCGCATGTGTTCGCCGACCGCAAGGGCGCCGGCATGACCGGGGCCACGCCGCGCCTCGTGGCCTGGCGCGAGCGCGTGGGCGCGCGGCCCGCGGTGCGCGCTGTGGTCGATCCGATGATGCGGTTCCTGGCTTCGCAAGGGCGCGGCGTGCCGGCCTTCCTGCAGCGCTGAGCGGGCACCGAGGCATCACCCGCCCATGCCGGACACCCTCTTCGACTGGCTGCCCTCCCCTTCGCAGCATTTTCTTGTCGTCACTTTCGCGTTGCTGGTCTATGTGCTGACCACGCGCACGCGCCGCGAGCAGCGCGCCCCCACCACCGCCATCGCGTGGGTCATGGGGCTGGTGCTCATGCCGTACGTGATCCTGCCGATGTACCTGCTGTTCGGCCAGCGCAAGCTGCGCCCGGCTGGTGCGCCCCGGCCGCCGCGTTCGCTGCCGCCGGGCCACTGGGCGGCCGACCTGATCGAGAGCTTCGGCCTGGCGCCGCCCGGGCGCTGCGCGATCCGCATGCACGCGGACGGCGAGGCCGCGCGCGAGGCGCTGTTCGAGGTGATCGACGGTGCGCGCCAGCGCCTGGACGTGTGCACCTTCATCATCGGCGACGACGCGCTCGGCCACGCCGTGCTGGCGCGGCTCGCGCAGCGCGCGCGCGAGGGCGTCAAGGTGCGCGTGCTGCTCGACGGCTTCGGTGCGCTCTCGCTGCCGCGCCATCACTTCGACCGGCTGCGCGCGGCCGGCGGCGAGGTGGCGGTGTTCCGCCCCTTCTTCAGCCTGCGCCGCATCGGGCCGCGCAACCTGCGCAACCACCGCAAGCTCACCATCGCCGACGACCGCTGGCTGTGGTCGGGCGGGCGCAACCTCGCGGGCGAGTACTTCTCCGGCAACGACAAGCACCCCGAAGCCTGGCACGACCTGTCCTTCGACCTGCAGGGCAGCGTGGCCGCCGCCGCCGCGCGCCAGTTCGACCACGACTGGAGCTCGGTGCGCGGGCGCAAGGCACGCGCCATCACCGCCGCCGACGTGCCCGCGGGCCCCGGCTGCGCGATGGCCCAGTTCCTGCCGAGCGGCCCCGACCAGACCGAGGACACGGCGCATGCGCTGCTCATCGACGCCTGCTTTCGCGCCGAGCACCGCATCCTCGCGATCACGCCCTACTTCGTGCCCGGCGACGGCCTGCGCGACGCGCTGCGCCTCGCCGCGCGGCGCGGCGTGCAGGTGACCATCGCGATGCCCGCGCAGTCGAACCACCGGCTGGCCGACTTCGTGCGCGCACGCGCCATGCGCGACCTGGCGCGCGCCGGCGTGAGCTTTCGCATGCTGCCCTTCATGGCCCACGCCAAGGCCGTGGTGGTCGACGACGAACTGGCGATGTGCGGCTCGATCAACCTCGACCTGCGCAGCCTGCTGCTGAACCACGAGGCGGCGGTGGTGTTCTACGGCCACGACGACATCGAATGGCTGGCCGAATGGATCGAGACCACCGCCTCGGCCGGCGAGCCCTACCGCGCGCGGCGCCCGGGGCTGCTGCGCGACGTGGCCGAAGGGCTGCTGCTGACCGTCGCCTTCCAGCTGTAGACAGGCGGCGCATCGCCCAAGATGCACGAATGCAACACAATTGCAACCAATTGAACAATCACACTAGAATCGCCACCGGTTCCGGTGGATGACCGTTCTTCCGGGGCCCCCTGCATCGCGGGGCAGCCCGCTCCGGCCCGGCCTCATGGGGCCCACCGAAGCGCCATTCGTACCGCCGTTGCCGTGAGAAAGTGCCCAAATAACAGGCACCACTACAGCGAGGCCAGTTCCCTTCCTACGAGCCCAGAAATTAAGATAAAGGTTCACTGATTGTTGCCACATCGTGGGGAGGACTGAGCGGTACGCCCGCCCTCTGCACTGAATGAGCAACCAGTAGTCCCCCGCACTTCAGAAGCATCGGCGCCCGTCAGGGCGTATCGCCTTCGGCGACCTCGATGCGATGCAGGAGCGTGACCGGCAAAGGCGGTCGCGGCGGGGTTTGAGCGCTGGGCGCCGGGCGACACCTTCGCGCGGCTCCAAGCGATCCCCTTTGTTGTCGATCACTGCCGGATTCCCCTGAGCACGGGGAGAAAAATCGATGCCTTTCATTGATTCGCTGCTGGCGCTCGCGCGCCGGCTGGGCGCAGCCTTGCCTGTCGTTTTGGCCCTGCTGCTGCCGTTGTCCGCCGCTCCCGCCTGGGCGGCCCTGAACGAAGTCGGCCGCGCCACGCCGAGCGTGCACCGCCTGCGCTTCTTCATCGACCCGCAACTGGCGGCCGACATCGGCGCGCCCGAGGCCGGCCGCCGGCTCGCGCAGTACGTCGCCGACCTCAACACCGTGTTCCAGCGCGAGACCGTGCGCAGCTTCACCTTCGACCCTGCGAAAGACCTGCAGATCGTCGCGCCCGGCGCGGCGCCGCCCTGCGGCTTCAGCGGCGTGGCGGGCGGCGAGATCGTGCTGTGCGTCGGCCCCTCGAAGCGCGGCTACAGCCACGGCGGCCTGACCACCAGCACCACCTTCCCGCCCACCGGCGTGACCTGGAACCTGAACTGGACCGCCATCCACGACCCGCTGCGCCTGTCGCGCGCCATCACGCCGGCCGCGCCCGAATCCACCGAAAAAGACTACCTCGGCCGCCAGCTCAAGACCTTGCTGCACGAGCTGGAGCACGTGTTCGGCGCCGGCTCGGGCGAGTACTACAACGCCATCGCCGTCGCCGACACCACCGAGACCGCGCCCGCCAGCGAACTGGCCCTGGTGAAGCACACCGACCGCTACTGGTGGACGCGCCAGCACTGGCGCCTCGACCCGCTGTTGGGCACCGTGTTCGAGCAGCGCTACGACCCGGCCGCCAACCGCGTCGCCACGCTCGGCCTGATCCGTTTCACCGAAGGCACCAAGGCGCAGATCAACACCGACTGGCGCGACTGGCCCAAGCTCGGCAGCTCGAAGTTCATGGCCACGACCACCGCCACGCAGGTGCGCGTGACCGAGCGCGAGAGCGGCGCCGCGCTGGCCGGCGCGCCCGTCTCGGTGTGGCGCGACCCGGGCGCCGGCAAGCCGCTGGAGCCGATCGCGCAGGGCACGACCAACGCCGACGGCCGCTTCGTCTTCGACTGGCGCTGCGGCTTCAGCTGCTTCGCCATCGGCAAGACCACGTTGCTCGTGAAGGCCCAGGCCGCAGGCCGCGCACCGGGCGCGACCTGGTTCACCATCTTCGACGCCTTCGAGCAGAAGGCGGTGCAGGGGCAGGCGGCCTTCACCATCGACCTGCCGCTGGGTGTGCCCGACAGCCAGAAGCCGGCCGTCTCGCTGGCCGCGCCCGCGATGGCGACCGTGGGCCAACCCGTGGCGCTGGCGCCCGTGGCGGTCGACAACGTCGGCGTGTTCGGCGTGAAGGTGATCGGCACCGACAGCCTGCCGATCTGCACCTTCACCGCCCCGCCCTACACCTGCCAGTGGACGCCGACCGCGCCGGGCGTGCAGGTCGTCCGCGTGATCGCCATCGATGCCGCGGGCAATGCCGAGGTCGCGTCGGCGCAGGTGATCGTGCGCGCGCCCGCCGACACCACCGCGCCGACCGTCACGCTGAACGTGCCGTCCATGGCCTCGTCGGCCGCCGGCCTGCCGGTGCGGCTGTCGGGCAGCGCGACCGACGATGTCGGCGTGGCCGAACTGGCCTTCATCGTCGACGGCAAGACCGTCTGCGCGCTGCGCGCCGCGCCTTACGCCTGCAGCTGGATGCCCGCGCGCGCCGGCCTGGCGAACATCGAGCTGCGCGCCACCGATGCGGCGGGCAACGTCGCCACCACCTCGGCCACTGCGCGCGTCGGCACAGAGCTGCGGCCCGAAGACCTGTAAGAGGTAGCGCTCAACGCCGGTTGGTGAAGCTGGCGTTGCCCAGCCCGGTGCCGATGGTCAGCACGCCCCAGTGGCGCACGTCGCGCATGAAGGGCAGCTCGCTCAGGCCCTGCACCACCGCGTCGTTGTGCATGAGCACCAGCGTCGCGCCCGAGCCGATGATCGGCAGCCGCCGCCACAGCGCGGCCGGCAGGTGGAAGGCGCGGCTCTCCCAGTCGCCCGGCAGGTTCTGCGCGCCGCGCGCGATCGAGCCATCGGCGCGGATCAGCCCCGGGCAGCCGATGCCGATGAAGGGCGCGAGCCGGATCTTGCGGCGCTCGGCGTAGATGACCATGTCCTCGAGCATGTCGGCGATGCGTTCGACCATGTGGCTGCGGTTCGGGCCGTCGTCGGCGTGGCGCCACTTCTCGCGCTTGACCACTTTCGCGCGCGAGAAGTCGGACGCCTTGCGGTGGCGCGTCTTCACGATGCCGCAGCGCACGTTGGTGCCGCCGATGTCCACCGCCAGGATGGCGTCGTGCCCCTTCAGCAGCGGCGGCGGCGTCAGGTGCGCCCAGCCGATCAGCCCGCCGTCATCCACGTTGTGCGACAGCCGGCCCAGCTGCACGTGCACGCCCAGGTCTTCGAGCATCGCGCCCGCCTCCAGGATCGCGCGCTCGCCCACGTCGCTCTCGGGAAAGCCGCCGCCAACCACGATGCGCTGCACCTTGCGCCACGAGGGCTGGCGCACGAAGCGCTGGACCACGAAGGCCAGCTCTTCCGCGAACTCCTCGATGGCGCCGTGCATCACGTCGCCGGCGGCTGTGGCGGTCTTTCCCTGCAGCGCGCGGTCGAGCTGCTTCTTGCTCAGGTCGCGCGAATGGGCCGCGCCCAGCGGGTCGCGGCCGGTCTTGCGGCGCCGCTTGCGCCAGCGCTCGAGCAGTTCGCGAAACGCCGTCTGGCTGGCCTGGTCGCCGACGAAGCCGTCCTTGTCGCGCAGCTGCAGGCTGTAGCCGTCCACGCGCAGGCCGGGCAGCTCGCGCAGGCCGTGGATGTCGGGACCGGGGGGCGCGTGCCTGGTTTTTTTCATGACGGCCACTATGGGCCGCTGCGCGCCCGTGGCGCATCGGCTTCGCGCACCACGGCGTGTAGGAGACGGACGGGTACGGCTGGCGCGGCGATGCCGATACACTGACCCGGATGCACCTGCCTCGCAGCTTCTGGCACCCCGCCCTGTGGCTTTTCGCGATGCTCTGGCTGGCCGCCGCCGCGCCCCGCGCGCAGGCCGCCGACGAGACGCTGCGCGTCGGCTCCAAGCGCTTCACCGAGTCGTACATCCTGGCCGAGGTGCTGGCGCAGACGGCCGCGCCGCACACCGCCTCGCCGCCCGTCGTGCGGCAGGGGCTGGGCAACACGGCCATCGTGTACGAGGCGCTGCGCTCGGGCGCCATCGACCTGTACGCCGAATACACCGGCACCATCGCACTCGAGATCCTCAAGGGCTCGCCCGCCGACACGCGCGAGGCGATGAACGCCGCGCTCGCGCCGCTCGGGCTGGGCGTGGCGATTCCGCTGGGCTTCAACGACGGCTATGCGCTGGCCGTGCGCGCCGCCGACGCCGACAAGCTCGGGCTGCGCACGCTGAGCGACCTGGCCAAACACCCCGAACTGCGCATCGGGTTGTCGAACGAATTCATCGGCCGCGCCGACGGCTGGAAGGGCCTGGCTGCGCGCTACGGCTTCACGCAGACGCCGACCGGGCTCGACCACGGCCTGGCCTACGAAGCGATGACGGCCAAGCAGATCGACGCCATCGACATCTACACCACCGACGCCAAGATCGATCACCTCGGCCTGCGCGTGCTGGTGGACGACAAGCAGTACTTTCCGCGCTACGACGCGGTGGTGCTCTACAAGCTCGACCTGCCCGCGCGGCTGCCGAAGGCCTGGGCCGCGTTGCAGGCGCTCGAAGGCAAGATCGACGAGCACGCGATGATCGCGATGAACGCACGCGCCGAACTGCAGGGCGTGCGCTTCGACACCATCGCGCGCGACTTCCTCGCGGGCGCCACCAAGGACGGCAAGACGCCGCCGAGCGCCGCGCGCGGCTTCACGGCCAAGCTCTTCGGGCCCGACCTCTGGCCGCTGGCGCGCCAGCACCTGCTGCTGGTGGCGGTGTCGGTCGGCGTGGCGATCCTCATCGGCGTGCCGCTCGCGATCCTCGTGTTTCCGCACCTGCGGCTGCGCGCCGTGGTGCTGGGCTTTGCGAGCGTGATGCAGACCGTGCCCTCGCTGGCGCTGCTCGCGGTGCTGATCTCTTTGCTCGGCGCGATCGGCGCCCTGCCCGCGCTGATCGCGCTCACGCTGTATTCGCTGCTGCCGATCATGCGCAACACCGTGACCGGGCTGGCCGAGGTGCCGAATGGACTTCGGCTGGCCGGCACCGCGCTGGGCATGACACCGCCGCAGAGCCTTCAGCTGGTGCTGCTGCCTCTCGCGCTGCCCACGCTACTGGCGGGCGTTCGCACCGCGACAGCCATTGCCATCGGCACGGCCACCATCGCGGCTTTTATCGGCGCGGGTGGTTTTGGCGAGCGCATCGTGACGGGGCTGGCGCTGAACGATCGCGAGCTGTTGATGGCGGGTGCGTTGCCGGCTGCCGCGATGGCGCTGATCAGTGAAGGGGTCTTCGAACTGATCGAGTTCCTGATGCGTCGCAGCCGCAGGGCGCCATTGGCCTGAGC
This sequence comes from Variovorax sp. GW823-FHT04B03, assembly GCF_058796495.1. Classification (NCBI taxonomy): domain Bacteria; kingdom Pseudomonadati; phylum Pseudomonadota; class Betaproteobacteria; order Burkholderiales; family Comamonadaceae; genus Variovorax; species Variovorax sp. GW823-FHT04B03. Next base: position 144,852 of record NZ_JBXAIT010000007.1, read on the forward strand.
TGTTTCGGGGCGACGCTCCCGCCGACGCGGTACCTTGCTCCGCGAATGTCCCCCGCCCTTCGGGCTCCTCCTTGATTTCGCTGCGCAAGGCACCGCATCGGCGTGAGCGTGTTCGGTGCGGTCGTTGATCGGCCGCACACCAGCGCCGCGTCCCGTGCGCAGGACACTGGGTGCTTCCCGCAGCGAAATCAAGGAGGAGGCCGCAGGCCGGGGGACATTCGCGGAGGGAAGTACCCGGTGGCCTGCGCACGCGCCCCGAAAAACACAGGCGTAAAAAAGCCCCCGACTGGGGGCTTCCAACAATTCAGAAAGAGGCGTCAGGCCAACGTGTAAGCCGTCTTCACCGTCGTGAAGAACTCCTGCGCGTACTTGCCCTGCTCCCGCGGCCCATAGCTCGATCCTTTGCGACCACCGAAGGGCACGTGATAGTCCACCCCCGCCGTCGGCAGGTTCACCATCACCATCCCCGCCTGGCTGTGCCGCTTGAAGTGCGTCGCGTACTTCAGCGAGGTCGTCGCAATGCCGGCCGAGAGACCAAACTCGGTGTCGTTCGCCGCCGCCAGCGCTTCTTCGTAGTTCTTCACACGGATCACGCTCGCCACCGGCCCGAACACCTCCTCGCGGTTGATGCGCATGTTCGCGGCGGACTCGCTGAACAGTGCGGGCGACATGTAGTAGCCGTCCGTCTCCAGCTTCAGCAGTTCGCCGCCAGCCGCCAGCGTGGCGCCTTCGCCCTTGCCGATGGCGACGTATTCCATGTCCTGGTCGAGCTGCGACTTCGACGACACCGGCCCCACGTCCGTGCCCTGTGCGAGCGCGTCGCCGACCTTGATCTTTGCCATGCGCGCCTTCATCGCCTCGATGAACTTCGGGTAGATGCCCTCGGTCACGATGAGGCGGCTCGACGCCGTGCAGCGCTGGCCGGTCGAGTAGAACGCGCTCTGCACGCTGAGCTCCACAGCCTGCGCGAGGTCGGCGTCGTCAAGCACCACCTGCGGGTTCTTGCCGCCCATTTCGAGCTGCACTTTCTTGTGGTTCGTGACGCACTGGATCGCGATGTTGCGGCCCACGCCCACCGAGCCCGTGAAGCTGATCGCATGGATGCCCGGGTGGTTGACCAGCGCATCGCCGATCACGCTGCCGCGCCCCATCACGAGGTTGAACACGCCGGCCGGAATGCCCGAGCGGCTGATGATCTCGGCCAGCGCCCAGGCGCAGCCCGGCACGAGGTCAGCGGGCTTGAGCACCACGCAGTTGCCGAAGGCCAATGCCGGCGCGATCTTCCAGGCGGGAATGGCGATGGGGAAGTTCCACGGCGTGATGAGCCCGACCACGCCCACCGGCTCGCGCGTGATCTCCACGCCGATGTTCGGGCGCACCGACGGCAGCACCTCGCCCGACAGCCGCAGGCATTCGCCTGCGAAGAACTTGAAGATCTGCCCCGCGCGCGTGGCCTCGCCGATGCCTTCGGCCTTGGTCTTGCCTTCTTCACGCGCCAGCAGCGTGCCGAGCTCTTCCTTGCGCGCGAGGATCTCGGTGCCGATCTTGTCGAGCGCATCGGAACGCGCCTGGATACTGCCCGTCGCCCAGGCGGGGAAGGCGGCGGTGGCGGCAGCCACAGCGGCGTCGACGTGGCCCTTGTCGCCCTGCGTGTACTGGCCCAGCACGTCGGCCAGGTTGCTGGGGTTGATGTTGGGGCTGTAGCTGTTGCCAGCCAGCCATTCGCCGTTGATGAGGTTGTTGAATTCAGTCATCGTCGATGTCCTTGTGTGCGTGTTGCGGTGAGGAGGTTGGAAAAGTCCCAAGGCTAGGTGGCGCCTTCGGACTCCACGTAGAGGGCGTACAGCGAATGGCTGGCCGCCATGTAGAGGCGATTGTTCTTGGGGCCGCCGAAGGTGAGGTTGGCACAGCGTTCGGGCAGGCGGATGAAACCGATGGGCTTGCCTTGCGCGTTGAAGATCTTGACGCCATCGAGGTCTTCGGACTTCGCCTGCGGCTGATAGACCTTCATGCCGTTGCCGGCATCGATGGGTTCGGGAGCGACGGCGCCGTTCCAGCCCCAGCCCATCCAGAGATTGCCGTCGCGGTCGACGCGAAAGCCATCGAGCGCCGCGGCGCCCGTGCCATCGATGAGCTTCACCTTGTTCGACACACTGCCATCGGCCGCCACGTCATAACTCCAGAGGCTGCGGTTGGGCGTGCCCTTCCATTCGACGACGTAGAGCTTCTTCTCGTCCGGCGAGAAGGCCAGGCCGTTGGGATTCACGAGGTCGGTGATCACCGCCGAGAGCTGGCCGTCGGGCGTGAGGCGGTACACGTTGGTCGTCGCCTGCTCGGGCGCGGCCTTCTCGCCTTCCCACGTGCCCGAGATGCCGAAGAGCGGGTCGGTGAACCACACGGTGTCGTCCGATTTCACGACCACGTCGTTCGGCGAATTCAGCCGCTTGCCCTGGTAGCGGTCGACCAGCACGGTCATGCGCCCGTCGGCCTCGGTGCGCACCACGCGCCGCGTCACCGAGTGCTCGCAGCTGATGAGGCGGCCCTGCCGGTCACGCGTGTTGCCGTTGCAGTAGCCGGCGTTCGCCTTGTGGACCTTGAACTCGCCGGTCTTCTCCTCGTAGCGCATCAGCCTGTTGTTCGGGATGTCGCTGCACACGAGATAACCCTCGCGCGGCAGGTACACCGGGCCTTCGGCCCAGCGCATGCCCGTGCCGACCTGCTCGAGCGTGCTGCTGTAGATGCGGTACTTCGCAAAGCTGGGGTCGAGGATCAGCACCGACGGATCGGGATACCGCTGCTGCAGCTTGTAGGGAAACGACTGGGCGCCCGCGGCGGCGGCCACCGCGCCGAGTGCCGAGCCGGCAGCCGCTTGCAGCAGGCGACGGCGATCCATGTGCTTGTTCATTCAGTCTCCTTGGATGTTTCAGCCGTCAGCGCACGAAGGCACCGGGCGCTCAGCGGACCATGCAGGGGCGCTTGTTGTCGAAGGTCCAGTTCGGAATGAGGAACTGCATCGCCTGCGCATCGTTGCGCGCGCCGAGGCCATGCTTCAGGTACAGCTGGTGCGCCTTCTCGACCTCGGCCATGTCGAGCTCGATGCCCAGACCGCCGCGCGTGGGCACCTGCACGAGGCCGCCCTCGATCTGCAGCGGCGCCTTCGTGAGGCGCTGGCCGTCCTGCCAGATCCAGTGCGTGTCGATGGCCGTGACCTTGCCGGGCGCCGCCGCGGCCACGTGCGTGAACATCGCGAGCGACACGTCGAAGTGGTTGTTCGAATGCGAGCCCCAGGTCAGGCCCCAGGCCTGGCACAGCTGCGCCACGCGCACCGATCCCTGCATCGTCCAGAAGTGCGGGTCGGCCAGAGGAATGTCGACCGACTGCAGCGACAGGCTGTGCACCATCTCGCGCCAATCGGTGGCGACCATGTTGGTGGCGGTGGGCAGGCCCGTGGCGCGGCGGAACTCGGCCATCACCTCGCGGCCCGAGAACACGCCCTCGGCGCCGCACGGGTCTTCGGCATAGGCCATCACGCCGTGCAGGTCGCGGCACAGGCGGATGGCGTCGGCCAGCAGCCAGCCGCCGTTGGGGTCGAGCGTGACGCGCGCCTGCGGAAAGCGCGCGTGCAGCGCGCGGATGGCTTCGACCTCTTCCTCGCCGCGCAGCACGCCGCCCTTGAGCTTGAAGTCAGTGAAACCGTAGCGCGCGTGCGTGGCCTCGGCCAGGCGCACGATGGCCTCGGGTGTCATCGCTTCTTCGTGGCGCAGGCGAAACCAGTCGTTGTCGGCGCCGGGGTCGGTCTCGTACGGCAGGTCGGTCTTCGTGCGGTCGCCCACGTAGAACAGGTAGCCGAGCATCTGCACCGCATCGCGCTGCTGGCCTTCGCCGAGCAGCGCGGCCACGGGCACGCCCAGGTGCTGGCCCAGCAGGTCGAGCAGCGCGGCTTCGGCGGCCGTCACGGCATGGATGGTCACGCGCAGGTCGAAGGTCTGCAGGCCGCGCCCGCCGCTGTCGCGCGCGGCGAAGGCGCTGCGCATGCGGTTGAGCACGGCGTTGTGGTTGCCGATGGGCTGGCCCACGATGAGGTCGCGCGCGTCTTCGAGCGTCTGGCGGATCTTCTCGCCGCCCGGCACCTCGCCCACGCCGGTGTGGCCGGCGCTGTCGGTGAGGATCAGCAGGTTGCGCGTGAAGAACGGGCCGTGCGCGCCGCTGAGGTTCATCAGCATGCTGTCGTGGCCGGCGACGGGCACGACGCGCATGGCGGTGACGACGGGCGCGCCCGACACGACATGGGAAACGGATTCAGGACTTGTCATCTTCGGGCTGTGGCCTCAATCGGCAGTGATGTGGCGGGTGTCGATCAATGTCTTCCATCGCGCCCACTCGCGCAACTGGAAGGCGGTGAAGTCCTCGGGCGTGCTGGCGACGATTTCCAGGCCCTGGTCGAGCATGCGCTTCTTCGTCTCGGGGTCCTGCATGGCGGCGATGACCGCGTCGCTCAGCTTCTTCTTCGTGGCGGGCGGCAGGCCCTTGGGCGCGGCCATGCCCTGCCACGAATAGACCTCCGCGCCCTTCACGCCGGCTTCGGCGAGCGTGGGCACGTCGGGCAGCACGGGCGAGCGCTTGTCGCCGGTGACAGCCAGCGCGCGCAGCTTGCCGGCGCGGATGTGCGGCAGCACGGCGTTCACGTTCTGGAACGAGAAGTCGACCTGGTTGCCCAGCAGATCGTTCACCGCCGGCGCGCCGCCCTTGTAGGGCACGTGCACGCCTTCGGTCTTCGATTGCTGCCAGAAGAGCTCGGCCGAGAGATGGTCGGACGAACCGTTGCCCGAACTCGCGAACGAGACCTTGCCGGGCGTCTTGCGCAACAGCGCGAGCACGTCGGCCACGGTGTGTTCAGGCCGCGCGACATTCGCCACGAGCACGTTGGGCGCCTGCACGGGCACGCTGATGTAGTCGAAGTCCTTGGTGGCGTCGTAGGGCACGCTCTTTTGCAGGTGCGGTGTGACGACGAAGGCGCCGAGCGACGACACCAGCAGCGTGTAGCCGTCGGGCAGCGCGCGCCGCACGAAGCCGGTGCCGATGGTGCCGGTGGCGCCGGGCCGGTTGTCGACCACGAAGCTGCCGCCGAGCTTGGACTGCAACTGCTGCGCCAATGCGCGCGCCACCATGTCGGTGGAGCCACCGGCCGGGAACGGCACGATGATCGTCACGGGTTTCTGCTGCGGCCATGCATCGGCCTGGGCCGAAGCGTGCAGCGGCGACAGCAGCGCGGTGGCGGCGAGCGCGAAGCCCGTCGCCAGGAATTGCGTTCTCTTCATGCGCGGTGGTCCGATCAGGAAGGAAGGCGAACAGCCTGGCGCGCGAGCAGCTTCCACTCGCCGCCCTGCTTCTGCCAGATGCCGAGGATCTTCAGCGCGACCTTGCCGGGCTTGCCCGAATCGTTGGTGTCGGCCGTGAGCGTGTGGCGCACGATGGCGGTGTTTCCGTCGACCACCTTGATGGTCTGGTCGGTGATCGCGATGGTCACGAAGTCCGACTTGCGGTCGAGCAGGTCGGCGATGAAGCTGGCCTGCGTGTCGACCTTGCCGCCCGAATGGCCGTAGCTCAGGTCGTCGGCCACCAGTGCGCGCAGCGCGGCGGGCGTCGGGTCGACCATGGCGACGCGCAGCCGCTCGGCGGCCGCCGCAACTGCGGGTTCGGCCGCTGCGCCGCTGCTGCTGCCACCGCTGGCGGCACAACCCGCGAACACGGCGGTCGCTGCGGCGGCGAGCAAGAATTTCCTGATGAGCATGTCGTTGTCTCCTGTTGTTCTGTGGTGCTGGCGACTACTGCGATCAGTGCCGGCTTACTGCGGGCCGAGCGTGTCGATGAGCGCCTTCAGTGCGTCCATCTCGTCGGGCTTCAGGTCGGTCAGCGGCGCGCGCACCGGGCCGGCGTCGTGGCCGACCAACTTGGCGCCCGCCTTCACGATGCTCACGGCGTAGCCGGGCACGCGGTTGCGCAGCTCCAGGTAAGGCATGAAGAAGTTCTTCAGCAGGCGGTGCTGCGTGGCCATGTCGTCGTTCGCGACCGCGTGATAGAAGTCCATCGCCGTCTTCGGAATGAAGTTGAAGACCGCCGACGAGTACACGGGCGTGCCCATCGCCTTGTAGGCCGCGGCATAGACCTCGGCCGTGGGCAGGCCGCCCAGGTAGGCGAAGCGGTCGCCCATCTTCTGGAAGATCGCGACCATCGCTTCGATGTCGCCCACGCCGTCCTTGAAGCCGACGAGGTTCGGGTTGCGCTCGGCCAGGCGGGCCAGCGTGTCGGGCTTGAGGCGGCTCGAAGCGCGGTTGTAGACGATCACGCCGAACTTCACGCTCTTGCACACGGCCTCGACGTGCGCGGCCAGGCCTTCCTGGCCGGCTTCGGTGAGGTAGTGCGGCAGCAGCAGGATGCCGTGCGCGCCGGCCTTCTCTGCGGCTTGTGCGCATTGGATGGCGAAGCGCGTCGGGCCGCCGGCACCGGCAATGATCGGCACCACGTCGCGGCAGGTGTCGACCGCGGTCTGGATGATTTCGGGGTACTCGTCACCCGTCAGCGAGAAGAACTCGCCCGTGCCGCCCGCGGCGAACAGCGCGCTCGCGCCGTAGGGAGCCAGCCATTCGAGGCGCTCGATGTAGCCCTTCTTGTTGAAGTCGCCGTTGCTGTCGAAGTCGGTCAGCGGGAACGAGAGCAGGCCGGAGCCCATGATGGTCTTGAGTTCTTGCGGGTTCATCGGAAGTCGTCCAGTGAAAAAAGAGAAATGAGAAAAAGAAGAGATAAGAAGAAGGGGCCGCTCAGTCGAGCTTGAGGTTGGCCTGCTGGATGACCTGCGCCCAGCGCGCGCGCTCCTTGGCGAAGAACTGGTCCTGCTCGGGCGCGGTCATGGTCACGACCTCGGCGCCCTGCCCCGCCAGCCGCGCCCGGATGTCGGGCGTGCGGATGATGCGGACCAGTTCCTTGTTGAGCCGGGCGATCACCGCGTCAGGGGTGCCGCGCGCCGCGACCACGCCCTGCCATGTGCCCGACTCGTAGCCGGGAACGCCCTGCTCCGCGATGGTCGGCACGCTGCCGATCAGCGGCATGCGCGTCGACTTCGACACCGCGATGAGCTTGAGCTTGCCGCTTTGCACATGCGGGTAGGTGGCCAGCATGCCGTTCATGAGCACCTGCGTCTGGCCGGCGACGGTGTCGAGCACGGCCTGCACGCCGCCCTTGTAGGGCACGTACTCCCACTTGGCGCCGCTCTTGCGCTGCAGCTCGACGCCGGCCAGGTGCGCGGTGCTGCCGCTGGCGGTGACGGCGAAGTTGAGGTCGCTCTTCTTCGACAGCTCGACCAGCTCCTTCAGCGTGTTGGCCTGCACCGACGGGTGCACCACCAGCAGGTGCGGCGAGTAGGCCAGCATGGCCACGCTGCGCAGGTCCTTCGAGGGGTCGAACGGCAGCTTGGGGTACAGCGACGGGCTGATGGCCAGCGCGCCGAGGTCGCACAGCATCAGCGTGTGGCCGTCGGCCGGCGCCTTGGCCAGCATGTCCGCGCCGAGGTTGCCGTTGGCGCCCGCGCGGTTCTCGATGACCACGGGCTGGCCCAGCGCCTCGGACAGCGGCTGGCCGATGGCGCGCGCAATGATGTCCGACGAGCCGCCCGGCGGGTACGGCACGATGAGACGGATGGGCTTGGAAGGCCAGGTGCCGCCCGCCCCTTGCGCAAACGCGTGCAAGGGCAGGCTGGCGGCCAGTGTGGTGGCGAGGGCGGCGCCGAGCGCGCCGCGTCGGTTGACGGTCATGGGGCTGTCTCCTGAAGTTCGATGCAGGCATGCGGGCCGCGATGGCACCGCATGTTATCAGTCATCGTACAACTAGAAAATCAGCTTGTCCAGACTTGGACCCCGAAAACCCGGGGCGAACTCAGCGCGAAGGGGTGTTGTCGGACGAGGTGGTGCCGTGGCCGGCCGCCTCCGCCCTGGCTTTCTGTTGTTGCGCGGCTTCCTGCGCCATGCGCAGCCGCTCGCGGCTGTTGGTCAGGTGGATGCGCATCGCGGCGCGTGCCGACTCCGGGTCGCGGCGCGCGATGGCCGCGTAGATTTCCTCGTGCTCGCGGTTCACGCGGCTCAGGTAGCTGCCGTCCTGCACGCGAATCGCGCTGATGCGCTTGCGCGGGATGATCGTCGTGCCCAGGTGCCGCATGATGTCGGCGAAGTAGGGGTTGCCGGTCGACTGCGCGATCTCCAGGTGGAAGGCGAAGTCGGGCGCCACGGTGTCGCCGCCCACCTTGACGTTCTGCTCGAACGCGTCGAGCGCCTGGCGCATCGCCACCAGCTGCTCGTCGGTGCGCCGGCTCGCGGCCAGCCCGGCGGATTCGGTCTCCAGGCTGATGCGCAGCTCGAGCACGGCGAGCACGTCGACCGAGGTCGCGATCTCGCCGGGATCAAGGCGGAACACGCCGCCCATGCCACCCGGGCGCGGCTGCAGCACGAAGGTGCCCACGCCGTGCAGCGTCTCGACCAGCCCGCCCGCCTGCAGCTTCGACAGCGCCTCGCGCACCACGGTGCGGCTCACGCCGTAGGCCTGCATGATGGCCGACTCGGTGGGCAGCTTGTCGCCGGGGCGCAGCGACTGGCTGCGGATCTTCTCGCCCAGGTCTTCCACCAGCCCGTTCGCCAAGCCGCGCGCGCGCTGGCGCGGCCGCCCCACGAAAGCGGCGTTGCCCGCCGGGTTGTCAGCGGTCGTTGTCTGAACTTCGGGATTACCCGCAGTCGTTGAGGCCATGACGACGATCATAATCCCCTCACAGTTGTACGACAACAGATAACTTATCACCTAAAAACGGTGACGACGTTGTCCACCTCCTCCGCTTCCCCTCACACATCCCGAAGACATGTCGACGCCTGAAGCCCCCTCCCCCCAGCTCGGCCGCCTGCTGCTGACCGGCGCCGCCGGCGGCCTGGGCCGCGTGCTGCGCGAACGGCTCGCGCCTTTTGCGAACGTGATCCGCCTTTCCGACATCGCCGACATCGCGCCGGCCACGGGCGCGCATGAAGAAGTCGTGCCCTGCGACCTGTCCGACAAGGCCGCGGTCGACGCGCTGGTGGCCGGCTGCGACGCCATCGCCCATTTCGGCGGCGTGTCGGTCGAGCGCCCGTTCGAAGAAGTGCTCGAAGCCAACATCAAGGGCGTGTTCAACCTGTACGAAGCCGCGCGCCGCCACGGCGTGAAGCGCGTGGTGTTCGCCAGCTCGAACCACGTGATCGGCTTCTACAAGCAGGACGAGCACATCGACGCGCACGCCGCGCGCCGACCCGACGGCTACTACGGCCTGTCGAAGTCCTTCGGCGAAGACATGGCGCAGTTCTACTTCGACCGCTGGGGCATCGAGACGGTGAGCCTCCGCATCGGCTCGTCGTTTCCCGAGCCGCTCAACCGCCGGATGATGAGCACCTGGCTCAGCTACCGCGACCTCACGACGCTGATCCAGAAGTCGCTCTTCACGCCCGACGTGGAGCACACGGTGGTCTACGGCATGTCGGCCAACCGCGACCTGTGGTGGGACAACGCCGCCGCCACGCACCTGGGCTTCGTGCCACAAGACAGCTCCGAGGTGTTCCGCGACAAGGTCGAAGCGCAGCCACCGGTGGCGCCCACCGACCCGAACGCCATCTACCAGGGCGGCGCCTTCACCGCACAAGGCCCGTTCGGCGACTGACCGCGCTGCACACCATGCAAGCCGAACTCGTTCTCGACGCGCGCAACGGCACGGGCGAAAGCCCGGTGTGGCTGGCCGCGCAGCAGGCGCTGTACTGGGTCGACATTCCCGCGCGCACACTCAACCGCTGGCACGCCGGCGAAGGCCATGCGCAGTGGCACGCCGACGAAATGATCGCCTGCATCGCACCGCGTGCCGACCGGCCCGGCGAATGGATCGCCGGCATGGAAAGCGGCCTGTTCTCGCTGCGCGAGCGCGCCGACGGCACGCTCGCGGCCACGCCGCTCGCTCCGGTGGCGCACGCCGCGCCGGGCATGCGCTTCAACGACGGCCGCTGCGACCGACAAGGCCGCTTCTGGGCCGGCACGATGCGGCTGGACATGGCCGCCGGCGCGCGCGTCGGCCGCCTGTACCGCCACGGCCCCAGCGACGACGGCGCAACGCTGCAACTGGACGACCTGATCGTGCCCAACGGCCTGGCCTTCAGCCCCGACGGTCGCACGATGTACCTGTCGGACTCGCACCCGAGCGTGCAGGCCGTCTGGGCCTTCGACTACGACACCGACACCGGCACGCCGAGCAACCGGCGCCTGTTCGTCGACATGAATCCCCTGCCCGGCCGCCCCGACGGCGCGGCGATGGACGTCGACGGCTGCTACTGGATCTGCGGCAACGACGCCGGCCTGGTGCACCGCTTCACGCCCGACGGCCGGCTCGACCGCTCGCTCGCCGTGCCGGTGAAGAAGCCCGCCATGTGCGCCTTCGGCGGCCCGACGCTCGACACGCTGTTCGTCACCTCGATCCGCCCCGGCGGCATCGACCTGTCGGACCAGCCGCTGGCCGGCGGCGTGTTCGCGCTGCGCCCCGGCGTGGCGGGCGTGCCCGAGCCGGCCTTCGGCGGCTGACCCCTTTCTTTTTTCTTTCATTCACGACAACCACCAAGAGGACGAGACAAATGAAGCTCTACAAGACACTCATCGCACTTGCTGCCGGCGCGGCGGCCGCGTTGACCACGCTGGCTGCAAGCGCCACCGAGTTCCGCTCGGCCGACATCCACCCCGACGACTACCCCACCGTGACCGCCGTGAAGTTCATGAGCGAACGGCTCAAGGCGCTGTCCGGGGGCAAGCACAGCATCAAGGTCTTCAACAACAGCGCGCTCGGCAACGAGAAGGACACGATCGAGCAGACCAAGATCGGCGCGCTGCAGATGGTGCGCGTGAACATCGCGCCCATGAACAACATCTGCCCCGAAACGCAGGTGCCGACCATGCCCTTCCTGTTCCGTTCGGTCGAACACCTGCACAAGGTGCTCGACGGCCCGGTCGGCGAAGAAATCCTGAAGTCGTGCGAGAAGCAGGGCTTCGTGGGCCTGGCCTACTACGACAGCGGCGCGCGCTCGATGTTCACGGCCAAGAAGCCGGTGCGCAACTTCGCCGACATGAAGGGCCTGAAGGTGCGCGTGCAGCAGTCCGACCTGTGGGTGTCGATGCTCGAGGCCATGGGCGCCAACGCCACGCCGATGCCGATGGGCGAGGTCTACACGGGCCTGAAGACCGGCCTCATCGACGCCGCCGAAAACAACTACCCCACCTACGAAAGCGCGCGCGCCTTCGAGGTCGCCAAGTACTACAGCAAGACCGAGCACTCGATGGCGCCCGAGATGCTGCTGTTCTCCAAGCGCGCGTGGGACAAGCTCTCCACCGAAGAGCAGGGCTGGCTGCGCCAGGCCGCCAAGGAATCGGTGCCCTACATGCGCAAGCAGTGGCAGGAGCGTGAAGTGAAGTCGCTGGCCACGGTGAAGGCCGGCGGCGCCGAGATCATCGACGTCGACAAGGCCCCGTTCCAGGCCGCGATGAAGCCGGTGTACGACAAGTTCATCACGGACGCGAAGCTCAAGGACCTGGTCAAGCGCGTCCAGGACACGAAGTAAGCAGGGCTCGCCCCCAGGCTTCGCGCACTTCGTGACCCTGCGCCCCCTGCCGGGGGCCACGAAGGGGCGGAGCCTCTCCATTTTTCGCGCTGGAAATATGTACACCAAACTTTGCCGCACGCTCGCCCGTGCCTGCATGTGGTTGGGCATCCTCGGTCTCGTCGCGGTGATCTGCGCCGTGAGCTGGCAGGTGTTCGGCCGCTACGTGCTCAACAACACCCCCACCTGGGCCGAGAGCCTCGCGCTGCTGCTGGTGCTCTACGTGACCATGCTGGGCGTGGCCGTGGGCGTGCGCGACGCGGGCCACATCGGACTTGAATCGTTCCTCGTGCTCGCGCCCGACTGGCTGCGCCTGAAGATGGAATACCTCATCCACGCACTGATCCTGCTGTTCGGCCTGGCCATGGCCTGGAACTGCGCCTCGCTTGCCGAATCGGTGTGGGACTACCGCCTGCCCACGCTGTGGATTTCCGAAGGCTGGAAGTACGTGCCCGCCGCCGTGTCGGGCGTCCTCATCGTGATGTTCTCGATCGAACACATCATCGCGCTCGCTCAAGGCCGCGAAGTCGAACCCGCCTGGGGCTGAACCTCATCATGACGACCCCTCTTCTCATTCTTTGCCTCTCGTTCACGCTGTTCCTGCTGCTCGGCGTGCCGGTGGCGTTCTCGATCGGGCTGTCGGCCCTGGCCACGCTGCTGTACGAAGGCCTGCCGCTCGCGGTGGGCTTCCAGCAGATGACCTCGGGCATGGGCATCTTCTCGTTCCTGGCCATTCCCTTCTTCATCTTCGCCGGCGAGCTCATGCTCTACGGCGGCATCGCGGACCGCATCGTCAACTTCGCGCGCAACCTCGTGGGCCACGTGCGCGGCGGCCTGGGCATGTCGAACGTGGTGGCCTGCACCTTGTTCGGCGGCGTCTCGGGCTCGCCCGTGGCGGACGTCTCGGCCATGGGCGCCGTGATGATCCCAATGATGAAGAAGGAGGGCTACCACGCCGACTACGCGGTCAACGTGACGACCCACGCGGCCCTGGTCGGCGCGCTGATGCCCACCAGCCACAACCTCATCATTTACTCGCTCGCGGCGGGCGGCAAGGTGTCGATCGCGGCGCTGATCCTGGCGGCGCTGCTGCCGGCGGCCGTGCTCACGCTGAGCAACCTCGCGGCGGCCTACCTGGTGGCCGTGAAGCGCGGCTATCCGGCCGGCAAGTTCCCGGGCTGGGACATCGTGGCGCGTTCGTTCGCGGCGGCGCTGCCGGGTCTCTTCATCGTGGTGCTGATCCTCGGCGGGATTCTCTCGGGCATCTTCACGGCGACCGAATCGGCGGCGGTGGCGGTGCTCTATGCGCTGGCGCTCACGATCTTCGTGTACCGCACGCTGAAGTGGGAGCACTTCATCAAGGCGGCATCGAAGGCGGTGCGCACCACCGGTGTGATCCTGCTGCTGATCGGCATCTCGAGCACCTTCGGCTACCTCATCAGCCTGTACGGCGTGGCCGAGCTCACGGGCCAGATGCTGTCGCAGGTGACCACCACGCCGTGGATGATCTTCCTGCTCATCAACATCATCCTGTTCGTGCTGGGCACCTTCCTGGACATGGCCGCGACGATCCTGCTGTGCACGCCGATCTTCCTGCCCATTGCACAGCAGTACGGCATGACCTCGGTGCAGTTCGGCGTGGTGATGCTCATCAACTGTGCGCTCGGGCTGAACACGCCACCCGTGGGCACCACCCAGTTCGTCGGCTGCGCCATCGGCGGGGTGTCGGTGGGCACGGTGATGCGCACGATCTGGCCCTTCTACGGCGCGCTGATCTTCGCGCTCGGCGTGGTCACCTTCGTGCCGGCGTTTTCCACCTGGCTGCCCAGCCTCTTCATGGTGGTGAAGTAAAGAAAAGAGAAAGGGCCTCCCGATGGCCGATGCGAACACCCGACCGCCGCTGTACATCCGCATCCACGCGGCCGACAACGTCGCCATCGTCGCGAACGACGGTGGCCTGAAGGCCGGCACGGCCTTCGACGACGGCCTGGTGCTGGTCGACACCGTGCCCCAGGGCCACAAGGTGGCGCTCGTCGACCTGGCCGAAGGCGACGCCATCCGCCGCTACAACGTGGTGATCGGCTACGCGCTCAAGGCGCTGCCGCGCGGCAGCTGGGTGCACGAGCGCGTGATGCGCATGCCGGTCGCGCCCGAGCTCGACGGCCTGCCCATCGCCACGGTCAAGCCCCCTGCCCTGCCGCCGCTCGAGGGCTACACCTTCGAGGGCTACCGCAACGCCGACGGCTCGGTAGGCACGCGCAACATCCTCGCGATCACGCAGACCGTGCAGTGCGTGGCGGGCGTCACCGAATTCGCCGTGCAGCGCATCAAGGCCGAGCTGCTGCCGAAGTACCCGAACGTCGACGACGTGGTGGCGCTCGAGCACAGCTACGGCTGCGGCGTGGCCATCGACGCGCCCGATGCCATCGTGCCGATCCGCACCCTGCGCAACATCAGCCTCAACCCCAACTTCGGCGGCGAGGTGATGGTCGTGAGCCTGGGCTGCGAGAAGCTGCAGCCCGAGCGGCTGCTGCCGCCCGGCACCATCCCCATCGCCGACCAGCGCGGTGCGCCCGCCGAAGATCTCGACGTGGTCTGCCTGCAGGACGACGCGCACGTCGGCTTCATGTCGATGATCGATTCGGTGATGCGCCAGGCCGACGTACACCTCGCGCGCCTAAACCAGCGCCGACGCGAGACCGTGCCCGCAAGCGAACTCGTCGTGGGCGTGCAGTGCGGCGGCAGCGACGCTTTTTCGGGCGTCACCGCCAACCCCGCCGTGGGCTTTTGCACCGACCTGCTGGTGCGCGCAGGCGCCACCGTGATGTTCTCGGAAGTCACCGAGGTGCGCGACGGCATCGACCAGCTCACCGCGCGCGCGGCCACGCCCGAGGTGGCCGACGCCATGATCCGCGAGATGGCCTGGTACGACGCCTACCTCGACAAGGGCCGCGTCGACCGCAGCGCCAACACCACGCCGGGCAACAAGAAGGGCGGGCTGTCGAACATCGTCGAGAAGGCGATGGGCTCGATCGTCAAGTCGGGCTCGGCGCCGATCACCGGCGTGCTCGCGCCCGGCGAGAAGCTGACGCACAAGGGCCTGATCTACGCCGCCACACCGGCCAGCGACTTCATCTGCGGCACGCTGCAACTCGCGGCCGGCATGAACCTGCACGTGTTCACCACCGGCCGCGGCACGCCCTACGGACTGGCCGAGGTGCCGGTGATCAAGGTCGCCACGCGCAGCGACCTCGCGCGCCGCTGGCACGACCTGATGGACGTGAACGCGGGCCGCATCGCCGACGGCGAGGCCAGCATCGAGGACATCGGCTGGGAGATGTTCCGCCTGATGCTCGAGGTGGCCAGCGGCCGCAAGAAGACCTGGGCCGAGCACTGGAAGCTGCACAACGCGCTGGTGCTGTTCAACCCGGCACCGGTCACCTGATCGACTCACCCACACGGAGCACAGCCATGGAAGACCTCAAGGACAAGACCGCCCTCGTCACCGGCGCCAGCACCGGCATCGGCGCCGCGGTGGCCATCGCGTTCGCCGCGCGCGGCATGCGCGTGGCCGTGCACTACAACAGCTCAGCCGAGGCGGCGACCCGCGTGGTCGACACCATCCGCGCCGCCGGCGGCACCGCCTTCGCGCTGCAGGCCGACGTGCGCGACACGGCCGCGATCCGCGCCTGCGTGCAGGAAACGACGGCGCAGTTCGGCCGCATCGACGTGCTGGTGAACAACGCCGGCAGCCTGGTCAAGCGCATGCCCATCGCCGAGTTCGACGATGCGCTGTTCGACGAGGTGATGCACATCAACGCGCGCTCGGTGCTGGCCTTCTGCCGCGAGGCCGTGCCGCAGATGCGCAAGCAAGGCAGCGGCACCATCATCAACGTGACCTCGGTGGCCGCGCGCACCGGCGGCGGGCCGGGCGCGTACCTGTACGCCGGCGCCAAGGGCTTCGTGAGTACCGCGACACACGGCCTGGCACGGGAACTCGTGGGCGACTGCATCCGCGTGAACGCGGTCGCGCCGGGCGTGATCCAGACGCCGTTCCAGGACCGCTTCTCGACGCCCGCGATGCTCGAGACCTTCAGGACCGGCATCCCGATGGGGCGCCTGGGCACGGCCGACGAATGCGTGGGCGCTTTCCTGTACCTCGCGTCCGAACAGCTCTCGGGCTACGTGACGGGACAGGTGCTCGAGGTGAACGGCGGGCAGTACATGCCCTGAGCCTGCGCCCTCCCCTGCGCCACACAACAGATCAACAACGGAGACAGAGACACCATGCAAAGAAGCCAGTTCGTCCGCGGCCTTGCCGCCCTTTCGGCCACCGCCGCCCTCTCGCTCGGCCTGGCCGCGCCCGCCGCGGCACAAGCCAACGACTTCCCGAATCGCACCATCGAGCTGCTCGTGCCTTACCAGCCCGGCGGCGGCACCGACGGCCTGGCGCGCGCGTTCTCGGAAGCGAGCCGCAAGCACATCTCGCAGAGCATCGTGATCGTCAACCGCCCCGGCGCGGGCGGCGCCATCGGATGGACCGAGGTGATCAACGCCAAGCCCGACGGCTACAAGCTCGCGGTGCTCACCGTGGAGCTGCTCACGCTGCCGCACCTGGGCCTGGCCAAGTTCAACTACGACGACTTCCAGCCGATTGCGCAGCTCAACGCCGACCCGGCCGCGATCACCGTGAAGGCCGATGCGCCGTGGAACACCATCGAAGAGTTCCTCGCCGCCGCGAAGAAGTCGCCCGAGGGCATCCGCGTGGGCAACTCGGGCAACGGCTCGATCTGGCACCTGGCCGCCGCCGCGCTCGAAGACAAGACCGGCACCAAGTTCGGCCACATCCCCTTCCAGGGCGCCGCGCCCGCCGTGCTGGCGCTGCTGGGCGGCCACATCGAGGCCGTGGCCGTGAGCCCCGCCGAAGTCACGACGCACGTGCAGGGCGGCAAACTCAAGGTGCTGATGGTGATGGCCGACAAACGCGTGAAGGGCTTCGAGAAGATCCCGACCGCCAAGGAGCGCGGCATCGACCTGTCGATCGGCACGTGGCGCGGCCTGGGCGCGCCGAAGAACACGCCGCCCGAAGTGATGGCCAAGCTGCGCGAGATCACCGCCAAGACCGCCGCCGAGCCGCTGATGCACGAGGTGATGGACAAGCAGAACCTGGGCTACGTCTACACCGACGGCGCCGTGTTCAAGGAAACGCTGGCCAAGGACAACGCCTACTTCAAGGCGCTGATCACCAAGCTGAACATCAAGCCGTGAACGCGACACGACAAGGAGACACTGCCATGCAACGCCGCACACTCATCCAGTCCGCCCTCGCCGCCTCGCTGGCGGCGGCCCTGCCCGCCTTCGCGCAAGGCGGCAGCACCTGGCCCACGGGCAAGGCCATCACCTACCTCGTGCCCTTCCCCGCGGGCGGCACCACCGACGTGCTGGGCCGGCTCATCGGCCAGAAGCTCGGCACCGTGCTGGGCACGAGCGTGATCATCGACAACAAGGGCGGCGCCGGCGGCAGCGTGGGTTCGGAGATCGGCGCGCGCGCCGCGCCCGACGGCTTCACGCTGGTGGGCGGCACGATCAGCTCGCACGCGATCAACGTGAGCCTGTACCCCAAGCTGGGCTACGACCCGCAGAAGTCGTTCGCGCCCGTGACGCTCATCGGCACCAACCCGGTCGTGCTGGTGGTGAACCAGGCCAGCCCCTACAAGACGCTGAAGGACGTGATCGCCGCGAGCAAGGCCAAGGCCGGCGGCCTCTCGTCGGCCTCGGCGGGCACGGGCACCTCGCAGCACCTGGCGCTGGAACTGCTGGGCTACAAGTCGGGCGTGAAGTTCACGCACATCCCGTACAAGGGCAGCGGCCCCGCGATCCAGGACGTGATCGGCGGGCAGGTCGACATGATGTTCGACACCACCGTGGTGGCCGGCCCGCACATCCAGAGCGGCAAGCTGCGCGCTATTGCGGTCACCTCGGCCAAGCGCCTGGCCTCGATGCCCGACGTGCCGACGGTGGCCGAGTCGGGCGTGCCCGGCCTGCAGGACTTCGAGGTGGTGTCGTGGCAGGCGATCTTCGTGCCCGCGGGCACGCCGGCGCCCGTCGTCGACCGCCTGCACACCGAGATCCGCAAGATCCTCGCGACCCCCGAGATGCAGGACAAGCTCAAGGGCTTCGGCATGGAGCCCGCCGACCTCACGACCGCGCAGATCGCCGCCTTCCAGAAGACGGAAGTGGAGAAGTGGGCGCAGGTGATCAAGGCAGCAGGCATCAAGGCCGACTGACCTCCCCGAATCCGGCAGCCACCACACCCCCACAAGCGCCTGGTGGGCGGTGTGGTGCGGGCGGCCCCTCTGTGCCGCCGAGGCGCGCAGCGTTTCGCGGATCAGGGCTCGCAGCTGTTTGAGCGCAGCGAGTTCTGCGAGACCCCGCGAAACGCGAGCACCGCAGGGCAGCCGCGAAGCGGCCGGCACAGTGGGGCCGACCGCGCCGCACCGCCCGCCAGGCGCGTGCCTGCACGGAGCGCCAGTCCCCGCGAACCAAGGGAAGCTTCCTACGCCCCCGAGAAGAAGCGCTTTATAGAATGCCCGTCCGATTCCGCATTCCAGGCCTTCCACAACGTGTCCGATCGCTCCGCAGTTCTGCCCCAATACCTGTTCCCCAAGCAGGCCCTGACCAATTTCGCCGGCTGGGTCGCAGGCAAGGAACGAGGCGCGGTCACCACCTGGATCATTCGCCGCTTCGTTGCCAAGTACAACGTCGACATGGGCGAGGCGCTCGAGTCCGACATCCATCACTACAAGAGCTTCAATCAGTTCTTCACGCGCGCCCTCAAGCCCGGCATGCGCCCGCTCGCCCAGGCCGACCTCGTCTGCCCCGTGGACGGCGCCATCAGCCAGTTCGGCGCCATCGAGGGCGACCAGATCTTCCAGGCCAAGGGCCACAACTACACGACCACCGCGCTGGTCGGCGGCGACGCGGCGCTGGCCGCCAAGTTCGCGCACGGCAGCTTTGCCACGCTGTACCTGAGCCCCAAGGACTACCACCGCATCCACATGCCCTGCGACGGGCGGCTGGTGCGCATGATCCACGTGCCCGGCGACCTGTTCTCGGTCAACCCGACCACCGCGCGCGGCGTGCCCGGCCTGTTCGCGCGCAACGAACGCGTGGTGTGCGTCTTCGAATCAGCCAACGGCCCCTTCGTGCTCGTGCTCGTGGGCGCCACCATCGTCGGCAGCATGGCCACCGTGTGGCACGGCGTGGTCAACCCGCCGCGCGTGGGCGAGCTGCGCGAGTGGCACTACAACGACCAGCAGATCGACATCAAGAAGGGCGACGAGATGGGCCGGTTCTTGCTGGGCTCGACCGTCGTCATGCTGTTCCCGGCGCCCGCGCTGGCCTTCAACCCGGACTGGTCGCCCACCCGCGCGATCCGCCTGGGCGAAGCCATGGCCAACTACGCCTGATTTGTGAAGCTTTGTCTCGAAACCCGCATGCTGCATGCCTGTACAGCTATAAAACCAGTAGCATCCTGATCCTTCGCGCTATAGTCGTCGGCCAGCCAGACGGTCCATGACGACCAATCACAAACAAGAGTGCGCCGCCCCGGCCTGCCCCCGGCCGACGGTCCGCCCAGCTTCGAGGAGATGATGTCGATGAGTACCAAGGAAAACGCAGCCATCAGCCAGTTGCTCGCCCTGCTCGAAGCCCGCTATGCGCTGCGTGTGCTGTGGGCCCTGCGCGACGGCCACGCCCAGACCTTCCGGCTGCTGCAGGACAGCGTCGGCGGCATCACTCCCAACACCCTCAACACCCGCATCAAGGAATTGCGCGAAGCCGGCGTCGTGAGCCACGGCAGCGACGGCTACTGCCTCACGCTGAGCGGGCAGGACCTGCTCAAGCGCCTGTCCGACCTGCAGGCCTTCGCCGCCAAGTGGCAGCTCGGGCAGAGCAAAAAGGCCGCGGGGCCGGCCGCGGCCCAGCCCGCATCGGCCGATGCCTCCGCGCCCGTGGCGCCTGCGGCGCCGACGCCTTCTGCCCCCGACGCAGCACCTCCCGCAGCCACGCCGCCCGGCTCCGACAGCCAGGGCTGAAGCGGGGGCCCGCCGGGCCTCGGTAAACTCCGCGCCTCCGATTCCTCTCCCATTTCATCGACGCAAGGAGCGTTTCCCATGCCCACCACCCCCTCCGGCCTGCAATACGAAGACACCGAAGTCGGCACCGGCGCTGAAGCCAAGGCCGGCCACCACGTGCACGTGCACTACACCGGCTGGCTCTTCAACGACGGCGTGCAAGGCGCCAAGTTCGACTCCAGCCGCGACCGCAACGACCCCTTCGCGTTCTCGCTGGGCGCTGGCCAGGTCATCAAGGGCTGGGACGAAGGCGTCGCCGGCATGAAGATCGGCGGCAAGCGCACGCTGGTCATCCCCGCTGCACTGGGCTATGGCGCCCGCGGCGCTGGCGGCGTGATCCCCCCGAACGCGACCCTGAAGTTCGACGTCGAGCTCCTCGACGCGCATTAAGGGCTCGCCCCCAGGCTGCGCGGCACTTCGTGTCCGCTTCGCCAACCCCCTACCGGGGGCGACACCTGAGGCCCGGCGAAGCCGGTTCCTCGGTGTCTCTCGCGAAAGCCACTTCGCACCCCTCTTGCGGCCGCTTTGGCCGCATTTTTACGCTTGAAAAGCCCTAGAGCAGCCCCAAGTGGCTGGCTGTGTTTGTTTTCCGGCGCACGCCGGTTCTTTGAAAAATGTCTGACCCGCAACAATCCGCACAGAATTCTCAAATGCTGCAAGGCGAGCCCAGTCCCGAAGAACTGGAGGCCGCGCAAGCCGCCAACGAAGCCGAGGCGCTCGACGCCCTGGCCGTGGCACAAGGCGAGCTGGCTGCCCTGCAGACCAAGAATGCCGAGCTGGCCGACCAGTATTTGCGCGCGCAGGCCGACGTGCAGAACGCCCGCCGCCGCGCCGACGACGAGATCACCAAGGCCCGCAAGTTCGCGGTCGAAGCCTTTGCCGAGAGCCTGCTGCCGGTGACCGACAGCCTCGAAGCCGGCCTGGCCATCAAGGACGCCACGCCCGAGCAGATCCGCGAAGGCGCCGAGGCCACGCTGCGCCAGCTCAAGAGCGCGCTCGAACGCAACAAGGTGATCGAAGTGGCCCCCGCCGCCGGCGACAAGTTCGACCCGCACCTGCACCAGGCCATCTCGATGGTGCCCGCCGACCAGGACGCCAACACCGTGGTGGGCCTCCTGCAAAAGGGCTACACCATCAACGAGCGCGTGCTGCGCCCGGCGCTGGTCACCGTGGCCGCGCCCAAGTAAAGCGGCATCGGCCCACAAGATTCCCACAGGAAACCCCCGCGTCATCCCTTGAATCACGCCGGGTTATCCACAAGTTCATAACAACATATTTTTCCGAATTTCAGGAGTAAGAACATGGCAAAGATCATCGGCATCGACCTCGGCACCACCAACTCGTGCGTGTCGATCATGGAAGGCAACACCACGCGTGTGATCGAGAACTCGGAAGGTGCCCGCACCACGCCGTCGATCGTCGCGTACCAGGAAGACGGTGAAGTCTTGGTCGGTGCCTCGGCCAAGCGCCAGGCCGTCACCAACCCCAAGAACACGCTGTACGCGATCAAGCGCCTGATCGGCCGCAAGTTCGAGGAAAAGGAAGTCCAAAAGGACATCGACCTGATGCCCTACACCATCGCCAAGGCCGACAACGGCGACGCATGGGTGGAAGTGCGCGGCAAGAAGATGGCCCCGCAGCAGGTCAGCGCCGACATCCTGCGCAAGATGAAGAAGACCGCCGAAGACTACCTCGGCGAAGCCGTGACCGAAGCCGTGATCACGGTGCCGGCCTACTTCAACGACGCACAGCGCCAAGCCACCAAGGACGCCGGCCGCATCGCGGGCCTGGACGTCAAGCGCATCATCAACGAACCCACCGCTGCAGCCCTGGCCTTCGGCCTGGACAAGCAGGACAAGGCCGACCGCAAGATCGCCGTGTATGACCTGGGCGGCGGCACCTTCGACGTGTCGATCATCGAGATCGCGGACGTCGACGGCGAGAAGCAGTTCGAAGTGCTGTCGACCAACGGCGACACCTTCCTGGGCGGCGAAGACTTCGACCAACGCATCATCGACTACATCATCGGCGAGTTCAAAAAGGAACAAGGCGTCGACCTGGGCAAGGACGTGCTGGCCCTGCAGCGCCTGAAGGAAGCCGCTGAAAAGGCCAAGATCGAGCTGTCGAACAGCGCGCAGACCGACATCAACCTGCCGTACATCACGGCCGACGCGTCGGGCCCGAAGCACCTGAACATCAAGCTCACCCGCGCCAAGCTGGAAAGCCTGGTCGACGAGCTGGTCGAGCGCACCATCGCGCCTTGCCGCCTGGCCATCAAGGACGCCGGCATCAGCGTGAGCGACATCAACGACGTGATCCTGGTCGGCGGCATGACCCGCATGCCCAAGGTGCAGGAAAAGGTGAAGGCCTTCTTCGGCAAGGAACCGCGCAAGGACGTGAACCCCGACGAAGCCGTGGCTGTCGGCGCCGCCATCCAGGGCCAGGTGCTCTCGGGCGACCGCAAGGACGTGCTGCTGCTCGACGTGACCCCGCTGTCGCTGGGCATCGAGACGATGGGTGGCGTGATGACCAAGATGATCACGAAGAACACCACGATCCCGACGAAGTTCGCACAGACCTTCTCGACCGCCGAAGACAACCAGCCGGCCGTGACGATCAAGGTGTTCCAGGGCGAGCGCGAGATCGCCTCGGGCAACAAGCTGCTGGGCGAGTTCAACCTGGAAGGCATTCCGCCGGCATCGCGCGGCACGCCGCAGATCGAGGTGAGCTTCGACATCGACGCCAACGGCATCCTGCACGTCGGCGCCAAGGACAAGGGCACCGGCAAGGAAAACAAGATCACCATCAAGGCGAACTCGGGCTTGAGCGAAGACGAGATCCAGAAGATGGTCAAGGACGCCGAGCTCAACGCCGACGAAGACAAGAAGAAGCTCGAGATCGTGCAGGCGCGCAACCAGGGCGAAGCCATGGTGCACAGCGTGAAGAAGTCGCTCGGCGAGCATGGCGCCAGCCTCGAAGCTGCCGAGAAGGACGCGATCGAAGCCGCGATCAAGGACCTGGAAGAAGCCCTCAAGGGTGAAGACAAGGCCGTGATCGAGGAAAAGACCAACACGCTGATGACCGCGAGCCAGAAGCTCGGCGAGAAGATGTATGCCGAATCGCAGGCTGCGGCCAACGCCTCGGCCGCCAGCGGCCCGGCAGGCGCGGAAGCTTCCGCCAGCGCGCAGGCCGACGACAACGTGGTCGACGCCGAAGTCAAGGAAGTGAAGAAGGGCTGATCCCCTGCCCTTCTAACAAGGCTGGAACACCTGAACAGGTGCTCCAGCCTTTCTCGCTTCCAGTTCCCCGACGAGTTCCCGCCGCCCGACCGAATCTGCTGCCATGGCCACCAAACGCGACTACTACGAAACCCTCGGCGTTCCCAAGAACGCGAGCGAGGAAGAAATCAAGAAGGCTTATCGCAAGCTTGCGATGAAGCACCACCCCGACCGCAACCACGGCGACACCAGCAAGGACGCCGAGGCCAAGTTCAAGGAGGTGAAGGAGGCCTACGAGATGCTGTCGGACGGCCAGAAGCGCGCGGCCTACGACCAGTACGGCCATGCCGGCGTCGACCCCAACATGCGCGGCGGCCCCGGCGCGGAAGGCTTCGGCGGCTTCGCGGAGGCCTTCGGCGACATCTTCGGCGACGTGTTCGGCGGCGGCCGCGGCCGCACCAGCGGCGGACGCCAGGTGTTCCGCGGCAGCGACCTGAGCTACGCGATGGAAGTCACGCTCGAGGAAGCCGCCGACGGCAAGGACGCGCAGATCCGCATCCCGAGCTGGGACGACTGCGGCACCTGCCACGGCTCCGGCGCCAAGCCCGGCACCAAGCCCATCACCTGTACCACCTGCCACGGCGCGGGCGCCGTGCAGATGCGCCAGGGCTTCTTCAGCGTGCAGCAGACCTGCCCGACCTGCCACGGCAGCGGCAAGATCGTTCCCGAGCCCTGCACCGTGTGCCACGGCCAGGGCAAGATCAAGAACAACAAGACGCTGGAAGTGAAGATTCCGGCCGGCATCGACGACGGCATGCGCATCCGCAGCACCGGCAACGGCGAGCCCGGCACCAACGGCGGGCCGCCCGGCGACCTGTACATCGAGATCCGCCTCAAGAAGCACGACCTGTTCGAGCGCGATGGCGACGACCTGCACTGCGTGGTGCCCGTGAGCGTCACCACCGCGGCGCTGGGCGGCGAGATCAACGTGCCGACGCTCAAGGGCGCGGCCGCCATCGACATTCCCGACGGCACCCAGAGCGGCAAGCAGTTCCGCCTGCGTGGCAAGGGCATCAAGGGCGTGCGTTCGAGCTACCCGGGCGACCTGTACTGCCACGTGCGCGTGGAAACGCCCGTGAAGCTCACCGAGCACCAGCGCAAGCTGCTCAAGGAGCTCGACGAATCGCTCAAGAAGGGTGGCGAGAAGCACAGCCCGACCGACAAGGGCTGGTTCGACAAGGCCAAGGAATTCTTCAGCTGACGATGATGCTGACGCGCTGACGGCCTTCGTCAGCGCCGGGCCGGCGCCCTGTCGGCCCAAAGCGTGCCCTCTTTCGGCCGCTGCCGCCCTCTGGCGGCACGCCAGGCACGCGAACGGTGCTCCCCGCACCGTTGCGGAACGCCGCCGACCGGCGCCCGCGTTGTCTTCCCACGTTGCCATGCGCCAGCCACTCGCCACAGGAGTGGCGCGGGGATTGCTTTAATGTTTTTTTGGATATGCAATAAACCAAACGACAGGTCGCGCGTTATTGCTGAAAGGCATCGGCTTTATTGAACCCGGGTTCAATTAGGAAAGGTGTTCGCCACAGAATTTCAATGAGGACGATAGCCATTCGGCATAGTCATTTCATCCGGGGACAATTACGCGAGCGCGAGCTTTTCAATTTAACAGAAACACGAATAGAAGTTCCTTGTTTTCCGAGGAACTTTACTCGGCAGAGGGGTTCAGAATAAATAAAACATTTGCCCGGTTCATTCTTTGCTTTATGCTGATTGAACCGATTGTGTAGATAGTGTGTAAGGGAGTTTTCCACGGCATACGGCCATGGGCGGGGCCCCTCTTCCAAGAGGAGCGACGCAGTCTCTGGCTGTAGGCATCGGGGTCAAAAGCCCCGCCGACCTGAAGGAGGCGCGACCATGGACGTGATCAGCAACTTTGCAGCCCGCTACGAACGCACCCGCGAGGAAGTTCTCTCGCTGCAGGAATATCTGGATATCTGCAAACGCGATCCGACTGCATATGCAACGGCCTCCGAACGAATGCTCCAGGCCATTGGCGAGCCGGAACTGGTAGATACCCGCAATGACCCCCGTCTTTCGCGGATCTTCGCGAACAAGGTCATCAAGATCTATCCGGCGTTCAAGGAGTTCTATGGCATGGAAGATGCCATCGAGCAGGTGGTGTCCTATTTCCGCCACGCCGCGCAGGGACTGGAAGAAAAGAAGCAAATCCTTTACCTGCTGGGACCCGTCGGCGGCGGCAAGAGCTCGATCGCTGAGCGCCTGAAGCAGCTCATGGAGCACGTGCCCTTCTATGCGATCCACGGCTCCCCGGTGAACGAATCGCCCCTCGGGCTCTTCGACACTCTCGAAGACGGCGAGATCCTCGAAAAAGAGTACGGCATCCCCGTGCGCTACCTGAACCGCATCCTGTCGCCCTGGGCCGTGAAGCGGCTCGAAGAGTACGGCGGCGACATCCGCCAGTTCAAGGTGGTCAAGCGCTACCCCTCGGTGCTGCGCCAGATCGCGGTCGCCAAGACCGAGCCCGGCGACGAGAACAACCAGGACATCTCTTCGCTGGTCGGCAAGGTCGACATCCGCAAGCTCGAAACCTACGCCCAGGACGACCCCGACGCGTACGCCTACTCCGGCGGCCTGTGCCTGGCCAACCAGGGCCTGCTCGAGTTCGTGGAAATGTTCAAGGCGCCCATCAAGGTGCTGCACCCGCTGCTCACGGCCACGCAGGAAAGCAACTTCAAGGGCACCGAGGGTTTCGGCGCCATTCCCTTCGACGGCATCGTGCTGGCCCACAGCAACGAGAGCGAGTGGAAGGCGTTCCGCAACAACAAGAACAACGAGGCTTTCCTCGACCGGATCTACATCGTGAAGGTGCCGTACTGCCTGCGCGCCTCCGAAGAGATCAAGATCTACGAGAAGCTGGTGCGCAACTCCTCGCTGGCCAAGGCCCCGTGCGCGCCCGGCACCTTGCGCATGATGGCGCAGCTGTCGGTGCTCACGCGTCTGAAGGAGCCCGAGAACTCCAGCACCTTCAGCAAGATGCAGGTGTACGACGGCGAGAACCTGAAGGACACCGACCCCAAGGCCAAGTCGATCCAGGAGTACCGCGACTACGCGGGCGTCGACGAGGGCATGAGCGGCGTCTCCACGCGCTTCGCCTTCAAGATCATCTCCAAGGTCTTCAACTTCGACAGCACCGAGGTGGCCGCCAACCCGGTGCACCTGATGTACGTGCTCGAACAGCAGATCGAGCGCGAGCAGTTTCCGCCGGAAACCGAGCAGAAGTACATCAGCTACATCAAGGAGCTGCTGGCGCCGCGCTATGCCGAGTTCATCGGCAAGGAAATCCAGACCGCCTACCTGGAAAGCTACAGCGAGTACGGCCAGAACATCTTCGACCGCTACGTGACCTACGCCGACTACTGGATTCAAGACCAGGAGTTCCGCGACGTGGACACCGGCGAAGTGTTCGACCGGGCCTCGCTCAACGGCGAACTCGAGAAGATCGAGCGGCCCGCGGGCATCGGCAACCCGAAGGACTTCCGCAACGAAATCGTCAACTTCGTGCTGCGCGCACGGGCCGGCAACGCGGGGCGCAACCCGGCGTGGACCAGCTACGAGAAGCTGCGCGCAGTCATCGAGAAGAAGATGTTCTCCAACACCGAAGAGCTGCTGCCGGTGATCAGTTTCAACACCAAGAGCAGCGCCGACGAGCAGAAGAAGCACGAGGACTTCGTGACCCGCATGGTCGAGAAGGGCTACACCGCCAAGCAGGTCCGGCTTCTGTGCGAGTGGTACCTGCGGGTGCGCAAGAGTTCATAGCGGACAGCGGGAACAACGGACGCGTGCGAAGGACCTAACCAGCGCACCGTCCACCGTTTTGCAAGGAGCTTTGAAAACATCGTGGCCATCCTGCAGCAGATCATCGATCGCCGGCTCTCGGGCAAGAACAAGTCCATCGGCAACCGCGAGCGCTTCCTTCGGCGCTACAAGGGCCAGATCCAGGAGGCGGTGCGGCGCGCGGTCAGCGGGCGCAACATCCGCGAGCTGGAGCAAGGCGAAGACGTGACCCTGCCGCGCCACGATGTCTCCGAGCCGGTGTTCGGCCATGCGCGCGGCGGCGACCGCGAGTACGTGCACCCCGGCAACCAGGAATACCTCAAGGGCGACCGCATCGCGCGCCCCGAGGGCCAGGGCGGCGGTGGCTCGGGCAGCGGCGAGGCCAGCGACAGCGGCGAAGGCGAGGACGACTTCGTCTTCCGCCTCACGCGCGAGGAGTTCATGCGCGTCTTCTTCGACGACCTTGCGCTGCCGCACCTCGTGCGCACCCAGATCGCCGAGGTGCCCGAATGGAAGAGCCACCGCGCCGGCTTCACCAGCGACGGCTCGCCCAACAACCTGCACGTGGTGCGCTCCATGCGCGGCGCGCTGGCGCGGCGCATTGCATTGGGCGGCGAACCGCGCAAGGAACTCAAGCGCCTGGAGGCGCACCTCCTGGTCCTGAAAGCGCATCCACAGGTCGAGACCGCACTGATCCAGAAGGAAATCCGCGAGACCGAGGACCTCATCGCCGAGCTGCGCCGCACCATGCGGCACGTGCCCTACATCGACCCGATCGACCTGCGCTACCGCAACCGCGTGAAGACGCCCGTGCCCAGCGCCAAGGCCGTGATGTTCTGCCTCATGGACGTGTCGGGCTCGATGGACGAGGCGCGCAAGGACATGGCCAAGCGCTTCTTCATGCTGCTGTACCTGTTCCTCACGCGGCACTACGAGCGCATCGACCTCGTGTTCCTGCGCCACCACACGCAGGCGCAGGAAGTGACCGAAGAAGAGTTCTTCCACGCCACCGAGACCGGCGGCACCGTGGTGTCGAGCGCGCTGGTGCTCATGGACGAGATCATCAAGGCCCGCTACGCCAGCGGCGAATGGAACGTGTACGGCGCCCAGGCCAGCGACGGCGACAACTGGCACCAGGACAGCGGCCGCTGCCGCGAACTGCTGGTCGACAACATCCTGCCCGTGGTGCGCTACTACGCCTACGTGCAAGTGGCCGAGACCGAGCAGAACCTGTGGCAGGAGTACCAGCAGCTCGAAGGCGTGGCGCCCAACTTCGCCATGCGCAAGGTATCGGACGCGCAGGACATCTACCCGGTGTTCCGCGACCTGTTCAAGAAGGAAGGGGTGCCCACATGATCACCACCGAACGCCCTCCCGGGGCCCCCGTCCTGCCGCGCAGCACCGACCTGCCCACCTCCCGCCTCGAGCGCCTGCCCAGCCCGTCCGACTGGACCTTCGAACTCATCGAGACGTACCACACCGAGATCGCCAAGACCGCGAGGAGCTTCGGCCTGGACACCTACCCGAACCAGCTCGAGGTGATCACGGCCGAGCAGATGATGGACGCCTACGCCAGCGTGGGCATGCCCATGATCTACAGGCACTGGTCGTACGGCAAGCAGTTCATTTCCACCGAGAAGAACTACAAGCGCGGCCACATGGGGCTGGCCTACGAGATCGTCATCAACTCCGATCCGTGCATTGCCTACCTCATGGAAGAAAACACCATGGCCATGCAGGCCCTGGTGATCGCGCATGCGGCCTACGGCCACAACAGCTTCTTCAAGGGCAACTACCTGTTCCGCATGTGGACCGACGCGTCGTCGATCATCGACTACCTCGTCTACGCGCGGCACTACATCGCCGAGTGCGAGGAGCGCCACGGCCTCGACGCGGTGGAAGACCTGCTCGACTCCTGCCACGCGCTCATGAACTACGGCGTCGACCGCTACCGCCGTCCGCAGAAGCGTTCGCTGGCGCAAGAGAGCGCGCAGCGCACCGACCGCGAGCGCCACATGCAGCAGCAGGTGAACGACCTGTGGCGCACGCTGCCGCGCAAGAGCGAACAAGCCGCCGAGTCGGAAGCCGCGCGCCGCTTTCCGCCCGAGCCGCAGGAGAACCTGCTCTATTTCATCGAGAAGAACGCCGCCCTGCTCGAGCCGTGGCAGCGCGAGGTGGTGCGCATCGTGCGCAAGATCGCGCAGTACTTCTACCCACAGCGCCAGACCCAGGTCATGAACGAAGGCTGGGCCACCTTCTGGCACTACACGCTGCTCAACACCATGTACGACCGCGGCCAGCTGGACGACGGCTTCATGATGGAATGGCTCAGCTCGCACACCAGCGTGGTGTTCCAGCCGCCCGTGGGCCACCGCGCCTACAGCGGCATCAACCCGTATGCGCTGGGCTTCAAGATGTTCACCGACCTGCGCCGCGTCTGCGAAAAGCCGACCGACGAAGACCGCCGCTGGTTCCCCGACTTCGCGGGCACCGACTGGGTCAAGACGCTCGACTACGCGATGCGCAACTTCAAGGACGAGAGCTTCGTCGGCCAGTTCCTCAGCCCGAAGACGATGCGCGATTTCCGCCTGTTCTCGATCCGCGACTACCAGAGCGAATCGGAGCTCGAGGTGTCGGCCATCCACGACGACAGCGGCTACCAGGCGCTGCGCGAATCGCTGTCACGCCAGTACGACATCGGCAACCGCGAGCCCGACATCCAGGTCTGGAGCGTGGCCACGCGCGGCGACCGCTCGCTCACGCTGCGCCACACGCAGCGCAACAACCTGCCGCTGAACGACAACGCCGAAGAAGTGCTGAAGCACGTCGCAAGGCTCTGGGGCTTCGACGTGCACCTGGAAAGCGTCGACAGCGCAGGCCGGGTCAGCCGCAGCTGGAAGGCTGCCGCGCCCAAGCAGACCTACTGAGACGCTGCGATACAGAGCGGCTCTTGATCAGCCGTTCGCCCGAAGCGTGCCCTCGTGCGCAGGGCACTGGGTGCTTCCCGCAGCGAAATCAAGGAGGAGCCGAAGGCGGGGGACATTCGCGGAGGGAAGTACCCGGTGCCCTGCGCACGCGCCCCCGAAAGGCAGCCTCAGGGAACCAGCGCGGCGATGGCCAGCGTGTACCCCTTCACCCCCAGCCCCACGATGATCCCCCGCGCCGCAGGCGAGATGTACGAGTGGTGGCGAAACTCTTCCCGCGCATGCACGTTCGAGATGTGCAGCTCGATCAGCGGCACGCTCGCCCCCTTGATGGCGTCGTGCAGCGCGATCGACGTGTGGGTGTAGGCCCCCGGGTTCATCACCACGCCCAGCATGTTGCCGGCCGCCACTTCGCGGCCCGCCTCCTGGACCCAGTCGATCAGCACGCCTTCGTGGTTCGACTGGCGGCACTCGATCTCGACACCGAATTTCGCGCCCGTGTCCTTGCACAGGCGTTCGACGTCGGCGAGCGTGTCGCGGCCGTACTGTTCGGGCTCGCGCGTGCCGAGCAGGTTGAGGTTGGGGCCGTTGAGGACGAGGATTTTCTTCATGATGGATCGGTGAAGGAAGCTGGCGGATGCAGGAAGAAGAAAGCCGATTATGGTCGCGCCGCCGACCGCGCCGGCCGTGCAGGTGACGACGCCGCGGTCGACCCCACGTAGTGGTTGTACGAGCCGATGTCCGCCACGCAGCGCGCCATCAGGTCGACGAAGGCCCGCAGCTTCTGCCCCATGTAGCGCTGTCGCTGGTAGGCGCAGTACAGCCGCCGCGCCTCCGGCGGCCACTGCGGCAGCACCGGCACCAGCACGCCCTGCGCCACCTCGGGCCCGGCGAAGAACACCGGCAGCGGCGCAATGCCCAGGCCGTCGATGCAGAAGGTCTTCATCACCCAGTGGTCGTTGGTCTCGAAGGCCGGCTCCGTGCGCACCACATGGCGCCCCGAGGCCTGCTGCGACACCAGCCGCAGCGGCGACGGCGGCCCCGACGGCTCACGCATCGCGATCATCCGGTGCTGCGCCAGCGCCTCGGGCGTCTGCGGCGTGCCGTGCCGCGCCAGGTACTGCGGGCTCGCATACAGGCCGTAGGCCAGCCGGCCCAGCAGCTTGGCGACCAGGTCCGGCAGGTCGGGCGGCGCCGAGCCCACATAGCAGTCGACCTCGCCGATCCGCGGGGCCTGCGCACCGTTCGCCACGTCGAGCTGGCAGCGCACGTTCGGGTGCGATTCGAGAAAGATCCGCACCACATGGCAGACGAAGGAGGTGCTGAACTGCGTGTCCGACAGCAGCGTGAGCCGCCCCGACACCCCGCCCGTGAGCTCCTGCACCTCGGTGCGCGCCATTTCCAGCCGGCCGCTCACCTCGCCGAGCAGCCCCTCGCAGCGTGCGAAGAACGCACGCCCGGCCTCCGTGGGCGCGATGCGGCGCGAGCTGCGCAACAGCAGCTGGGCGCCCAGCAGTTCCTCCAGCCGTGTGAGCTGCCGGCTCAGCGTGGCCTTCGACACGCCCGACAGGCTCTCGGCCTTGGTCAGGCTGCCGCTCTTCATCACGAGGACGAAGGCCTCGACCAGTGCGAGGTCGATGCGCCCTGCGCTCATGAATGCCCCCGCTGTGGAAGTCGTCGTTGCAGGAATGAAAAGGAGCGTCTTGGCATGGGGCTTTCATCGGTGCGGCGGACACGCTACGGTAGGCGGCACCGCCGACAAGGGCATGGCCGATGCTATGCCGATTCGCGGTGCCCTTCCCCGCTGCCCCCACGATCAAGACCCATGAATCCCTCAGCCACCTGGCATCCCGTCACGCCCTCCGCCGAGGTGCGCGCCGGCGCCAACATCGTCGCCGGCTTTGCACAAGGCCAGGAGCTCGCGCTGTGGCGCGCGGCCGATGGCTCGCCGCAGGCCTGGGAGAACCGCTGCCCGCACCGCAGCGTGCGCTTCACCCTCGGCCAGGTGATCGGCGGCGACCGTCTGGCCTGTGCGTACCACGGCTGGCAGTACGAGGCCGGCAGCGGCGCCTGCGTGCGCATCCCGGCGCACCCGGCCATGCCGGCGCCGCGCAATGTCTGCGCGAAGGTGTTCGCCACGGCGGATGCCGCGGGCATGCTGTGGGTGCGTCTCGCGGCCGACGGCCTGCCGGCGCCGGCCGAACTGGCCGACGCCGTGCCCGCCGGCTGGCACCTCGCCCGCACGCTGACGCTGCGCGTGGCCGCGTCCGAGGTGCGCGCTGCGCTCGCGCCGCATGGCTTCGCACCGACAGGAACGCCCGATGCATGGCAAGGCACGCTGGGCGATTCGCCCGTCGCCGCGCTGCTGCTCGACGCCCAACCGCAGCTGAGCTTCCTGCACCTGTGGACCGGCGCAGCCCCCGGCTCCGACGCGATGGCCCGTGTGCACCGCGCGGCGCGCCAGCTGCGCAGCGACATCGAAGCCGCCGCATCGCTCTGAACAAGAAGAAAGAAGAAAGAAAAAACATGCCCTTCGTCACCGACGATCCCAACATGCTCGACGACTGGCTCGTCGCCGGCCCCGCCAGCGGCTTGCCACGCACGGCACGGCTGCTCGGCGAAACCCTGCACCTGCACACCGATGCCGACGGCGTGCCGCACGCCCTTCTCGGCACCGACGCACTGACCGTGCAGTCGCGCTACGGCTTCCTCTGGGTCTGCCCCAGCGGCCGCCCGGCGCGCCCGCTGTTCGCCTTCCCCGAGTACGACGAACCCGGCCGCCGCATCGTCGATTGCGGCGGGCTCGGCGTGGCCGTGTCGGGCCTGCGCGTGATCGAGAACTTCCTGGACATGGCGCACTTTCCCTTCGTGCACCCCGACTACCTCGGCAAGGTGCCGCACACCGAAGTGGCCAAGTACAACGTCGAGGTCGATGCCGCCACCGACGAGATCTGGGCCACCGACTGCCGCTTCTGGCAGCCGCGCGCCTCGGCCGCCCACGACACCGGCAGCGAGGTGTTCTACAAGTACCGCGTGATGCAGCCCTTCTCGGCCATGCTCTACAAGTCGAGCCACCGGCCCGACAAGCTCGACGCCATCGGCCTCTTCTTGCAGCCGGTGGACGACGAGCACGTCATCGCCCACACGCTGCTGGCCTACTTCGACGACGTGTCGAGCGACGCCGAGCTCATCGCCTTCCAGCACACGATCTTCGGGCAGGACAAGCCGATCCTGGAGAACCACGCCTTCAAGCGCATGCCGCTCGAAGGCCGCGCCGAGACACCCACGCGCGGCGACACCACCTCCGTCACCTACCGCCGCTGGCTGCGCGAGCGCGGCATGCGCTTCGGCACCGCGAGGGCCACCGCATGACCGTCCGGCTCTACGACTACCCGCTCTCGGGCAACTGCTTCAAGGTGCGGCAGATGCTGCTGTGGCTCGGCGTGGACCACGCGAGCGTGCCGGTCGATTTCCACCCGGGCCGAGAACACAAGTCCGCAAGATTCCTCGAGCACGTCAACCCGCTCGGCCAGCTCCCGGTGATCGACGACGAAGGCTTCGTGCTGCGCGACGCGCAGGCCATCCTGGTCTACCTCGCAAGCCGCTACGACGACGCACGGCAGCACTGGTACCCCGCCGACCCCAAGCTGCGCGGCCAGGTCGCGATGTGGCTCGCCATGGCCGACGAGATCACGCGCACCGCCTCGGCCGCCCGGCTGCACGATGCGCTGGGCTACACGCACCTGGACATCGACGCCTGCCGGCGCGGTGCGCGCGCGGCCTTCCGCGTGCTTGACGACCACCTGGCCGAGCAGCACGCCGCCACCGGCCTGCGCTGGCTCGTGGCCGCGCCCGAGCCGACCATTGCCGACCTCGCCTGCTTTCCGTACGTGGCGCTGGCGGGCGAAGGCGGCATCTCGCTCGACGAGTTTCCCGCGCTGCGCCGCTGGGTCTGGGACTTTCGTCACCTGCCGGGCTTTGTGGGCATGTCGGGTATCTTCCCGGCTGGCCCCGCCTGAAGGCTCGCCTGAGTATCCTTGTCCCCTTCCGCTCTCTGAAGAACCGAATCCCATGAAAACCAAAGCCGCCGTCGCCTGGCAAGCAGGCCAACCCCTCACCATCGAAACCGTGGACCTCCAGGGCCCGAAGTTCGGTGAAGTGCTGGTCGAGATCAAGGCCACCGGCATCTGCCACACCGACTACTACACGCTCTCGGGCGCCGACCCCGAAGGCATCTTTCCCGCCATCCTGGGCCATGAGGGCGCGGGCATCGTGGTCGACGTCGGCCCCGGCGTCACCACGCTGAAAAAGGGCGACCACGTCATTCCGCTGTACACGCCCGAATGCCGCCAGTGCAAGTTCTGCCTGAGCCGCAAGACCAACCTGTGCCAGCTGATCCGCGGCACGCAGGGCAAGGGCCTGATGCCCGACGCCACCAGCCGCTTCAGCCTCGACGGCAAGCCCATCTTCCACTACATGGGCACGAGCACCTTCAGCAACTACACGGTCGCGCCCGAGATCTCGCTGGCCAAGATCCGCGAGGACGCGCCCTTCGACAAGGTCTGCTACATCGGCTGCGGCGTCACCACCGGCATCGGCGCGGTGATCTTCACGGCCAAGGTCGAAGCCGGCGCGAACGTCGTGGTGTTCGGCCTGGGCGGCATCGGCCTGAACGTGATCCAGGGCGCCAAGATGGTGGGCGCCGACAAGATCATCGGCGTCGACCTGAACCCCGAGCGCGAGGCCATGGCCCGCCAGTTCGGCATGACGCACTTCATCAACCCCAAGACCACCGAGAACGTGGTCGACGCCATCGTGCAGCTGACCGACGGCGGCGCCGACTACAGCTTCGAGTGCATCGGCAACACGCAGGTGATGCGCCAGGCGCTCGAGTGCACGCACAAGGGCTGGGGCCGCAGCATCATCATCGGCGTGGCCGAGGCCGGCGCCGAGATCAGCACCCGCCCGTTCCAGCTGGTCACCGGCCGCAAGTGGGAAGGCTCGGCCTTCGGCGGCGCGCGCGGGCGCACCGACGTGCCGAAGATCGTCGACTGGTACATGGAAGGCAAGATCAACATCGACGACCTGATCACGCACACCATGCCGCTGGAAGACATCAACAAGGGCTTCGACTTGATGAAGCGCGGCGAATCGATCCGCGGCGTGGTCCTGTACTGAGCCCGAGGAGGCGCCCGCCATGAACCGCATGGAACCCCTGCGCAAGATAGAAGCGGGCGTCCTCGAAGTCGCCTACTACGAAGCCGGCCCGGCCGACGGCCCGCCCGTGCTGCTGATGCACGGCTTTCCATACGACATTCACACTTACGCCGAAGTCGCGCCGATGCTGGCCGCCCAAGGCTGCCGCGTGATCGTGCCGTACATGCGCGGCTATGGCGCCACGCGCTTCCTGAGCGAGGCCACGCCGCGCTCGGGCGAACAGGCGGCCTTCGGCGCCGACCTGCTCGCGCTGCTCGACGCGCTGAAGATCGATCGCGCCGTGCTGGCCGGCTACGACTGGGGCGGCCGCGCCGCCTGCGTGCTGGCGGCGCTGTGGCCCGAACGCTGCGCGGGGCTGGTCTCGCTCAACAGCTACAACATCCAGAACATCGCCAAGGCAATGGAGCCGGACACGGCCGAGAACGAGCACAGCCTCTGGTACCAGTACTACTTTCACAGCGAGCGCGGTCGCGCCGGCCTCGCGAAGGACCGCAAGGCCCTCACGAAACTGCTGTGGCAGCTGTGGTCGCCAACGTGGCGCTTCGACGACGCCACCTTCGAACGCAGCGCCGCCGCCTTCGACCACCCCGACTTCGTGGACGTGGTGATCCATTCGTACCGCCACCGCTTCGGCCTCGTGCCCGGCGACCCGGCCTATGCCGACATCGAACGCCGCCTTGCCGCGCAACCGACGATCGCCGTGCCCGCCATCACCTTCGACGGCATCGACGACGGCGTGCGACCGCCCGCCGATGCCTCGGCCCATGCGCACCGCTTCAGCGGCCCGCGTTCGCACCGCCTCGTGCCCGGCGCGGGCCACAACCTGCCGCAGGAAGCGCCGCGCACCTTCGCCGATGCCGTGCTTGAACTCGTGCCCGCGCTGCGCAGCCA
The DNA here is from genome assembly GCF_058796495.1 of Variovorax sp. GW823-FHT04B03. NCBI lineage: Bacteria > Pseudomonadati > Pseudomonadota > Betaproteobacteria > Burkholderiales > Comamonadaceae > Variovorax > Variovorax sp. GW823-FHT04B03. The sequence goes on from NZ_JBXAIT010000007.1 coordinate 180,791, forward strand.
GACGACCTCTTCTTCATGACCGACACCGCCCCCACCCTTCTTTCCGAACACCACGCCTTCGGCGGCGTGCAGCGCTTCGTCGAGCACCGCTCGCACGAGATCGGCCTGCCGATGCGCTTCTCGGTCTACCTGCCGCCGCAGGCCGCGCACACGCGCGTGCCCGCCCTGCTCTACCTTGCCGGCCTGACTTGCAACGAAGAGACCTTCGCGGTGAAGGCCGGCGCGCAGCGCATGGCCGCGAGCCTCGGCGTTGCGCTGATCGCGCCCGACACCAGCCCGCGCGGCACGGAACCCGAAAGCCTGCCGGGCGCAAAAGACAGCTGGGACTTCGGCATCGGCGCCGGCTTCTACCTCGACGCCACCGCCGAGCCCTGGGCCACGCACTGGCGCATGGAAAGCTGGATCGTGCACGAGCTGCTGCCGCTGGTGGCCCGCCACTTTCCGGTCGACGGCGAGCGCATCGGCATCTTCGGCCACTCGATGGGCGGCCACGGCGCGCTCACGCTGGCGCTGCGGCACCCGGGGCGCTTCAAGTCGCTCTCGGCCTTCGCGCCGATCTGCGCGCCCACCCAGTGCCCGTGGGGCCAGAAGGCCTTCGCCGGCTACCTGGGCGAACCGGGCGGCGACCGCGCGCAGTGGCTCGCGCACGACGCCAGCGCGCTGATGCAATCGCAGACCGTGGCGCCCTATCCGCAGGGCATCCTCATCGACCAGGGCCTGGCCGACAAATTCCTCGCCGAGCAGCTGCACCCCGAAGCCTTCGAGGCCGCCTGCTTCGCCGCCGGCCAGCCGCTCACGCTGCGCCGCCACGCGGGCTACGACCATGGCTACTACTTCATCCAGAGCTTCATGGCGGACCACATCGCGCACCATGCGCAGACGCTGAACGGCTGACCACAAAGGGGTGCGGTTCGCACCCGGCGTGGCTATCATGGTCCGCATGTCCGCCGCCCAGATTCCTGCCTTCCAGCTGCGCTCGCGCGATGGCGGCGCCGAAGAGAACATGGTGCTCGCGGGCATCTGGCGCCGCGCCTGGGTGTCGGCCAACCGCAGCGCCGTCCACGTCGAGCCCATCGGCCACTGGCTGCGCCGCGTGCAGACCGAATTCATCCCGCCCGCCGACGTGGTGCTGGCCGAGCGCGACGGCCAGGTGCTGGCCTTCATGGTGCTGCTCACGGCGCGCGAGTACGTGGCCCAGCTGTTCGTCGAACCGCACCTGCGCAGCCAGGGCCTGGGCAAGGCGCTGCTCGACGAGGCCTGCGTGCGCATGCCGCACGGCTGGCGGCTGCATGTGGCCGTCACCAACACCGAGGCGCAGCGCTTCTACGAACGCTACGGCCTCGTGCGCGGCGTGGTCGACCGCCACCCCGGCAGCGGACGCGAACGCATCGCCTACCATTGGTCGCCCACCCGCGCGCCCTGGCGCACGGGCTGACACCCTCCGCACTTCCTTCCTGCCCCATGCGCATCCGCATCGACCACATCGCCCTCTGGACCACCGACCTCGAACGCTGCAAGCGCTTCTACGTCGACTACTTCGGCGCCACCGCCGGCGCCGGCTACGTCAATCCGGCCAAGGGCTTCGCCTCGTGCTTCCTGAGCCTGGGCGACGGCGCGCGCATCGAGGCCATGACCACCAGCACCCTCTCCCCCGTGGTCGCCGAGGCCGGCGCGCAGCGCATGGGCTGGACGCACCTGGCGATCTCGGTCGGCTCCGACGCCGAAGTCGATGCGCTCACGCAGCGGCTGAAGGCCGACGGCTATCCGCTGCTCGACGGCCCGCGCCGCACCGGCGACGGCTACTACGAGAGCGTGGTGCTCGACCCGGACGGCAACCGCATCGAGATCACGTCATGAGCGTCTTTGTTCAAAGCCTGCACGAGACCTTCGAACGCCTCGGCCGCATCGAAACCCGTCGCATGTTCGGCGGCCACGGCGTGTGGCACGAGGGCCGCATGATCGCGCTCGTCGCCAAGGACACGCTGTACCTCAAGTCCGACGCCGGCAGCGCCGCGCACTTCGACGCGCTGAACCTGCCGCCCTTCACCTACGTGCGCGAGGGCAAGGAGATGCCGATGTCGTACCGCCTGGCGCCGGCCGACCTGTTCGAAGACCGCGAGGAAGCCGCGCGCTGGGGCCGCCTGGCCTACGAGGCCGCACTGCGTTCGGGCCAGCCGCCGAAGCAGAAGAAGCCCAAACCTAAACCCAAGACAACCCCCAAGGCCGCGAAAGCGAAGACCCGGTGAACGACCAGAACAACAACCACGGCCACCGGCTCCCTCCGCTTCCCGAGCGCGAACAGATCGCGCTGCTCGACCCCTTCGACAGCCTCGACCTGAAAGACATCGTGGTCGTCACCTCGCTCGCCGAAGCCGAGCGCGCCGCCGACGAATTGCTCGACGCCGGCTTGGCGGGCTTCGACACCGAGTCGCGCCCCACCTTCGCGAAGAACGAAGTGTCAACCGGTCCGCACGTGGTGCAGTTCGCCACGCGCGACACGGCCTGGCTGTTCCAGCTGCACCGCGACGAATGCAACCCCGTGGTCGCGGGCCTGCTCGCGTCCACCGAACTGCGCAAGGTCGGCTTCGGCCTTTCGAGCGACCTGTCGCTGATCCGCCTGCGGCTGGCCATTGCGCCGCAGGCCGTGTTCGACATCGACGACGAGTTCCGCCGGCGCGGCTACCGCCGCTCGGTGGGCGTGAAGACGGCGGTGGCGCTGATGTTCAACCGCCGCTTTGCCAAGTCGCGCAAGGCGACCACCTCGAACTGGGCGCACAAGCAGCTCACCGAGTCGCAGATCCGCTACGCGGCCAACGACGCCTATGCGTCGCTGCGCGTGTTCGACGCGCTCTTTCCGAACGGCTGACTGAAGCCTTCCGTCAGTCGCGCCCTGCTTCGAGGATCGCCTGCGCCAGCCGCAGCGGGTTCGAGAAGAACATCTCGTGGCTGCCGGGGCACTCCACGAGCCGGAACAACCCCAGCCGCTCCGACAGCCGCGGATGCCACGGCAGGCTGTGCGGCAGCGCCGTGTCCTGCTGGCAGTTGACGTACGACTTGCCCAGCGCCAGCGCCGCCAGCGGCTGCTTCAGCTGGATCTTGTCGGTGAAGGTGCGGTACGGGTGCGGGTTGAGCTTGTCGTAGGCGGACTGCGCCAACGCGAGGTCGGCGTCGTTGATGAAGGCCTCGCGCCAGATCTCGAACGGCAGCGTCACGGCGTTCTTATTGGCCGCCGCCACCGCGTCGAACATGGTCACGTAGTGCGGCGGCACCATGTCGTTGAGCGCCTCGCCATCGAGCGGCACGAAGGCATTGATGTAGACCAGCCGCCGCAGCCGCGCCGCGATGCGGTCGGCCACGCCCGAGATCACCATGCCGCCGTAGCTGTGGCCCACGAGCCGCACCTGCGTGAGGTCCTTGGCCTCGATGAAGCGGACCACCGAGGCGATGGCATCGGCCAGGCCGGTGCCCGCGCGGTCGTCGCCAGGGTTGTTGCCCGCCACGGTGGGGCAATGCACGGTGTGGCCGGCCGCGCGCAGGCCGTCGGCCACGGCCTCCATTTCGGCGCCGGTGTGCCAGGCGCCGTGAACCAGAACATAGGTGTCGGACATGGGTGTCTCCTTCGTTGGATGCGTCATTGGGGAATGGACCGAGGGCGACTGTAGAAAAAGCGGTACGTCGCGGATGGCCGTTGCCTGCCAGGGCGATGGCCGATTCGTGCCACCGGTCTTTTTGTGCCGTGGGTTGTCTTGATTAAATAATTCAAAGATACTTGAATAATGGAAGAAAACGATGTGGTCCGCGCCTTGGGCGCACTCGCGCAACCCGTGCGCCTGCGGGTGTTCCGTGCCTTGGTGGTGGCGGGGCCCGACGGGCTGACGCCGGGTGCGTTGACCGAAGCGCTGGCGGTACCGGCGACGGGGCTGTCCTTTCACCTCAAGGAGCTGGTGAACGCGAGCCTGGTCTCGCAGGAGCGCCAGGGGCGCAACCTCATCTACCGCGCATCGTTCGAGCGGATGAACGGCCTGCTCGGCTACCTCACCGAGAACTGCTGCCAGGGGGAAGCCTGCCTTCCCGCGACCACCTGCGACTGCTGACCATGAAAGCTTGTGCTGTTGCACGCAGCGTGCGTGCGCTCTGGCGTGCTCCCGCCGACGGGGCACCTTGCTCCGCGAATGTCCCCCGCCCTTCGGGCTCCTCCTTGATTTCGCTGCGCAAGGCACCCCATCGACGTGAGCGTTGGGCAGTGCAGTCGTTGATCGGCGAGCACCACCAGCAGCGTGCCCAAGTGCACAGGGCACTGGGTGCTTCCCGCAGCGAAATCAAGGAGGAGCCGAAGGCGGGGGACATTCGCGGAGGGAAGTACCCAGTGCCCTGTGCACACGCCCTGAACAGAAGAACATGACCACCGCCCTCCTCATCTTCGCCGGCACATTGCTGCTCGTCATCTGGCAACCCCGCGGCCTCGGCATCGGCTGGAGCGCCTCGCTGGGCGCCGTCGTCGCCCTGCTCTTCGGCGTGGTGCAACTCACCGACATCCCCGTCGTCTGGGCCATCGTCTGGAACGCCACCGCGACCTTCATCGCCGTCATCCTCATCAGCCTGCTGCTCGACGAAGCCGGCTTCTTCGAGTGGGCTGCCCTGCACGTGGCCCGCTGGGGGCGCGGCAACGGCCAGCGGCTGTTTGCCTTCATCGTGCTGCTGGGCGCCGCGGTCTCGGCCCTCTTTGCCAACGACGGTGCGGCGCTGATCCTCACGCCCATCGTGATGGCCATGCTCGTGGCGCTCGGCTTCACGCCGGCGACCACCCTGGCCTTCGTCATGGCGGCGGGCTTCATTGCCGACACGGCCAGCCTGCCGCTCATCGTGTCGAACCTCGTGAACATCGTCTCGGCCGACTTCTTCGGCATCGGCTTCAACGCGTACGCCTCGGTGATGGTGCCGGTCAACGTCGCGGCCGTGCTCGCGAGCCTGGGCGTGCTGCTGTGGTGCTTCCGGCGCGACATTCCCGCGCACTACGACATGGCCCGCCTCAAAAAACCCGCCGACGCGATCCGCGACCGCGACACCTTCCGCGCGGGCTGGGTCGTGCTCGCGCTGCTGCTCGTGGGCTTCTTCGGCCTGGAGCCGCTGGGCGTGCCGGTGAGCGCCGTGGCAGCCTTTGGCGCGGTGATCCTGCTTGCGGTGGCCGCGCGCGGCCCGGTGATCGGCACGCGCCAGGTGCTGCGCGGCGCGCCCTGGCAGATCGTCGTCTTCTCGCTGGGCATGTACCTCGTGGTCTACGGGCTGCGCAACGCCGGACTCACCGGCCAGATCGCCACGCTGCTGAACCTGTTCGCGCAAGGCGGCGTCTGGGGCGCGGCCATGGGCACCGGCTTTCTCGCGGCGGTGCTCTCCTCGGTCATGAACAACATGCCGACCGTGCTGGTCGGCGCGCTGTCGATCGAGGCCTCGGGCGCGGTCGGCCTCGTGAAGGAGGCCATGGTCTATGCCAACGTGATCGGCTGCGACCTCGGCCCGAAGATCACGCCCATCGGCAGCCTCGCCACGCTGCTGTGGCTGCACGTGCTCGCGAAGAAGGGCATGACCATCACCTGGGGCCACTACTTCCGCATCGGCATCGTGCTGACCCTGCCCGTGCTGGCCGCGACGCTCGCCGCGCTGGCGCTGCGCCTCAGCCTCGGCTGACCCTTCTTTCTTTTCTTCTTCTCCAACGAGCCTGCCATGAGCGACATCACCATCTATCACAACCCCGCCTGCGGCACCTCGCGCAACGTGCTCGCGCTGATCCGCAACACGGGCGACCAGCCCACCGTCATCGAGTACCTGAAGACCCCGCCCGACCGCGCCACGCTCACGCAGCTGATCGCGACGATGGGCGTGCCCGTGCGCGAGGTGCTGCGCCAGAAGGGCACGCCGTACGACGAACTGGGCCTGGGCGATCCCAAGTGGAGCGACGAACAGCTCATCGACTTCATGCTGCAGCACCCGATCCTCATCAACCGCCCCATCGTCGTCACGCCACTGGGCACGCGCCTGTGCCGCCCTTCGGAAGCCGTGCTCGACATCCTGCCCAGGCCGCAGCAAGGCGTGTTCTCCAAGGAAGACGGCGAAGCCGTGATCGACGCGAAAGGCCAGCGTGTCGCCAAGCCCTGATCTGCCACACGTCGACGCCGATGCGTTCCAAGTTCCCCGCCTGCAGGAGCTTCTGCCCGCCGCACGCGCCACGCATGCACCACGCATCCTGCTGCTGTACGGATCGCTGCGCGAGCGCTCCTACAGCCGCCTGCTGACCGAAGAGGCCGCCCGCCTGCTGCGCGCGATGGGCGCCGAGCCCCGCATCTACGACCCGCGCGGCCTGCCGCTGCCCGACGGCGAACCCGAAGACCATCCGAAGGTGCAGGAGCTGCGCGATCTTGCGCAGTGGGCCGAGGGCATGGTGTGGACCTCGCCCGAACGCCACGGCGCGATGACCGGAATCATGAAAGCGCAGATCGACTGGATTCCGCTGGCCGTCGGCTCGGTGCGGCCCACGCAGGGCAAGACGCTCGCGGTGATGGAGGTGTCGGGCGGCTCGCAGTCGTTCAACGCGGTGAACCAGCTGCGCGTGCTGGGCCGGTGGATGCGCATGATCACCATCCCCAACCAGTCGTCGGTGGCCAAGGCCTTTCTCGAGTTCGACGACGCGGGCCGCATGAAGCCCTCGCCCTACTACGAGCGCGTGGTCGACGTGATGGAAGAGCTGGTGAAGTTCACGCTGCTCACGCGCGACTGCGCGGACCACCTGGTCGACCGCTACAGCGAGCGGCGCGAGAGCGCGGAGGCGCTGTCCAAGCGGGTCAACCTGCGCAGCATTTAGACACAAGGGTCGGCAAGCTTCTTGCAACGGGGACGCCCGTTGCCCGGGCAACTCCCATGGCGGCGCGCGGCGCACCCACGTAGATTCCAGCGTAGAAAAAAGCGTCCGTTTCCGTCGCTTTCCCCACTTTGGCCCCGCAGGAGTGTCCATGGACGCATGGTCGAGTCAGCAACTGTCCCCGCTGTACAGGCGCGAGGTCTTCCGCTCGCGCGAGGCCGAAGAGACGCACGCGCGCGTGGCCCATGAGCTGAAGCCGCACCGCAGCGTGTGGCGCTCGGGCGATGTCGACGCGATCTTCTGCCGCGCCGAGATGAGCGCACTGTCACTGTGCATCCTGCGCTATGGCTGCGATGTCGACATCGAGCCCGACGCGCTCGGCAACTTCGTGCTGGTGCAGATGCCCTTGCGCGGCCGCGCCGACATCCACACCGGTGGGCAGACACTGCAGATCCACCCCGGCCAGGGCGCCATCATTTCCGCCCACAAGCCGGTGCGCCTGCGCTGGCATGCCGACTGCGAACAGCTGATGCTGAAGATCGAGCTCAGCCGCCTGCAGGAGGTGGCGCGCCATGCCTTCGCGCTGCGTGGCGGCGACACCGTGGGCGAGATCGATTTCGACATGCCCCTGCGCCTGGACGACGCGGCGGGCACGCAGTGGTGCCGCATGGTGGCGAGCCTGGCTTCGCTGCTGCCGCCCACGGAGTTCGAGCGCTACGACCCGCGCTGGCTCGCGCACTGCGAAGACAACCTCATGCTCTACCTGCTGTGCCACCGACCCAACTCGGTGCTGCAGCGGCACGCCGACGCGCAGCGCGGCACCGAGGAAACCAGCCTGCGGCAACTGCGCCGGGCCGAAGAGTTCATGCGCGAGCGGCTCGACTCGCTGCTCTCGCTCGAAGACGTGGCACAGGCCGCGGGCGTCACGCGCCGTGGCCTTGCCCTGCTCTTCAGGCGCCACCGCGACCTGTCGCCCGGCGAAGTGCTGCGCAACATGCGGCTCGATGCCGCGCACGCGCAACTGGCGCGGCACGACGGCGCCAGCGTCACCGAGGTGGCGCTGAACTGCGGCTTCTCGCACCTGAGCCGCTTTGCCGCCTGCTACCGCGAGCGCTTCGGGCAACTGCCGCGCGACACCTCGCGCGATCCCGCGCGGCTGCCTGCCGCGCGGCACTGAGCACACCTCCTCAGGACTTCATCGCGCACTGCGCGGCGGTGCGGTCCTGGTAGCGCTCCAGCACGGTGCCGATCACCTTGTTGGCGATGCGCCCGCTGCCGTCCTTGGCGACCACGCGCAGGTAGTAGTTCTGGATCGGGAAGTTGTTGGGGCCGTAGCGAAAATCGCCGCGCACCGACTTGTAGTTGGCCGCCTTGATCGCCTTGAGCAGCGCGGGCTTGTCGGCCACCTTGCCGCCGACGTCGCGCACGGCCGCATCCATCGCCATCAGCACGTCATAAGCCTGGCCGGCATAGAACGACGGGTTGCGCCCGTTGTTCTGCTGGCGGAACGCCGCCACGAAGCGCTGGTTGGCCGGGTTGTCGAGGTCGAACGACCAGTGCGCGGTGTTGAAGAGGCCGAGCATCGGCTCGCCGACGGCAGGAATCATGTCCTCGTCGGCCGAGAAGGCGGTGGAGATCAGCGCCACGTCTTTCGACAGCCCCGCGCCGACGAACTGCTTGATGAAGCTCACGCCCATCGCGCCGGGCAAAAAGAAGTACAGCGCATCGGGCTTCGACGCGCGAATCTGCGCCAGCTCGGCCGAGTAGTCGAGCTGCCCGAGCTTGGTGTACAGCTCGTCGCCCACGCCGCCCTTGAAGGTGTGCTTGAAGCCGTTGATGGCGTCCTTGCCGCCGGGGTAGCTGGGCGCGATCATCGCGACCTTCTTGAAGCCCTTGTCGCTCGCGAACTTGCCGGCCGACTCGTAGTACGCGTCGTTCGGGTACGAAGCGCCGAAGAAGTACGGGTTGCAGCGCGCGCCCGAATAGTCGCTCGGGCCGGTGTTGCTCGACAGGTAGGGCACCTTGGCGGCGAAGAGCGGCGGGCCGACGGCCAGCGCGACCGACGAGCCGACGGGGCCGGTGAACAGGTCGATCTTGTCGCGCAGCAGCATGCGCTCGACCACCTGGCGCGCCATCTCGGGGTTGCCTGCCGTGTCGGCCTCGACGAACTCCACCGGCACGCCGCCGAGCTTGCCGCCCAGCTGCTTCATCGCCACGGCGAAGCCGGCCTTGGCCTCGGCGCCGCCGACGGCGAAGGGACCGGACAGGTCCATCGCCAGGCCGACTTTCACGGTCTGTGCCTGCGTGGGTAAAGCCAGCGCGCCCACCAGGACGGTGAGCGCGCACAAGACGGATCGGGGCGTGGCCTGCGACATGAAAGGTCTCCTCGGGGTGAGTTCGTTGAACGTGGGGGGGCAGCAAATGCAGGGCGCAGTCTCTGTGCGGTGGCGGCGCCCCGCTATCCGTTTCGTGCGACCGAAACCGCTGCACGAAATGGACAGACAACAGGCCGGCGCGCTCCCCAGAATCGCCGCCGACCCCACCACTTCAAGAGACGAACCGATGAGCGACACCATCGACATCCCGGCCGGCGACGGCACCCAGACCTTTCGCGGCTACCTGGCCCTGCCGGCCTCGGGGCGCGGCCCCGGCATCGTGCTGTGCCAGGAAATCTTCGGCGTCAATGCCTACGTGCGCGAGGTGGCCGACCTCTATGCGCAGGAAGGCTACGTGGTGCTCGCGCCCGACCTGTTCTGGCGCATGGAGCCCGGCGTCGAGCTGGGCGATTCGCCCGAAGACTGGCAGCGCGCTTTCGGCTTCTTCCAGAAGTTCGACATCGAAGCCGGCGTGGCCGACGTCACGGCGAGCGTGAAGGCGCTGCGCGCGCACCCGGCCTGCACCGGCAAGGTCGGCGCGCTGGGCTTCTGCCTCGGCGGCAAGCTGGCCTACCTGGCCGCCGCGCACTCGGGCGTGGACGCGGCCGTGGGCTACTACGGCGTGGGCATCGAGGGCGCGCTCGACCTCGTGCCGAAAATCGAGTGCCCGATCGCCCTGCACTTCGCGGAGCTCGACCAGTTCTGCCCGCCCGAGGCCCGCGCCCAGGTGCTCGAAGCCTTCGCTGGCAAGTCCGATGCGCAGATGTACGTCTACCCCGGCGTCGACCATGCGTTTGCGCGCACCGGCGGCGAGCACTTCGACAAGCCCTCCACGCTCATGGCGCACCAGCGCTCGATGGCGCTGTTCAAGGACGCGATCGGCCCGGTGTACGACCTCTCGGCCCTGTGGGACAAGCACTGCGAGTACGAGTTCGCCACGCGCGACGTGGTCGCCACCATGGCCACGATGGTGAGCGAGCCCTACGTGAACCACATCCCGACCATGACCGGCGGCGTGGGTGCCAAGGAGCTGTCGCGCTTCTACAAGCACCACTTCATTCCGAGCACGCCGCCCGACACGCGGCTCACGCCGATCTCGCGCACGGTGGGTGCGACACAGATCGTGGACGAGATGCTGTTCAGCTTCACCCACACGGTCGAGATCGACTGGCTGCTCCCGGGCATCGCGCCCACCGGCAAGCCGGTGGAGATTCCGCTCGTGGCCATCGTGAAGTTCCGCGGTGACAAGCTCTACCACGAGCACATCTACTGGGACCAGGCCAGCGTGCTGGTGCAGATCGGCCTGCTCGATCCGAAGGGCCTGCCCGTGGCCGGCGCCGAGACGGCGCGCAAGCTGGTCGACGAAACGCAGCCGTCGAACACGCTGATGCCGCGCTGGGAAAAATCGACCGGCCTCACCATCGCCGACCCGGCGCTGCCCCTGGGATGAGCCACGCCGCCGACATGCTGGCGCTGGTCGTGGACGCGGTCACGCCGCTCACGCCAGCCATCAAGGCCTTCGTGCTGCGCTCGGCCAGCGGCGAGCCGCTGCCGCCGTTCGCGCCGGGCGCGCACCTGGGCGTGCAGGTGGTGCAGGCCAACGGCCACCCGGGCCAGCGCGCGTATTCGCTGGCCAAGCCGCACGACGGCTCGGACCGCTGCGAGATCGCGGTGCTGTGCGAACCGCAGGGCGCGGGCGGCTCGGCCTGGATGCACGCATTGCAACCCGGCGCCGCGCTGGCCGCGCACGCGCCGCGCAACGACTTCGCCTTGCACGCGGGCAGCGCGCCGCCGCTGCTCATTGCAGGCGGCATCGGCATCACGCCGCTGCTGTGCATGGCGCGCTCGCTCACGGCCGAGGCGCGCCCCTTCGACTTCGTCTATGCCACGCGCAGCGAAGAAGCCACGGCCTACCTGCACGAGGTGCGCGCGCTCGGCGGCACGGTGGTGCACGACGGTGGCGACCCGTCACGCGGCATTGACCTGCGCGCGCTGCTGGCCGCGCCCGTGCCCGGGCGCCACCTGCATGTGTGCGGCCCGCGCGGCATGGTGCAGGCCGTGGTCGACACCGCCCGCGCGCTCGGCTGGCCCGACGACCACGTGCACTTCGAACTCTTCGCCGGCGCCATCGAGCAGGCGGGCGATGCGCCCTTCGAGGTGCGCACGCTGCGCTCGGGCAAGACGCTGACCGTGGCGCCTGACCAGAGCCTGCTCGACGTGCTCATCGCCGCCGGCCTGGACCCGCTGTACGACTGCCGCCAGGGCGACTGCGGCGTGTGCGTGGTGGATGTGGTCGAGGGCGTGCCCGACCACCGCGACCACAACCTCAGTCCGCGCGAGAAGGCGGACGGCAAGACCTTGTGCACCTGCGTGTCGCGCGCCAAGACGCCGCACCTGGTGCTCGACATCTGATGACGTTTCAGGAGACCCACCCGATGAATTCCGTGATCCCCATCATCCCCATCGCGGCGACAAACCCGATCGACATCCAGTCGCTCGTGCAGCCCGACCGCGTGCACAAGCGCGTCTACACCGACCCCGCCATCTTCGAGCTGGAAATGGACCGCGTGTTCGGCCAGGCCTGGATCTACGTCGGCCACGAAAGCCAGGTGCCCAAGCCCGGCGACTACTTCACCACCCGCCTGGGCCGCGAGCCCGTGGTGATGGTGCGCCACACCGACGGCCAGGTGCACGTGATGTTCAACCGCTGCCCGCACAAGGGCGCCAAGCTCGTGCCCGACGGCAGCGGCAGCGCCGGCAAGTTCCTGCGCTGCCTGTACCACGGCTGGACCTTCAAGTGCGACGGCAGCCTGCTGTCGGTGCCGCTGCGCAGCGGCTACGAATGCACCGCGCTCGACCTGAAAGACCCGCAGTACGGCGTGCGCAAGGTGGCGCGCGTGGCCACGCACCGCGGCTTCGTGTTCGCCAGCCTGTCGGAAGACGGACCCGAGCTGAAAGACTTTTTGGGCGGCGTGGCCACGTCGCTCGACAACTTCTGCGACCGTGCGCCCGAGGGCGAAGTGGAAGTGGCCGGTGGCGTTCAGCGCGTGATCCAGCGCAACAACTGGAAGATCTTCTTCGAGAACCTGCACGACACCATCCACGCCGTGGCCACGCACGAGTCGTCGTGGCGCGCGGCCAAGGAAGAGCACGAGGCCATGCCGGCCGGCACGCCCAAGCCCTTCGAGGTGGTGATCGTCGACGGCAACGGCGAACCGCTGGAGTTCTGGGAGAAGCTGGAGCTCAAGGGCTACGACCACGGCCACGGCTTCATGGAAGGCATCTTCGTGCCGCCGACCGACCCGGTGAGCCTGGCCTACGTGGCCTCGCTCGAAGCCGCGAAGGGCGCCGAAGAGGCCGACGCGATCCTGCGCGTGAACCGGCACAACACCATCGTGTACCCGAGCTGCTCGCCGCACACCTCGTTCCAGCAGATCCGCGTGATCCGCCCGCTGTCGGTGGACCGCACGCTGGTCGAAATCTTCAGCTTCCGGCTCAAGGGCGCGCCGGAGGCCACCTTCCAGCGCACGCTCAAGTACACCAACATCGTCAACTCGCCCTCGTCGAACGTGATGCCCGACGACCTGGAGGCCTACAACCGCGTGCAGGAAGGCCTGGGCTCCGACGGCGGCGACTGGGTCAGCATGCACCGCGCCGCCGGGCGCGACCAGCCGCTGCCGGGCGGGCGCGCGTCCAACGGCAACAGCGAGATGCCCTCGCGCAACATGTTCGCGGCGTGGGCCGGCTACATGGGCGTCGATACGGGTGCAAAGACCAACGAACCCGCTGGGAGCGCCGAATGAACTTCCGCGACTGGAACGAACAGCAGGACCTCACGCAGTTCCTGCACCACGAGGCGCGCCTGCTCGACGAGCACCGCTGGGACGAATGGCAGAAGCTCTTCACGCCCGACGGCCTGTACTGGGTGCCGCTGGTGCACGGCCAGGTCGACCACCTGAACCACGCCTCGCTGTTCTGCGAGGACGCCCTGCTGCGCTCGATGCGCGCACGGCGGCTCGAGCAGGCGCGCGCCTATTCGCAGCAGCCGCCCACGCGCACCGTGCACGTGCTGGGCAACATCGCGCTCGAATCGCGCGACGACGCGGGCTGCACCGTGCGCTCGACCTTCCTGCTGCTGGAATGGCGCAAGACCGAACAGCGCACCTTCGGCGGCAGCGTGCTGCACACGCTGCGCCGCGCCGACGACGGCTGGCGCATCCAGACCAAGCGCGTCGACCTCGTCAACTGCGACGCGCCGCACGAAGCCCTGCAGGTGTTCCTGTGAAGGCCGCGCTGCTGGCCATGCACTACCAGAACGACGTGCTGCACGTCGACGGCAAGGTGCGCGTGGGCGTGGCCGCCGACGACCCGGCGCGCCCGCGCCTCATCGCCTCGGCCGCGCGGCTCATCGCCGGGGCGCGCGCGAACGGCATGCCGGTGATCTTCGTGCGCATCGCCTTCGCGCCGGACTACGCGGACTGCCTGCGCAACTGCACGCTGTTCCGCCGCGTGGCCGAGAGCGGCGCGGTGCAGGAAGGCAGCTGGGGCGCGGGCTTCTACGACGAGCTCGCGCCGCGGCCGGGCGAAGCCGTCGTCACCCACAAGCGCAACAACCCCTTCTGGGCCAGCGGGCTCGAAGAGGCGGTGCGCGCCACCGGCGCCAGCCGCCTGTACGTGGCCGGCATCGCCACCAACCACGTCGTCGAGCACGGCGCGCGCCATGCGAGCGACCTGGGCTACGACGTGGCCGTGGTCGCCGACGCCTGCAGCACCGCGCAGGCGCATCTGCAGGCGGCGAGCCTGGAAACCCTGGCGATGCTCGCGGACGTGGTGCGCGTGGACGACGCCGTGGCGCAGATGGGAGGTCGCGCATGACCCCACTGCAGGGCAAGGTCGCGATCGTGACCGGCGCCGCCGCGCTGCTGGGCAGCGCCATCGTGCGCGCCTTCGTGCAGGCCGGCGCGCGCGTGGTGGCGGTCGACATCGACACGGCACGCGGTGCCGCCTTGGCGGCCGACGTGGGCGCGGGCTGCCGCTTCGTTGCCTGCGACATCGCGTCGGACGACGCGCTCGATGCGCTCGCGGCCGGCGTGCTGCACACCGAAGGCCGCATCGATTTCCTCATCAACAACGCGGTGGTCTACGGCGATGCAGGCCTGGATGCCGCGCGCGCCGACTGGCTGGGCGCGCTGAACGTCAACCTCGTCTCGGGTGCGATGCTGGTGCAGAAGACTGCCGACGCGCTGGCTGCGCACGGCGGCGCCATCGTGAACATGGGCAGCGTCGGCGGCAAGTTCGGCGCGGCGGGCCGGGCGCTGTACCCGGCGGCCAAGGCCGCCATCCTGCAGCTCACGCGCAACCAGGCCGCCACGCTGGCGCCCCGGGGCGTGCGGGTGAACTCGGTGTCGCCGGGCTGGACCTGGTCGGACGCGCTGTCGCGCATGACGAACGGCGACCGCGCACGGGCCGACCGCGTCGGCGCGCCGATGCACCCGCTGGGCCGCGTGGGCGATGGCGACGACGTGGCACAGGTGGTGCTGTTCCTGTGCTCGGACGCGGCGCGCTTCGTCACCGGCGCCGACATCCCGGTCGACGGCGGCTTCTCGATGCTGGGGCCCGACCAGGGCCGCTCGGCGCGCGACTGGTTCGGGGCGTAGCCGCCGTTCAGCCGCGCGACTGCCGCAGCGCGCCCGGCGTGCCGCCCAGGTGCCGCCGGCACAGGCGCACGAAATGCGAGGCGTCGGCCAGCCCGACGCGCAGGCCGATCTGCGCCACGCTCAGGCGGTCGAAGCGCGCATCGGCCAGCATGCGCTGCGCCACCTGCATGCGGCAGGCGGCCAGCGCGTTGGCGAAGGTGGTGGCGCCGTGCCCTGCCCCGCCGCCTTCGGCCAGGCAGCGGTGCAGGCTGCGCTCCGAGATGCCGAGCCCCTGCGCCACGGCCGCGGCCGTAAGGCCCGGCTCGGCATGGCGCTCGCGCGTGGCGTCGAGCACGCGCTGACGCAAGGCAGCGCGGCCGCACGGGTCGGGCATGGCCGCGCCGCCGCCCGGGCCAAGCGCCAGGGCCAGCAGGCCGCCGAGCTGGTCGGCCAGCAGCGCCGCCGGCAGCGGCGGCCGCAGGGCCACCTCGGGCGACAGCGCCTGCGCGAAGCCGCTGAGCGCCGCCCCCCAGCCGCTGTGGCCGTCGATGCGGCGTGCCACGTGGTCGCCGGCGTCGGGCAGCCACGACTCGACCCACGCGGTCGGCAGCTCGATCGACACCGTGTCGGCCGACTGCTGCAGGTGGAAGGCGTAGCAGCGCCGCGAATCGACCAGCACCGCGTCGCCGGGCAGCAGGCGCGCCGAGCGCTCTTCCTGCACCGCGACCCAGGGCGAGTCGGCCTTGCACAGCAGGTAGTAGAAGTTGTGGCGGCTGTGGGCGATGGCGCGGCGCGTGCGGTACACGTCCTGCGCGCTGCCGCGCACCCGGTTCACGTGCAGCGGCCCCAGCGGCGCGGATTCGAGCGAGGCGCCGAAGCGGCCGGCCAGCGGGCTGGTCACGTCCATCTCGAGAAAGCCTTCGCAGACCGCGCCGATCCAGTAGTCCAGCCGCTGGGGCGGCGGCACGGTGTCGGTCGACCAGGTGTGGATCGCAGCAGGGGCTGCGGGCATGGCGGCGGAAGTCATCCCGCCAACATAGCCAGCCCGGGCCCGTTTGCCAAGCGGGTATAGACGCCCTCCGACGCCGCGGCGCGCGGGTGCCCGGCACAATGGCCCGCTTCATCCACCGCACACGCACGAAGGGCCCGGCACACATGAGCAAGCAAAGCGAATTCGGACTGATCGGCCTGGCCGTGATGGGACAGAACCTGGTGCTGAACGTGGAAAGCCGCGGCTTCCAGGTCAGCGTCTACAACCGCACCGAGGCCACCACCGAGGCCTTCATTGCCGCCAACCCCGGCAAGCAGCTGGTGGGCGCGAAGACGCTCGAAGAGTTCGTCCAGAGCCTGGCCAAGCCCCGCAAGATCCAGATCATGGTGAAGGCCGGCGCGCCGGTCGACCAGGTGATCGAGCAGCTCATTCCGCTGCTCGATAAAGATGACATCGTCATCGACGGCGGCAACAGCCTGTACACCGACACGGAACGGCGCGACGCCTACCTTGCGAGCAAGGGCCTGCGCTTCATCGGCGCAGGCGTGTCGGGCGGCGAGGAAGGCGCGCGCAAGGGGCCGTCGATCATGCCGGGCGGCCCGGCGTCGACCTGGGAGGTGATGAAGCCGATCTTCGAGAGCATCGCGGCCAAGGTGGACGGCGAGCCCTGCGTGATCCACATCGGCCCGGGCGGCGCGGGGCACTACGTGAAGATGGTGCACAACGGCATCGAGTACGGCGACATGCAGCTGATCTGCGAGGCCTACAGCCTGTTCAAGGCGGCCGGCTTCACGACCGACGAGATGGCCGCGATCTTCAACGAATGGAACGAGGGCGAGCTGCAGAGCTACCTGATACAGATCACCGCCAAGGCGCTCGAACAGAAAGACCCTGAAACCGGCCAGCCGGTGGTCGACCTCATCCTGGACAAGGCCGGCCAGAAGGGCACGGGCCAGTGGACGCTGCTGAACGCGGCCGAGAACGCGGTGGTCATCAGCACCATCAACGCCGCCGTCGAGGCGCGCGTGCTGTCGTCGCAGAAGAAGCAGCGCGTGGCGGCCAGCCAGCTGCTGCAGGGACCGAAGATCGCACTGTCGCTGGAGAAAAAGGCGCTGGTGGCCAAGGTGCACGACGCGCTCTACGCCTCGAAGGTCATCAGCTACACGCAGGGCTTCGACCTGATCCAGACGATGGGCGAGAAGAAAGGCTGGCAGCTCGACCTGGGCGGCATCGCCTCGATCTGGCGCGGCGGCTGCATCATCCGCGCGCGCTTTTTGAACCGCATCACCGACGCCTTCCGCCGCGACCCGGCGCTGGACAACCTGATGCTCGACCCGTTCTTTCAAGACCTGCTGAACCGCACGCAGCAGAACTGGCGCGAGGTGGTGGCGCTGGCGGTGAGCAACGGCATCCCGGTGCCGGCCTTCAGCGCCTCGCTGGCCTACTACGACAGCTACCGCACGGCACGCCTGAGTGCGAACCTGCTGCAGGCGCAGCGCGACTTCTTCGGGGCCCACACGTATGAACGCGTGGACAAACCCGAAGGCCAGTTCTTCCACACGGACTGGCCCGAAGTCATCGAGTAAGGAAGGCGCTCGCCCTTCAGCCGGCGTCGGCCAGCCAGTCGCGCACCACGCCGACCGACTGCGCCAGCGGCGCCGTCGCATCCACCGCCAGCACGCCGGCCTCGCCCACCGGCGATTCGAGCGTGGCGAACTGGTTGTCCACGAGGCTGGCCGGGAACATGTGCAGCCCGGCGCCCGCGCGCGCAGCCACGCGGCGCTCGGCCTCGGCGCGGTCGATCTGCATGAACACGAAGCGCAGGCCCGGCGCGGCGGCGCGCAGCTGGTCGCGGTAGCTGCGCTTGAGCGCGGAGCAGGTCATGACGGCGCCCTGCGGCGCGTCGGCCAGGGCGCGGCCCAGCGTGGCCAGCCAGCCGGCGCGGTCGGCGTCGGTGAGCGCGATGCCGCGGCTCATCTTGTCGACGTTGGCGGGCGGATGGTGGTCGTCGCCCTCGATCAGCGGCACCCCGAGCGCCGTGGCCAGCGCCGCGCCCATGCTGGACTTGCCGCAGCCCGAAACCCCCATCACCACGAGCCAGACCCTGTTCATGCGCACCCTTGACCTTTGTTGAAGCTGACAGGCGCGTGCCGGGGCCGGCACGCGCGGTCACGAATCTACCGCGTCGGCGGCCGGACGGGCGCAAAGCCGGTGCCGGCCACGGCTCAGACGAGGTGCCAGCGCCGGCTGTGCGGCCCCTGCTTCGCGAACACGTGCGCGAGGTGCTTCTTGACCGTGTTGACACTGATGCCGAGCCGCTCGGCGATCTGCTTGTTGGTCATGTCCCGGTGCATGAGCGACAGCACCTCGTCTTCCCGTGCGGTCAGCCGGAGGGCCGGCGTGGCACCGCCGGACGCCGGCCGCCCGCCGCTGGCCTTCGCGCGCAGCACGCACAGGTACAGCGCCTGCACCACCGGCCCCGGAAAGCCCAGGGTACCCGCCAGCACGGCGTCCAGCGATTGCGCGAACTGCTCGGCACTCGCGGCCCACTCGACGCTGCCGCGCGCCTGGCTGCGGAGCGCGGCATCCAGGCCCTGCGGGGACGGCGCCTCCCAGCCGAGGAGCCAGTCGGTGGCGGGAAAGCGGCGGCGCAGACCGTCCAGGCTGGCGACGCTCTCCGGCGCCATCAACGCGATGTCCACCAGCAGCAGACGAGGCGCCTGCGGCCGGCAGCGGGCTTCCAGTTCGAAGAGGCTGTTCACCTGCACGCACGCGACCTCGTACATGCGCCCGGCCCGCTGCCGCGAGGCCAGCTGGCCTTGCCCGAACCACAGCGATGCACGGCCGGGGCCGGTGGCGACAAGCACCGGCACGCGGAGGTCGGCCGCAGGGCCAGGGAGGTCGGGGAACGCCGGTTGAAAACAGTCCGATGCCAACAGCGCGGGTGGCACGAAGGGCGCGAATGGCGACAGGGGACGCAAGCCCTGCATGAACGGCAGCGGGTCTGCGTTCCACGCAGGTTCCAGCCCAGCAGACGGCAGTGGGACTTGTTCCATGGTTTCCCTCCGAGGTGCCTATTGGGAGGCAGCCGGAGCTTAATGATAAAGACCACAAATTTGCACCGACAGGTCTGCCGACCTCGCAAGGTATCAAAGGGTAAGGGCGCGCGATCGGCGCGGCGCATCACCCTGTGGGTGACAACTTTTATCCTATGGACAGGGCGCAGCCCGGCGGTTCAGCATCCCTTTCTGCTGATATGTGAACGTGGTTGATCGCCAGTGCATGCAGGTCAATCGGGAGCACTGATTCCAGTCGGCGCATCTTTTCAACCAAGGAGTTCCCATGGCTGCGCTCAACCTGACGGCCGGCTCGACCGTCACCCTGGATGAATCCGCCAATTTGCAGAACCTTGCCGCTACTCCCGCTGCTGCCGGCGACAGTAACGACAATGACATCTCCGCAAGTTCGCTGCCCACCGCCTTCAGCACCCGCCTGGCGGCCCAAGGCGTCGGCACCGCCATCAACGCGGCGTTGAGTGGCTACAACGGGACCAACACCGGCACCAACGCCTTCACGTTCAGCGTGACGGGCACGGTCACCGACATGTCCTTCACGGACGCGAACGGCGCGCCGCTCAATGGCCTGGACAGCGGCCTCAATACGGCCGACGGCGAAGACATCTTTTTGTACACCGACGCGACCAACAACAACGTCGTCTACGGCAAGACCGCCCTCAATGCCGTCGTGTTCGCCGCCTACCTGGAAGAGACGGGCAGCCCGGTGAACGGCGCCAAGATCTGGACGGTCCAGTACGAAGCGATGTCGAACCCCGACGCGGCCAACGCCGACGATCCGATCGACCTGACGGACAAGGTCTTCGTCAGCGTCAGCCAGGACACGGAGTTCAACCTCGCCGACGCGCCCTCCGGCCAGAACCTGTTCCTGATGTTCACGACCGGCAGTCCGACCATCGTCGATGGCCGCATCTCCAACGTGTCGATCATCGCGACCGGCAAGGACCCGGCCAACCAGTCCGGCGCCAACCCCAACAGCACCGCCGACGACATCAACATCTCGACCGGCGACACGATCAACACCAGCAAGGCGGGCGGGCCGACCACGTTCGGCACCAACAGCCAGATGATCACCGAGCAGGAAGGCATCCGCTTCACGTTCGTGACGGGCGCCCGGGCGGACGTCACCATTCCGAACCAGGACCAGAACGAGGCCGACCTGGAGTCGAACATCGACTTCACCGGCATGTTCGGCGCGAGGACCGCCGACTTCGACGTGGTGCAGTTGCAAAGCGGCAAGAGTGCCCAGGTCAAGATCTCGGCCTTCAGCACGGCGGCGGAGTCCGGCAACAGCTTCATCGACGGCTATGCAGGCGACGCGACGGTGGCGATCACCAGCGTGCGCGTGCTCAATTCCGTCACCGGGGCCGTGCTCGAAACCTTCTCGGCCGGTGCCGAAGGCGGACTGAGTTCGAGCCTTGCCATCAGCATCACCGGCGGCGTCGCGACCATCACCGGCGTCGTGGCCGGCCAATCGGTCGAATACACGACGTCGGCGGACCACAACCGCGTGCTCATCGAAAACGGGGCGGCCCTCAATGCCTCGGGCAACACGCACGCGGACTTCGACATCGGGGGCTTCCGGCTGCTGAGGTCGTCCACGGCCACGGCGCAGATCGGCTCGCAGATGATCTTCGAGGACGACGGACCGAGCATCGCGGTGGCCGATACGGCACCCCCTGACGCATTGACGGTGGACGAGAGCGCCCTGGCCACCAACGCGTCGGCCAGCTTCGCCGACAACTTCTCCAGCACGCCGAGCTACGGTGCGGACGGCGCAGGCACGGTCACCAGCGCCTACGCACTGAGCCTGAAGACCAGCGGCGCGGACTCCGGGCTGGACGACGTGGCCACCGGCAACAGCGTGTTCCTGTTCCTCAATGCTTCGGGCGTCGTCGAGGGGCGCCAGGGCACGGACGCCGCGGCGGCCGCCACGGGCGACATCGTCTTCACGGTGAGCGTCAACGCCGCCGGCACGGTCACGCTCGACCAGTTGCGTGCGATCGTGCATCCGAACACCGCCAACCCGGACGATTCGAAGACGCTCGCCGCAGCCGACCTGATCGTGCTGACCCGCACCGACACCATCACCGACAGGGATGGCGACCCGAACACGGGTTCGGACTTCCTGAACATCGGCCAGGCCCTGAACTTCAAGGACGACGGACCGAGCATCGCGGTCGCCGACACGGCGCCGCCCGACGCATTGACGGTGGACGAGAGCGCCCTGGCCACCAACGCATCGGCCAGCTTTGCAGACAACTTCTCCAGCACGCCGACCTATGGCGCGGACGGTGCAGGCACGACCAGCAGCGCCTACGCGCTGAGCGTCAAGAGCGCAGGGATCGCCTCGGGCCTCGTCGACACCCTGACGAACCAGAGCGTGGTGCTGACCGTCAACGCC
>NZ_JBXAIT010000007.1:202222-469286 GCF_058796495.1 Variovorax sp. GW823-FHT04B03
AAGGGCGTACCGCCATCAGCGGTGCGCTGGTCTTCACCGTCAGCGTGGACGCTGCGGGCCTCGTCACGCTCGACCAGTTGCGTGCCGTCGTGCATCCGGACGCCACCAACCCGGACGACTCGAAGACGCTGGCCGCAGCCGACCTGGTCGTGCTGACACGCACCGACACCATCACCGACAAGGACGGCGACCAGAACACCGGCTCGGACTTCCTCAACATCGGCCAAGCCCTGAACTTCGAGGACGATGGGCCGAGCATCGTGGTGGCCGACACGGCATCGCCCGACACGTTGACAGTGGACGAAACCGCCCTGGCCACCAACGCCTCGGCCAGCTTCGCCGACAACTTCTCCAGCACGCCGACCTATGGCGCGGACGGTGCAGGCACGACCAGCAGCGCCTACGCGCTCAGCGTCAAGAGCGCAGGGATCGCCTCGGGCCTCGTCGACACCCTGACGAACCAGAGCGTGGTGCTGACCGTCAACGCCGGCGTGGTCGAAGGGCGTACCGCCATCAGCGGTGCGCTGGTCTTCACCGTCAGCGTGGACGCTGCGGGCCTCGTCACGCTCGACCAGCAGCGCGCGGTCGTGCACCCGGACGCCACCAACCCGGACGACTCGAAGACGCTCGCCGCGGCCGACCTGGTCGTGCTGACGCGCACCGACACCGTCACCGACAAGGACGGCGACCCGAACACGGGCTCGGACTTCCTGAACATCGGCCAGGCCTTGAACTTCGAGGATGACGGGCCGAGCATCACGGTGGCCGACACGGCGGCCGCCGATCCACTGACGGTGGACGAGACCATCTTCGCCACCAACGCGTCGGCCAGCTTCGCCGACAACTTCACCAGCACGCCGACCTACGGCGCGGACGGCGCAGGCACGGTCGCCAGCGCCTACGCGCTCAGCGTCAAGAGCGCGGGCGTTGCCTCGGGCCTGGTCGACACGCTCAGCAACCAGAGCGTGGTGTTGACCCTCACGGCCGGCGGCGTGGTCGAAGGGCGCACGGCCGGCAGCGGATTGCTGGTCTTCACCGTCAGCGTGAACGCTGCGGGCCTCGTCACGCTCGACCAGCAGCGCGCCGTCGTGCACCCGGACGCCACCAACCCGGACGACTCGAAGACGCTCACTGCAGCCGACCTGATCGTGCTGACCCGCACCGACACCATCACCGACAAGGACGGCGACCAGAACACGGGCTCGGACTTCCTGAACATCGGCCAGGCCCTGAACTTCGAGGACGACGGCCCGACCATCCTGGCCCGCACCGACCTCATCTACGCGAACACCAGCAACCCGTCACCTGGCGGCACCGGCACCTTCGACTACGAGATCGGCGCCGACGCGCGGTCGAGCTACAGCGTCTCCAACTCCGACTTTTCAGCGATCACGCTGACCGGCACGGTGGGCAATGCGGCGATCACCAGCCCGACGGTGACCTGGACCTCCGAGACGGCGACGGGCGCCTCGTTCGCCGTGAGTTTCAGCTACAAGCCGGACCCGGGCTCGGCCACCACCACCAACGCGACCGGCACGCTGAGCTTCGACAAGGTGAACGGCACCTACTCGCTCGCGCTGAATGCGCCCATCGCGGGCTTCAACACCGTCTCGACCGGCCAGGCGCTGGGCTTCACCGGCTACACGGTGGGCACATCGACGGTCGACCAGACGCAGCCCGACGTGTCGGTGGCCCAGCTGAGCAGCAACTTCTTCGTGCAGTTCACCGGCTACAGCGAGCCGGGCGGCGGCACCGGTGCCAACAACATCCAGGCGATCGCTCCGGCAGCCCCGTTGGGCACGGCCAACGGAACCGCCTTCGTGAACGGAGAGCTGTTCAAGCAGGCCGGGACGTGGGTGAGCGTGTCCAACCTGGCCAACGGCGTGGCGGGCGACACCATCCAGCAGGGCGAGGTGCTGGACCTCGACTTCTTCGCCGCGAACCCGTTCGGCTTCACGACCGCGACGCCGACCACGCAGGCCGCCGGCATGTTCCTCAAGTTCGACGGCATCGGCAGCGAGGACCTGGTGCTCGTGCTCAAGCTGGTGGACCCGGACGACGGCAGCCGCACGACGAAGGCCATCATCATCGACAACGCCGACATCATCAAATCCGGCGGCACCATTCCGGCCCCGTACAGCATCTCGCTGGACAACAACGACGGCGCGGTCATCATCGAGTCGAACGACTTCAACACCGGCACCGAGAACTACGTCATCGAAGGGGCGCAGTTGCTGGTGTCGACCGAAGGCGTGACGGGCACGGCCATCAACCTCAATGCGCTGACCGGGGCCGGCGGCAACAGCACCACGCTGCAGGAATTCTCGGGAACACCCGGCACGGCCAACCCCGAAGCGGCCACGTCCGACAACGACGTCATCAAGATCTCGGACATCGGCTTCGTCACCCTCAACAGCGGCCAGCTCGACGCCAACCTGCAGTTCTCGCTGGCGGTCAAGGACGCCGACGGCGACGCCACCGCGACGCAGGTGCTGGACGTCGGCATCGTCGGCGGCACCGCCTTCACCGGCGGCGCGGACAACGAAGCGATCCAGGGCAGCGCGGGCAACGACACGCTCAACGGCGGCGGCGGCAACGACACGCTGACCGGCGGACTGGGCAAGGACTCGCTCACCGGGGGCGATGGCAACGATATCTACGACTTCAATGCCGTGGCCGAGAGTGCGGCCGGTGCGAACCGGGACGTGGTCTCCGGATTCATGAGCGGTGCGGACACGCTCGACCTGTCGGGCATCGACGCCATTTCGGGCAACGCGAACGCGGACGATGCCTTCAGCTACCTCGGCGATGCAGCGTTCACCAACGTGGCCGGACAACTGAGGTTCGACGTCGCCACCCAGACGCTGCAGGCCGATATCGACGGCAACGGCACCGCCGACTTCGAAGTGCAGCTGGTGGGTGTCGTGGCGCCGCCACCGCTGGACGACTTCTTCATGTAGGCCCGGGCATTGCGTGGAAGCGAGGGCTGCCCTACCGACCGCCCTCGTCAGCCGCAGCGGTCCGGGGCCGGGGCGCGTCAGCGTTGCTCGCACTCAGAACAGGCTGCCCTGCCCTTGCGCGCCGGGCGGGCGGAACGCGCCGGTGTCGAGCGCGATCCGCTCGCGGTTGAAGCCCAGCCGGTGTGTCGCCTTCTGGAAGCGCTGGTGGATCAGGTCGGCCCACAGGCCGCTGCCCTTCATGCGCGTGGCGAAGTCGGCGTCGTAGTCCTTGCCGCCGCGCATCTCGTGGATGCGCGCCATCACGCGCTCGGCGCGCTGCGGGTAATGCAACTCGAGCCATTCCTTGAAGAGCGGCGCCACCTCCCACGGCAGCCGCACCACCGTATAGAAGGCGCTGCGCGCGCCGGCCTCCCAGGCGGCTTCGAGCACCTGCTCCATGTCCTCGGTGATGAACGGAATCTGCGGCGCCACGCTCACGCCCACCGGCACGCCGGCCTCGGCCAGGGTGCGGATGGTGCGCAGCCGCCGGTGCGGCGCGGCGGCGCGTGGCTCGAGCTTGCGCGCCAGTTCTCCGTCGAGCGTGGTCACGGTCACGTACACGGCCGCGAGCCGGTCGGCGGCCATGGGCGCGATCAGGTCGAGGTCGCGCTCGACCGCGCTCGACTTGGTGACCAGCGCGAACGGATGCCGCACCTCGCTCAGCAGCTCGATCACGCCGCGCGTGAGCCGCAGCTCGCGCTCGATGGGCTGGTAGCAGTCGGTGGCGGTGCCGATGGCGAGGTTGCTGGGGCGGTAGCCCTTGCGCCCGAGCTCGGCGCGCAGCACCTCGACGAGGTTGCGCTTGGCGATGAGCTTGGTCTCGAAGTCGAGGCCGGGCGACAGGTTCAGGTAGCTGTGCGTGGGCCGCGCAAAGCAGTAGATGCAGCCGTGCTCGCAGCCGCGGTACGGGTTGAGCGAACGGTCGAAGGGGATGTCGGGCGACTCGTTGCTGCTGAGCACCGACTTCACGTCCTCGAAGCGCACCTCGGTGGCCAGTGGCAACAGCCCGGCGGCTTCGGCCTCGCCGTCTTCCAGCGTGCCCCAGCCATCGTCGAAGGCGTCGCGTTCGTCCTTGGAGAACCGGTGCGCGAGCCGCGTGGCCGCGCCTCGGCCCTTGATGATGTGGATGGGAACCTGGGCGGCGGGCATGGCGAGTCCTTGGAAGGAAACAGGAAACAAGGCGAATAACTGTTTATTCATACAGTATTTCACTTTTGATCCCGACACGCACAGTTTTTTGTTTCTGTCTTGACAGAAATTCAGGAATTCCTAAACTCGACGCCATGGAACTCACCGACATTCAACGCAAGTTCGTCCTGCACTGGGGCGAGATGGGCTCCATGTGGGGCGTGAACCGCACGGTCTCACAGATCCACGCCCTGCTCTTCGCGCACGGCAAGCCGATGCACGCCGAAGAGCTGTCGGAAACGCTGGGCGTGGCCCGCTCCAACGTCAGCAACAGCCTGAAGGAACTGCAGGCCTGGAACCTCGTGCGCGTCACCCACACGCTGGGCGACCGGCGCGACTACTTCGAGACCAGCGTCGACGTGTGGGAGCTGTTCCGCACCGTGGTGCGCGAGCGCAAGGAGCGCGAGTTCGACCCCACCATCCGCGTGCTGCGCGAGATCGTTTCCAGCCCCGATTTCCAGAAGGAGCCGCCCGATGCGCAAGACCGCATCCGCTCCACCATGGACCTCATGACCAAGCTCGCCACCTGGGCCGACGAGATGCTGCGGCTGTCGCCCGGCACGCTCGACAAGGTGCTCACGCTCGGCGCCAGCGTGCAGAAGTTCGTGCGCGGCGACAGCCCACCGCCCCCCGCCCCTCCTGGCGCCGGCAAGGGCGACGACCCCGACGCGCACCACGCCAGCCTGCCCATGATCTGAGAAAGGCCGCGTCCTTTTTTTTGCCTTCTTATTTCTGTTTTGACTGAAATATCGAGAACCAAAAGCACCATGACCCGCTTCGCCCCCGCCACCTACCCGCTCACCGTCTACTTCGACGCCACCTGCCCGCTGTGCACGGCCGAAATGGGCGCCATGCAGGCGCGCGACAGCGCGAAGCGGCTGCGCCTGGTCGACTGCTCGCCCATCGGTTTCGCAAGCGGCCCAGCACCGCGCGAAGCGCTGATGCGCTCGCTGCACGCGGTCGATGCCGCAGGCCAACTGCGCGTGGGCGTCGACGCCATCCGCGCCTGCCGCGCCGCGGTGGGCCTGCCGGCCGGCGGCGCGGTGCTCGACCTGCCGGTGATCGGCCGGCTGGCCGACCGCGCCTACGCGGTGCTGGCCCGCAACCGCTACCGGCTGCCGCGCTGGCTGGTCCTGCGGCTCGCGGGGCACGGTGCGATCGCGCCAGCGACATGCGCCGACGACCACTGCAAGCTCTAAAAAACTCACGCTGTCACACACCACCCGCTCACGCCTGAAGGAGTTTTCGATGCCCGACGTCTTCCAGCCCGACTTCCGCCTGCCCGGCACCGCGCGGCCTGCGCCGCCTGCCGTCGAAGGCCACGTGAGCCGCGAGGACACGCAGGACTATTTCACCGAGGTCGCCGACGACTACCGCGCCTGGAGCCCCAGCTACAACATGCACTTCGGCTTCTGGCGCCTGGGCCTGAACCCGCTGCGACGCGAGGGCATGCTGATCGAGATGAACCGCACCGTCGGCCGCGCGCTGCGGCTCGACACCGCCACCCATGCCCCGCGCTGCGTGCTCGACCTGGGTTGCGGCGCCGGCGCCACCTCGCGCACGCTGGTCGGCGACGACCCCGCGTTGCACGCGGTCACCGTGACCAACGTGCCGGTGCAGAACGGCATCGCCGCGCGCCTCGACGCCCGTGCCGGCGTGGCCGACCGCGTGGCGCACGTCGAGGCCGACTACACCCGCACCGGCCTGCCTGCCGCCCAGGCCGACGGTGCCTGGGCGCTCGAAAGCGCCTGCTACGCCGAAGGCACCGCCAAGGCCGACTTCGTGCGCGAGGCCGCGCGGCTGCTCAAGCCCGGCGCGCGACTGGTGGTGGTCGATGGCTTCCTGCTTCGCCGCCGGCCGGGCCGTCTCGCGGGCTGGCTGCACCGCCTCTGGGCCGACAGCTGGGCCGTGCCCACCCTCGCTCAGCGCGAAGACTTCACGGCCGCGCTGCGCGCGCACGGCTTCGAGGACATCGCGTTCACCTCGCTGCGCTGGCGCGTGGCGCCAAGCGCGCTGCACATCCCGGTGCTGGCCACGCGCTTCACGCTCGCCGAACTGTGGAAGGCACGCGGCAAGCTCAGCCCCTGGCGCCGCAAGCACATCGTCGCCAGCTACTGCGCGCTCGCGCTGGGCATGTTCTGGCGCGACTTCGACTACGCCATGGTGACGGCCCGGCGCAGCGTCAGCTGAGACATCACAAAAAGAGGAGAAGAGATTTCCATGCGCACCGAGCCCGAAGAAAGCAAACTCGCCGACCTGCCCGCCAACGACGACGTGCCGGCGCCCAAGCCCGTGCGCGGCATGCCCTTCGGCTGGTTCTGGCCCATGTTCGCCGGCGCGGCGCTGGCGCTCGTGCTGCGCCTCGTCTTCAGCGGCGGCCCCGGCAAGCCCTTCTCGGCCATGCTGGGCTCCTTCGTCTATTTCGCGCCCGCGGCGTGCGGCGCGGTCACCGTGTACATGGCCGAGCGCATCGAGCGGCGCAGCTGGGGCTACTACCTCTGGGCGCCGTGGGTGGCCACCGCGCTGTTCGTCGGCGGCACGCTGATGGTGTTCATCGAGGGCATCATCTGCGCCGCCTTCATCGTGCCGCTGTTCGCGGTGATGGGCAGCGTCGGCGGGCTGGCCATGGGCATCGTGTGCCGCATCACCAACTGGCCCAAGCCCGCGCTGTACAGCGTCGCCCTGGTGCCGCTGCTGCTCGGCGGCATCGAGCCGCAATGGCCCAACCCGGACCAGTTCTCGAACACCTCGCGCACGCTCTTCATCGCAGCGCCGGCCGACCGCGTGTGGCACGAGCTCAACGCCGCGCGCGACATCCGCCCCAGCGAAGTCGGCAACGCGTGGGCCTACCGCGTCGGCGTGCCGATGCCGGTGTCGGGCGTGACCGTCGACACGCCCGAGGGCCGCGTGCGCCAGGTGCAGTGGCAGAAGAACGTGCACTTCGAAGAGGTCGTCACCGAGTGGCAGCCCGATCGCCTGCTGAAGTGGCGCTTCCGCTTCACGCCCGACTCCTTCCCCGCCGGCGCGCTCGACGACCACGTGATGATCGGCGGCCAGTATTTCGACCTGCGCGACGCCACCTACACCCTGACGCCGCGCGACGGTGGCACCGAGCTGCGCGTCGCGGTGTCGTGGCGGCTGAGCACGCGCTTCAACTGGTATGCGGACCCGGTCATGCAGTTCCTGCTGGGCGATGCCTCCGAGAACATCCTGCGCTTCTACAAGGCGCGCAGCGAAGCCACCGGGGCGGTGGCGGGATGAGCGCGCCGCCCGTCTTCCAGCAGGCGCTCAGCCCCGCGTGGGACCAGCTCGGCGACGTGATTCGCCGCCACTACACGATGGCGCCTTTCTCCGACGACTACGTCTGCGTGCGCGGCACCATGAGCGAGGTCTGGCACGCGCCTTGGGCCGCGCTGCTGATGCCCTTCGGTCGGCTGTTCGGCGCGCTGGTTCCGCACCAGGGTACCCGGGTGCCGATCGAGGTGCACTACCGCTGCCGCCCCGACAACGCCCACCTCTACTGGGACCGTGTCTTCCACTTCCCGGGCAGGCCGCCTTTCCATTTCCGCTCGCACATGGAGCACGACGCGGCGCAAGGCAGCGAGGTGATCGAATACGTGCGCTTCGGCATCGGCATGCGCCTGGCGGTGAGCGCGGAAGACGGCGCGCTCGTGTTCCGCGACAGGGGCTACATCTGGCGCGTCGCGGGGCTGCGCATTCCGCTGCCGCTGGGCCTCTTGCTCGGCACCGCCTACGTCGAGGAGCGGCCCGACCCCACCGACCCCGACCACTTCACCATGAAGATGCAGCTGCGCCACCGCTGGTTCGGCGATGTGTTTCGCTACAGCGGACGCTTCCGCCTCGGTTCACAATGAGCCCACCATGCCGCGCCGCCCCGAAAACCTCTACGCCCAGTACCACGCCCACATCTACTTCGCCCCCGCCACGCTGGCGCAGGCGCGCGAGCTCAGCGAGCGCGCCGGCCGCGAACTGATGGTGGTGGTGGGCCGGGTGCACGAACGCCTCGTCGGCCCGCACCCGCACTGGAGCTGCCAGCTGGCCTTCGACGCCGCAGAGTTCGACGAAGTCATCGGTTGGCTCGACGCCAACCGCAACGGCCTCGACGTGTTCGTGCACGGCGTGACCGGCGACGACTTCGCGGACCACACGGCCCATGCGATGTGGCTGGGCGAAGAGAGCGCGCTCGATCTGCGGATGTTCAGGCGCTAAGCCTGCGCCAGCAGCGCGCAGACCTCGTCATCCGTCGTCTGCGAGAAATCTTCATACCAGGCACCGACCGCGCGAAACACCGTGGGGCAGCGCACGCACAGCACGTCGTCGGCCTCGCGCTGCAAGGCCTCGCAGGCCTCGGGCGACCCCACGGGCACGGCGGCGATGACGGTGCCGGCGCCCTGTCGCCGCAGTCCGCGAACGGCCGCGCGCATGGTGGCACCGGTGGCGAGTCCGTCGTCGATGACGAGCACCGTGCGGCCTTGCACCTCGCACGCCGGGCGATCGCCGCGATAGACCTGCGTGCGGCGCGCCAACTCGGCGAGTTCAGCACGGACCACGGCATCGATCTCCGAAGGCCGCAGGTCCAGCGTGCGCACCAGGTGTTCGTCGATCTCGGGCACGCCGTCGCCCGCGAGCGCGCCGAAGGCGTACTCGGGTTGTTCGGGCAGGCCCAGCTTGCGCACCACCAGCACGTCGAGCGGCAGCCGCAGCGCGCGGGCCACCTCGAAGGCCACCGGCACGCCGCCGCGCGGCAGCGCCAGCACCACGGCGTCCGCAAAACCGCCGCGCCGCTGCAGCAACGCAGCGAGCTGGCGGCCGGCCTGTGCGCGATCACGAAACTTCACGGCGTGTGCTCCCGAAATGGGATGTTCACACGCTGTTCGCGTCGAGGCGAGCCCCGGCGCAAAGACCCGGATCGCGGCGTGCGTTACGCGGCTTCCTGTGTCTCCACCTCGGTGTCCGCCTCACCGCCGTGCACCTTGAAGAAGCGCGCACCTTCCACCTTCTGGCCGATGGCCGCCTCATACGCCGCGCGCACGTCGTCAGGCTGCCCGGCCTGCCCGAAGAAGTCCTTCAGGTACGGCCCCAGCAGCGGATGCGCGGCCAGTTCCTCGCGCGGCAGGCCGTGCAACATCTCGTCGCGGCAGGCCGAGGGCAGGAACACGTCGCGGTTCTTCTCCGGGTCGCGGATCAGGCCCTTGGGCTCGTGCGCCGGGTCGGACTGCATCGACTCGAGTTCTTCGAAGAAGCGCCGGCGCATCATCACGATGCCCTTGTCGCTCTGGCCCAGCTTCTCGCGCGTGCGGTCGGTCACGGTGCCCTGCCCCACCCAGACCACGAAGTCCTGGTTGGCGACGTGGCTGGTGATCCAGCGGCCCGTGGCCGGGTCCTTGATGGGGCCGTACCACGAGGGAATGCGTTCCTGCACATAGGGCTCCTGCTCGGTGGGCACGCGGCTGAGCACCCACAGCACGCTCAGCGTGTGGTGGTCGTCGATGGGCACGCGCCATTCGAAGTGATGGCCGAGGAAGAATCCGTTGGGCCACAGCGTGACGCGGCCGGTGGTCCACATCACGTTGTCTTCGCGCTCGCCGCCGCGCAGGCGCTTGTAGACGAAGCCGTGCTCGAACTCTTCGAAGGCGAGCTTGAGGTGCGTGGGCACGTAGGGGCCTTCGTCGCCCTGCAGGCGCGTGGTCCAGTTGTTGTGCGTCCACTCGAAGTGCACGGGGTCGATGGAGTTCTCCTGGCACTGGAACCAGTTGCAGGGGATCTCGGCGAACACGGCCTGCGCGAAACCGTTCTTGCAGTTGAAGAGCTCCCAGTCGGGCAGCAGCGGCGCGGGCTGCGGGCCCATGTAGGCCCACAGCAGGCCGGCCTTTTCCTGCACGGGGTAGGCCTTGATCTTCGTGTTCTTGCGCATGCGCGCGTCGGGGTCCAGCGTTTCTTCAAAGGGCTGGTGGATGCACTGGCCGCCGGTGTCGTACTGCCAGCCGTGGTAGCTGCAGCGCAGGCCGCACTTCTCCACGTAGCCGTACGACATGTCGGCATTGCGGTGCGGGCAGCGGCGGTCGACAAGGCCGTAGTTGCCGCTCAGGTCCTTGTAGAGCACGAGGTCCTCGCCGAGGATGCGCAGCGGCTTCACGGCCTTGTCGTCGAACTCGCTGGCACCGGCGATCGGGTGCCAGTAGCGGCGCAGGTAATCGCCCATGGGCTTGCCTGGGCCGACTTCGGTCAGCAGGCGGTTCTTTTCTTCGCTCAACATGCATCGTCTCCTTGTCTGCGGGTGTGTAGGGTCAGTCAGCGCGGATGCCAAACTCGCGCACCAGCTTGCCGAAGCGCTGGTCGTCGTCGGCGATCTGGCGGGCCAGCACGGCCGGCTCGCCGCCCACGGGCTCGATGCCCAGCGCGGCCATGCGGGCCTGCACGTCGGGCATCTTCAGGATCTCGTTGACGTGGCGATTGAGCGTCTGCACGACCTCGGACGGCATCGCCTTCGGGCCGAGCAGGCCCATCCAGGCGCTCACGTCCACGTCGCGGTAGCCCAGCTCCAGGAAGGTGGGCACGTTGGGCATGAGCTTCGTGCGCTGGCGCTCGGCCACGGCCAGCGGCACCAGCTTGCCGGCGGCGATGTGGCCCGCCACCGCGCCGGGCGTGATCCAGCCCACGCTCACGTGGCCGCCCAGCGTATCGTTGACCACCGGCGCCACGCCGCGGTACGGCGCGTGCGCAATGGCCACGCCGGCGTCCTTGTTGAAGAGCTCGCCCGCGATGTGCATCGGCGAACCCGCGCCCGGCGTGCCGTAGGTGAAGGCCTTGCCGGCCTTGGCACCGGCCACCAGCTGCGCCACGGTCTGGATGCCGCTCGTGGGCGCCGTGACCATCAGCACCGGGATGTTGCCGGTCTTGACGATGGGGGTGAAGTCTTTCACCACGTCGTGCGCCACGCCGGGGCCGGCCTTGAGCACGTGTTGCGCGATGGGGAAGGTGCTGGGCGTGAAGAGCAGCGTGTAGCCGTCGGCCGGCGCCTTCGCGACCCAGGCGTTGCCGATCATGCCGCTCGCGCCGGGGCGGTTGTCGACCAGCACCGGCTGGCCCAGGCGCTGCGCGAGCTTCTCGGCGTAGGTGCGCGCGATGGCGTCGGTGTCGCCGCCGGCCGGGTAGGCGACGACCAGCGTGACCGGCTTCGCGGGCCACGATTGCGCCAGCGCCGCTGTCGCGGCGCACAGCAAAAGAATGGCTCCTGCAGCGGCACGGACCATGTTTCGTTGGTGGAACATCTTGCGTTTTCCTTCTCGGTGAGACGACGTGGGGGTGTCGTCGGACTGTAGGAATGGCGCCGCGCGGCCAGAAGATATAGTTTCACTGAGTGAACCTTTTTTCTTCGGAGGCGACATGTCGGACACCAGCGGCGCGCACAGCGTGAAGTCGATCGACGCCCTGCGCCGCGGGCTCGATGTGATGCTGGCCATCCAGCGTTCGTCGGCCGTCACGCTGCAGGAGCTGCACCGGCAGACCGGCCTGTCGAAGGCCACGCTGCTGCGCATCCTGAAGACGCTGCAACAGGCCGGCTGGGTGGAGCGCAACGAGCTGGAAAAACGCTACGTGCCCACCTCGGCCACCGGCCAGTCGGGCGCTGCGGCGGCATGGCGCACGCGGCTCACGGCATTGGCCGCATCGCCGCGCGCCACGCTGCAGCGGCTGGTGCCATGGCCCATCGACCTCGGCGTGCGCGACGGCACCGCCATGCTGATCCTCGACACCGACCGGCCACGCAACGGCCTCGCGGTGAACTACCGCGCGCTGGGCTTTCGTCCGCCGATGCTGTTGTCCTCGCTCGGGCGCTGCTACCTCGCCTTCTGCCCCGAAGACGAGCGGCGAGAAATCCTCGCCGCACTGGCGCGCTCACCGAACGATTTCGACCGCGGCGCGCGGCGCCCCGACAGCATCCGCCGCATGGTGGCGCACGCACGCGACCAGGGCTACGCCGCGCGCGACCCCACGTCCACCAGCCTCGATTCGCCCGACCGCTTCGGCGCCGTGTCGGTGCCGGTGCGGCTGGGCGAGCAGGTGGTGGGTTGCCTCAGCTGCGCGTGGCTGCCGGCGGTGAAGAGCGAGCGCGAGATTGTGTCGGCGCACCTGGGCGACCTGCAGCAGGCCGCGCAGAGCATCGAGCGCCGGCTGCGGCAGGACGGCCTCGGCCTGCCGCCCGCGAGCACCTGAAGAAGCAGCGTCAGAACTCCGCGTCGAGTTCGTCGATCTCGTCGGGCTCCTGCAGCGCGGCGGCCACCCATTCCTTCATGGCGGGCAGCTCCATCACGCGCTTGCAGTACGCGGCGCACACGCTGTCGAGCGCCACGTCGTAGCTCAGGAAGCGCGTGACCACGGGCGCGTACATCGCGTCGGCCATGCCGGGCTGCTTGCCGAACAGGAAGGGGCCGCCGTAGGCCTTCAGGCACTCGCGCCAGATGGCGACGATGCGGTCGATGTCGCCCTGCGCGCGCGACCACACCTTGAAGTTCTTGAAGCGGGCCTTGATGTTCATCGGCAGCGCGCCGCGCATCGAGGCAAAGCCCGAGTGCATCTCGCCGCAGATGGCACGGCAGTGCGCACGCGCCGCGGCGTCGGCGGGCAGCAGGCCGGCCTTGGGCTTGATCTCGTTCAGGTACTCGCCGATGGCCAGCGTGTCCCACACCTTGATGCCGCCATGCTGCAGCGAAGGCACCAGCATCGACGACGACAGCAGCAGCATCTCGGCCTTCATGGCCGGGTCGTCGGGCGGGATGACCTTCTCGCTGAAGTCCAGCCCCGCGAGCCTGCACATCAGCCAGCCGCGCAGCGCCCAGGCGCCGTAGTTCTTGCTGCTGATCGTGAGAACGGGTTTGGCCATCGCGACACTCCTTGGACGATGCGTGCTGTGTGCAAGCGCCGTGCCACACGGTTGGCCCGCAACTTGCCTGCAGCTGGGGCATGCTGTACCGCGCTTACCAGAACCAGGCCGACCTGCTCTCGCCATGGCGGCTCACCGCGCAGTACCTGGGCCGCGCCCTCTGGCAGGACGGCACCGAGCGCACCGCGCTGCGGCGCATGGCCGCGCGCTGCGAGGTCTTCTCGCGCATGCGGCTCACCCACACGCGGCCGGCCTACGGCATCGACAGCGTGGTGGTCGACGGCGCCGAGGTGCCCGTGCACGAAGAGGCCGCGCTGGTCTCGCCTTTCGGCACCTTGCTGCACTTTCGCAAGGCACACACCGAAGCGGTGCACCCGCGCGTGCTGCTGGTCGCACCACTGTCGGGCCATTTCGCCACGCTGCTGCGCGAAACCGTGCGCACCCTGCTGCGCGACCACGACGTGTACCTGACCGACTGGCACAACGCGCGCGACGTGCCGCTGTGGCAGGGCCGCTTCGGGCTGGACGACTACACGCTGCAGCTGATGCGCTTCGTCGAGGCCGTGGGCCCGGGCGCGCACATGGTGGCCGTGTGCCAGCCCTGCGTGGCCGCGCTGGCCGCGACCGCGCTCATGGCCGAAGACGACCACCCGGCCACGCCGCGCAGCCTCACGCTGATGGCGGGGCCGGTCGATTGCCGCATCAACCCGACCGCCGTGAACAAGCTCGCGACCGACCGGCCCATCGACTGGTTCCGCCGCAACCTCATCAGCCATGTGCCGTGGCCGCATGCGGGCGCGATGCGGCGCGTGTACCCGGGCTTCCTGCAGCTCACGGCCTTCATGAGCATGAACCCCGAGCGCCACAAGAAGCAGTTCGAGGACATGGAACGCCTGCTGGTCGAAGGCGAGCTCGACAAGGCCCGCACCATCGCCGAGTTTTACGACGAGTACCTGGCCGTGAACGACCTGCCGGCCGAGTTCTACCTGGAGACCGTCGAGCGCGTGTTCCAGACCTATGACCTGCCGCGCGGCGTGCTCACCGTGGCCGGGCGCACCGTGAACCCCGCGGCGATCCGGCGCACCGCGCTGCTCACGGTGGAAGGCGAGCGCGACGACATCTGCGCGGTCGGCCAGACCGTGGCCGCGCAAGACCTGTGCAGCAGCATCCGCCCGTACCTCAAGACGCACCACCTGCAGGCCGGCGTGGGGCACTACGGCGTGTTCAGCGGCAGCAAATGGAACACGCAGATCTACCCGCGCGTGCGCGAGACGATCCACGCGGCCGACGAACTGCACTGAGCGCAACCCGCGTTCAATCTGGCAGAGACCGCGGGGGCTTTGGTTGCCCGAACACCCCCGGCTTCCTACAATCGACCCTATGAACGTCATGGTTTTCATCCCCGCTTTCGATCGCGCGGCGGCCTCTGCGGCCCCGGGCGACGCGCGCGTGCGCGCACCCGCGGCGATGACGGCGAGGTCGCAGCAGACCCTCGCACATCCCTGAGCCCGGCGGTCAGCCTCCTTTTTTCTTCAGCGCACATCGACCGTCGGGCACCCGCCCCGCGCGGTCGCGCGTCCTGGCTTTGATCCGCCCGGGCGACGCACCACTTCCCCCAGCGTCCGACCTTCTTCCCGCCTCCGGCCCCGTGCCGCGCGGAAGGACCTCGCCCGCTTCGCCGTCGTGTTTCGTCGTGAGGATTTCCCCGTGGTGGCTCTTGCCTGCTCCCCTTCCGTCTCTTTTTCGCCTTCGCCTGCCCTGCCGCCCTGGCCCGCCTGGCTGTCGTTCGACGCGCTGCGCCGCCGCCTGCTGCGGCCGGCCGAGCTGCGCATCGACGTCGATCCGAAGAAGGGTCGCCCGAGCGAGCCGCTGACGCCGGTGTACGAGCGCATGCGCGCCATGGGCGAGCGCGTGCAGGACCTGCCCGCGCTGCGCCTGGACGACCCCGACCTGCGCGCACGCTTTCGCGAGGCCGATGGCGAGACCTACGTGTACATCGAGGACGTGCGCCACCAGCGGCTGGTCGGCTACACCGTGTTCAACCGCCTGATCGAACTCGACCGCCGCGCCGACCGCCACATCCGCGCGCCGCATTCGCAGTACGACCCCGCCTACCAGCGGCGTGGACTGGCCACGGCCGTGTACCGCTGGGCGCTGGGCAGCGGCATGTGCCTGATGAGCGGCGCGCGCCAGTCGCCGGGCGCGCACGCACTGTGGCTGCGCCTGGGGCGTGACTACACGACGGGCTTCGTCGACCTGCGCGAGAAGCGCTTGAGTTATCTCGGCGACGAAGTGGACGGCGACACGCTGTCGCAGCTGCACACGCGCATGTTCATGCTCGGCGAGGGCTGGACGCTGGAGCGTTTCAGTAGCGAAACGCGCATGGCAATGCTGGAGACTGCCTAGGCCTGCGGCAACCGCTCGCGCAAAAACCCGATGAGCTCCTGCGCCGCCACGTTGCGCATCGGCCCTGGCAGGTAGGCCAGCACCACGCGCCGCTCGATGCGCGGCGCCGACAGCGGCACCACGGCCAGTTCGGGGTCGCGCAGCGACGAGGTGTACAGCCGCGGCATCAGCCCCAGCGCCTGCCCGCTGCGCACCAGCGCGTAGAGCGTTTCGGAATAGCTCACGCGGTACGGCTGCGCGCCCTGCGCGAACTGCGCGCGCGCCGGGTCGCCCAGCGCCGGCATGCTGCCGCTTTCGAACAGCACGAGGCGCTCGCTGCCGATGGCCTCCCATCGCGCCTCGCCGGCCGCCGCCAGCGCGTGGTCACTGCGCACCACGAGCACCAGCGGGTCGCGGAACAGGTCGATGCATTCCAGGCCGCCCGGCGGTTCGGTGATCGCGGCCACGGCCATGTCGAGCTGACCGCTGCGCAGCTCGGCCAGCAGCACCGTGGAGGGCGCGTCGCGCCAGGCCAGCTCCACCTCGGCGCGCTGCTGCAGGAAGCCGGCCGCCGCCGCCGCGACGCGCGCGCTGGCCGAGGGGATCACGCCCACGCGCACATAGGCCCGGCCGCGCTGCACCGTGCTCTCGATGTCGCGCAGCGCCACCTCGAAGGTGTGGACCAGGAAATCGGTGCGCGCCAGCACCTCGGCGCCGACGGGCGTGAGTTCGAGCCGGTGGGTGGAGCGGGTCAGCAGCTCGGCGCCGAGCAGCTTTTCCATCTGCTTGATCGCGTTGCTCAGCGCGGGCTGCGTGATGGCGAGCCGGCGCGCCGCGCGGCCGAAGTGCCCTTCCTCGACCAGCACCGAGAAACACTGCAGCTGGCGCAGCGTGAGCGCACGCAGGGGCAAGGCGGCCATGGGCATCCTGGTTATCGATTCAATGAATCAAATTATAGAAATTCAAAATTTTCCTTATGAGCACGCACTGCCTAGACTGCGCCGCATGACCCTTGCCGCGCCTGCGCCCGCCGCCGCTCCTTTCACGCTCGAAGCGATGCTGCGCGCCATTCCCAAGGTGGAACTGCACTGCCACCTCTTCGGCACCGTGCGCCACGACACCTTCCGCCAGCTCAACCGGCGCGCCGGCGCGCCACTGGCCGACGCGGAAATCGACGGCTTCTACACGCGCGGCGAAAAGCCCGTGGGCGTGCTGCGTGTGCTGCGCGCGCTCGACGCCCAGCTGGTGCGCAGCGCCGACGACCTGTACCAGCTCACCCTCGAATACCTGCAGGACGCGGCCTCGCACCAGGTGCGCTACGCCGAGTTCTTCTGGAACCCGACCGGCACGGTGCACGGCTCGGGCATTGCCTACCCGCTGGCGCAGGGCGCCATCGTCCGCGCGATCCACGATGCGCAGCAGGCGTTCGGCATCACCGGCCGGCTCATTGCCGCCATCGACCGCGAGGCCAGCGCCGAGGCTGCGGTGGAGATGGTCGAGTGGGTCCAGGCCCACCGCTGCGACGAGGTGATCGGCATCGGCATCGACTACCGCGAGAACGACCGCCCGCCCGAGCTCTTCGCCCGCGCGTACGCCGATGCGAAGAAGGCCGGCCTGAAGACCACCGCGCACGCCGGCGAGTTCGGCATGCCCTGGACCAACGTGCGCACTGCGGTCGAGTTGCTGCAGGTCGACCGCATCGACCACGGCTACACGGTGGTCGACCAGCCCGACTTCGCGCGCCAGTGCGCCGAGCGCGGCGTGATCTTCACCGTGGTCCCGACCAACTCCTACTACCTGCGCACGCTGCCGCCCGAGCGCTGGGCGCTGGACCACCCGATCCGCCGCATGCCCGGCCTGGGCCTGCGCATCCATCCGAACACCGACGACCCGACGCTGCACCAGGTCACGCCCACGGGCGCCTGGCTGATGATGGTGCGCGACTTCGGCTTCGGCCTGGACGACCTGCGCGGCTTCATGCACAACGGCCTGGACGGCGCCTGGATCGACGACACGCAGCGCCGCCAGTGGCGCGCCGAATGGAGCGCCGACTTCGACGCGCTGCGCGCCCGCCTGCCTTCCGAGCCCATGCCCTCCGCCACCCCCTTCCCCGGATGAACCCCGCCATGACCACGAACCGCCGCCTGATCCTCGCTGCCGCTGCACTCTGCGCCGCCCTGCCCACGGGCGCCTTCGCGCAGCCCGCCTGGCCCGCCGCCAAGCCCCTCACGCTGATCGTGCCCTTCACGGCCGGCGGCAGCGTGGACGTCAACGCCCGCCTCGTGGCGCAGCGCCTGGGCGAACGGCTCAAGCAGTCGGTCGTGATCGAGAACGTGAGCGGCGCGGGCGGCGCCATCGGCGTGGCCAAGGCCGTGAGCGCGGCACCCGACGGCTACACGCTGGTGGTCGGCCCCGACAGCGCCATCGCCATCGGCCGGCTGGTCAACCCCTCGGCCTTTCGCTTCGATCCGCTCAAGGACCTGGCGCCCGTCGGCCTGCTCAACACCGCGCCGATGGTGCTGGTGGCGCGCCCCGGCCTGGACGTGCGCAGCTACGCCGACTTCGTGAAGCTCGCCAAGGCCCAGCCCGGCCACTACAACTACGCCACCTCGGGCGTGGGCACCGTGCTGCAGCTGGCGATGGAACTGCTCAAGGAGCGCAGCGGCATCTTCGTGACGCACGTGCCCTACCGCGGCGGTGCCCAGATCGCCACCGACGTCATCGGCGACCAGGTCGACCTCGCGATGCTGGTGAGCACCAGCGCCATTCCGCATGTGAACGGCAAGCGCCTGAAGGCGTTGGGCATCACCGGCAGCCAGCGCCTGCCGGCGCTCGCGCAGGTCCCCACCTTCAACGAGATGCCCGGCCTCAAGGGCTACGACATGGTGAGCTGGACCGGCATCTTCGCGCCCGCGAAGACGCCGCCGGCCGTGGTGGCGCGGCTCAACCAGGAACTGAATGCGGTGCTGCAGGAAGAAGGCGTGCGCGCCAAGCTGGCGGAGCAAGGCGCATTGCCGGGCAGTGGAACGCCGGAGGCGTTCGGGAAATTCGTGCAGGCCGAGTACGCACGCAATCAAAAGATCGTGCAGACCGCCAACATCAAAGAGTAAGAAGCTCGCCCCCAGGCTGCGCGCACTTCGTGTCGCTTCGCCAACCCCCTACCGGGGGCAACACCAGAGGCCCGGCAAAGCCGGTTCCTCGGTGTTCGCTTGAAGGGGCCGACGGCGAGTCGGTCAGTGGCTGGCTGAAAAGGCTCAGCCGGCCTTTTCGTTGCTCTCGTCTTCCGGCCAGTCGCGGATGTAGGCCTTGAGCATCTTGTTCTCGAAGTTCTGCGCGTCGACCACGGCCTTGGCCACGTCGTAGAAGCTGATCACGCCCATGAGCATGCGCTTGTCCATCACGGGCATGTAGCGCGCGTGGCGCTCCAGCATGATGCGGCGGATTTCGTCGAGGTCGGTTTCGAGCGTGCAGGTGACCGGCGCGTCGTCCATGGCCTTGCGCACCAGCGTGGTCCCGACCTGGCCGCCGTTGTTGACGACCGCCACGATCACTTCACGGAAGGTGAGCATGCCGACCAGGTCGCCGTGCTCCATGACCACCAGCGAACCGATGTCCTTGTCCGCCATGGTCTTGGCGGCTTCCGCCAGCGGGTCGTCCGGCGTGGTGGTGAAGAGCGTGTTGCCCTTGACGCGAAGAATGTCGCTGACTTTCATGGTGGTGCTCCTCTCGGGGATTCGTCGTTCTCGGCGTCGTGCCGATTTGAATATAGCCCACAATCGACGCCGACCCGAACGCCCCTGTCGCCTGTGCAAGCATTGCCGGCGTCACGGGGCATTGCGAAGAGACAACAGAAAGGCCTTCATGCCCGGTTATTCCGACCCCGGTTTCGACACCCTCGCGCTGCACGCCGGCGCTGCCCCCGACCCCACCACCGGTGCGCGGGCCGTTCCCATCCACCTGACGACCTCCTTCGTCTTCGAATCCAGCGACCACGCAGCCGCGCTGTTCAACCTGGAACGCGCGGGCCACGTCTACTCGCGCATCAGCAACCCGACCAACGCGGTGCTGGAGCAGCGCGTGTCGGCGCTCGAAGGCGGCATCGGCGCCATCGCCACGGCCAGCGGCCAGGCGGCGCTGCACCTGTCGGTCGCCACGCTGATGGGCGCGGGCTCGCACATCGTGGCCAGCACGGCGCTGTACGGCGGCTCGCAGAACCTGCTGCACTACACGATGCGCCGCTTCGGCATCGAGACCACCTTCGTGAAGCCCGGCGACCTCGATGGCTGGCGCGCCGCGGTGCGCCCCGAAACCAAGCTCTTCTTCGGCGAGACCGTGGGCAACCCGGGCCTGGACGTGCTCGACATTCCCGCCGTGAGCGACATCGCCCACGAGGCCGGCGTGCCGCTGCTGGTCGACTCCACGCTCACCTCGCCCTACCTCATCAAGCCCTTCGACTGGGGCGCCGACCTGGTCTACCACTCGGCCACCAAGTTCCTGTCCGGCCACGGCACCGTCATTGGCGGCGTGGTGGTCGACGGCGGCAGCTTCGACTGGGAGAAGTCGGGCAAGTTCGCCGAGCTCACACAGGCCTACGACGGCTTCCACAACATGGTGTTCAGCGAGGAAAGCACCGTCGGCGCCTTCCTGCTGCGCGCACGCCGCGAAGGCCTGCGCGACTTCGGCGCCTCGATGAGCCCGCACACGGCGTGGCTCATCCTGCAGGGCATCGAGACGCTGCCGCTGCGCATGGAACGCCACATCGACAACACGCAGAAGGTGGTCGAGTTCCTGGCCAGCCATCCGTTCGTGTCGCGCGTGGGACATCCGCTGATCGAGTCGCACCCGAGCCATGCGCTCGCGCAGAAGCTGCTGCGCCACGGCGCGCGCGGCGCGGGCGCCGTGTTCAGCTTCGACATCAAGGGCAGCCGCGCGCAGGGCAAGGCCTTCATCGAGGCGCTCAAGCTGTTCAGCCACCTGGCCAACGTGGGCGACTGCCGCAGCCTGGTGATTCATCCGGCCAGCACCACGCACTTCCGCATGACCGACGAGGCACTGGCGGGCGCGGGCATCTCGCAGGGCACCATTCGCCTCTCGATCGGCCTGGAAGATCCGGCCGACCTGATCGACGACTTGAAGCGCGCGCTGAAGGCCGCAGAAAAGGCGGGCGCCTGAGATGAACTACACCGTCAACGGCCACGACACCTACTGCTACACCGCCGGCAAGCCCTTCGATGCGGCCAAGCCCACGGTGGTGTTCATCCACGGCGTGCTCAACGACCACAGCGTGTGGATCCTGCAAAGCCGCTGGTTCGCCAACCACGGCTGGAACGTGCTGGCGGTCGACCTGCCGGGCCACTGCAAGAGCGCCGGCGCGCCGCCGGCCAGCGTGGAAGAGGCGGCTCAGTTTGTCATCGCGCTGCTCGACGCGGCGGGCGTGCAGAAGGCCGCGCTGGTCGGCCACAGCTTCGGCTCGCTGATCGCGCTCGAAACCGCGGCACGCGCGCCCGAACGCATCACGCAGCTCGCGATGGTCGGCACCGCCTACCCGATGGTGGTGTCGCCCGCGCTGCTCGAAAGCTCGGTGAGCGATCCGCAGCGCGCCATCGCGATGGTCAACACCTTCTCGCACTCGCTGCTGGCGCCGCCGCCCTCGTCGCTCGGCCCGGGCACGTGGCTGTACGGCAGCTCGCGCGCGCTGATGCGCCGCGTGCTCGCGAGCAACCGCGAGGCCAATGTGTTCCACATCGGCTTCAAGGCCTGCAACGAC
The DNA here is from genome assembly GCF_058796495.1 of Variovorax sp. GW823-FHT04B03. Lineage (NCBI taxonomy): Bacteria > Pseudomonadati > Pseudomonadota > Betaproteobacteria > Burkholderiales > Comamonadaceae > Variovorax > Variovorax sp. GW823-FHT04B03. Next base: position 223,464 of record NZ_JBXAIT010000007.1, read on the forward strand.
TATGCGAACGGCGAAGCCGCGATGGAGAAGGTGCAGTGCCCCGTGCTGTTCCTCCTGGGCGACGCCGACCAGATGACGCCGCCGCGCGCCACCAAGGCGCTGGTGAGCAAGGCGCGCAACGCCAAGGTGGTGACGGTGCATGCCGGCCACGCGCTGATGAGCGAGGCGCCGGACGAGGTGCTGTTCGCGCTGCGCGACTTCGTCGCGGGCTGAAAACTGTGAAGAACGCGGGGCGGCCTAGCTGCCCAGCGCGTTGATGTCCGCCGGATCGAGCAGCACCTTGCGTGCGCCCCGGCGCGCCACCGCGAGCATCGCGCGGCCCACCTTCTCGGTGGTGGTCACGCGGTCGGGCCACCAGCGGTGGGCCAGCCCGAGCACGGGCTTGAGCACCACGATCGCGGCGTCGTACAGCGGCGTCTTCGAGCGCACGCCGTGCAGCGGCTGGATCATGCCGGGCCGGAACATGTAAGACGCGCGAAACGGCAGGCGCATCAACGCGTTCTCGGTCGCGCCCTTCACACGCGCCCACATGCGTTCGCCGCGCTCGCTGCTGTCGGTGCCCGCGCCCGTCACGTAGGTGAAGGTCATGCCCGGGTTGAGCCGCGCCAGCACGGTGGCGGCTGCGATCGTCAGGTCGTAGGTGATGCGCTTGTACTCGGGCTCCTTCATGCCGACCGACGACACGCCCAGGCAGAAGAAGCAGGCATCGAAGCCCGTCAGCTGCGACTCGATGGCGCGGTAGTCGAACATGTCCTTGTGGACCAGGTCCTGCAGCTTGGGATGCTGCTGCCCGGTGGCGCTGCGTCCCACCGCGACCACGCGTTCCACGTCGGGCGCCAGCAGGCACTCGCGCAGCACGCCCTGCCCCACCATGCCGGTGGCGCCAAAGATCAGGATGTTCATGGGAAGGAAGCTCCGAAGCGGTCAGACCGCGAAGGCCGCGGGCTTTTTCTCGAGCACGGCCAGCAGCAGGTCGACGTCGAGGCTGGAAGGCTGCGGCGGCTGCAGCGCGCCGAGCAGGCGCGACAGCGTTTCGATGTGCGGCAGCAGCGGACCGAGAAAGCGCGTGCCGTCGGCACCCGCCACTAGCAGGGTCGGGAAGGTCTCGACGTCGAAGGCGTCGGCGATCTCGGCGTGGTCCTCGATGTCGACCCAGGCGAAGCGGAACTGCGGGTGCGCCTTTGCCAGCTCGACCAGCAGCGGCCGATAGTCGCGGCAGGTGCCGCACCATTCGGCGCACAGGCACACGACCCACAGCGCGTTGGCATCGGCGGAAGAATCGACGGGGACGACGGGAACAGCGCTCAAGGTGGATACGGCGAAGGTGGGATGGCGAACCCGGGTGGTGCGGCCGCGGGGTCGTGGCTATTATCAACAAAGCCCCTGCGGGGCGCAGGAGACCCACGATGAACACCTCCACCCCTGCCGCACCGGACGCGCCGGCCCCGGTCGATCCGCGCCGCTTCACGAGCTTTGCCGAGTTCTATCCCTTCTATCTGACCGAGCACGCCAACGTCACCTGCCGGCGGCTGCATTTCGCGGGCTCGACGATCTCGCTGCTGTGCCTCGTGGCGCTGGTGGTCACGCTCAATCCGTGGTGGCTGCTGGCCGGGCTGGTGGCGGGCTACGGCTTCGCCTGGGTCGGGCACTTCGGCTTCGAGAAGAACAAGCCCGCCTCGTTCAAGCGCCCGCTGTATTCCTTCATGGGCGACTGGGCGATGTACCGCGACATCTGGGCCGGCCGGGTCAAGATCTGACGGCCCAACGCCAGGATGCTCCTAGATCAATAGCACGTCGCCCAGCCGCAGCGTGCGCAGCGGGCCCTTCTGCCACAGGTCTTCCAGCGGTTCGGCGCGCGGCATCAGCAGCTCGCGCAGCAGCGGCTCGATGGGCGTCGACGGGTCGGCCAGCAGCACGTAGCGCGGGTCCTGGTTGGCGGGCTCCTCGGCCAGCGGCGCGATCCAGTCGAGCCGCACCAGCGTGTCTAGCACCGGCGCCAATTGCAGCCCGTCGACGCGCATGCGCGTCAGCAGTTCGCTCGCGCCCATGCCCTTGGCCGGCGTGGCCTGCGCGCGCGCCAGGTGCTGCAGCACCTCCATCGCGAGCTGCATCGGCCAGCCCGCCGCGCCGCCCCGGCGCGCCACGCCGGTCAGCAGGCTCGGCAGGTAGGCCGCGATGACGGCGCCCAGCAGCACGATCACCCAGGCCACGTAGATCCACACCAGCAGGATCGGGAAGGTGGCGAAGGCGCCATACAGCACCGAATAGGTCGGCACCAGGCTCAGGTAGTAGCCCAGCACGCGCTTGGCGATCTCGATGGCCGCCGCCACGAAGAGGCCACCGGCCCAGGCATGCGACCAGCGCACCGTGGTGTTCGGCACGTAGTGGTACAGCCCGGCCATGCCGGCCGCGAGCAGCATGAATTCCAGGGTGTCGAAGGCCAGCTTGACGATGCCTCCGCCCACCACGTCGCGCGAAGCGGCGAACACGTACGAGGTGGTCGACAGGCTCACCGCAAGGATCAGCGGCCCGAGCGTGATGGTGGCCCAGTAGATCAGCACCCGCTGCGCGAGCGGCCGCGGCGTTCGCACGCGCCAGATGTTGTTGAGCGTCTTGTCGATCGTGAGGATCAGCGCGATGGCGGTGATCAGCAGCACCACCAGGCCCGCGATGCCCAGCCCGCTGGCCTTGCTCGCGAACTGGTTCAGGTAGCCCAGCACCTGGCGCGCGATGTTGTCGGGAATCAGGCTCTCGATCAGCCAGCGCTGCAGGCGGCCCTGCATGGTGGCGAACATCGGAAACACGGTGAAGAGGGCGAGCGCCACCGTGAAGAACGGCACCATGGCGATGGTGGTGGTGAAGGTCAGGCTGCTGGCCGTGAGGCCGAGGCGGTCTTCGCGAAAACGCTCCCCCAAGACCGCTGCGGTGTTGCGCCAAGGAAAGCGCGAAAGATCCCTCCAAAGCTGCCGACGATTCATGGCCGGTATCATGCCATCCGCTCTTTCCCGAGACGCGCCACACCCCGTGCGCCTCCCCCTCTCTCTTTCGCCGCCACCGTGTCCGACACCCCACTCCCGCCCTCTTCCGTCCGCGCCACCCGATGGGCCGCCGTGGGCAGCCTCGTCGGCCTGATCGTGCTGGGCCTGGCCTGGGAACTGTGGCTGGCGCCGCTGCGCCCGGGCGGCTCGCTGCTGGCGCTGAAGGTGCTGCCGCTGGTCATTCCGCTCGCGGGGCTCTACAAGAACCGCATGTACACCTACCGCTGGGTCAGCCTGATGATCTGGCTCTACTTCACCGAAGGCGTGGTGCGCGCCTGGAGCGACACCAATGGCGTGGGACAAATCCTCGCGCTCGTCGAGGTGCTGCTGTGCCTCGTGCTCTTCGCGGCCTGCGCGTGGCATGTGCGCCTTCGCCTGCGCCACGCCAAGGCCGCTGCTGCCGCTGCCCGTCCCCTGGAGGCTTCCGCCCAATGACCACCTCTTCTTCCCTCCTCGACCAACTGCGCGCCATCGTCGGCGCCACGCACGTGCTGACCGAGGGCGACCTCGCGGCCTACGAACAGGACTGGCGCAAGCGCGCGCGCGGCAAGTCGCTCGCCGTGGTGCGCCCGGCCAATGCGCAGCAGGTGGCCGACGTGGTCAAGGCCTGCGCCGCGGCCGGCACGGCCGTCATTCCGCAGGGCGGCAACACCGGCCTGGCGGTCGGCTCCATTCCCGACGACAGCGGCACGCAGGTGGTGCTGAGCCTGCAGCGACTGAACGCCATCCGCAACATCGACGCCGCCAACCTCACGATGACCGTCGAGGCCGGCTGCATCCTGCAGACGCTGCAAGAGACCGCCGAGAAAGCCGGCTACCTGTTCCCGCTGAGCCTCGCGGCCGAAGGCAGCTGCACCATCGGCGGCAACCTCGCGACCAACGCGGGCGGCACGCAGGTGGTGCGCTACGGCAACACGCGCGACCTGTGCCTGGGCCTGGAAGTGGTCACGCCGCAGGGCGAGATCTGGGAAGGCACGAGCGGCCTGCGCAAGGACAACACGGGCTACGACCTGCGCGACCTGATCGTCGGCAGCGAAGGCACGCTGGGCGTCATCACCGCCGCGACCATGAAGCTGTACCCGCTGCCCGCCGCGCAGCTCACGGCCTGGGCCGCCGTGCCTTCGCTCGACCACGCGGTCACGCTGCTGGGCCTGGCGCACAAGCACCTGGGCTCGGGCCTCACGGGCTTCGAGGTGATGGGCAAGTTCGCGCTGAGCCTGGTCGACAAGCACATGCCGCAGCTGCGCGTGCCCTTCATCAATGACGAGGCCGTGCCGTATTGCGTGCTGCTCGAGAACTCCGACAGCGAGTCCGAGGACCACGCCCGCGCGCGCTTCGAGGCGCTGCTCGAAACCGCCTTCGAAGACGGCTGCGTGACCGACGCGGTGGTGGCCGAGAACCTCACGCAGGCGCACCAGCTCTGGCACATCCGCGAGAGCATTCCGCTCGCGCAGGCCGAAGAGGGGCTGAACATCAAGCACGACATCTCGATCCCCGTGTCGCGCATTCCGGCCTTCGTGGAAGCCACCGACGCCCTGCTGAAACGCGAGATCGCCGGCGTGCGGCTCGTGAACTTCGGCCACCTGGGCGACGGCAACCTGCACTACAACGTGCAGGCGCCCGAGAACATCGACACCAAGGCCTTCCTGAAGAATGAGGAAGAGCGCATCAACACGCTGGTCTACGACGCGGTCGAGCAGTTCGGCGGCTCGTTCTCGGCCGAGCATGGCGTGGGCTCGCTCAAGGTCGACAAGCTCGAGAAGCACAAGTCGCCGGTGGCGCTGGAGATGATGCGGGCGATCAAGCGCGGGCTCGATCCGAAGAACATCCTGAACCCGGGGCGCGTGATCCGGGTCTAGCCGTACGCATCGAACCACGGCCATCCGATTGACCTCGTCTTACCTGAACAGCGTATCGACGTAGGCGGCGCCAAGCCCCACCTTCTGGTAATGCGCCCGGGCCAACTCGATGTAGTCGTGCACGTCAAAGTGCCCGACCGACTCGCCTTTCTCGTCCAGCCAGATGAGGGGGCCCTTCACGATGAAGAAGACCTTCATCGGTTCTGGATGGTGATGCGCCACCAGCGTGTGACTCTCGCCGGGCGTCTCGTAGACGAAGTCGCCAGCTTCGGCAGTCCATTCGTGCTCCAGGTAGCCCCACTTGCCAGACAGCGTGAAGGCGAACACCTCGTGCGGATGGTAGTGGCGATTGATCAGCCCTGGACCGTCGGCGCGCAGAACGTCGGCCCATTTGTTCTCACTGGGGGAGATCCACAAGGGACGTGATGAAACTGTCTCACTGATGGGGACGTAGTAGCGGCTGTCGTCGGTGGCCGCATTGGCGATATGCACCTCAGGCTTGGCGTCGGGCTTGAAAACGTTCGCGATCGGCGCGATGTTCCGCCAAAACTCCTCGGGGAGGGAATGCATCGTTGTCTCCGTTTGTGATGTGATGCTGGCAGTCTAGAAAGGCCAGCCAAGGCACGTTATCTCCGGATGGACGACTTCCTTCCTCCATTTGGACATTCGGTCTGGTGTATACCCGACCGTCGTCCGTGCCCACTGTGCGTAGCATCAGCGCCTTCAGACGAACGGGACCCCAGCGATGAGTTGCGCGCCCATCACAGTACCCCAATGCAGAGTTTCTACCGACTTGGTGCCGCCGCATGAGCGGATCGGTTTCTGGGAAGCCTACAACGCGTCCGAGCTGATCGGACTGCGGTGCACCAGCTATGCCGGCGAGGGCCTGGAGGCGACGGAGCGGAACTTCGATCTGGGATCGTTGCGCGTGGCCGACGTGGCCGGCAACGAGCACGTCATCGAAAGAACCCCCGCATTGCTGCGGCGCCATCCGAAGAACTCCGTCTTCGTTGCGATGGTGGTCGAGGGCGAGGTGTTTTTTTACCAGAAGGGACGCTGCATCACAGCGCAGCCCGGCGATGTGCTCGTGTACCGGACATCCGATCCTTACCTGTGCGGTTTTTCTCGCAGGACCCGACAGTTCCTGGTTGACCTGCCGACGGCGCTGCTGCAGGACGAAGACAGATCGATTCTGCCGACGGGGCCGACCAAGATCGATTTCGGGCAAGGCGGTCGGAGCCTTCGCGCTGAATTGGATCGAACGCTGCACAACTTCATCGAACGGCCGCTTGCCTGTGATGCCGTCAAGGCAGCCGAACGGGTCAGCGCGCTATGCCGGGCGCTTCTCGCGCTGCCTTGCGAGGCGCGCAGAGCCCGCGCTTCGTCCGAGGTCGCGCGTCTGTGTGCCGAAACCTACATCGCGGAACATCTTGCCGAGGCTGGACTCGATACGGCGGCCGTTGCCAGGCACGTCTGCCTGTCGCCGCGCCATTTGAACCGCCTGTTTGCAAGCAAAGGCTGCACCGTGACCGGATGGATCTGGCAGTGCCGCCTCGAGATGGCTCAGCGGATACTGGCCGACCCGGCGCGGCAACGTCTCACAGTGGGCGACGTCGCATTCCAATGCGGATTTTCCTCACCAGCGCACTTCGCCAGCGCCTTCAAGGCGCGCTTCGGCCAGCCCCCTTCGCAACACCGCCGGGCCATGGTCGATAGCTTGGCGCTTCACATCTAGCCTGGAAAATCCTCGCCGCGCAGCTCGATCGGCTGCCCATGCGGCGTGCGCTCCGCCGCGTGGTCCCAGGCGTGGCGGTAGCGGGCCAGTTCATCGCCGGAGCTTGCGCCCTTGCGGGCCACGAGGCCTTCGAGCGCGGCGAGCCAGTGACGGTAGTAGGTGTCGCCCGTGTCCGGGTCGCCCGCGGCCTGCGCGGCGCTGATCTGCGTGGCCAGCGCCTCGGCCCATTCGACCCAGCTGAACAGCCCGCGCTCGTGCAGCGCGAGCGTCATCGCGAAGGCCTGCGCCTCCCACGGCTCCCTGAACACCGGCCCGTCGGCGTCGCGCGGCATGCCCGGGGCGAGTGCGAGCGCCGGCATGTCGTTCGCCTTCATGCCGCGGGCTCCAGGTAGCTTTCCCACGCATCGACCGATACCGCGAGGTTCTGGCGCGGCGTGCCCTCGCCCCACAGCTCGGCCTCGTCGAAGACCACGGTGTAGAGCCACTGCGGCTGCTCGCCCAGGCCCTGCGCATTCGCATCGGCGAACACGTGCGCGCCGTGGATGTGCTCGATCGTGCCGCGCTTGCCCTGCACATAGGCCGGCAGGCGCGTGTGGTGGTCGACGCGCCCGAGGTGCATGCGCACGGCCTGCCCGACCGCAAAGCGCGCGGGCGCCGATGCGGGGCGCTCGGTGCCGGAGCCCTTGGCGAGCACGGCGGGCACGTTCGCGGCCTGCAGCACGCGGGCGACCGGCGCGCCCGGACGGTGCATCTGCCCGGACGCGATCTCGTCGGCGAAGACCTGGCCGCGCTGCAGCATGAGCTGCTCCAGCGCGCCGAGCCAGATCTGGTAGTAGCTCAGGTCGCGGTAGTCGGGCAGCGTCTCGCGCGCGGCGCGGCTGGTGTCGATGTTCCAGGAGCCGGTGGCGCCCATGGCCAGCGTGAGCGCCAGCGCGCGCGGCTCCCAGGCGCCGTGGAACAGCTCGCCTTCGGGCTCGGGCGTGACGGGGCCGAAGCCGGGTTGTCCGCCGAGGTCGGCATGCGTCGTGTAGGTCATGTCGTGCTCCTTGCCGACGGCGCCTCGACCACGCGCGTGCCGATCATCGAATCGCGCGAGACCAGCGCGGCGAGTTCGTCTTCGCTCCAGCCCTCGGTGCCCGCCGGGCGCTGCGGGATCACGAGGTAGCGCACCTCGGCGGTCGAGTCCCAGACGCGGATGCGCGTGGTCTCGGGCAAGGTGGTGCCGAAATCGGCCAGCACGCCGCGCGGGTCTTTCACCGCGCGCGAGCGGTACGGCGCGCTCTTGTACCAGGTGGGCGGCAGGCCGAGCACGGGCCAGGGGTAGCAGCTGCACAGGGTGCAGACGACCATGTGGTGCTGGTCGTTGGTGTTGGCCACGGCCACCATGTGCTCGCCCTGTCGGCCCGTGTAGCCCAGCGAGGCGATGGCTGCCGTGGCGTCGGCCATCAGCCAGTCATGGAAGCTCGGGTCGACCCAGGCCCGTGCCACCACCCGTGCGCCGTTGCGCGGGCCGATGCGGGTCTGGTAGGTGTCGATCAGCGCATCGAGCGCGGCGGGGTCGATGTAGCCTTTTTGCGTGAGCACGCTTTCGAGGGCGCGCACGCGCAGGTCCATCTCGCCGAGTTCGCTGCTGTGGTCGTGGGAATGGTCGTGGGAGTGGTCATGGCCGGTCATCGGCCGATGCTAGCGCCGCCCCGTAAAATTCCCAACATGACCCTCCCTGCCCGCCCCGTCCGCTCCCAGTACGAAGATTTCATGCGCCACGTCGACACGCACGGCGTGTTCAAGAGCGACCGCACGGGCACGGGCACCAAGAGCGTGTTCGGCCACCAGATGCGCTTCGACCTGAACGAGGGCTTTCCGCTGGTGACCACGAAGAAGGTGCACCTCAAGTCCATCATCCAGGAACTGCTGTGGTTCCTGACCGGCTCCAGCAACAACAACTGGCTCAAGGAGCGCGGCGTCACCATCTGGGACGAATGGGCGCGCGAAGACGGCGACCTGGGCCCGGTGTACGGCGTGCAGTGGCGCAGTTGGCCCACGCCCGACGGTGGCCACATCGACCAGATCTCCGACGTCATCAAGACGCTGAAGAGCAACCCCGACTCGCGCCGGATCATCGTGAGCGCCTGGAACGTGGCCGAGCTGTCGAAGATGGCGCTCATGCCGTGCCACGCCTTCTTCCAGTTCTACGTGGCACCGCCGCAGGCCGAGGGCGAACGCGGCAAGCTCAGCTGCCAGCTCTACCAGCGCAGCGCCGACATCTTCCTGGGCGTGCCCTTCAACATCGCCAGCTACGCGCTGCTCACGCACATGGTGGCGCAGCAGTGCGACCTCGACGTGGGCGACTTCATCTGGACCGGCGGCGACTGCCACATCTACAGCAACCACGCCGAACAGGTGAAGCTGCAGCTCAGCCGCACGCCCTTCCCCTACCCCACGCTGAACATCAAGCGCAAGCCCGATTCGATCTTCGACTACCAGTACGAAGACTTCGAAGTGCTGGACTACAAGCACGGCGATCCGATCAAGGCGCCGGTGGCGGTGTGAGTGCCATGAGTGCCGCCACGCCCCGCATCAACCTGATCTTCGCGCGCGCCGCCAACGGCGTGATCGGCGTGAACAACACCATCCCCTGGCACCTGCCCGAGGACATGGCGCACTTCAAGCAGCAGACCGCGGGCGCGCCCGTGGTGATGGGCCGCAAGACCTGGGATTCGCTGCCCCCGCGCTTTCGTCCGCTGCCGGGCCGCCGGAACATCGTGGTCACCAGACAAACCGATTGGCAGGCCGAAGGCGCGCAAGCGGTCGGCAGCCTGTCCGATGCGCTGTCGCTGTGCACGCCGTCGGACTCGCCCGAAGTCTGGGTGATCGGCGGCGCACAGATCTACGCCGAAGCCGAACCGCTGGCCCAGCGCGCGGTGGTCACGGAGATCGCACGCGACTACGAAGGCGATGCGCACGCCCCCGTGCTCGACGCCGCCGTGTGGCGCGAGACGCAGCGTGAGTCGCACGTCTCGGCCAAGGACGGCCTGCCCTTCAGCTTCGTGACTTACGAACGCGTCACTGCATGACGATCAAGCACCGCGCGCCCGGTACCTCGCCACAACTGTCGCGTCGCACCGTGCTGGCCGGTGCCGCCCTGCTCGCGGGCCTCGCGCCGCTGCAGGCCCTGCAGGCCGCCGGGCCGCTGGAGTCGGACGAAGAGGCGCTGTTCATGCCCGGCACCGCGCGCCCCACGGCCGACGGCCGGCTCGAGGTCGACGTGCATGCCTGGGTGTTCGAGCGCGAGCACCGCTGGGGCCTGGACGCCGCGCTCGCCCGCTACCTCGGCATGAACCTGAAGAAGCTCACGCCGGCCGCGCGGCTGCGCTTCAGCCAGCGCACCGCGCTGTTCCATGCCGAGTCGGAAGAAGACAAGGTGATCGACGTCGCCTTCGACGGCTCGGCCACGCGCCTCACGATGCCGCCCACGGGCGCCGACGGCCGCAGCAACCTGCGCGCGGTCATCGAGGCCTCGCACATCCCGGCGTCGCAGGAGTGGCTGCCCTTCCATGGCGTGACCGGCCCGGGCGAGCTGCTGCCGCGCTTTCGCGGCCGTGCGCAGATCGTGCCGGCGCAGGGCGTGTCGGTCATCTCGGACATCGACGACACCATCAAGCGCACGCAGGTGCGCGACCGGCGCGAGATGCTGCTGAACACCTTCGCGCGCCGCTTCGAGGCCGCGCCGGGCATGGCGGCGCACTACCGCGCGCTGGCGCAGGCGCCCGGCACGCGCTTTCACTACCTCTCGGGCAGCCCGATCCAGCTGTACCCCGCGCTCACCGACTTCATTCGCGACGCCGACTTTCCCGCCGGCAGCATGCACCTGCGCGAGAGCACGACCTGGCGCACGCTGATCCCGAGCGCCGAAGACTCGCGCGCGCACAAGCTCGGCGTGATCGAACGGCTGCTGGCCGAATTTCCGCAGCGCCGCTTCCTGCTCGTGGGCGATTCGGGCGAGGCCGATCCCGAGATCTATGCGCAGGTGTTCCGCGCGCATCCGCAGCGCATCGACGGCATCGTGATCCGCGACGTGACCGACGAGAACCGGCTGTCCGATCGCTACCGCGCCACCTTCGAAGGCATCGCGCCCGTGGTCTGGCACCTGCTGCGGCCCGACACCACCGCCTGGCCCATTCAACCGGCCAATCGATAGCGGCGGCTCACGCCGCGCGCGCCCCCAGCCAGCGCCGGTAGCGCTTCGTCAGCCGCTTCGTGCGCAGCTGGTCGAGCACCAGGGTCAGGAACGGCGAGTGCGCGGGCGCGCTGTTGCGGCCCGGACGCAGCGTGCGCAGCCGGCGCTTCACCAGCGCCATGCGCGCCAGCGCGGCCATGACCTGGTCCTTCCAGTCGACCTGCGGGCTCTGCGCCGCCGCGTCTTCGCCCGCGCGCCAGCGTGCGGGCAGGTCGGGCGCCACGGCCAATGCGGTGGCCATGCCCACCACGGCGACGCCTTCTCCCAGCACCCGTTCGGCGACGGCGCGGCGCACGATGCCGCCTGTGGTCATGACCGGCATGCGCGCCTCGGCGGCCAGCTCCCGGGCGAACTCCAGGAAGTAGGCCTCGCGCGCCAGCGTGCGGCCGTCGGCGGTGCGGCCCTGCATCGCCGGGCTCTCGTAGCTGCCGCCGGACAGTTCGACCAGGTCCACGGCCTCGTCATTGAGCCAGCGGATGACCTGCTTCGCATCGTTCTCCGAGAAACCGCCGCGCTGGAAGTCGGCGGAGTTGAGCTTCACGGCCACGGCGAAGCCGCGCGCCACGCGGGCCCGCACGGCACGCACCACGTCGAGCAGAAAGCGCGCGCGGTTCTCGAGGCTGCCGCCCCAGGCGTCGGTGCGCTGGTTGGTCAGCGGCGACAGGAACTGCGAGAGCAGGTAGCCGTGCGCCGCATGGACCTGCACGCCGGTGAAGCCCGCGCGCTCGGCGGCCTGCGCCGTGGCGGCGAAGCGGTCGACGGTCTCGGCGATCTCCGCCTCGCTCATCGCCTTGGGTTGCACGAAAAGCTTGCTGTGCTTGCCCAGATCGAGCGCCACCGACGACGGCGCCCAGGCCGTGCCGCCCATGCTGGTCTGCACCTGGCGGCCCGGATGGTTGATCTGCATCCACACCTGCGCGCCGCCGCTGCGCGCGGCCGCGGCCCATTCGGCGAAGCGCTCGAGCGGCGTATCGGCTTCGAGCACGACGCCGCCCGGGCCGGTGAGCGCGCGGCCGTCGATCATCACGTTGCCCGTGAGGATCAGGCCCGCCCCGCCCTGCGCCCAGACGCGGTACAGGTCGTGCAGCGCCGCGCCGGGCAACTGCCCGGCATCGGCCATGTTTTCCTCCATGGCGGCCTTGGCCAGGCGGTTGGGCAGGACGCTCCCGTTGGGCAGGGTCAGCGGCAGGAAAAGCGGCGAGGAGTTCACGATGAGGACCGGGTGGTGAGTGGAAAAACCCGATGCTAAGATTCAAGCCAACTTGAAGGTCAAGCGATATGAAGATCGGTGAACTGGCAGACAAGACCGGCATGGCGCCCTCGGCCATCCGCTTCTACGAGCAAAGCGGCCTGCTGCCCGCGCCCGAGCGCGGCGCCAATGGGTACCGCGTCTACACCGAGGCCGCGCTCAAGCGGCTGCAGCTGATCCAGATCGCGCAGAACCTCGGCTTCTCGCTGGACAGCCTGCGCAGCGCCTTCGCAGGCTGCGAGGTCTTTTCGGGGGACGACCTGCTCGAACGGCTCGACGGCCGCGTGCGCGAAATCGACCAGCTCATGGCCGGCCTGCGCGCGCAGCGGCGCGACCTGACCGACCTGCGCACCACCTTGCGCCAGACCTGGGCCGCCGGCGAATGCATGGACCCCGCCACGCTGGCCGAAAGCATGGCGACGACCAGAAACAAAGTGGCACGTCCCTCGCGCCCGCAGAAAGAACTGGAAACTTCGGTACACGCCTCGAAAGGCATGCGCGGCGCAGGGTTTAGACAGCGCTAATTGTTTGTGCGCACAATGTCCGGACCGCCCTCCCCTCAACACAAGGAGACGACCCATGTCCATGGAATTTCTTCGGACCCTCGCCGAGCAGAAATTGCCATACGTCCTCCACACGCCCGCAGACATCGACAGGCTGCGCGTGCTGCGTGCTGCCGACCTCGTGACTGCCTTCATTCCGCCGTCGGAGCACGCGCCCGACGAGCGCGCGATCCGTCAGCTGGCCCAGGTGGAATCGATCACCGCGAAGGGCCGCCTGGCCCTGAACAAGGCGACCTCTTCGTTCATCGAACTCTGACGAACCCGAATCGTCAGACCACGCCCTGCGCCAGCATCGCATCGGCCACGCGCACGAAGCCGGCGATGTTCGCGCCATCGACATAGCTCACGCTGCCGTCGGCGCGCGAACCGTAGTGCAGGCACGACTCGTGGATGCCCTGCATGATCTGCAGCAGGCGCGCATCGACCTCGTCGCGCGTCCATGACAGCCGGGCCGCGTTCTGGCTCATCTCCAGGCCCGACGTGGCCACGCCGCCCGCGTTGCTGGCCTTGCCCGGTGCGTACAGCACGCCGTGGCCCTCGAGCACCTTCACGGCTTCCATGGTCGAGGGCATGTTGGCGCCTTCGGCCACGCACACCACGCCGTTCTTCACCAGCGTGCGCGCGTCCTCCTCGTTGAGCTCGTTCTGCGTGGCGCTGGGCAGTGCCACGTCGACCGGCACGTGCCACGGCGTGGCGCCGGCCACGAAGCGGGTGCCGGTGCGCTCGGCGTAGTCGCTCACGCGGCCGTAGAGGTGGTTCTTCACGTCCATCAGCACGGCCAGCTTCTCGGGCGTGAAGCCTTCCTCATCGACCACGGTGCCGCTCGAGTCGGACACCGTGACCACCTTGGCGCCCAGCGCCATGGCCTTCTCGATGGTGTACTGCGCCACGTTGCCCGCGCCCGAGACGCTCACGCGCAGGCCGTCGAAGCTGCGGCCCTTGCGCTTGAGCATTTCCTGCGCGAAGTAGACGTTGCCGTAGCCGGTGGCTTCAGGGCGGATGAGCGAGCCGCCGAAGCTCAGGCCCTTGCCGGTGAACACGCAGTCGGCGCGGTTGGTGAGCTTCTTGACCATGCCGGCCATGAAGCCGACCTCGCGCCCGCCCACGCCCACGTCGCCCGCCGGCACGTCGGTGTCGGAGCCCACGTGGCGGAACAGCTCGGTCACCAGGGCCTGGCAGAAGCGCATCACCTCACCCTGGCTCTTGCCCTTGGGATCGAAGTCGGCACCGCCCTTGCCGCCGCCCATGGGCAGCGTGGTCAGCGCGTTCTTGAAGGTCTGCTCGAAGGCCAGGAACTTGAGGATCGACAGGTTCACCGAGGGATGGAAGCGCATGCCGCCCTTGTAGGGGCCGATGGCCAGGCTGTGCTGGATGCGGAAACCGCGGTTGACCTGCACCTCGCCGTGATCGTCCACCCAGGACACGCGGAACATGATCACGCGCTCGGGCTCCACCAGCCGCTCCAGCAGGCTGTGGCTCGTGTACTTGGGGTGCTTCTCGATGTAGGGCCACAGGCTCTCCATCACTTCGGTCACGGCCTGCAGATACTCGGGCTGTCCGGGGTTGCGTTGTGCGACGTGTGCGAGGAACCCCCCGACGGATGCGTGCTTCATTCCAATCAATCCTCTGTTTTCCAAAACGGTGCATAACCTTATGCGAATCCTGCATTTTGCCGGATCGGAGAACCAGATTGAGGCGCAAAGCCCTAACAAGGTGCGTTGTTTGGGGTGGGTGGTGTGGAGAGGCCCCAACTTGGAACATCGCCGGAGCGCACCGGCGCCCGCAAAAGCGGTCAGAATCCCGCCCCGCGCGCCCTCCCGCACGGCCCGTCTCGGAATTCAAAGATGCAGATCAGCTACCGCTTCCAGTTCTCGCAGGCGCATGTGCTCACCGGCTTCCTGCGCAACCTGCAGCAGGTCTGGTGGGTCCGGTTCAAGTGGCCGTTGGCACTCCTGTTCGCCCTGGCCCTGGCCATATGCGTCCACGAAGGGTTGCCCGTCCTGGCGGTCGTTTTCGCGGTCGGCATCGCGCTGCTGTTGAGCGCGCCGGCCATCGCCCGGCTGGCCCTCCATCGCTTCAGGCAGAGCCCCTTCTACGACGACGAGATCGACTTCTCGCTGTCGGAAAGCGGCTCCCATGCGCGGGGCCGCCACAGCGAGGTGCGCCACGGCTGGGAGGCCTACACCAAGGCCTGCCGCTTCAAGGACGGCCTGCTGCTGTGCCACGGCCCGGACGCCTTCCACTGGTTGCCCGATGCGGCCGCGGCCGATCCGGCCGCCATTGCAGCGGCGCAGCAGCTCGCACGCGCGCGCATCCGGGACTACCGCGAGCTCTGACCGGGAACCGTGGACGATGAAGGCCAGGCGCCCCGGATCAAGGGCACGCTCGCCTGCTACTTGCGCGCCTTCTCGATCTCCGCCATCAGTTCCTTGACGGTGGCCTCGCCGACCGAGGCCGTGTACTTGTCGATCACCGGCTTCACCTTGGCGCGCAGCTTCGCCATCTCTTCGGGCGGCAGTTCGGAGACCGTCATGCCGGCCTTCTTGAGCGCGTCGAGTGCGCTGTCGGCGGCGCCGCGCGAGGCCTGGCGCTGGAACGTGGTCGCCTCGGCGGCGGCCTCGTTGACGATCTTCTTTTCGTCGGCACTCATGCCGTCCCAGGTCTTGCGGCTGATCAGCAGCGCCTGCGGGTTGTAGATGTGGCGGGTCTGGGTGATGTACTTCTGCACTTCCGCGAACTTGGACGACAGGATGGTCGTGTTCGGGTTCTCCTGGCCGTCGACCGCCTTCTGGTCGAGCGCGGGATACAGCTCGGGGAACGGCAGCGGCGTGGCGTTGGCGCCCAGCGCGCTGAACATGTCGATGTAGATCGGCGACTGGATCACGCGGATCTTCAACCCCGCGATGTCGTCGGCCTTGACGATCGGACGCTTGCTGTTCGTCAGGTTGCGAAAGCCCAGGTCCCAGTAGCCCAGGCCGTGCAGCGCCTTGTCCTCCAGCTTGGCCATCAGCTTCTGGCCGAAGGGGCCGTCGGTGACGACGTCGGCTTCCTTGCCGCTGTTGAAGAGGAACGGGAAGTCGTAGGCCGCGAACTCCTTCACCTGCGCCGACAGGATGCCGGCGTTGAGCACGGTCATCTCCACCGTGCCGCCCTGCAGTGCCGACACGGTCTGCAGGTCGCCGCCGAGCGTGCCGCCGGGGAACAGCTTCACGGTGATCTTGCCGCCCGACTTCGCGGCCACGAGGTCGGCGAACTTCTGCGCGCCCTGCGCCTGCGGATGGCCGGCCTGGTTCTGGAACGCGAACTTGATGGTGCGCTCCTTGAGCTGCGCGAACGCACCTGGGGCGGCGAACGCGAGGGCCGCCGCCATGGCGGCCAGCAGCAGGGTGCGCTTCGAATGCTTCGTCTTCATGGTGATGTCTCCTTCTCTTTGTTGGGGATGGTGCAAACGGCTGGGCCTACGCCCTCTTCTTGAACAACGCCGAGGCCCCGCTGGCGCGCGCCACCTCTTCGGCGGCCTGGCACAGCGCCGGCCCCAGCGCTTCCATGCGCTGCGGCGTGAGCCGCACCGACGGGCCCGCGATGGTGACGACCCCGATCGCCGTGCCGTCGGCGCCGAACACGGGCGCGGCCATGGCGGTCATCGCGGGGGCGAACACCTCGTTGATCATGCTGAAGCCGCGCTGGCGCGCCGCCTTCACGAAAGCCATCACGGCCTTGAGCGACGTGGGGGCCTTGGGACCGTAGTCCTCGGGCTTGCCCAGCCCCTTCTTGGCGACGAGCGCCATCGCATCGTCCTCGCCCATGGTGGACAGCCACGCGTGCCCGGCGGCGCTGCACGAGAGCGCCACCGACAGGCCCATGTCGGGGTCGTAGCGCAGGCCATGCGTGGCGCCTTGGGCCTTGGCGACGAAGGTCAGGTCTTCGCCATCGACCACCGCCAGGCGCACGAGCTCGCCCGAGGTCGAAGCCAGCTGGTCGAGCAGCGGCTGCGCGATGTCGACGATGCCCGAGCGGCTGAGGAACGACAGGCTGATCGAGACCAGCTTGATGGTCAGCACGTAGTGGCCGTCGCGCGCCTCCTGCCGCACGTAGCCGCAGCGGATGAGCTCCGCGAGCAATCGGTGCGATGCACTCAATGGAATCTGCAATTCGCTGGCCAACGCCGACAGCGCGCACCCCTCGGGATGCTCCGCCAGATGTTCCAGCACCTTGAAGCTGCGTTCCAGTATTCCGCTCATTTCGTCCTCCAGATGTCGTCTCGTCAACGCGGGCGATGCGGCCCGCCACTCAGGGTCCGCCAGCGTAGCAGAACTCGGGGAAGGGATTTCCATTATGGAAATTCTTTCCAACAAAAATACGATCGCCTCCGTCCGGCATTTTTTCCTTCCCCCTTTCTTCCTTCCCGCCCGAGGACCCTTCGTGAAACTTCTTCGTATGCTTGCCGTGGCCGGCCTGTGCGCCGGCCTCACCGCCCCGTCGTGGGCGCAGCAGGAGCGCGTGATCCGCTTCGGCCACCTGAACAACGCCGACCACCCCGTGAGCTTCGGCGTCAAGCGTTTTGCCGAACTGCTGTCGGCCAAGAGCGGCGGCAAGATGAAGGTCCAGGAGTTCCCTGCCTCGCAGTTGGGCAACGAGATGCAGCAGCAGTCGGCCCTGCAGGGCGGCGTGCAGCAGATGTCGGCACCGGCCACCACGTCGCTGGCGGGCATCGTCAAGGAGTTCGGCCTCGTCGACTTCCCCTTCTCGGTGAACAACTTCGCACAGGCCGATGCGCTGCTCGACGGGCCCCTGGGCCAGGCCCTGATCGCCAAGCTCCCCGAGAAGGGCCTCGTCGCCCTGGGCTACTGGGACCTGGGCTTTCGCAACGTCACGAACAGCAAGCGCCCGATCACCAAGCCTGAAGACCTCGAGGGCTTGAAGATCCGCGTGATCCCCAACCCTGTGTTCCTCGAGACCTTCAAGGCCTTCAAGGCCAACCCGGTGCCGATGCCTTTCGCCGAGCTGTACGGCGCCCTCGAAGCCAAGGCAGTCGATGGCCAGGAGAACCCCTATGCGGTGATCCTGTCGAACAAGTTCTACGAAGTGCAGAAGTTCGTCAGCGCCACCAACCATGTGTACGCCGCCAACATCGTGCTGGTGAGCAAGAAGTTCTGGGACTCGCTCACGCCGGCCGAACAGAAGATGATGAACGACGCGGCCAACGAGGCGCGCGGTTATCAACGGCAAGTGAGTCGTGCGGCCGCACAGAAGGCCGTGGGCGACCTGCAGGCCAAGGGCGCGCAGTTCAACGAGCTCAGCGCCACCGAGCAAAAGCGCATGCGCGACATCGCCAAGCCCGTCATCGACAAGTTCGCCGCCCAGTACGACCCCGCCATCGTCAAGCTCTACAACGACGAGCTTGTGCGCATCCGCAAGTAAGCCAGCCCGTCCCTCACCGAAGCTCCCCATGAAGATCCTCGTTCTCCACGGCCCCAACCTCAACCTGTTCGGTCGCCGCGAACCGCACATCTACGGCAAGACCACGCTCGCCGAAATCAACGCGCAGCTGCAGGCCCTCGCCGTCGAACTCGGCGTGACGCTGGACACCATCCAGTCGAACCACGAAGGCGACCTGATCGACTTCCTGCACACCCACATCGACGATGCGCAGGGCGCGCTGGTGAACCCCGCCGGCCTCACGCAGCACGGCGTGCCGTTGCACGATGCGATCAAGGCCATGCCGTTCCCGACCATCGAGGTCCACATGTCCAACATCGCCGCGCGCGAAGCATGGCGCGCGCATTCGATCATCTCGCCGGCGGTGAAGGGCACGGTCCAGGGCCTGGGCCCGCTGTCGTACCTGGCGGCGCTGCGCGCGCTGGTCGACATGCAGCGCCAGGCGCAGGCTCAAGTTCAGGCGCAGGCCGCCGCATGAACCGCTGGCTCGACCGGTGCTGCACCGGCATCGAAGCGCTGATCGCGGCCGCGCTCGCGGTCATGGTCGTGCTCGTGTTCGGCAACGTGGTGCTGCGCTACGGCTTCAACTCGGGCATCACGGTGTCCGAGGAAATCTCGCGCTGGCTCTTCATCTGGATGACCTTCCTGGGCGCCGTGGTGGCGCTGAAGGAGCACGGGCACCTGGGTGTCGACATGGTGGTGCAGAAGCTGCCCCCCATCGGCAAGAAGATCTGCCTGGCCGTCGGCCATGCAGTCATGCTCTACATCGTCTGGCTGCTGCTGCAAGGCAGCATCGCGCAGGCGCGGATCAACTGGGACGTGACGGCGCCCGTCACCGGCGCGTCGATGGCCATCGTCTACGCGGCGGGCATCGTGTTCTCGGTGCTGGCCGGGCTCATCCTGGCGCTCGACCTGCTGCGCCTGCTCACGGGCCGCATCGCCGACCATGAGCTGGTGATGGTGCAGGAGTCGGAAGAAGCGGTGCAGCTGCAGCAGATCCTGGGTTCGCAGGACGCCAAGGAACCGGGAGCACGGCCATGACCATCGCTGTTTTCGTCGGCTCGCTGCTGCTCGCCATGGCGATGGGCATTCCCATCGCCTTCTCGCTGCTGGCCAGCGGCGTGGCGCTGATGTGGCACCTCGACCTGTTCGACGCGCAGATCCTCACGCAGAACGTGATCGGCGGCGCCGACAGCTTTCCGCTGCTGGCCGTGCCCTTCTTCATGCTCGCGGGCGAGATCATGAACGTGGGCGGGCTGTCCAAGCGCATCGTCGACTTCGCGCTCGCGCTGGTCGGCCATGTGAAGGGCGGCCTGGGCTACGTGACCATCATGGCCGGCTGCCTGCTGTCGGCGCTCTCGGGCTCGGCCGTGGCCGACGCCGCCGCGCTCACCGCGCTGCTGCTGCCGATGATGGTGCGCGCGGGCCACGACAAGCCGCGCGCGGCCGGCCTCATTGCGGCCACCGGCGTGATCGGCCCCGTGATCCCGCCGAGCATCGGCCTGGTGATCTTCGGCGTGGCGGCCAACGTGTCGATCTCCAAGCTGTTTCTCGCGGCCATCGTGCCCGGGCTGCTGATCGGCGGCGCGCTATGGATCACCTGGGCCTGGCTGGTGCGGCGCGAAAAGATCGTGCCGCCGCCGCGCAAGTCGTCCGCCGAGATTGCCGCCGCCTTCCGCAACGCGCTGTGGGCGCTGATGCTGCCGGTGATCATCCTCGTGGGCCTGCGCATGGGCGTGTTCACGCCCACCGAGGCCGCGGTGGTGGCCGCCGTGTACGCGCTGTTCGTGTCGACGGTGGTGTACCGCGAGATCACCTGGAAGGACCTGTACGCCATCTTCGTGAGCGCGGCCAAGACCAGCGCCATCGTGATGTTCCTGATCGCCGCGGCCATGGTGAGCGCTTGGCTCATCACGGTGGCCGACCTGCCCTCCAAGATCGTGGGCATGCTGCAGCCGTTCATGGGCAACCAGATGCTGCTCATGATCGCGATCATGGTGCTCGTGATGGTGGTGGGTACGGCGATGGACATGACGCCGACCATCCTCATCCTCACGCCGGTGCTCATGCCCGTGGTGAAGGCGGCCGGCATCGACCCCGTGTACTTCGGCGTGCTGTTCATCATCAACAACTCGATCGGCCTCGTCACGCCGCCGGTGGGCACGGTGCTCAACGTGGTGGCCGGCGTCGGCAAGATCTCGATGGACGACGTCACGCGCGGCGTGGTGCCGTTCATGCTGGCCGAGTTCGCGATCCTGTTCGTGATGGTGGCGTTTCCGCAGCTGGTGATCGTGCCGGCGCGGTGGTTCGGGGGCTGAGCCGATGCGCGCCGTTTTCCTCACCGCGCTCGCCCTGCTCACCGCCCTGCCCGCCGCTGCACAAGACCCCGAACGCGAAGTGCTGCCCGAGCAGCGCCAGCGGCTGGCCTTCATCGCGCCCTCCGGCCTCGCGCCGCTGGGCAGCGGCAAGATGGTCTTCAGCGCCTTCCATGTCACGACGGGCCAGGAGCTGTGGGTCACCGACGGCAGCAACGCCGGCACCACCCTGTTGAAAGACATCCGGCCGGGCTTCCGGGGGTCGTTCCCTGCCAGTCAGGTCGCGTTCAAGGGCCACGTCTACACCACGGCCACCGACGGCGCGAGCGGGCTCGAGCTCTGGCGCACCGACGGCACCGCCGCCGGCACGACGCAGGTGATCGACCTGCGCCCCGGCGAGGAAGGCGCGATGCCCAACGAGCTGACCGTGTTCCGCGACGCGCTCTACTTCGTGGCCGACGACGGCCAGACCGGCTTCCAGGTGTGGAAGACCACGGGCGATGCGAAGAGCACCACGCGCGTGTCCGCCGTCGACGCCGGGCCGCGCGCCCTCACCCGCCAGCTCACCGTGGCCGGCCCGCGCCTGTTCTTCACCGCGACCACGCGCACGCAGGGCCACGAGCTCTGGGTGACCGACGGCACGCCCGAGCACACACGCCTGGTGAAGGACATCCGCCCAGGCCTCGAGGACGCGGGCATCCAGAACCTCACGGCCGTGGGCAATGACCTGTACTTCACCGCGCACGACGGCGAACACGGCGCCGAGCTGTGGAAGAGCGACGGCACCGCACACGGCACGCAGCTGGTGAAGGACCTGCGCCCGGGCGCCGCACCCTCGCGGCCGACGCACTTGGCAGTGCTGGGCCGCACGCTGTACTTCTCGGCCGACGACGGCGTGCACGGCATCGAGCTGTGGAAGACCGACGGCACCGCGAAGGGCACGACGCTGGTGAAGGACATCCGCCCCGGCCCGAGCGGCTCCATGTCGAGCGCGATCGCCGTGATGGGCGGCAAGCTCTACTTCGCCGCGACCGATGGCGTGTCGGGCGCGGAGCTGTGGCGCAGCGACGGCACGGCGGCGGGCACGGTGCGCGTGAAGGACATCGCACCGGGCGCGGAGAACGGCTCGCCAGCGCGCTTCGCCGTCATCGGCGCGCGCCTGTGGTTCGCGGCGAACGGCGGCGGTGGCCGTGGCGTCGAGCCGTGGACCAGCGACGGCACGCCGGCCGGC
Source organism: Variovorax sp. GW823-FHT04B03 (assembly GCF_058796495.1). Lineage (NCBI taxonomy): Bacteria > Pseudomonadati > Pseudomonadota > Betaproteobacteria > Burkholderiales > Comamonadaceae > Variovorax > Variovorax sp. GW823-FHT04B03. Next base: position 245,130 of record NZ_JBXAIT010000007.1, read on the forward strand.
ACGCGTGCGGTGGCCGACCTGGCCGCGGGCGAACGCCACGCCATGCCGCTGGGCTTTCGCGCGCTGGGCGACGCGGTGCTCTTCGTGGCCGACGACGGCCATGGCAACGACCGGCTGTGGTCCTATCGCAAGGACGGCAAGGTGACATTGATCGGCGACCCGCTCAAGGTGCGGCTGCGTTGAAGCCGAAGGCCTGCGTGGCCGCGTAGTCGCGCAAGGCCTGCTGCATGGCCGCGGCGATGGCCGGATGCGTCGGGTCGTGGCCCGCGCCCTGCGCCCACTGCAGCGGCGCGCCCAGCATCTGCGCCAGCGCCTGAGCGCCCTCGGGCGGACACAGCGCGTCCTGCGTGCCATGCACGATCAGTGTGGGAACAGCAGGCAATGCGGCGCAGCGTTGCAGCAGCGTGGGCGCATCGAGCCAGCAGCCGTGTCGCAGGTAGTGGCTCTGCACGCGGTAGCGCGCCACGAGCCGCGGCAGCATCACCTCGTCGATCGGCGACGCGGCGCCGCCGGTGGCGAAACGCTGTTCCCAATCGAACCAGTGGCGCGTCAGCTCGCACTGCCGCGCCCAGGTGCCGTGCGCGAAGACTTCGGCGATCGGCACCGTCACCGGGCATTGCCGGCGCCCGGCCTCGTCCCACAGTGCGCGCCATGCGGGGCCGTCGTGCTGCAGGGCCCCGGCGAAGAGCGCGTGGATGTCGCCCGGACGCGCGAGGAACACGTTGCGCAGCAGCAGGCCCGCGACGGCCTCCGGTGCGTCGAGCGCATGCATCAGCACCAGCGTGGCGCCCCACGAGCCGCCCACCACCAGCCATCGATCGATGCGCAGGTGTGCGCGCAGCAGACGCAGGTCGGCCAGCAGATCGGCGAGCGTGTTGTGCTCAATCGATCCTGTGGGGGTGCTGAGGCCCGAGCCGCGCTGGTCGGGGCAGACGATGCGGTAATGCGCCGGATCAAAGTCCCGACGCAGCAGCGGCGAACTTCCCGAGCCCGGCCCGCCGTGCAACACCACCACCGGCAGGCCCGCCGGATTGCCGTGCTCCTCGACGTGCATCACATGCCCGCCGTCCAGCGGCAGGCGATGGGTGATCGTCATTGGCGCGTGCTCTCAGCTCAGCGCATTCGCGTCGGTGCGAAAGACGAGTTCGCCCGCACGCCGCGCGCCCGGCACGAAGCGGATCGGCGTGCCGACGTCGCGCGGATCACCCGCCGCCTTGACCATCGCCTCCACCTCCTCATGCCGCGGGCTCTTCGGGCACACCGGATCCGTGGCCGCCGCGTCGCCGGTCAGCAGGAAGGCCTGGCAGCGACAGCCGCCGTGGTCCTTCTCTTTCTCGTCGCAGCTCTGGCAGGTGCTGCTCATCCAGCCCGTGCCACGGTACGCGCCGAAGGCCGGGCTCTCCTGCCAGATGCTGCGGATGCTGTGCTCGCGCACGTTGGGAAAGTCGAGCCCGGGCAGCATGCGCGCGCTGTGGCACGGCAGCGCTACGCCGTCGGGCGCCACCACGAGGAACACGCTGCCCCACCCCGCCATGCAGGGCTTGGGCTTGCCCTCTGCGTAGTCGGGCACCACCCAGAGGATCTTCATGCGGCCGTCCAGGCGCGGGCGATGGGTTTGCACCACCGCCTCGGCCGTGGCCAGCATCTCGCGCGAGGGCATCAGCATCTCGCGGTTGCGCCAGGCCCAGCCGTAGTACTGCACGTTCGCGAGTTCGAGAAAGTCGGCTTCCATCGCCTCGGCCATCTCGATGATCCGGCCCACGTGCGGCAGGTTGTAGCGGTGCATCACGCAGTTCAGCACCATCGGGTACCCGAGGTCCTTGATGGTGCGGGCCACGCGCTGCTTGAGGTCGAAGGTCTTCGTGGAGCTGAGGAAGTCGTTGAGCTCGCGGCTCGAATCCTGGAACGACAGCTGGATGTGGTCCAGCCCCGCGCGCTTCAACGTCTCGGCGCGCTGCGGCGTGAGGCCCACGCCCGAGGTGATCAGGTTGGTATAGAAGCCGAGCTCGTGCGCCGCCGCGACCAGCTCGGGCAGGTCGTCGCGCAGCAGCGGCTCGCCGCCCGAGAAGCCCAGCTGCACCGCGCCCATCGCGCGTGCCTCGCGAAACACGCGAATCCATTCGGCCGTGTCCAGCTCCTCGCGGTAGCGCGTGTAGTCGACCGGGTTGGAGCAGAAGGCGCAGTGCAGCGGACAACGGTAGGTCAGCTCGGCCAGGAGCCACAGCGGCGGCTTGGCGACCGCGCGGGGTGCGCGGGCTTGCACCTCAGCGGATCCAGTGGCGTCCATGGGCCTGCTCCAGGAATTCGAGCACGTCGGCATGCAGGTCGCTCTCGCCGAAGGTGCGCTCCAGGTCCGCCACGAGTGCGGCCACCGAGGTCTTGCCGTCGCAACGCTGGAGGATCTCGGCCGCCGGCCCGTTGAGCTTGATCATGCCCTCGGGGAACAGCAGCACGTGGCACTGCTGTGCCTCTTCCCACTGCATGCGGTAGATCGAGGTGAGCGCCGGCTGGGCATCGTCGGTCCATGCGGTCATGGCTGCTGTTCTTTCGGAAGGTCGTCGGGATAAGCCTTCTCGATCGCGTCGAGCATGGCCCAGAGGATGTCGAGCTTGAAGCCCAGGATGTGCAGCGCACGCAGCTGCCGCTCGCGCGTGGTGCACCACTGCATCGCCACTTCGAGGCCGTGCTCGACGTCGCGGTCGGCCAGCGGAATGCGGCTGCGAAAGTAGTCCAGGCCCGAGGTGTCGATCCACGGGTAGTGCGTGGGCCAGCCCGCGAGCCGGTCCTTGTGGATGCGCGGCGCGAACATCTCGGTGAGCGAGGAGATCACCGCCTCCTGCCACGGCGCCGTGCGCGCGAAGTTGACGTAGGCATCGACCGCGAAGCGCACGCCGGGCACGACGAGCGCGTGCGACTCGAGCACCTCGCGCGCCAGGCCGGTGGCGATGCCCAGGCGGGTCCAGATCTCGATGCCGCCCGCGTTGGCGCCTTCATGGTCGCCGTGCCCGTCGTGGTCGAGCATGCGCACCACCCAGCGCCGGCGCGTGGCGCGGTCGTCGCAGTTGGACAGAACGGCGGCGTCCTTCACCGGGATGCGGCACTGGTAGTAGAAGCGGTTCGCCACCCAGCCGCGCACCTGGAAGGGCTGCAGCTCGCCCGCGTTGAGCCGGCGATTGAACGGGTGGTGGCTGTGGTAGCGCGACTCCATGGCGCGCAACCTCGCTTCGAACGCCTGCGGGGACCATGGGCCTTGTGCCTCTTGTGTCACGTGTTCAGATCTCCAGGACCATGCCGTCGAACGCGACCTCGATGCCGCGGCGCACGAGCTGCGCGCGCTGTGGCCCGTCTTCGTCCAGGATGGGGTTGCTGTTGTTGATGTGGATGAGCACCTTGCGCCGCGCCGCGCAGGCGTCGAGCGCCTGCAGCATGCCGGGGCCGTGCGGCCCGTCGCACTGCGGCAGGTGGCCCATGTCGGCCGCGTGCTTCTTGCCCAGGCCGGCCGCGACCATTTCGTCCTCGGTCCAGAAGGTGCCGTCGACGAGCACGCAGTCGCAGGCGTCGAGGCTGCGGCGCTCGGCTTCGCCGACCTGCGCCAGGCCCGGCGCGTAGAGCACGCGCTTGCCGGTGGCGGGGTCTTCGATGAGCACCGCGGCGTTCTCGCTGCGCGCCTCGGTCTGGCGGCGCGGTGAATACGGCGGCGCCTTGCCAGGCACCGGCACGGCCTGAAGCCGCAGGCCGGCGATGTCGTGCCAGGCACCGCCGCCGGCCTCGAGCGACAACGGGTGCCAGGTCACGCCGCAGTAGCTGTCGAGGGTGCGCAGCAGCGGCAGGCTGCCGGTGAGGTCGTCATGGGCCTCGGGCGTGCAGTACAGCTGCAGCCGCTGCCCTTCGCGCAGGCTCAGCAGGCCTGCGACGTGGTCGATCTGGGAGTCCATCAGCACCACCGCCTCGATCGGTGAATGGCGCAGTCCGTGGCGCGGCCACAGGGCCGGCGAGGCGCGCAGTTGCGCGCCGAGGTCGGGGGAGGCATTCAGCAGAATCCAGCGTTCGCCATCGGCCGACACGGCGATCGAACTCTGCGTGCGGGGCATGGCCCGCACCTGCCCGCTTCGCTGGCCGGCGCACAGGCGGCAATTGCAATTCCATTGAGGGAAGCCACCGCCCGCTCCCGAACCCAGCACCAGAATCTTCATGGGGGTCCAACAAAAAAACACGGCACCGGCGCAAGGCCGGTGCCGTGGGTCTGCGCGCTCAGCGAGCGGAGATGTACATCGTGATTTCGAAACCGAAACGCATTTCTTCAAACTCAGGCTTGCACCATTTCATCGCATTGCTCCTTCAGTGGTTGGGGTTGAGGACATATCAATAGACGACGATCTTTCCCGTCGGGCGCGGGCTATGGCAGTCGTTGTAAAAGTATTCGCCCGGCGTGTCAAAGGTGTGGGTCTGCGACTGGCCCGGGTTCAGCCTGAAATTGAACCGCCCTTCGAAGAACTGCGTGGCGCAGTGGGTGTTGGCGTTGGCTGCGGGGTTGGTGAAGGTCACGGCGGTGTTGACAGGCACGCGCATGAAGGTCGGCGTCATGGCATTGACGGCCGTCGATTCGGTCGCGCCCGGCTCGTTCGCCGCCGTCTGCACCCGCGCCAGGAACACGGTGTTCGGCGTCGGCAGTGCCGCGCCCTCCACCGCCTGGCCCGACACGGGCCGGCGCACCACGGGCGGTGTCGGCGTGGCGGCCGCGGTCACCGCGCCGCCGACCTTGAAGGCCCACAGCCGGTCGCCGCGCGGGGCCGAGTCGCCGTACGGAATGCTGGTGCCGCCCGAGAACACCGCGATGTACTGCTCGCCGTCGATCTCGTAGGAGACCGGGCTCGCGCTGATCGCCGCGCCGGTCTGGAAGCGCCACAGCTCGGTACCGTCCTGCGCATCGAGCGCCAGCAGGTTGCCGTCGGGCTGCCCGATGAACAGCAGGTCGGAGGCCGTGCTCAGGATGCCGTTGCCGTGCGCCACCGAGTACGGCAGCGGCTTCTTCCACTTGACGAGGTTGGTGCTCGGGTCCACCGCCACGACCGCGCCGGTCATGTAGGTGCCCGGCGGACGCAGGCCGTTGCTCGACTCGCTGAGCGAGTGCGCCGCCGACACGTAGCCCATGCCCGTATAGACCAGGCCCGTGCGCTGGCTGAAGGACTGGTGGTTCCAGTTGGCACCGCCGCCATGGCCTGGAATGGAAAGAATCGGCACGTCCCAGTGCGCGTCGTACAGGCAGCCCTTCGTGTAGTTGGGCACTGCGCGGTTCGGGTCGCCCGGAATGGCCGTGCCCAGCGGCTGGTCGACGATGCAGGTCTCGGTCCAGGCGCCCTGGCGCGGCAGCGGCTGCGTGGGCCAGCTGGCCTGGCGGGCGTCCTGCTTCACGGGCACTTCGTCGATGCCCAGCGGCGCGCTGCCGTCCTTGCGATCGAGGATGTAGTACATGCCCGTCTTGCTGCCGTAGATGACGACCTTGCGGTCCTTGCCGTCGATCTTCACATCGGCGAGCACGGGCGACATCACGTTGTCCATGTCCCAGATGTCGTGATGCACCGACTGGAAGTGCCACTTGTATTCGCCGCTCTTCAGGTCGAGCGCGACGATGGAATTGGCGAACAGGTTCTGGCCCGGGCGCGAGGAACCGTCCTGCGACGAGCCGCCGCGCACGTTGCCGAAGGTCCAGTACACCAGGCCCAGCTCGGGATCGACCGCGGGATGGATCCACGGCGTGGCGCCGGTGCGTGCCGTGTCGGGTGCGCCGCCCCAGGTGTCGTAGCCGAGTTCGCCCGCGCGGGGCACGCCCCAGAAGGTGGTCAGCACCTTGCCGGTGAGCGCGTCGGCAGAGAACGCGGCGCCGCGGTTGCCATCGTTGGTGCCCAGGTACAGGCGCTTGTCGTGGTAGACCAGCGCGACCTTCTGCAGCGCGCCCTTGTAGTCGGGGTCGGTGCTGCTGGTCGGGTACTGCTTGATCCACTCGACGGCGCCGGTGTCGGTGCGCAGCGCCACGAGGCGATTGCCGGTGGCCACGGTGAACACCAGGCCCAGGTCCTTGGCGACGGCCACGCCGCGGCGGGTGATGCCGCCGTAGGGCGTGGTCCATTTCCACTTCGTCACGCCGGTCTTGCCGTCCACCGCGACCACGTTGCCGAGTGCGGATTCGATGTAGAGCACGCCGTCGACGACGACGGTGGTGCTCTGGTTGTTGCCGGTGGTCATGCCGCCTTCGATCTGGTTGACCCAGGCGCCACCCAGTTGCGTGACCAGGCCCTTGTTGATCTTGCGCAGGCTCGAATAGTTCTGGTTGCCCAGGTTGCCGCCGACCTTCGGAAAGTCCTTGTCGCCGGCGGTGCAGCAGTCCGACAGGTCGGCCGCGGGTGCGGCGGCGGCCGGTGGCGATGCGGGCGGCGGTGTGCCGGCAGACGGCGGCGGCGCGGGGGCCGGCACCACGGGCAGCACGGGCGTGCCGCCACCGCCGCTGGAGCCGCCGCAGGCGGTGATCAGCAACGGCGATGCAAGCACGCCGCACGAGATCAGCAGCGTGACCAATGATTTTTTCTTCATGGATGTCTCTACTCGGTGAACGTTGGAACAGGGGTGTTCGAAACGACCGGTGGCGCGCACACGGCGCCGCACCGGCCCCGGGAGGTCGTGGTTACTCTGTGGTGCAGAAAGGTGTCAGCCCCATCGCCGACTTCACGCCTTGCACGACGAGCTTCTGGAACTCGATGGCGCCCACGCCCGACAGGTCGGCGGTGAACGAGTGCGCGTTGTGCCCGAGGGTCGTGAGCCATGCGCGACCGCCGTCGTAGTACTGGCACCAGGCGACCGGATGGAAGTCGGCGTGGCCGGGATGCGGCGCGGAGGTGAGCGGCTTCAGCGTCGAGGTGTCGACCTTGGCCAGGAACTTCACCTTCGTCGGGAAGGGCATCAGGTTGTACCACTCGTCCTGGAACGAGAAGCGCTTGGGCACGTCCTTCGTCGAAGGGTCGTCCGAGACGATCTCGACGTCGCCCGCGCGGTTCGGTCCGTGGTTGTAGAAGTTCGCGTTGCCCAGCAGGCCTTCGTAGTAGGGCCAGTTGTATTCGGCGCCGAAGGCGTTGTGCAGGCCGACGAAGCCGCCGCCGCGGCGCATGTAGTTGCGCAGCGCGGTGCGCGCGGCGTCCTGGCTGGTGCTCACCGCGCCGTTCCACAAGGTGTCGCGGTTCGAGCTCGCGAAGATGATCGCCTTGTAGTTGTTGATGCGGCTGCCCAGCACGGCCACGTCCTCGGTCCAGTCGACCGTGATGCCCTCGGCCGACAGCATGCGCACGAGGCCTGCTTGCATCACGTTGTCGGTGTTCATCGTCGGGTTCAGGCCGGCCGCCATCGGCGTGCCCAGCACGGCATGGCGCGGGCCGGCGGTGCGCGAATAGATCAGCACGCGGTCGGGCGTGCTGGCGAACGCGCCCCAGTCGTTGTAGCACTTGGGGTTGGTGCCGCGGCAGACGTTGTAGTACTCGTCGAAGCTGTCGTCGACCTCGGCCACCGGCTCGGTGGGCGTGGCCGGCACTTCGTCGGTCGGCGCGGGCGGCGGTGCCGATGCAGCAGGCGCAGGCGCCACGGGCAGGAACGGCAAGGCCGCGCCGCCGCCGCCGTCGCCTCCACCGCAGGCACTCAATGCCAGTGCGAGCGCAGCGGCCGATGCAAGTCCGAAGGGAAAGGATCTGAAATGTTTCAACGGAGTCTCCTCTTGGTGGTCAATGGCGGAATCGGACTGGCGCACGCGCCCAGCACGTGTCGCTGCGCCGCGGGTGGCGGCAGGCGCAGACGTGGGAGTGACGGAAATTGCCGGCGGGAACGAAGAAAGAATTCGTCGTCGGCCGTGGGGACGCGCTACTTGCGGATGCGCGCGAGCTCGTCGTTGTAGAGCTTGACGATGGCGGGGTCGTACTGGGCGGCGAACTTGTCGACGACAGGCTTGGCGATGTCGCGCATGCGCTTCTGTTCGGCGGGTGAGAGTTCGTTGAACTGCGCGCCCTTGGCCTGCAGGTCGCCCACGGCCTTCTGCGCGGCGGCGCGGCTGACCTGGCGCTGGTAGCCGCGCGCCTCGTTGGCCGCGTCGTTCATCATCTTCTGCTCGGCGGGCGTGAGCGAGTCCCAGAACTTCTTGCTCACCAGCACGATGTTGGCGGCGTACACGTGGTTGGTGGCGCTGACGAACTTCTGCACTTCGTAGAACTTGTTCGACAGGATCACCGCATACGGGTTCTCCTGGCCATCGACAGCCTTGGCTTCCAGCGCACCGTACAGCTCGGCGAAAGGCATCGGTACCGGGTTGGCCTTGAAGGCCTTGAAGGTCTCCAGGAACACGGGGTTGGGGATCACGCGGATCTTCAAGCCCTCGAGGTCTTCAGGCTTGGCGATGGGGCGCTTGCTGTTCGTGACGTTGCGAAACCCGAGGTCCCAGTAGCCCAGGGCGACAAGGCCCTTCTCGGGGAGCTTGGCAATCAGGGCTTGGCCCAGAGGCCCGTCGAGCAGCGCATCGGCCTGCGCGAAGTTGTTCACCGAGAAGGGAAAGTCGACGAGGCCGAACTCCTTGACGATGCCCGCCAGTGACGTGGTGGCCGGTGCCGACATCTGCTGCACGCCGCCTTGCAGGGCCGACTGCTGCTGCATCTCGTTGCCCAGCTGGGAGGCGGGGAACTCCTGGACCTTCATCTTGCCGCCGCTCTTGGCCGAGAGCAGCTCGGCAAAGCGCTTGACGCCGAAACTCACGGGGTGGTCGGCGTTGTTCAGGTGGCCGAAGCGGATCACGCGCTCCTGCTGCGCCTGCGCAACAGCAGGAACGACCAGGGCGAGGGCAAGGCCGGCGGTGGCCAGCGAGCGGTAAAGCGTTCTCAAAGTTGTTCTCCAGCGTGCGATTGAGCGGTCCATGCCGGGGCGCTTCACACGCGCCCCGACTCCTGGCGGCGCGATCTTATCGATTTAGTGGAAAATCTTTCTACTAGTGAAAACACTTGGCAAAATGCTAGAGTCGTCTCATGACAGCCATACTCGAACGCAGCTTCAAGGTGCTCGAACACCTCTCCGGCCACCCCGAGGGCCGTGCGCTTTCCGCGCTTTCTGCCGAGCTGGAAATGCCGTTGAGCGCCACCCACCGCCTGCTGAGCGAACTGGTGCGCTACGGCTATGTGCGGCAGGACCAGAGCCATGGCGACTACATGCTGACCATCAAGCTGGTGTCGCTGGGCCTGAGCTTCTTGAGCAACAGCGGCATCGTCGACGTGGCACAGCCGCTGCTCGACCGGCTCGCGGTCGCATCGGGCGAACTGGTGCGGCTGGCGGTGGTCGACGGCGACGAGCTCACCTTCGTCGCGAAGGCGCAAGGCGCCACGCGCGGGCTGCGCTACGACCCGGACATGGGCCTGTCGGTGAACCTCTCGTGCAGCTCCGCGGGCCACGCCTGGCTCTCGACCATGACGGACGAGCAGGCGCTGCAGCTCGTCGCGAAACAGGGCTTCGGCCAGCCGAAAGACTTCGGTCCGAAAGCGCCGACCACCGTGAAGGCGCTGCTGGTGTTCCTGCGCGCCACGCGCAAGCGCGGCTTCTCGATGATCAACGAGGTGTTCGCCCCCGCGATGACCGCCATGGCCGCGCCGGTGCGCGGTGCGCACGGCGGCGTGATCGGCGTCATCACCATCGCGGGGCCGCTGGTGCGGCTCACGGAAGAACGCATGCTCACGCTGGGCCCGCAGCTGCTGGCCGCGGCGGACGACGTGGCGCGGGCCAGCGGCGCGTCCGCACTGTTCAAGCGCCGGGCCTGAAGGCCCTGTCAGGTCCTTAGTCGACCTTCACCTGGAACAGCACGAAGCCCGTGCCGCCCGGCTCGACCGTGCCCGTGAAGCGCCAGTCGATCGCGCCCGTGCCCCCGGCGGGCTGGGCCGTGGTGCAGGCCACGGCACCTGCGGGCGGCGCGTTCGCCGGCGTGGTCTTGACGCAGCCCGTGAGCGACGCCGGCGTGGTGCCGGTGGTCGCGCTCACGAAGGTGGTGTAGCCCGGCGTCATGTCGTTCACGACCATGCTGCGGATCGGCGCGTCACCGTTGTTCGTGTAGGTGATGCGGTACTCCAGCGTCTCGCCCGACTTGGCCTGGTTGTTGACGCCGAAGGTGCCGCTTTGCGTGATGTTGCGCACTTCCTTCTTCAGCTCCAGCGCCACGCCCGACACCGTCGTGAGGTCGTCGAGTGCGAAGCTGCCGCTGAGCGAGGGGCTGGCGTTGGTGTAGGTGAAGTCGGCGCGGATCGTCGCCTTGTTGTTCGAGCCCAGCGGCGCCGTGGCGGGAATGAACTCCTGCACGATCACGCAGACCTTGCCCGCGAAGGCCACGGGCGTGGCCGCCGCGCTCGGCGGGTACAGCTGCGCGGCGCCGGGCTGCAGGCTGCCGGTGCAACCCACATCCGCGAAGACCTTCGTCGTCCAGCCGGTGATGGCGGGCGTGGCCGTCTCGCTCGCCACGCTGAAGCGCACCTGCCCTGCCGTGCCGGCCGTGAAGGTGTGGGCGTAGGTCACGGTGCTGCCCGGCAGGCCGGTCTTGGCGCCGTCGGTCGCGAAGGCGCTGTTGTCGACGTCGCCGAAGTTCAGGTTGGCGTGGCCCGTGCCGTTCCAGCTGAAGGCGATGCGGTCGGGCGTGCCGGTGCGCGTGTAGGTGTAGGTGCCACCGGCCGCGGCCACGGCCGAGCCCGAAGGCAGCGCGACGTTGCCCACCGAGGCGCCCGTGGACACGCGCGTGCCCGGGTTGGTTTCTTCCACGCACATCGCGGAGCCGGTGGCCGTGCCGGCCGGCACGCTCAGGCTGTAGGCACCCGACGCGTCCGTGAGCGCGCTCGCGTACACGGTGGCGCCGCAGTTGGTCAACCGCACGCTCACGCCCGACAACGGGCCCTCGCCGCCGTTGACAAGGCCGTCGTTGGCCGTGCCGCCGCCCACGCCGTTGTCCAGGAACACGCGGCCGCTCACGAGCGCCGCGAGCGTGTTGGTGAAGGTACAGACCACCGCCGTGCCGTTCGTCAGCCCGGCCGCGGGCAGCGTGACGGTGCCCGCCACCAGGTCGACGGCCGCCGTCGCCCCGCCCGCCAGGCCCGTGCAGGTCGCGCCCGAGAACGCGAAGCCGCCGGGCATCGAGGCCGCGACTTCGGTCAGCACCGTCTGGGTGTTGGCCGTGGTGAGCGTCTTGATGGTGCCGACCACCGTCGAGCCTGCCACCGAGACGTTGATGCTGTCCGAGCCGAAGCCGTTGGTACCGCTGAACGCGAAGGTGCCCGTGCCGCCCAGCGCCTGCTTGCGGATCTGCACGGTCGGCAAGCGGTTGTTGCTGTAGGTGCAGACGATGGCCTTGCCGGCATCGCCCGCGCCGATCACCAGCGTGTTGCTGGCCTGGCCGTTGGTGCCGCTCAAGGCGTTGGCTGTTGCGCCGCCGTCGGCGGTACACGACAGCACGGTCGTGTAGTTGGCCAGCGTGCCGGTGGGCATCGTTTCCGCGGGGAAGGTGATGGTGTTGCCCACGGCCGCCACCACCGCCGCGCCGCTGTTGCCGGCCGTGGGTGCGGTCGCGGTGAACAGGGCCGTGTTATTGGTCCCGCCCGTGGTCGCGCCGATGCTGGCGACGTTGCCCGTCTCGCTGTTCGCGCCCCAGGCCTTGCGCACCTGCAGGGTGACCGTCTTCTTCGCGTTGGTGTAGGTACAGACGATGGCCTTGCCGGCATCGGCCGCGGCAATCGCCAGCGTGTTGCTCGTCTGGCCGTTGGTGCCGCTCAGCGCGTTGGTGGTGGCGCCGCCGTCGGCGGTACAGGCGAGCACGGTGCTGTAGTTCGCGAGCGAGCCCGTGGTCATCGTCTCGGCCGGCAGCGTGAGCGTGCCGCCGACGACCATCGACACCGCAGCGCCGCTGTTGCCGGCGGTGGGTGCCGTCGCGGTGAACGCCGACGTGTTGCTGCTGCCACCCGTGGTCGCGCCGATGCTGGCCACGTCGCCGTTCGTGCTGTCCGCGCTCCAGGCCTTGCGCAGCTGCACGGTGACGGTCTTGGGCGTGTTGGTGTAGGTACAGACGATCGCCTTGCCCGCGTCTCCCGCGCCGACCAGCAGCGTGTTGCTGTTCTGCCCGTTGGTGCCGCTGAGCGCATTGGCCGTGGCGCCGCCGCCGGCCGTACACGCCAGCACCGTGGTGTAGTTGGCGAGCGTGCCCGGCGCCATCGTCTCGGCCGGCAGCGTGATCGTGTTGCCGGCCTGCACGGTCACGGCCGTGCCGCTGTTGGCGCCCGTGGGCGCCGTCGCGGTGAAGGCCGTGGTGTTGCTCGATCCGCCCGCGCTCGCGCCGATGCTCGCCACGTTGCCGGCGATGCTGTTCGCACCCCAGGCCTTGGCGATCTGCAGCGTGGCCGTCTTCGGTGTGTTGGTATAGGTACAGACGATGGCCTTGCCCGCGTCGCCCGCGCCGACCAGCAGCGTGTTGCTGGCCTGGCCGTTGGTGCCGCTCAGCGTGTTGGCCGTGGCGCCGGCATCGGCGGTACACGACAGCACGGTGGTGTAGTTCGCCAGCGTGCCCGTGGTCATCGTCTCGGCCGGGAAGGTGAGCGTGTCGCCCGCGGCCACCGACACCGCGGTGCCGCTGGTGCCCGCCGTCGGCGCCGTCGCCGTGAACGCGGCGGTGTTGCTCGCGCCGCCCGTGGTCGCGCCGATGCTCGCCACGTTGCCGGTGGTGCTGCCGGCGCTCCAGGCCTTGGCCAGTTGCAGCGTCGCGGTCCTGCGCGTGTTGGTGTAGGCGCAGTTCACCGCGCTGTCCGACGGCATGGTGAAGGTGCGGCTCAGGCCGCTGCCGCTCACCGTCACCGCGCTGCCGTCCGACACCTTGGTACAGGCCAGCGTCGTGGTGTAGTTGGCTGCATTGCCGATGGTGAAGGCTTCGGCCAGCGTCACCGTGGCGCCGCTGGCCGCGGTGGCCGTGGCGTTGGTGGTGGTGGCCGGCGCGGTCGACGTGCCGGCGGTCGCGCCCGTCACTTCGGCGGCGCCGCCGCTGACCGTCAGGTTGACCTTGTCGCCGGCGATGGCGCCGCTCCAGCTCTTGGACAGCGTCACCGCCGCCGTCTTGCGCGTGTTGGCGTAGGTACAGACGATGGCCGTGTCGGCCGCGCCCACCGTCAGCGTGTTGCCCGACAGGCCGCTGGTGCCGGTGCAGCTCAGCGCGCTGGTGTAGTTGGCGGCGCTGCCGGTGGTGAAGCTCTCGGCCAGCGTGATGACGCTGCCCACGGGCACGGCCTGCGCGGTGCCGGTGTCGGTCTCGGCGGCCGTGTTGGCCACCGAGGCCAGCGTGGTGAGGCCCGTGCCGGTGACGCTCACGGCGTCGTTGACGATCGCGCCCGACCAGGTCTTGGCCAGCGTGACGGTCGCCGTCTTCGCGGTGTTGGTGATCTCGCAAATGATCGGCAGGCCCGCATCGGCGTTGCCCAGGGTCAGCAGGTTGCCGCTGAGCGAGCCGCCGCCGGTGCAGCTCCAGGCGCTGGCGGTGTACGAGCCGGCGTTGGTGCCGAAGGGCGTCTCCGACAGCGTCACGGTGTCGCCCACCGCCACGCGCTGCGCGCCGCCGGTGTCGGTCTCGTTGGGCGTGTTGGCCGTGGCCTGCAGGTTGAAGGCGTAGCCGATGTTGTGGTTCGGGTGCACCGTGCCCGAGGCGGTCAGCGTGAAGGCGTCGTTGACCAGCGCGTTGACCCACTTCTTGCGCAGCTGCACCGTCGGCGCCTTGGCGTTGGTGACGGTACAGACGATGTTCGAGCCCGCCACCGTCGCCGCGGCGTTCAGCGTGAACTGGTTCGTGTTCTGCGCGGTGCCGCGCGTCACCGTGCCGCCGCTGCCCATGCCCGTGCAGCTGACGTCGGTGATCACGTAGTCGGGCACGCCCGTGGCCGGCGTGTAGGTTTCGGTGAAGGTGGTCGCCGTGCCCGTCGCGGTCAGCGTCTGCAGCGGCCCGTTGACGGCCGTGCCGGCCACGGTGGTGGTGATGGTGTGCGCCGCCACGCCGTTGGTGCCCGTGAAGTCGAAGCCGGCCACGCCGCCGAGCGAACGCTTGGCGAGGGTCAGGGTCGCGGGCTTGCCGGTGTTGGTGTAGGTACAGACGATGGCCTTGCCCGCGTCGGTCGCGCCGATCAGCAGCGTGTTGCTGTTCTGGCCGTTGGTTCCACTCAGCGCGTTGGCCGTGGCGCCACCCCCTGCCGTACACGACAGCACCGTGTTGTAGCTCGCGAGCGAGCCCGTGGGCATCGTCTCGGCGGGCAGCGTGATGGTGTTGCCCGCCACCACGTTCACCGTGCTGCTGTTGCCCGCCGTGGGCGCGGTCGCCGTGAACGCCGTGGTGTTGCTCGCGCCGCCCGTGCTCGCGCCGATGCTCGCGACGTTGCCGCTGATGGCGCCGGCGCCCCAGGACTTGGTCAGTTGCAGCGTGGCCGTCTTCGGCGTGTTGGTGTAGGTACACAGGATCGCCTTGCCCGCATCGGCCGGGCCGATCAGCAAGGTGTTGGTGACCTGCCCGTTGGTGCCGCTCAGCGCGTTGGCCGTGGCGCCGCCGCCGGCCGTACAGGCCAGCACCGTGTTGTAGTTCACCAGCGTCCCCGTCGGCATCGTTTCCGCGGGAAAGGTGATGGTGTTGCCGGCGACCACGGTCACGGCCGCGCCGCTGTTGGCACCCGTCGGCGCCGTGGCCGTGAAGGCGGCGGTGTTGTTCGCGCCGCCCGTGCTCGCGCCCAGGCTCGCCACGTTGCCGGCGATGCTGTTCGCGCCCCAGGCCTTGGCGATCTGCAGCGTCGCCGTCTTCGGCGTGTTGGTGTAGGTACAGACGATGGCCTTGCCCGCGTCGCCCGCGCCGACCAGCAGCGTGTTGCTGTTCTGTCCGTTGGTGCCACTGAGTGCGTTGGCCGTGGCACCGCCGCCGGCCGTACACGCCAGCACCGTGTTGTAGTTCGCCAGCGTGCCCGGCGACATCGTCTCGGCCGGCAACGTGATCGTGTTGCCCGTGGCCACGGTCACGGCGGTGCCGCTGTTCGCGCCCGTGGGGGCCGTGGCCGTGAAGGCCGTGGTGTTGTTGGTGCCGCCCGACGTCACGCCGATGCTCGCCACGTTGCCCGTGAGGCTGTTGACGCCCCACGACTTGACCAGCTGCAGCGTGGAGGTCTTCGGCGTGTTGGTGTAGGTACAGACGATGGCCTTGCCCGCGTCGCCTGCGCCGATCTGCAGCGTGTTGGTCGCCTGGCCGTTGATGCCGCTCAGGCTGTTGGCCGTCGCGCCGCCACCGGCGGTACACGACAGCACGGTCGTGTAGTTCGGCAGCACGCCGCCGTTCATGGTTTCCGCGGGGAAGGTGATCGTGTTGCCGGCCGCCACGGTCACGGTCGCGCTGGTGTTGGCCGTCGGCGCCGTCGACGAGAACGCCGCGGTGTTCGCCGCGCCGCCCGTGGTGGCGCCGATGTTCGCCACGTTGCCCGTCACGCTGATGGGGTTCCACGACTTGGCCAGCTGCAAGGTCGCGGTCTTGCGCGTGTTGGTGTAGGTACAGACGATGTCTTTGCCGATGTCGCCGAGGGCGATCGTCAGCGTGTTCGATACCTGTCCGTTGGTGCCGCTCAACGTGCTGGCCATCGTGCCGCTGTTCACGGTGCATGACAGCACGGTGTTGTAGTTCGCCAGCGTGCCGGTGGTCAGTGTTTCGGCGGGCAGCGTGATGACGTTGCCGATGTTCACGCCCACGACGGAGCTGGAGGCGGCAGTGGACGCCGTCGAGGTGAAGGCCGAGGTGTTGCTGGCGCCGAAGAAGTTGGTACCGCCCGTGGAGGCGCCAATGCTCGCCACGTCGCCGGTGTTGCTGCCGGCCGACCAGGCCTTCGCGAGCTGCAGCCTGACCACGTTGAACTGGATCACCACGAGACCGTTGCCGCCGGTGGAGCCGGTCAGCGAAGCGCGCGCGCCGCCCACGCCGACGCCGCCCTGGTAGAGCGTATTGCTCTGGTTGGCCGGGTTGGAAGCCGCCGAATAGCTGCCGTCCGCTCCCGCGGTGATCACGCCGCCGGTCACGCCCGTGCCGATGAAGCCCGAGCCGCCGCCGCCCGGTCCGTTGTAGGAACAGCCGACCGAGACGGGATTGGGCGTGTTGCTGCACTGGGCCATGCCGCCGCCGCCGCCGAACCAGCCGCCACCACCGCCGCCGCCGCCCTCGTACTGGAGGGGGGTGCCACCGACCGCCGAGCACCCGGTGCCGCCCTGCAAGGCACTGCCGTCAGTGCCAGCCGGACAGGTGGCTGCGACGGTCCCCGCACTCGGGGTGCCGCGCGCACCGCCAGCGGCCTGGGTGCCGCCCCGTCCGCCCGTGCCGGTGGACGAGCCGCCGTTGGTGCCACCGCCGCCGCCTGGCACCGGGCTGCCGACGTCGGTCCAGAAGGCGCTGCCGCCGCCGCCGCCTGCAATCAGTCGTGCGGCGGCCGCCGAAAACTCCGTGCCGCCGTTCCACAGCGCACTCATGCCGCCGCCCGACGAACCGGCAACGCCCGCGTTCGCGCCATTGCCGCCGCCGCCCCCGCGGCCGTAGGTCGCGCCGGTGCCCCCGTTCTGCCCGCCCTGCCCCACCGTCACCGCCATGGCGGTGCCGGGCGTGACCGACACGGTGCCGTCGGCGAAGCCGCCGGCGCCCCCGTTGGCCGAGTTGCCGCCGGCCGCCGTGGAGCCGCCGCCGCCGGCGCCCCACATCGTGACGCGCACCGACGACACGCCCGCAGGCACCGTGAAGGTCTGCGCCGCCCCCGAATGGGTGAAGGTCACGCAGCTGTTGTAGCCCGACTGCGGCGTGCACGCAGCGGTTGCAGCCTGCGCACCCGGCATGGCAATGAGCCACAAGGCCGTCGCGGCAAGCACGCCCTTCAACACCCCGCCGAACCGCGCCATCCCGCCCGCTTCGTTTCTCGTTCTGCTTTGCATCATGGTCTCGTTCAGCGGGTTTCTTGCGCGGCCGCGGCGATGACGACCCAGCGGCTCTTGGCGCTGCTGTCATCGCCTGCGACAGGCTGCGTGTCTTCTTTGGTATCGGTGCGCAGGCGCAGCACGTCGACGCCGCGCCCGATCAGGTAGCTGCGCACGGCGTTGGTCCGCTGCGCAATGAGCTGCATGCGGTCGTCGGCGCTGCCTTGCGCATCGGCGTGGCTGATGTGGATCACCACCTGCGCTTCGGTCGCCTTGATCTGCGCGGCCAGCGTGTTCAGCGTGTCGTGCGCCTGCGGCTTGATGAAGGACTTGGCGGGCTCGAACAGCGCCTCGGCCTGCAGCACCGTGCGCATCGGCAGCGGGGCCACTTCCGGCGCGTCCGCAGCCACCTTCTCGGCCTTCGCAGCCTTGGCCACGTTCGTCTCCCCCGTCGAAGCGAAGCCCAGATGGGTCTCGTCGAACTTGAAGCGCAGCCGCACATAGGCGCCCTTGCTCGTGTACTCGTTGGCCGTCAGGTCGCGGTCGTTCAGGCCCACGAAGTTGTAGCCCGCCGACACCCACATGTTCTTCTGCACCTGGTAGCCCACCTCGACGCCGAAGGTCTTCTGCAGCGCGCCACCCTTGCCGTACAGCAGGCCGGCCTGCACGCCGAAGTCCCAGTCCTGGTTGATGTCCTGCGTGTAGCGCGCCTGCACCAGGTGCGCCCAGTACTTGCTGGCCAGCGTGCCGTCGTCGGCGCGGCTGAGCTTGAAGGCATAGCGCGCCATCACCGCCTTGCCCGGCTCGGGGTTGTAGTTGACGTGCGCCGAGACGATGTCCGCGCTGGTCTTGCCCGGCAGGCTGGCGCCGTTGTCGGCGCCGAAGACGCTGCTGCCCTGCAACGCGCCGGCCGCATTGCCCGCGCCCACCACGCGCTCGGAGCGGCGCTCGTAGCGCGCCAGCGCGTTCCAGGTGTCGTCGTCCACCGGCCGGTAGGCAATGCCGATCTGGTGGCGCTGCAGGTGGCGCTCGTTGCCCGCGTTGGCGCCCTGGCCTTCGCTGTCGCTCACGATGCTGCGCGCCAGCAGGCTCCAGGACGGATCGAGCTTGAAGCCGAAGCCGGCACTGAACAGGCGCGTGTTCGCGTCGTCGCCGCGGCGCGCTTCATACACGCCCGAGGCCTTGATCCGGTCGGTGATGTACTCGATGCCGCTGGTGATCGCGGTCGATTCGCCCAGCCCACCGGCATAACCCGTGCCGGTGTTCTTGCTGTTGCTGTAGCCGCTCATGTCGCGCGTGTGCTCGATGCCCCCGGTCACGCGGATCTGCTCGTTGACCTTGAAGGTGTTGCGCACCCCGATGGCCGCCTGCACGCCGCGCCCTTCGGCGCCGTCGGCGATGCGGTACTCGTTGTACACGCGACCGCCTTCCATGTAGTTGCTCTCGATGCCGACGATGCCGGTGTTGTTGCGCTGCGTGCTGTCCAGCTCGTAGGGGCCGTTGAGCGTGGAGATCAGCTCGTAGCGGCCGTACACGCGCGTCTTGTCGGTGATGGCGTAGTTGCCGCCCACGGCCAGCACGTGGCGCTTGCCGTCCTTGAGGTCCTGCTCGCCTTCCACGAACACCTGCGCACCGGCCACGCCGGGCACCTCGGTCGACAGGCGCCCGCGCACGGTCGTCTGGCTCTGCGTGTCCACGCCGGCTGCGGCGGCGGCCGCGCCCAGCGTGGTCACGCTGTTGGCGCCGATGCTGCTGCCCATCTGGCCGTTGTAGGTGGAGATCTGGCCGTAGTCGAAGCCCGAGCTGGAGCCCAGTGCGTTGTTGCTCTGGCCGTGGCGCAGGCCCACCTCGGCGACGGTCTTGTCGCTGAGCTTCTTCTGCACGCTCACCGTGGCGCCCTTGCGCTCGTCGACCTGGGTCGCGTCCTTGCTGTAGAGCACCTCGCCGCGCACGGCCAGGGTCGGGTCGACGCGGTACTCGGCGCGCGCCGAGGCTTCGGTGTGGCCGGCCGAGAAGCTTGCACCGGGGTTGTCGAAGCCCTTGCTGGTCTTGGCCGCCAGGGCCACCACGGCCAGCTTCTCGTCCTGGTAGCGCGCTTCCACGCGCGCGCCGTGGCCGTTGCCCTTGTCGTCGGAGTCGGTCTTGACCAGCTCGGCCGCCACGCTGGTGTTCTGGCCGATGCGCGCCACGCCCGTGAGCGCCTGCAGGTTGCGCTTGTTCTGCGGGTTCTGGTCGGTGGAGGCCACCACGCCCAGCTGCAGGTTCTCGCTGACCTTCACTTGCACGTCGGTGCCGGCCACGGTGAACTTGGGGCCGCCGCTGTCCACTTCGTAGGTGACGCGGATCGACTGCGGGTTCAGGTTCGCGTCGATGGAGGCGATGGCGTGCGTGAACAGGATGCGGCGCGTGAGCGGCTCCACCGTGTAGTCCACGAAGCGCGCCACGGCCGTGCGCTGCAGCACGATGTTGGGCTGGTTGCGGTCGCGCACCACGATCTCGATCTGTTCGCTGTTGTCCACGAACTCGCCGTTGCTGGCGCTCAGGTAGTACGGGCCCGAGGTGCCCAGCGCGCGGAACTCCTCCACCTGCTGGGTCTGCGCGGTGCGCGAGACATAGCTGGTGGCGCGCACGTTCTCGTCCTCGTACACGTGCTTCAGGCCCGTGAGCGAACGGTTGCTCTGGCTCAAGTTGCGCACCTCGGTGCTGCTGGCGGTGGTGAAGTCGCCGTACAGCAGGTAGGAGCGGTTCTTGTCGATGCGCACGTAGAGTTTTTGCGTGCTCTGGGCGTCGAAGCCCTTGACCGCGGAGTCGCCGTAGATCGGATAGAACTCGTCGGGGCGGATGTCGCGGAACAGGCGGTCCTTGCGCGTCTTGTCGGAGTCGTAGGCGGCCGTGAGCAGGTACTCGCCCTTGACGGTGCCCTTGAAGAAGAAGGCGGCGCGCCCGCTGGCGCGGCTGTTGGTGCCTTCGTCCTTCAGGCCCGAGAGTTCCGCTTCGAAGGCGGCGCCGGCGGGCATGGCGCCGATCGGGAGCTTGCCGCGCTTGGTGAAGTCGAGCACGCCTTCGACGATGCCCACGCCGATCATGGGGCGCATCTCGGGCAGCAGCGCCAGGCGCACTTCCTTGACGAAGGTGCCGGCGCTCACGCGCAGGCGCGCATCGCCCGGCTCGCCCGGGGGCATCAGCTGGAACTCGGCCGCGCCGCCGTCCATGAAGACCTGCGTACCGGGTTCGGTCGGGTTCAGGTCTTCGGCGAGCCAGCGGCCGCGGTCGGTCTCCAGCGTGAGTTGCGTGCGGGCGGTGACGGGCACGCCGGCCGCGTCGATCAGGCGCACCTTGACGACGACGGGCGTGCGCAGGTCGGCGCGCGCCACTTCGGGCAGGTCGACCTCGATGGCGCCGAGCTTGTCGGGGGCGACGACGGTGATCTCGTCGGCGCTGCCGCGCACGTTGCCGAAGCCGTCCACCGCTTCGAGCTTGAGGGTGTTGGTGCCGGGGCGCAGGGCCACGCCGATGTATTCCCAGGCGGCGATGTTCTTGGAGGCCAGCTGGGTCTTCTTGCCCACGCGGCGTTCTTCCAGCGCGGCGCCGTTGACGCTCAGGCGCAGGCTGGTGCCGGCCGTGCCCTTGACGCGCACGTTGATCGACTGGCCGGCGACGGTGTCGCGGTCCTTCAGGCCGATGAAGCCCAGCGTGTTGTTCTCCAGCTGGGGCAGCAGGGTCTCGAGTTCGATGGGACTCGGAACGGCCTGGGGCAGCAGCGGGTTGGCGCGCGGCTCGAGCATCGCGCCGCCGGTGCCGATGGGGCGCATGGCCTGCGCGCCGACGCCGGTGGCCGAGCCGCTGGTGGTCGACGACGGCAGGCCCGAGGTGGGCACGCCGTTCAACGGCGAGAACAGGCTGCCGGTGGGGATCGCGGGCTGCACGCCCAGCGTGCCGCCCATGCTGCCGCCACCGCCGCTGACGAAGCTGCTGGCGTTGGCCGGCGCCACGGGCAGCGCGATCAGCGGTGCCGAGGTGGGTTGCACGGCGCCGGTGCTGCCGCTGGCCAGGGCCTGGCCGGTGGCGGGCAGGCCGCGCACGTCACCCACGGGCACGACCTTGCCTTCGGGGTCCAGGCGCAGGCGCACCTGCGCTTCGGCCTCGGTGTCGGGACGCGCGGCGATGGCGGCGCGGCGTGCGGCCACGTCGGCGATGACGCTCTTCTCGTCGCAGTTCGTGATGATGAAGTTGGCCTTGTGGAACTCGCCCTTCTTCAGGTCGACGAAGCGGCTCTCGGGGGTGCCCGAGTTGCGGTTGTCGAGCACTTCGAGCTTGGCGCCCAGCGGCAGCGTGGTCTGGTCCAGGCGCAGCACGTGGGTGACGGGCTTGAGGCCGTACAGGCTCCACTTGCCTTCGATGTCGGTGACGACGTGGGTGCCGTCTTCCATGTACAGGCGCACGCCGGGCACGCCGATCTCGTCGGCGCCCTCTTGCCTGCCGTCACGTTGGCCGTCGCGCTTGCAATCGAGGTACACCTTGCCGAAGGCGAAGGCGTCGTCGGAGAACACGCCGCCCGTCACGCGCACGGTCCAGTTGGCCAGGTTCGACTGGATCGGGCCCGAGGTGGCGCGCGCGCGGTTGATGGCGTCGCCGTTGGTGGGCGCGCCTACGCCGATGCGCACGCGGTAGCGCACCATGGCCGACTGGTCGGGGGCCACCACCAGCGTGGGGTAGTTGAAGATCAGGCCCGGGCCGGCGCCGCCGGCGGGGTTGGGCACCACTTGCCCGTTCAGGCGCACGCTGTTGGCCACGTACGCGAAGCCCGGGGGCAGCGTGTCGTTGAAGGTGACGCCGGTGACGGGGAAGCCGGTCTTGTTGGTGACGGTGAGCGCGTAGTCGATGAAGTCGCCGAACTCGACCTGGCGCTTGCTGCCGTCCTTGCGCAGCACCAGTCCCAGGATGTTGCCCGGGTCGAGCGGGATGTGGTTGTGCACGGCGTCGCACGGCGTGCCATCGGGCTTGGCGCCGGCCTGCACCTGGAAGTAGTAGCTGGTCGGGTCGGCGTCCTTCGGGGGCACGGCGCTGGGTACGACGGCGCCGCAGCTGGTGAACGAGCCACCGGTGACGGGGATCAGCTGCGAGGGGTAGACGTAGCCGCTGCCGGCCGGCGGCGTGACCGACAGCGCGTACGTGCACAGGCCCGTCACGGGCGGCGTCTGCAAGTAGAACTGGTAGGCGCCGTCGGCGCCCGTGGTCATGGAGACGCTGCCGTTGGGGTTGAGCGTGTAGGTGCCTGAGTCGGCGCCGTAAATCTCGGCCGCGGTGATGGGGCCGGCCGTGCCGCTGCTGCACGACTGGCGCGTGTAGGTGACCAGCGCGCCGGCCACAGGTTGACGGGTCAGTGCGTTGTAGACCGTGCCTTGCGGATCGACCAGCAGCGCCTGCACCGAGGTGGCGGTGGCCGCCAGCAGCATGGTGGGCGTGACGTTGACGGTGTTCTGCTCGAAGGCGGCGGCCCAGGCCTTGTTGGTGAGCGACACGCGCCCGCCGATGGCAGCGGGCTTCTCGGTGATGCGCACGCTCAGGCGAATCTGTTCGCTCTGGCCCGGGGCCAGCGCACGGGCGCCGTCGGTCAGGCTCAGCGCCACTTCGGTGGGCAGCTGGAAGGGGTCGGCGCTGTCTTGCGTGGTGCGGTTGCAGGTGGCGCGGCCGGTGAAGCCGGTGGCGGCGTTGAGGTTGCCGTTGGCGGCCTTGGGCGGGCCCAGCAGTTCCCACGACGCGACCTGACCGCTCGACTTGTCCATGTCGAAGGTGCAGTTCAGGTTGTCGATCACGCGCACGTTGGGCGCGGCGACGGCGCCGGTGTTGGTGACCTTGAAGGTGTAGTCCAGCTCGTAGACGCCGGGCGACACGCGCCGTGCGATGGAGGCCTGCTTGGTCAGCGTGAGCGTGGGCAGCTGGGTCGACACCGGCGTGGGCGAGGTGTCGTTGTTGGGGTTGCCGTCGCCGTCGGCGTCGGGGTTGTCGCCGTTGACGGAGTCGTCCAGGGCCACCGCCGGGCCGCCTGCATTGAGGGCGCCCGAGGCCTTGACGGTGTTCAGCAAGGTGCCGGTGCGGCCGGTGAAGTTGATGCGCGCATCGAACTGCACGGTGAACTGCGCGCCCACGGGCAGCACGGCGCCGTCGGCCAGCAGGTTCGAGGCGGTGGCGGTGCCCTTGAAGGCGGGGTTCGGCGCGGCGACGGTGCCGCCGCTGGGTGCGGGCGCGATCACGATCGAGCCGGGCACGATGGTGTACTGGTTCGCGCCAGGCACGGCGGCTGCCGTGTAGCTGCCGAACTGCGTGGCGCCTGCGCCTTCCATCACGTCGGCGGCCTGCACGCCGTACAGCCATGACGTGCCGTAGTTGCGCACGTTGACGCTGAAGCGCACGGTGGCGGTGCCGTCGGTCTTGCCGTCGGCGCTGCGGTTCACGCGCGGGGTGGAGGCCGCCTTGGCCACGCCGATGCGCGCCTGGCTGGAGCTGATGACGACGGTGTTCGAGGGCACGGTGGCCGGGCCCGTGCCGTCGTTGTACTGGCTGTGCGCGGTGTTGCGGATCTCACCCACCTGGTCGGCGTTGACCTTGACGGCGAACTGCATCGCGATGGACACGTTGCGCGCCACCGGCGTGGAGATGCCGATGGCCACTTCGACGGCCGAGGCGTCTTCGGCGGTGCGGTAGCTGAACGCAGGGTCGGCGGCCAGGCGGTACAGCTTGACGGCGTTGGCGGCCGTGGTGCGCAAGGTGCCGGGCACGTACTGGGTGCCGACGGGCACGGGGTCGCGCACGAGGACCAGGGCGGAGGGCGCGCCGTTCACGAGCAAAGGCGTGTTGGTCGGGGCGATGACGTTGCTCGGCTGCGCGTCCTGCGCGCCGATGTTGGTGCCCGAGACCGAGAAGTCGATGCGCGTCTGGCCGGGGATGACGTTGCCGGGGTAGCTGGCCGACTTGACCAGCTGCAGCGCGGCGGCGTTGCCGACGGTGACGGTGTCGCGGTTGATCGCGGTGAGGCCTTGCAGTGCGGTGGTGGCCGTCAAACCGACGCAGGCCACACCCGTGGCAGCGGTGGGGATCGTGCCCTGCACCAGCAGCGCGGCGGTCTCGCCGGGCTTGAGCGTGATCGCGCCCGCGGCGTTGAGTTGCACCACCGGATCGGCCGGGTCGACCACGCCGTTGTTGTTGCTGTCGCGCACCACGCGCAAAGCGGACAGATCCAGCGTGTCGGCCGCGCAGCCGCCGGCGTTGTTGGCCAGCGCCAGCGTGTAGGTGGAGGCGACGTTGCCGGTGTTGGTGAGCAAGTGGCTCAGCGTGACGATGCTCGCCGGCGGGCGCGACAGCGACTGGTCCTGCGTGAGCACCAGCGCCTCCACGGGCAGCACCGTGGCGATCACTTCGTTGGACGAGATGGTCTCGGTCTGCGCCAGGCCGTTGGGCACGTAGGTGCCCGTGGCGATGCTGCGGATCACGATGCCGGCGGGGGCCGGCGCGGCGTTCGCTTCCTGCACGGCACCACCCAGCAGCAGCAGCGCCGCGCCAGCAGCGAGCGCGGCAGCCCATCCGCGCCACGATGGCCGGTGTGTGCTCCTGGGATTGAAAGTGAACAGCATGCCGCGAACCCTTGATCGATCACCGCGTGGGGATCAGAAGAAACGAAAGAACTTTTTCGTTTGCGCCCTCGCCTCGGAAACGAGAGAAGGCGCAAAGGAAAACGCACAGGCCTGTGTGCCCTGTGCGAGGGAGCCGACGGGCTTGCACCCGTCGGCTCCGCTTCACTCAGGTGAAGCTCAGTTGTTGACCTTCACGGAGAACAGCAGCGTGGCGGTGCCGCCAGGTGCCACGGTGTTGCTTGCGCTGCCGCAGGCCACGGTGGTGGCGGTGCTGCTGTAGGCCAGGGCCGTGCCGGTCACGCCGGTGGACGTGCACTGGTTGGCGGCCGGAGGCTGCGTCGCACCGGTGAAGGAGGTGTAGGCCGGCACCGCGTCGTTGATCGACATGTTGGTGACCGGTGCCGCGCCTTCGTTGGTGGCAACGACGCGGTACACGATGCACTCACCGGGCTTGGCGACCAGCGGAGCCGACGAGGACGGGACCTCGGTGCCATCGCAGTTCGTGTCCAGTGCCTGCGTCTTCACGAGGCGCATCTGGCCCGTGATGACCGTGGTCACGTCGGTGGCCGAGGGCGTGCCGCACGAGGTGGCGCCTGCCGGGAAGGTCACCGTGACGGTGGCCGTGTCCACGGCACCTGCCGAAGCGCCGCCCGGTGCGAACACCTTGACGAGCAGCTTCTGCGTGCCGTTGGCCGCCAGCGGGCCCGGGATCGTGCCGGTCACCAGCGTGTCGCCGCTGCCGATCTGGCCGTCGCCGTCCACGTCGATGTACAGCGCGGTGGTCCAGCCAGCCGTCACGTCTGCCGCCGGCAGCGTGGCCGACACCGTGTACGGGCCTGCGCAGCTTTGCGTGCCGGTGTTGGTCAGCGTGTGGGCGTACACGACCGAGCCGCCGGGGGCGATCTGGCCGTTGTTGTTCGGCGTCAGCGTCGCACCGTAGGTCACGGCCTGGGTCACGGTCACGGCATCGGTCTTCGTGTCGATCGCCACGGCGCCCGTCGAAGTCACGATGGTGGAACGCACCTGGAAGTACACCAGCTGGCCGGTGACGGGCGTCTGCGAAGCAGGCGGCGTCACGCAGGCATCGACCGGCGTCTGCGCGTTGGCTGCAACGTCCACCGTGGTGATCGCCGCACCCGTGCAGGTGCCACCCGCCGCCACGAACTTGACGGTCCAGCCTGCGGGCAGGCTGCCCGGGAAGCTGTTGGTCTGGCTCGCCGCCAGGCTGTAGGTGTTGGCCACCGTGTCGTTGTTCTTGACGAACAGCGTGAAGATCGCGCCGGTGCCGGCAGCGGTCGTCTTCGTGGTGGTCGGCTGCGGGCTCGGGCCCGTGCCCACGTCGCCGTTGCCGGTGTTGCCTGCGGTGCCGTTACCGGTGGCCGTGTTGGTCAGGTCGACCAGCACGCCGATCATGGCGTTCAGGGTGTCGCGGGTGGATTCCGTCTTCGTGCTGTCGCCCGTCGAGGTACCCGTCACGATCGCGCTGAACGGACCGGTGGGCAGCGTGCCGGGAGACGGCAGCGTGGCGGCGAGCACGAACTGCACGCTGCCGTTGGCCGCGACCGGGCCGGTGTCGGGAATGCCGTCGCTGTTGTTGTCGATCAACGGCGTGACACCGTCGGCGGCAAAGAACTTGAAGGTCGTTCCGACCGGGAAGGTGCCCAGAGCGGCCGTGAGGTTCACGACGTCCGTGGCATTGCCCGTGTTGAACACCGTCTGCGTGAACTTCACCGTGGCGCCCATGGCCGCGCTGGCGACAGTCGTCGTGTCGGCTGCGGTCGTGTTGGGGTTGCCCACCGCCGTGTCCAGCGAGGTGGTCGGGCTGCCGGAAGCAGAACCGAGCACGATGCCGAAGGTGCCGATGACGTTGTAGCTCGCGGGGTTGGTCGGCGAGCCCGTCGTGCCCGGGTTGTCCGACGTGACCGTCGTCGGCACAGTCACGGGGTTGTACTTGGCCGTGTTGGTCGTGGTCGACGTGCCGATGGCCGCCGTGTTGTTCACCATCACGACGAAGCTCACCGTCTGCGTGACGTTCGGCGGCAGCGAGGCCACCACGAAGGCCAGCGTGTTGCCGGTCGCGGTGAAGTCGATGGCGTTACCAGCCACATCACCCTGCGGTGCGTCCGTGAGCGCCGTGCCCGGTGCATTGCTCCAGACGGCCGAACCCGGCACGTACGTGAAGCCTGCGGGCAACGTGTCGGTCATGACGAACCGGCCAGCCGCACCACCCGTGTTGTTGAACTTCAACGTATAGGTGGTGTAGACGCAGCCTGCTGCGGGTGCGCCAGCTGCCGTGGTGGTAGCCGCGCAACCTGCGACCGAGCGCGGACCGCTCACCGATGCCGCGGGCCAGGTGCCGCCATTGGCCGACCAGGCGACCGACGGAACGCTCAGGCTCTTGGTGGCGTTGAAGGCCGCCTGATCCGTGAGGTTCACGTTGTCGACGTCGGCCGCTTGCGTGTTACCCGCCGCGTACAGCGCCGGCGTGCCTGCGGTGGCCGTGATGGTCGCGGCCACCGGCGAGGTGAACGTGCCCGACGAAGCGGTGCTCGGGATCGAGTACGCCACGACGAACGGGAACGTGCCGTTGCCACCCGCCACGGTCTGGGCCGGGACGTTACAGACCGCACCCGGAACGACCGAGCACAGCGCGGTCGTGCTGTCGGGCACGCCGTCGGCATTCGCGTCGGCGAACACTTCGACCTTGGTGAAGCCGTTCGGGCTGGCCGGTGCGGCCACGCTCAGCGTGAACGTGTCGGTGCCGTTACCCGTGTTGGTCAGCACGTGCGGCGCGTACACGGTCGTGCCTGCAGCGCCGGTCTTCGTGTTGACCACGTTGGTCGTCACGGTGGTGTAGGTGTCCAGGTTGAACGAGCCGACCTGCTGCACCGTCGTCTGCACGAGGTTGGAGGTGGCCAGCTGGCTGGCGCCGTTCGGGTCCAGGTAGGTGGCCGAAGCCTGGTTACCGATGATGGTGTTGGCGGGTGGAGCCGCAGCGAGTGCGCCGGAACTTCCAAAAAGGAAGCTCAGCGTCAGGGCTGCTGCGCCCGCCCAGAGCGCGCGCGGCGCGGGGCCGGTGCGACGGGCAGACAAGGTAGGGATCACTTGGGTTTCTCCTCGGGGGTTGGGGTCAAAAAAGGTCAAAAAAAGGACGAACTCACCCCGGCCGGAGATTTCCGCGAACGGAAACCGGCAATGGAAAAACCAGCGGGGTTTTGAAGAAAAGAGAGAACCGGCCGTCAGGGCGGCTCAGGGCCGCCGACGGTCGTCGTCAGCGCGGGAAGCTCAGGGCGTGCTGCGCGCAACCTTCTGCGCGTCGGCGGCAGCGGCCACCGGTGCGGGCGGCACCACCGTCTCGACCTTGGCGCGCGCGGTCACCGCGGCCGAGCCGTTGGCGGGCAGCTGACCCAGCGTCCAGCGCAGCGAGCGGTACTCGTTGTACGGAACCGGCTCCGACTTGCCGTTGACGACGCGCGCCAGCGGCTCGGCGGCAAAGGCGCCATCCTTGGTCGCGGCCTTGACCAGCGTCGCGCCGGGCTTGGCGGTCTTGGGCAGGTATTCCAGGCCTTCGGGGATCGGCAGGTTGGCCACCAGGCCGGTGACGGCCTTGCCCGTGTGGTTGGTGTAGGTGGCCGTGTACTCGAGCACGTCGCCCGGCTTGACCGAATCGGCCGCCAGCAGCTGCTCCTTGCCCTGCGCGTCCTTGACCACCTTGGCCTGCGTCAGCACGACCGCGACGGTCTTCTTCTGCGCGGCCTCGGTGGGCGCGGGCGCGGCCTTCGTGCCCTGCGCGGCGGCCATGCCGCCCAGCCCCAGGGTCATGGCCACGCCGAGCCCCAGGCCGAGGCGAACGGTCAGCCGGACCACCGGCGACATGAATGAATTCACTTGAGACGAACTTCCGATAGACATAGACAACTCCTAAAAAACAACTTCAAAGCCAGACCGAGGCAACACGAAGATCAAACCGACTTGACCTGTGGCCTCGCGAATTGGCGTCGAAGCCATTTCCCAGCCACTTGCAGGGCGACGACCGCCTCCGATGCCCACGCTCGGCCTCACGCAAGCACGCCTTTTCGAGCCGCTTCCATGAGCCATTTACCACGTTCATATTATTTTCTGAATGTTTACAAAAACAATCGAACGTCTGCGATCCGCCACTTGCAATGGCCGAGGGTTCCGTGAAAATGTCACGAGCGGCCCTATAAAGTTAACAACTGTGAATACAGATGTAATCTGGACGCTCGCTCAGATTGTGAATAAACCTGCAATTGGAGTGTGATCAATTTCACAAGCGGATCGCCTCCAAGTTGTTGATGCGTTTGAATAATTTCACTTCCACATCAACCCGGCGCCTCACGATCCCCCAGTGCTTCAAGGGAGAAACGAGGCCCTTCGAGCGGCTTCGGACTGGCCCCTGGGGCCACTTCGAAACTAAATTTACAAATTCACAGACTGTGTAATCAGGCACCGTGAATTTCAGGGACTGCATGCGCGACCTGTCCCCCAATGGTTTCAATCACGGGCAGCGTGAAATACGTCTTGGTGGATTTTTCAAAATCCAATTCCATTCAAACAGGCACGGCTGCGCCATTGGCTTGAATTCAATTCAAGCCAATCCCGGCCGGCTCACTTCGCCGGAATTCATTCGTTGGTCTTCCGACGCCCGGCCTCAATTCGGAGGCGAATGGGCGGGCGTCTTTTTTCAAGGTGACCTTGCGTCACCCCTTCGGATGCCGCGGGCGCTGCCCGCGAAAACTCACTTGCCGTGCCGGTTGTGCGCGCGCTCCAGCGTGTAGCCCACGCCATAGAGCGAGCGCACGCGGAATTCGCCCGCCACGATCGATGCCAGCTTCTTGCGCACGCGCGACACCAGCGCATCGAGCGACCGGCTGGCGCCCAGCTCCCCGTTGCATCGGGGCCCCTGGGGCAGTTGCTGCCGCGACACGGGCGTGTCGAGGTGGCGCACCAGCACCCGGGCGATCTCGAATTCGCTCGGCGTCATGATGGCTTCGCGGCTTGCGTACTCGACCGCGAGGCGGCTGCGCACGAGCTGGAAACCGTACAGGCCGTGCGGCTTCGCGTTTCGGCGCAGCGATTTCCTGCCGCACAGCGTCGACACGCGCGCCACGACCTCTTCCGCGTTCCAGGGGCTCACCAGGAAATCATCGACGTCGAACACCGACACGCGGGGCGTTTCCAGCACGCCGCGCGACCGGGTCAGCACGACCACCGGTGCCGTGGCCGCACGGCTGGCGCCGATGCCGAACAGGATTTCCGGCAGCGCGCCCTCCATCGTCTCGCCCATCAGCAGGAAGAGCCCGACGCCAGGCATCGAGGCGGCCTCCAGCAGGTCTTCCTCGTTGACCACGCACAAGGGGCTGAAGCCGGCGTCCTTCAACCGGCCTCGCAGCCAGTCGATCTCTTCGCCGGAATCCGTCAGCACCACCACACGACCGTTTTTCTGTTCCACCCTGTCCACCATCGCTTCCCTTTTCATCGCTCCCCGCATGCCTCTCACAATGGAGTGGAATGTATTAACGTTTATGTACAGTCGATAGGGAAAAGTGCCGATATTGACCAACGGAAACAGGTAGCCCTGTTCTTTTGTCATCGTGTGCAAACAAACTCACACTAATGGGGCGTCACCCCCTCGACACGGGCGGATGGAATCCCGGATCAGCCTTCCATTCCGCGAAGGCCAATCGCTCATCAACCCCTCTGGGAAGTGGCCTCGGACGCAGGGGCCGCCTTGCGCGCGGACAGCCTTTCGAGCAGCCCGAAGAGCCAGCACATCGGGCAGCCGCGCAGCAGCAGCAAGGCGCCGACAAGGGCCGGTGGCGCGATCCAGAGATGCGCGGACGACAGCAGCACGGCCAGCGCGATGAGCACAAGCGCTCCCGCGCCGCGAAGCAGATGCCAGGTGATGGAAACAGGACACATGGTGCAGGACTCCTTGGGGATGGACACCTGCCATAGAGGCGCCGAAACGCCGAAACGGTTCGCGGGCCCTCAGCCCCCTGCCGGCTCGAGCACGAACGCGAAGTCCAGCGTGTGGAACGGCCCCTCTTGCAGGCTGCCGTCGGGTGCGCGGCCCGGGGCATGCGCCGCGAAGTCGCCGATGAGCGAGCTGCGCACGCCGAACACCGCATCGCTGTCGAGGTACGGATCGCCCTCGCGGAAGACATGCGTGATCAGCGTCTCGTAGCCCGGCGCCTGCACCATGAAGTGCACGTGCGCGGGCCGCCACGGATGGCGCCGGGTGGCGCGCAGCATGGCGCCCACCGGCCCGTCGGTGGGAATCGGATAGGCCACCGGCGCCACGCCGCGAAACCACAGCCGCCCTTGCGCGTCGGTGCGCAGCACCGCCCGCCCCTGCATGGGGCCGCCGGGCCGCTGCACGTCGTAGAAGCCTTCGGCATCGGCCTCCCACACGTCGACCACCGCATCGGCGACGGGCTCGCCGTCGCGCCCGCGCACGGTGGCCTGCACGAACAGCGGCTCGCCCACCGCGCCGGCGGCGATGTCGCTGCCCAGCGGCAGCTGCGGCGCGCCGGCCACGTGGAAGGGGCCGAACACGGTGGCCTCGGTGGCCTGCGGGCTCTTGGCGTGGTTCATGGCCACCGTGAGCATCGACAGGCCCAGGGTGTCCGACAGCAG
Organism: Variovorax sp. GW823-FHT04B03; assembly: GCF_058796495.1. Lineage (NCBI taxonomy): Bacteria > Pseudomonadati > Pseudomonadota > Betaproteobacteria > Burkholderiales > Comamonadaceae > Variovorax > Variovorax sp. GW823-FHT04B03. Next base: position 276,419 of record NZ_JBXAIT010000007.1, read on the forward strand.
GATGAACTCCTGGCGCTGCGCGTCGCACTTCTGGCCGGTGGCGGTGAGGAAGTCGATGCCCGCGGCCCACTCGGCCTCGGTGAGCCTCACTTCGCGCGCGAAGTCGTGCAGGTGGCGCACCAGCGCCGACAGCACTTCCTTCAGCCGTGTGTCCTCGCAGCCGGCCATGCGCTCGAGCACGGCGGCGGTGATGGTGTGTTCATCGATGTTGCGCATGGGCGTCGGGCTCCAGGGGGGAAGAAGGCGCGTGCGCCGCCGCCAGGCGCCGCTGCGTCGGGAACAGGGACCAGGCCCAGCGCTGCTGCGCCCAGCCCCACAGCCCCTGCTTGAAGAAGATCGTGGCCACGATGGCCAGCAGCCCGAGGCCGAGCAGGTACCAGGTGCCGTAGTCGCTCAGGAACTTGTTCAGCGCCCAGAACACCAGCGCGCCCACCAGCGGCCCTTCGATGCGGCCGATGCCGCCGATCACGACCATGAAGATCGCGAAGGCGGTCCAGTTCGGCGCGAAGGCCGCGTCGGGGCTGATGCGCAGGTTGCCCACGAAGTACAGCGCGCCCGCCAGCCCGGCGCCGAAGGCCGCCACCACGTACACCGCGAGCTTCATGCGCGCCACCGGAATGCCCTGCGATTCGGCGGCCATCTCGTTGTCGCGGATCGCCAGCAGCGCCAGCCCGAAGCGGCTGCGCAAAAACAGATAGACCAGCGACACCGCCGCCACCACGCAGCCCAGCGCCATCCAGTAGGTGACGCTCTCGCGCGTGGCGCGCTCGATGCCGCGCAGCGCCGTGAGCGTGGTGCCCGAGCCACCGCCCACCGCCGACACGTTGGCGAAGCTGAGCCGGAACACCTCGGCGATCACCCAGGTGCCGATGGCGAAGTAGCCGCCCGACAGCCGGAACGCCACGAAGGACACCGGCACCGCGATCAGCGCCGCGGCCAGCGCCCCCAGCGGAATCGCCACGAACGGATTCACGCCCGCGAAGTTGCCCAGCATCAGCATCACGTAGCCGCCGAAGCCGAAGAAGGCCTGCTGCCCGATGCTGACCATGCCGCCGTAGCCGGCCAGCAGGTTCCACATCATCGCGAAGATGAAGTAGCAGGCGATCTCGACGAACTCGCGCATCCAGCTGGGCTCGCCCCAGAAGGGCAGCGTGGCGGCCACCGCCACCAGCGCGGCGGCGCTCCAGCCCGCGCGGCGGCTGCTGCCGGTGTCGATGGTGACGACGACGGAGGCCATGGCGCTCAGTCCAGCTGCAGCTGCACGCGCGCGGCCACCTGGCCCCAGCGCTGGTGTTCGGCGCGCAGGCGGCGCGCCGCTTCTTCGGGCGTGTTGGCCACCACCTCGAGGTCCATGGTGGCCAGCCGCTCGCGCAGCTCGGGCGCGGCCAGCGCCTTCGCCACCTCGGCCTGCAGGCGCGCCACCACGGCCGGCGGCGTGGCGCGCGGCATGGCCATCATCTCGGCGAAGCTGGCGTCGTAGCCCTTCACGCCCGCCTGCGCGACGGTCGGCACCGTGGGCTGGCTGCCCAGGCGCTTGCTGCCGGACACGGCGATCGCCACCAGCTTGCCGTCGCGGATGATCGGGCCGACCGTCGGCGAGGCCAGGAAGCCGCAGGGCACCATGCCGCCCATCACGTCCTGCATGGCCGGGGTCGGGCCGCGGTAGGGCACGTGCTGCATCTGCACGCCGGCGTCGGCCAGCAGCATCTCCATGGCCATGTGGCCGGGCACGCCGGGGCCGCCCGAGGCATAGCTCATGGGCTTGGCCCTGGCCGCGGCCAGCAGCTCGGGCAGGGTCTTGATGCCGGCGCCGGGAAAGCACACCAGCTCCTGGCTGAACGCGGCCAGCTGGGTCACGGGCAACAGGTCTTCCATCGGGCGGATGGCGAGCTTGCGGTACAGGTGCGGGTTGATGGTCAGCATGGTGTCGGGCCCGACCAGCACGGTGTGGCCGTCGGTGGCGCGCGCCACCTCCTGCATGCCGATGTTGCCGCCCGCGCCCGGCTTGTTGTCGACCACCACGGGCTGGCCCAGCGCCTTCTGCAGGGCCGGCTGCATCAGCCGCGAGACGATGTCGCCCGGCGCACCGGCCGGGAAGGCCACCACCAGCCGCACGGGCTTGGTGGGCCAGGTGTCGGCGGCGTGGCCGGGCGCGATGGTGGCGAGCACGGCGACTGCCGCCATGCAGGCCGCGAGAGGTCGGCGGAAAGCGTTCATGGGATGTCTCCTTTTTTGAAATGGGGTGCGCGGATCGGCCGGCGTGGCCTACCAGGCGCCGATGAGAATGCCGGCCGCCAGTTCGCGTTCGTTCCAGCGCGCGATGTCCTCGGGCGCCACCGTGGGAAAGCGCCGCCGCTGGCGCAGCCAGTCGAACAGCAGGCCCAGCATCTGCTCGCGCACCACGGCCAAGGCCGGGTCGCGGCCCAGGTCGACCAGCTCGTCCGGGTCGGCCTGCATGTCGAACAGCTGCGGCGGCAGGTCTTCGAAGTGCACGAACTTCCAGCGGCGCGTGCGCAGCATCGTCATGTGGCAGCGCTCGACGGGCTGGGCCAGCGGCAGCCGCACTTCGTCGCGGAAGGCGAAGCTGTTCTCGCACACCACCACGTCCTTGCCGGCCGCGCCGGCGTGGCCGTGCAGCAGCGGGCGCAGCGACTGGCCTTCGAGCCATTCGGCCGGCTGCGGCAGGCCCAGCGCGTCGAGCATGGTCGGCACGAGGTCGATGCACTCGACCAGCGCGTCGCTCACGCTGCCGCGGCGCGCGTCGGCCTCGGCGCGCGGGTCGACCACGATCAGCGGCACCTTCACGATCGGGTCGTGGAACAGCTCCTTCTCGCCCAGCCAGTGGTCGCCCAGGTAGTCGCCGTGGTCGCTGGTGAAAACGATCAGCGTGTCACGGTCCAGCCCCTGTTCGGCCATGAAGGCGAAGAGCCGGCCGAGCTCGTCGTCGACCTGCTTCACGAGACCCATGTAGGTCGGCACCACGGTGTTGCGCACCTCGTCGCGACTGAAGTTGCGGCTCACGGTTTCGCGCCGGAAGCCCTCGACCACCGGGTGGGCGTCGACGCGCTCGGCCTCGCTGCGCACCACCGGCAACATGTCGTCGGGCCCGTACATCGCGTGGTACGGCGCGGGCGCCACGTAGGGCCAGTGCGGCTTGATGTACGACAGGTGCAGCACCCAGGGCGCGTCGCCGGCCTCGCGCATGAAGTCGATCGCGCGGTCGGTCGTGTAGGGCGTCTCGCTGTGCGCGCCGGCGATGTGCGCGGGCCGGTCGGCCCAGCGCATCTGCCAGCCGCTCAGGATCTCGCCGTCGGGGCCGCGGCCCGAGTTGGCGAAGTCGTGCCAGGGGTTGTCCGATTCGTAGCCTTGCGCGCGCAGCCAGTCGCAGTAGGCATTGCCCGTGACCTTGAAGCCCGGCGGCCAGATGCCGTCGTCGCGCGCATAGGGCTCGAAGCCGCCTTCCATCGCGAGCCGGCCCGCGCCCTGCGTCGGGTCGATGCCCAGGCGGCGGGCGCCCTCGGTGTCGGCCTCGACGTGCGTCTTGCCGACCAGCGCGCAGCGCACGCCGTGCGGGCGCAGGTGATCGCCCAGCGTCTTCTGCCCCACCGACAGCGGCACGAAGTTCCACATCGTCCCGTGGCTGCTGACATAGCGGCCGGTGTAGGTCGACATGCGCGAGGCGCCGCAGACCGCGCCCTGCGCATAGGCATGGCTGAAGCGCACGCCGCGCGCGGCCAGCGCATCGATGTGCGGGGTCTGCAGACGCGGGTGGCCGTAGCACGAGAGGTGGTCGGCGCGCAGCTGGTCGCACATGATGAACAGCACGTGCCTGAGCGGCGCGGGGGAGGTCTTGTCGGTCATGTCAGCAGGTCAGCGTGTCTTGGGGAACAGTCCCTGCGGCCGCAGCACCAGCACCGCGAGGAACACGAGATGGCCGAACCAGATGCCCCAGCCCGGATCGATGCGAAAGCCGATCTGCTGCGCGATGCCCAGGATCATGGCGCCGGCCAGCGTGCCCCAGAACGAGCCCATGCCGCCGATGATCACGGCCTCGAAGGCAAAGAGCAGCAGCAGCGGGCCGTCCGACGGCGACACCGTGGTGCGCATGCCCTGCAGCGCGCCGGCGATGGCGATCAGCACGAAGGCGATGCCCGTGGCCAGCGCATACACCTGCTTGGCCTTCAGCCCCATCAGCTCGGCGATCTCGCGGTCGTCGGACACCGCGCGGAAGGTGCGGCCCAGCGGCGTGCGCGTGAACATCCACTGCATCGCGCCCGTGGCCGCCACCGCGACCGCCAGGATCACCAGCGGCAGCGCCCCCAGCGCCAGCGTGTCGCCCAGCGGCACCGAGGCGGTGGCCAGCGCACCGACCTCGATGGCGCGCGGGTCGGCCGAGAACAGCTCCAGCAGCAGGTTCTGGATCACGATCGACAGGCCGAAGGTCACGACCAGCGAGGGCAGCGGGTCCTTGCCCAGCGTGCCGTTGAGCACGTGGCGCTGCAGCAGGTAGCCGAAGCCGAAGGCCAGCGGCAACACCGCGAGCACCACCAGCCATGGCACAGATGCGCCGGTCATCGAGACGCCGGCGATCACCGCGAAGGCGCCCAGGATGATGAAGTCGCCCTGCGCCGTGTTGGTCAGCCGCATGACGCCGAACATCAGCGACTGGCCGAGCGCGAACAGCGTGTAGAGGCCGCCGAGCAGCACGCCCTGGAGCAGGGTTTCAAGCATGGGATTCCTCGATGCCGAAATAGGCTTGCGAGATCTGCTCGGGCGTGAGTTCGTCCGAGCGCCCCGTGAGCGACACGCGCCCGTCCTGGAAGCAGTACACGCGCTGCGACACCTGCCGCGCCATGCGCACGTCCTGCTCCACGATCACGACCGTCATGCCCTCCCCCGTGATGGCCGGCATGGCCGCATAGATCTCGCGGATGACGACCGGCGCCAGGCCGAGCGAGAGCTCGTCGCACAGCAGCAGCTCGGGGTTGCTCATGAGCGCGCGGCCCAGCGCCACCATCTGCTGCTGCCCGCCCGACAGCGAGGTGGCGGGCTGGCGCCGCTTCTCGGCCAGAATCGGGAACAGGCCGTACAGGCGCTGCAGGTTCCACGGCCCCGCGCGGCGCGGCGTCGCGCCCATCAACAGGTTCTCTTCCACGCTCAGGCTCGGGAACAGGCGCCGGCCTTCCGGCACCATCGCCAGGCCGCGCCGCACGATCTCGCCGGGCGGCAGGCCGCCGATGAGTTCGCCCTTGAAGCGGATCGCTTCGGACGGCGCGCGCAGCAGCCCCGTGAGGCTTTTCAGAAAGGTCGACTTGCCCGCGCCGTTGGCGCCGATGACCGCCACCAGCTCGCCCGCCGACAGCGTGAAGTCGATGCCGAACAGCGCCTGCGCATCGCCGTAGAAAGCCTGCAGGCCGTGGGTGTCGAGCAGCGCGTTCATGCCTCGATCCCCATGTACACGCGCCGCACCTCGGGGTCGTTCATCACCGCGCGCGGCGCGCCTTCCGCCAGCTGCTGCCCGAAGTTGATGACGAACAGCCGGTCGGCCAGCGACAGCAGCGCATGCACGACGTGCTCGATCCAGATCATGGTCACGCCGCGCGCCTTGATGCGCTTGAGTTCCGCCACCAGCACGGCCGCCTCGGGCTCGGTGAGCCCGCCCGCGATCTCGTCGAGCAGCAGCAGGCGCGGCTTGGTCGCCAGCGCGCGCGCCAGCTCCAGCCGCTTGCGGTCGAGCAGCGTGAGCCCGCCGGCCGGCTTGTTGGCGTGCGGCGCCAGGCCGGTCTGGGCCAGCACCTCGTGCGCCGTCTCCCAGGCTTCGCGCTCGGCCTGCTGGCCGCCGAAGCAGGCGGCGGTGACGAGGTTCTCGAACACGCTCATGTGGCCGAAGGGCTGCGGCACCTGGTAGCTGCGGCCGATGCCGGCGCGGCAGCGCTGGTGCGGGCGCAGCCGCGTCACGTCGCGGCCCGCGTACTCCACGCGGCCGGCGTCGACGCGCGCGTCGCCCGAGATCAGGTTGAACAGCGTGGTCTTGCCCGCGCCGTTGGGCCCGAGGATGCCCAGCGTCTCGCCCTCGGCCACCGCCAGCGTGATGCCGTCGGTGACCTTGAGCGCCCCGTAGGACTTGCTCACGCCGTGCAAGGCCAGCAGCGTCATGGCAGCCGTCACTCAGAGCAGGCGCAGCGCGCCGCCGGTGGGGATCGCTTTCGCGGCCTCGTTGTTCACCAGCGTCAGCTCCACCTTGCGCTGCTTGCCCTTGCCCCACTGGCCGAGCACCAGCGGTGTCTTGCTGACGTTCTTGAACGGGCCCTGCCCGCCCCACTTCACGGGGCCGACCACGGAGTTGATCGAGGTCGCGGCCACGGCGTCGCGCACGTCGCCGGCCTTGAGCGACTTCGATCGCGACAGCGCGTTCGCCGCCACCTCGAACAGCGCATGCGCAAAGCCGATGGGCTGCGTCCACTGCTTCTTCGTGCCGGCCTCGTAGGCCTCGGCCAGCGCCTTGGCGCTTTGCTGCGTGAGGCTGGAGCTGAAGGGGTGCGACGGGCTCCACCACACCTCGGTCGAGAGGCCCTCCCCCAGCTCGCCCAGCGCCTCGATGGCGCCCGGGAACAGCAGCGCCTTGCCGAGCGTGATCACCTTGGGCCTGAAGCCCTGCTGGCGCGCCTGCGTGAGGAAGGTCTTGGCGTCGGGCGGGATCACCACGCCGGTGACGATCTCGACGTTGTCGCGCTTGAAGGCCGCGATCTGCGCGCTGAAATCCTGCGTGCCGTTCTGGAAGCGGCCCGGGTCGGTGAGCGTGAAGCCCATCTGCGCGAGCGGCTTGGGAAAGCCCAGCTCCTTGTCGCCCCAGGCATTGCCGTCGCCGTCGTTGGGGAACAGGCCGCCGACCTTCTTGTTGGTGGCCACGGTCTTCCAGCCGTTGGTGAAGGTGGCGATGACATCTTCCAGCCCCCAGAACAGGTGGTAGGTCCAGTTGAAGCCCTTGGCCGGGTCGCCCTTGCGGCCGAAGAACCAGGGCTGCCACGGCACCACGCTGGAGATGCAGGGCACCTCGTTGAGCTCGCAGGCGTCGCTCACCGGGTTGGCAGTCTCGGGCGTGCCGGCCGTGAGCACGAGCGCGACCTTGTCCTTGAGGATCAGGTCGTTGGCCACCTCGCCCGCGCGGTTGGGGTTCGACTGGCTGTCCTTGAGCACGATCTGCACGGCGTACTTCTTGCCGCCCACGGAGATGCCGTCCTTGAAGGCGGCCTTCATCTGCTCGATCACCCACTTGTCGGCCTCGCCGAAGGGCGCGAGCGGCCCCGTCTGCGGCGACACGTAGCCGATCTTGAGCGTGTCGGCGGCGAACACCAGCGGCGCGGCGCCCGTGGCGGCGAGCGCGGCGGCGGCTTGCGTGAACTGTCTGCGGTTGAATGTCATGGCTGTCTCCTTCGTTGTTCGTGTGTGTCTTCGATGCCTGCGCCGTGGCCTAGCCCGGCGGCTCGCCGTCGAAGGCGCGTTGCAGCAGCGCGCGGATCGCGTCGCGCTCGGCCGGGCCGAAGGGCCGCGGGTTCCAGTACGGGTTGGCGACGGCGATGTCGGCCGCGCGGTCGAGGTCGGCGGCGCGCATGCCGATGTCCTTCAGCGCCACCGGCGCGCCGTTGTCGCGCGCCAGCGCAAAGACCGCCGCCGGCGCCGACACGCCGCCGAGCGCGCGTGCGATGCGCGCCATGGCACGCGGCGCGGCCTGTGCGTTGAACGCGAGCGCATGCGGCAGCACCACCGTGTGCACCTCGGCGTGCGGCAGGTTGAAGCTGCCGCCCAGCGTGTGGCACAGCTTGTGGTGCAGGGCCATGCCCACCGCGCCGAGCACGCCGCCGCAGAGCCAGGCGCCGTACAGCGCATCGGAACGTGCGGCCAGGTCGTCGGGCTGCACGCGGATAGCGGGCAGCGCGCGGGCGAGTGCCGCGATGCCCTCCTCGGCCATCAGGTCCATCACCGGGTTGCTATCCTGCGCGTACAGGCCTTCGGCCGCGTGCGCGATGGCGTTGATGCCGCTGGTCACGCTCAGGCCCACGGGCAGCGTGCGCGACAGCTCGGGGTCGTAGATCACGGTGCGCGGCAGCACGCGCGGGTCCTTGCCGGTCTTCTTCAGGCCGTTCTCGGTGAGGCCGTAGATCGGCGTCATCTCGCTGCCCGCGTAGGTGGTGGGAATGGCGACGATCGGCAACCCGGACTCCAGCGCGATGGCCTTGCCCAGCCCCGTGGTGGAGCCGCCGCCCAGCGCCACGGCGCAGTCGGCACCGAGCTGGCGCGCCAGGTCGCGCGCCTCGCGCGCCGTTTCCACGGGCACGTGCATCACCGCGCGGTCGAACAGGCCGGCCGCCTGCGCACCGAGCGAGGCCGCCACGCGCTCGGCCTGCGGGCGCTGCTCGGGGGTGCACAGCACCAGCGCCTTCTTCGCGCCCAGCGCATCGATCTCGCGCGCCAGGTGGCGCAGCGAACCGGCGCCGAACACCACGCGCTGCGGGTGGGTGGTGTGGATGAAGTCGTGCATGGCGCGCTCCTTTCTGTCTGACTATTCGAGGCTCAGGCGGCGCTCGCGCACCAGCCGGGCCCACTTGTCCTGCTCGGTGCGCAGCACGGCGGCGAACTGCTCGGGCGTGTTGGCGATGCCCGTCAGGCCCTGTTCGCGCAGCCGCTGCTGGAACGCGGGCTCGGTCACGATCTTTCGCACCTCGGCCTGCAGCCGGTCGACCACGGCGCGCGGCGTGCCGGCCGGGGCCAGCAGGCCGACCCACGAGTTCACCTCGAAGCCGGGGTAGCCGCTCTCGGCCACGGTCGGCACGTCGGCATAGGCGGCCACGCGCTGCGCGCCGGTCTGGGCCAGGGCGCGCAGCCGGCCCGCGTTGACATGCGGCTGGGCCAGCACGGCCGAAAGGAACATCATCTCGACCTGCCCGCCCAGCAGGTCCTGCTGGGCCGGACCCCCACCGCGATAAGGGATGTGCGTGACGAAGGTGCCGCTCACGGCCTTGAAGTACTCAGCCGTGAGGTGGTTGCTCGAGCCCGGCCCGACGCTGGCGTAGTTCAGGCGCCCCGGCTGCGCCTTGAGCAGGCCGACGAAGCGCACGAAATCCTTCGCCTCGACCTTCGGGTTGACCACCAGCACCAGCGGATTGCTCGCCACCTGGGTCACGGGCTGCAGGTCTTTCGCGATGTCGAAGCTCAGCTTCGGATAGACCAGCGGGTAGGTCGCGTAGCTGTCGAACACCATCAGCAGCGTGTGGCCGTCGGGCGCCGCGCGGGCCACCTCGGCGCCCGCCAGCGTGCCGCCGGCGCCGCTGCGGTTGTCCACGATCACGGTCTGGCCGAGCGCGGCCTGCAGGCGCGGCTGCAACTGGCGCGCGACGGTGTCGACGATGCCGCCCGGCGGAAAGCCGACGACCAGCCGCACCGGCTTGGTCGGCCAGGCCGGCGCCTGGGCCTGCGCGGCCATGCCCCACAGCAAGGTGCAGGCGAGCAGGGCCCGGGAAAGGATCGAGAAAGACATCGTGTGCGTCCGTCGGGTTGAAAAGAAAAAGGAAAACGTCAGCGCACGAAGTGCGGCGGAATCTGCGCGTCGACGTTGACCCACACGCTTTTCACCTGCGTGTACTCGCGCATCGCGTCGAAGCCCATCTCGCGGCCGTAGCCGCTCTGGCCCACGCCGCCGAAGGGCGAGCCGGGGTTCACGCGCTTGTAGCTGTTGATCCAGACCATGCCGGCGTGCAGGTCGCGCGCCACCTTGTGGGCGCGCTGCAGGTCGCGGGTCCACAGGCCGCTGCCCAGGCCGTAGTCGGTGCCGTTGGCGATCTGCATCGCCTCTTCGTCGGTCTTGAAGGTGAGCACGGTGACGAAGGGGCCGAACACCTCTTCCTGCGCCACGCGGTCCTGGTACGAACGGGCGCGCACCACGGTCGGCTGCACATAGCAGCCCTGCGCCAGGTCGCCGCCGGGCGCGCCGCCGCCCGCCAGCACCTCGCCGCCCTGCGCCTGCGCCACCTCGACATAGCTCAGCACGCGGTCGCGGTGCTGGGCGCTGGTGAGCGGGCCCATCTCGGTGGCCTCGTCGAGCGGGTTGCCCAGGCGGATCGACTGCGCGAGCGGAATGAACTGCTCGAGGAAGGCGTCGGCGATCTTCTCGTGCAGCATCAGCCGCGAGCCTGCGATGCAGGCCTGGCCCTGGTTGTGGAAGATAGCCCAGGCGCTGCCGTTGACGGCGGCCTGCAGGTTGGCGTCCTCGAACACGATGTTGGGGCCCTTGCCGCCGAGCTCGAGCTGCACCTTCTTCAGGTTGCCCGCGCTGGCCTGCACGATGCGCCGGCCGGTGGCGGTGCTGCCGGTGAAGGCGATCTTGGCGATCTCGGGATGCTCGGCGATGTACTGGCCCGCCACGCTGCCCAGGCCTGGCAACATGTTGACCACGCCGGGCGGCACGCCGGCCTCGGCCATCAGCTCGGCGATGCGCAGCGAGGTGAGCGGCGTGATCTCGGCCGGCTTCATCACGATGCAGTTGCCGGCTGCGAGCGCGGGCGCCATCTTCCAGCTCGTGAACATGAGCGGGAAATTCCACGGCACCACCTGGCCGACGATGCCGACCGGCTCGCGCAGCGTGTAGTTGAGAAAGCCCTCTTCCACCGGAATGGTCTCGCCCTGGAACTTGTCGGCCATGCCGCCGAAGTAGCGAAAGCACGCGGCGGTGCGTGGCACGTCGAGCCGGCGCGAGTCGCGGATCGGGTGGCCGGTGTCCAGCGATTCGAGCCGCGCGAGCTCTTCGCCGTTGGCCTCGATGAGGTCGGCCAGCTTCAGCAGGATGCGACCGCGGTCGGCGGCGGCCATGCGGCTCCACTTCGGGAACGCGCGCTTGGCGGCGGCCACGGCCTTGTCGACGTCGGCCTTGCCGGCCAGCGCGACCTGGGCGATGGGCGTGTTGTCGTGCGGATTCAGCGTGGCGAGCGTCTCGCCGGATTCGGCGTCGACGAAACGGCCGTCGATGAAAAGCTGGTGGCGGATGGAAAGAGCAGGCATGGGTTCTCCTCGCCCTCCCCGCGCGGGGAGGGCTGGATGGATGGGTGGCGGGAAGAAGGAAGCGGCGGGGGCCGGCCGGTCAGAACTCGACCGGGATCTCGGGCGACTCGCCCTTCTGGATCTCGTAGACCAGGCTGGGCGAGCCGTTCTCCCACACCAGCAGCATCGAGCGCTTGGGGCTGAAGCCCTGGTGGCGGCAGTAGGCGGGCATGGCGGCCATGTCGCCGGCCTTCATGATCACGCGCGCCATGGGCTTGCCGGTGTTCTTGTCGCCGCAGTCCCAGTGGATCTCGTCGGTCATCTGGAAGAACCACTCGACGCGGTCGTTGCCGTGGATGATCGGCAGGATGTGCTCCTCGGTCGTCGGGCACATGTAGCTGTGCTTCACCACCGAGGTGAAGCTCGGGTTCCACGTGACCTGCGAGCGGCTCAGGAAGCCGAAGAGGTTGAAGGCGTGCACCTCGTTCTCGAAGCCGGGCTCAGGGTGCAGCTCGGGCTGGCCCTGCGGCACGTCGGCGAAGGCGCGGTTGACGGGCGCGCCGCGCACGTCGCTGCGCAGGTCGAGGTCGCCCTTCAGGCCCACGCAGCGCTTGGCCAGCTCGCGCGCCCGGGTGATCTTGGCCGTGTTGTTGCCGCTCTTGCGGCCGTAGGGCGAGCCGGTTTCCTGCGGCGCGGCGAAGGGGTCGAAGGCCTCGTTGGTCCAGTCGTCGAGCATGGCCTCGAAGGTGGCGCGGATCTGCGCCGTGGGGAAGTTCTCGAGCAGGTCGATGCCCGCGTCCTTCATGGTGCCGTTGAAGCTGCCGGCGTACAGGTCGACCGAGTCGTAGTGGTTGATGGTGCCGAACACGTTGTCGAAGTTGACCCAGCCGTAGAAGAAGCCCCAGGCCACGTCGCGCATCAGCGCACGCAGGTAGTTGCCGGCGTCCATGGTGTGGCTCATGGGACGCCCGTCGCGGGTCTTCCAGGTGATGTGGGCGAAGTACTCGTCCCGGCGGAAGCCGAAGCTGCCGAGCGAAAAATCCTTGTAGCCGAGCGTGGCATCGGGCTGCGATGCGATGACCTTGGCGAGTTCTGCGGGTGCGTTCATGGTGTGGCTCCTGGATGCGGGTTCAGTGCGTCTGGCAGATGTCGGCCCACTTCTCTACCGAGAGGTCGCCCTTGCAGGTCTGCAGCACGATCACGCCGGGGTCGCCGGCCACGCGGAACTGGTAGGCCGTGTTCTTGGGCAGCAGGCCCTGGTGGCCGCGCGAGAGCTTCATCCAGCCCATCTTCTTGCCCTGCGGCTCGCCCTTCACCCGCACGGCGCCGTTCTTCTCGGTGTCGGCCACGGCCTGGGCCGCATCGAGCTGCACGAGGTGCACCTCGATTTCGCCGTCCATCACCAGCGCGAACTCGTCATGCGCACAGGTGAACCAGGGCGAGGTGCCTTCGGCGCGCAGCGTTTCCAGCACGTAGATCTGGTTCTGGCCGAACACGACCTTCTCGTACGGTGCGCTGATGCTGGCGATCTCGAAGCAGTTGGAGAACGCGTAGTGGCGCACGTCGTCGTCGATGGGCTCGACGTGGCCTTTCTCGAAGTGCTTGAGGGACCCGAAGCGGGTCTGGTATGCGACGGTCATGGGTGTCTCCTGAGGTGCCGGACGATGCAGCGTGGTGGCTGCGATGTGTGCACTGTAGGAAACAGGGGGCGCGAGCGGTAGGCCCGAAACGCGGGCCGCATTGTTCGGCAAATCCGTTCAATGCACAGGGTTTACCCCGGAACCGACCGCGCTCGCGTCAGGCGTCCCAGATCAGCCCCGGCGGCAGCAGGCCGCGTTCGATCATGGCGGCGTCCCACGGCGGCACCTTCGAGAACGCCTGGGTCAGGTGCTCGATGAACAGGCGCAGCTTGAAGGCATTGCGCGAGGTGCCCGCGTACACCGCGCTGAGCGAGAACGACGACAGCTGGTGCGCCGGCAGCACCACCTCCAGGTCGCCGCGCAGGATCGCCTCGCCGGCCACCAGCGTCGGCAGGCAGACGATGCCGGCGTGCTCCATGGCGTACTCGCGCAACAGGTGGACGCTGTTGGTGAGCAGCGCGGCGCTCATGTACAGCGTGACCTGTTCACCGGCGTGATGAAAGGTCCAGCGGTCGCGCGTGGGGTAGCCCGAGTACAGGCCGAGCGTGTGCTTGTGCAGTTCGCGCGGGCTCGCGGGCCGGCCGTGCGCACGCAGGTACTCGGGCGTGGCGCAGAACACGCGGCGCACCGGGAACAGCGGGCGCGACACCAGCTCGGTCGACGCCGCCGGAAAAATCTGCAGCGCGCAATCGACGCCCGCCTTCACCGGGTCGACCACCGCGTCGCTCACGATGAGCTCCAGGTGGATGTCCGGAAAGCTCACCTGGAAAGCGCGCAGCAGCGTCGCGAAATGCCCCAGCACGAAGCCCGTGAGCGCATGCACGCGCAGCGTGCCGGTGGGCCCGTCCTTGGCGTCGCGCATCTGGTCCATGATGTCGTTGGCCCGCCCGACCAGCTCGACGCAGTCGCGCAGGAAAGCCTGTCCCACGTCACTGAGCCGGACCACGCGCGTGCTGCGGTGGAACAGCGGCGCGCCGACGTGGTCCTCGAGCTGCTTCACGCGGCTGGTCACCACCGATTTCGACACCCGCAGCTGGCGCGCGGCCTCGGCAAAGCTCTGGGTCTGTGCGACCCGCACGAAGGTCTCTATGTTCTCGAGGCGGTCCATGGGGCATGCAATGTAGCGGTTGCGCGGCGGCGGCCGGTCGGCCGCACGGGTGTGAAGTACTGCGCAATCCCGCACGGAGATTGACCGCACCCTTCTCAATTCGCCCACAAATGTGAGCATTTCCCTGTGAGATTGTTAATACGGCAACTATTGTCCTGCCCCGAAGCACCCCGGGTGCACAAGAAATCGAAGCAGGGAGTTCCCATGACCAAATCCACGATCACCGTGATGCTCGCGCTGGCGGCATCCGTTCTCATGAGCGCCTGCGTGCACCACCACGCGCCGCCGCCGCGTGCGGAGCCCGGGCCGGCGCACAAGGGCGGCAACTTCTGCCCGCCGGGCCAGGCCAAGAAGGGCAACTGCTGATCGCCCGCCATGCTGAACCCGTTCCTGCGTGACATGACGCCCGACGAACTGCCGACCGGCACCGCGCGGCCGGCCTACATCGCCCTGCTGCCCGTGTTGGCCTATGTGCTCGTCGCCATCGCGTTCCTGAGCATGTCGGTGGTCGTGCCGAGCCTGCTCGTGGCCTGCCTGTTCGCGACCGCGGCGGCCATGTCGCTGGGCGCGGGTGTGGTGCTCGGCATGAGCATCTGGATCTTTCCGCAGCTGTCGAGCTGAGGACCGCACGCGATGAGTACTTCCAACGCCTCCGTCTTCCGCGTCCAGAGCTGGCGCACGACCCTGCTGGCGGCCTCCGTGGTGCTGCTGATCGTGATGGCGCTGCTCATGAAGTGGCTGGTCGAGCTGCAGGTGGAAACCGCGCAGGAACGCCAGCTGCGCGAAGCCGTCGCCCGCGAGGCCGACGCCCGCTGCTTCGTGCTGCCCACGCGCCAGGAGGTCGACACCTGCCGGGCCGTCAACGCGGCGGGCCTGACGCCCTGACCGGGGCGCCGCTCACCCGAAGGTGAACGCGTAGGCCTGCGCGCCGGCGTCGAGAAACTCGATCTCGAACAGGCGCTCCTTGCCGCTGCCCGCCGACTGCCGCACCAGCTGGTACAGCTTCTGCGCATCGACCACGCCGTGGCCCTGGGCATCGGTGTCGGCGCCATGGTCCGCCAGCGGCGGCTGGCCGTCGACCCGCACCGTGAAACGCACCGGCTTGCCGTCGGCCATCGGGCCGAGCACGAGGTGCAAGTCGCGCGCCTTGAAGCGGTAGGCGATGCGGCCATTGGCCTGATTCAGCACGGCCCGCTCGCCCTCCACCGTCCAGTCGCCGCCCAGCGACCACTGGTTGGTGCGCAATGAGGAAGCCATGGGTTCGTAGGCCTTCGCACGGTCGCGCGCGATGCCGCCGGGCGACGCGAAACCGTGCGCCCGCGCATGGCCCAGGTAGGTTTCGCCGGACTGCGCCGGCTCGGCGCCGGGCGCGGCCTGGGTGCCCTGCCCCTGCGGCGCCACCAGCCCGTCGGCGACCTGCGCCTGCCCGGCCTCGGCCAGCAGTTGCTGGATCACCTGCTCGGCCTTGTCGTAGCGGTTCTCGCCGAACTGGTGATGGCGGATGCGCCCCTGCGCATCGACGAAATAGAACGCCGGCCAGGCCTGGTTGTCGAAGCCGCGCCAGATCGAAAAGTCATTGTCCAGCGCCACCGGGAACCCGATGCCCAGGTCTTTCACGGCCTTGCGCACGTTGGCCGGGTTCTTCTCGAACGCGAACTCCGGCGCATGCACGCCCAGGACGACCAGGCCCGCGTCCCTGTACTTGTCGGCCCAGGCGCGCACGTAGGGCAGCGTGCGCAGGCAGTTGATGCACGAGTAGGTCCAGAAGTCGACCAGCACGACCTTGCCGCGCAAGGCCTCGGGCGTGAGCGGCGCCGAGTTGATCCATTCGGTCGCGCCGGCCAGCGAAGGCAGGCGGCCTTCGACGTGGAGCTCGCGCGCGGGCACCGACGCCGGGCGGGTGTCCGCGACGCGCACGAAGCCGGTGTCTGCGCGCTGCGCCTGCGGCGCGTCTTTGCGCAGCGTGTCGACCAGCGCCTGCTCGAGCGCTGACGTGGTGCCCAGCGACAGGCGCGCGAGCCAGCCGGTGTCCAGCCCCAGCGCGATGGCGCCCACGCCCGCCAGCACGGCGGCACCGGCGAGGCGCCGCACCCCGTCGCCGGTCGGCAGCGTGCGCTTCAGCGCCGACAGCAGCCGGCCGCCGGACAACAGCGCCACCGCGAGCGAAGTGCACGCGCCGGCCGCGTAGGCGAGCAGCAGCAGCGAGGTGCCGACGCTCGCGCCGTTGAGCGCCGCGCCCGTCAGGATCAGCCCGAGGATCGGCCCCGCGCACGGCGCCCAGAGCAGGCCCGTGCCCACGCCCAGCCACAGCGGAGAAAACACCGAAGCCTGCCGTCCGTCGGACAAACGCAGGCCCAGCGCCACGAGCGGCCGGCTCAGGCGCTCCGCCACGCGCGGGAACAGCAGCGTCGCACCGAACAGCGCGAGCAAGGCCATGGCCGCGTAGCGCCCGTATTCGTTGAGCGTGACGATCCAGCCGCCGCCCACCGCCGCCAGCGTGGCGACCACGGCGAAGGCCAGCGCCATGCCCACGAGCATCGGCAGGCCGTGCGAGCGGAAGGGCCGGTCGGCGCGCGCGAACACGAAGGGCAGCACCGGCAGGATGCAGGGGCTCAGGATCGTGAGCACCCCGCCCAGGTAGGCGATGAAGAGGATGAGCATGGGGATGTGAAAGATGTCGGGTGGGGTTCAGCGGGCCGGCGCGGTGGCCAACGCCAGCCGCGCCTCCAGCCCGCCTTCGGGTCGGTTGTGCAGCGTGAGCTCGGCGCCCATCGCCATGGCCAGCTGGTGCGCGATGGCCAGGCCCAGGCCGGTGC
The DNA here is from genome assembly GCF_058796495.1 of Variovorax sp. GW823-FHT04B03. Lineage (NCBI taxonomy): Bacteria > Pseudomonadati > Pseudomonadota > Betaproteobacteria > Burkholderiales > Comamonadaceae > Variovorax > Variovorax sp. GW823-FHT04B03. The sequence continues at coordinate 293,014 of NZ_JBXAIT010000007.1, forward strand.
CGCCGGTGCTGCGGTTGCGCGAGCTTTCGACGCGGTAGAAGGGCTTGAGCACCGCGTCGAGCTCGCCGGGGGGAATGCCCGGGCCGTTGTCGAGCACGCTCACCACGAGGCGGCCGCCTTCGTCTTCAGCCTGCACGCGCAGCGTCACGTCGGAGCCGAACTTGAGCGCGTTGTCGATCAGGTTCATCAGGATGCGGCGCAGCGCATTGGGGCGGCTCACGATCGGCGCACCGGCCCGGCCGTCGAGCCGCACCTGCTGGCCCACGTCTTCGTAGTCGGCCACCATGCTCTCGAACAGCGCATCGGCATCGATGCGCAGCGGCGGCTCGGTGGCGCCGTGCAGCGTGCGCGCATAGGTCACGCCTTCGCGCACCAGCGCGTTCATGGCGTCCAGGTCCTGGCGGAATTTCTCGCGGTCGTGCGTGTCGTCCATCAGGTCGGTGCGCAGGCGCATCCGCGTGATGGGCGTCTGCAGGTCGTGCGAGATGGCCGCCAGGATTTCGACGCGCTCCGACATGTAGCCCGCGATGCGCTGCTGCATCGCGTTGAAGGCGCGCGCCGCGTGCGCCACTTCGGTCGGGCCCTCTTCCACCAGCGTGCGGCCTTTCAGATCAGGGCCGAGCTGGTCGGCCGCGGCGGACAGCTGCGCGAGCGGCCGCGTCACCAGCCGCACCGCGACCCAGGCGCACACGGCCAGCACCAGCAGCTGGCCCGCCAGCAGCCACATCACCCAGCCCGACACCGGCATGCCCACGCGCATGGCGTGCACGACCACGGACGATCCGTCGCCCAGCCGCACCTCGATCTGCAGGCCCTCGGGCGGCCAGGCCACCTCGCCGACCTTGACGACCGGGAACGGGCGCATCGCATCGACGATGGCCGCGGCAAACTGCTGCGAAGCCTCCGAGCCGGGCGCGCCGCCCTGCGCGCTGCCGCCCAGCACGAAGCGGTAGTTGCGCCGTTCCAGCCGGTCGAGCCAGCCGGCGCGCTCCGCCGCGGGAAGCCGGTCGAGGATGGCGACCGAGCTCGCGATGTCGCGCTCGATGCCGATCATCATCAGCTCGCGAAGCGCCATGTTCCGTTCGTAGCGGATCGCCGCGAAGGTGAGCAGCTGCGCGATCGCCAGGCCCACCACGATGATCAGCGTCACGCGGGAGAACAGCGAGCCGGGCAGCAGCCGGCGCCAGCGCGGCGCCGTGCCGGTCGGATTCGCAACGGGGTTCGCGGAAGTGGACATGAACAGCTTCTTGGTCAGGCGGCGTGGCGATGCGTCGTCAGCGCAGCGGGCTCACACCAGGTGGATGGCAACGTCGATGTTGCCTCGGGTCGCCTTGGAATAGGGGCAGGTCTGGTGCGCCGCCTCGGTGAGGGCCTGCGCCACCTCGCGGTCCAGGCCCGGCAGGCTCACGTTCAGGCGCGCCTGCAGGAAGTATTCGCCGCCGGCGGTGCCCAGGTCGACCTCGGCATCGACGGCCAGGTCGGGCGGCAGCGCGACCTTCATCTTTCCGGCCGCCTTGCCCATCGCGCCGATGAAGCAGGCCGACCAGCCGGCCGCGAACAGCTGCTCGGGGTTGGTGCCGGCGCCGGCGCTGCCGGGCGACGAGAGCTTGATGTCCAGGCGGCCATCGGAGCTGCGCGCCTCGCCGTCGCGGCCTCCTGAGGAAGTGCGGGTCTTGCCGGTGTAGAGGACTTTGTCGATGCGGGTCATGGGGGTTCCTTGGATGCAGGGTGGTTGGAAAACGCACGGATTGTTGGGCCGCCCGCCCCCTGCCGGATCGCCTTCTGTATGCCTGTGTATCTGGGCCGTACATCCACACACTACGTTTCCACGGCCACCCCCGGCGCGCCGCCGGAACGCTACATTGCGGCTGCGGCGCCGTGCCGCCAATGCCTCCCCTGCCATGACGCCCAAGACCTCCGACCACATCCTCATCGTCGACGACGACCGGGACATCCGCGAACTGCTCACCACCTACCTGGTGAAGAACGGCTTGCGCGTGGTCGCGGTGCCCACCGGGCGCCACATGCGCGCCGCGCTCGAGGCGTCGGGGCCCTTCGACCTGATCATCCTGGACCTGATGCTGCCCGGCGAAGACGGGCTCACGCTGTGCCGCGACCTGCGCACCGGCAAGTACAAGACCACGCCCATCCTCATGCTGACCGCGCGCAGCGAGGAAGCCGACCGCATCCTGGGCCTGGAGATGGGCGCCGACGACTACCTGGCCAAGCCCTTTTCCGCGCGCGAGCTGCTGGCGCGCATCCGCGCCGTGATGCGGCGCACGCGCATGCTGCCGCCCAACATGGGCACCGTCGAGCCCTCGCAGAAGCTGGGGTTCGGCGAATGGCAGGTCGACACGGTCGCGCGCCACCTGATCGACGACGCCGGCGTGATGGTGGCGCTCAGCGGCGCCGAGTACCGGCTGCTGCGCGTGTTCCTCGACCACCCGCAGAAGGTGCTCAGCCGCGACCAGCTGCTGAGCCTGACGCAGGGGCGCGAGGCCGAGCTTTTCGAGCGCTCCATCGACCTGCTCGTGAGCCGGCTGCGCCAGCGCCTGCGCGACGACGCGCGCGAGCCCCGCTACATCAAGACCGTGCGCAGCGAAGGCTACGTGCTCGCTTCGGCGGTCGAAGCGAGAGACTGACCGACGCCACGCTCTGGCACTGGGTCGGGTGGCGCAGCTCGTGCGCCAGGCCACCCGCGAAGAACAGCAGCGCGAACCAGAGCTTCTTGAATCCGCGAGGGCGCGTCATGGGGATTTCCTTCGGGCGATGAATGGGTGGATGACGGGCGGATTGTTGGCCGCGCGCTCGCCGCGCAACGGGCATTGCGTATGCCTGTGTATCCCGGCCCGACATCGACACACCACGTTTCGTCGAGGTGCCTTCGCGCGCCTGCGTTTGAAATTTAGTGTGGCCGAAAGCGGCGCGGATACAGAGGCATACACGAGCCGATCTGCAGCTGGGTTTCCCGCCGAACAATCGCGCCGTCCCCCTTCGAATCCCAGGAGATTTCCATGACCGCCTCCCCCTCGCTGCCACGCCGTGCGTTCCTCGGCAAGGCCGCACTCGGCCTCGCCGCCACGCAGCTCACGTCGATCGTTCCCGCCTTCGCCCAGTCCGCCAGCACAGGCGGCGCCCGTCGCCTCGACCCCCTCAAGAGCATCGACGCCGGCAGCCTGCGCATCGGCTACTACGAAGCCGGCCCGGCCGACGGCGCGCCGGTGATTCTTCTGCACGGCTGGCCCTACGACATCCACATGTTCGTCGACGTCGCGCCGCAGCTGGCCGCCGCGGGCTTTCGCGTGATCGTGCCGTACCTGCGCGGCTACGGCACCACCCGCTTCCTGTCGGCCGACACGCCGCGCAACGGGCAGCAGTCGGCGGTGGCCGTCGACATCATTGCACTGATGGACGCGCTGAAGATCCCCGTCGCCACCGTGGCCGGCTGCGACTGGGGCGCGCGCACCGCGTGCATCATGGCCGCGCTGTGGCCCGAGCGCGTGAAGGCGCTGGTGTCGGTCAGCGGCTACCTCATCGGCAGCCAGGAGGCCGGCAAGGCGCCGCTGCCGCCGCAGGCCGAGCTGCAGTGGTGGTACCAGTACTACTTCGCGACCGAGCGCGGCCGCGCGGGCTACGAGAAGAACCGCCACGACTTCGCCAGGCTCATCTGGCAGCTCGCCTCGCCGAAGTGGAACTTCGACGCGGCCACCTTCGAGCGCAGCGCCGTCGCCTTCGAGAACCCGGACCACGTGGCGATCACGGTGCACAACTACCGCTGGCGCCTCGGCCTGGCCGAGGGCGAGGCGAAGTACCAGGCGCTGGAGAACCGGCTTGCCCAGGCGCCGGTGATCGGCGTGCCGACCATCACGCTCGAAGGCGACGCCAACGGCGCGCCGCACCCGGAGCCCAGCGCGTACGCGAAGAAATTCTTGGGGCGCTACGAGCACCGGCTGGTCAGCGGCGGCATCGGCCACAACCTGCCGCAGGAGGCGCCCGAGGCGTTCGCGAAGGCGGTGATCGACGTGGCGCGCGGGTAACCGCGCAGGCCTCCTCAGTCGGCAGTGAGCGCCTGCGCCAGCGGCTCGGCGTCGAAGCGCTCGAACCCGCAGTAGCACAGGAAGTGGCGGTTGGCCGCGCGGCCGAACAAGGTCATGCCGAGCTGGGTGGCCAGCTCGTGCCCCATCGCGGTGACGCCGTTGCGCGAGACGACGATCGGCACGCCCATGTGGGCCGACTTCATCACCATCTCGCTCGTCAGGCGACCCGTGGTGTAGAAGACCTTGTCGCCGCCGTCGACGCCATGCACCGCCATCCAGCCAGCGATGGTGTCGATGGCGTTGTGCCGTCCGACGTCTTCCGCGAACACCAGCATCTCGGTGCCACGGAACAGCGCGCACCCGTGCACCGACCCGGCCTGCCGGTGCACGCTGTTGCGCGATTTCATCTGTTCGAGGATGCGCGCCAGCGTGCCCTGCGCGATGCGCGCCGACTGCGCCGCCGGCAGCCGCACGGCGCCGATCTGCGCCATGGCGTCGCCGAAGACGGTGCCTTGTCCGCAGCCGGTGGTCACGACCCGGTGCGCGGTTTTTTCGGCGAGGTTCGCGATGCCGCGGTGGGTCTTCACGGCGGCCGCCTCCACACTCCAGTCGACGTCGATGCTCTCGACCTCGTCGGCGCGCCGCACCAGGTCCTGGTTGAGCAGGTAGCCCAGCACCAGCAGCTCGGGCGCGGCGCCCAGGGTCATCAGCGTCACGAGTTCGCGCTTGTCGACGAAGACGGTCAACGGCCGCTCCGCCGGGATGTCGATGTCGCGGCGCTCGCCGTGCTGGTCGACGATCTCGATGCGGCGCAGCAGCGGGCCGCGCGCCGGGTTCAGGCGCGGCGCACCCGCGCGCCGGGGCAGCGGGACCGCATCGAAAGCCAGCGGTGTCTCGTCTTCTGCGTCGTCTTCACGTGGGGCCATGCGGAATCCTACGCCACCGCTGCGAGCGGAGCTCGAAGGGGTACTGCTCGCGAACGGGCGCGCCATCGGCTATGGTTCGTTCATGCCTTCTTCGGACACTCCCGCGACCGCGCCCACGGGCCGCCCGACGCTCGACGTCGCGGTGGTCATGCGCCGCGAACGCCTGCACGGCCCCTCGAGCCACTGGCAGCCCTGGCGCTGGACGCTCGACAGCGTGCTGCCCGACGAGCCCGGCTTCGGCACCGAACCGCGCCTCCTGCGCGACGACGACGGCGAGCAGCACTGGCTGCACCCCGGCTTCCAGGTCGAGCTGTACCGCGACGAGGCCGAGGGCTACCACCTCAACGCGATCACGCCGACGCCGTGCTGGTTCGTGCTGTGGCGCATGGACGAGGAACCGACGCTTTCCACGGAACCCATTCCGCGGCCGGTCGTGGTCACGCTCAGCTACTACGAGGCCGGGCGCTGGCTCGATGCGCAGGAAACCGTCGAGCAGGTGCCGGCGCCGGCGGAGGTGGTCGACTGGGTGCGCGCCTTCGTCGACGAGCACTACGTGGTCGAGCCCAAGCGCCGCCGGCGGCCCGAGAGCTTCCGCTCGCTGGTCGACCGCTTCGGCAACGCCGCGAGCGTGACGACCGAGAAAAAGCGCGGACGGGGTGCGGGCGATGTCTGAAGGTTTCCTGGGACGCTGGTCGCGCCGCAAGCAGGAGGTGCGCGCGGCCGAGGCCGCCGTGGAAGAAAAGACCCTGCCGGCCGTGGAACCCGTTGCGGCGCCAGCGCCAGTGCCAGCCCCCGCCGTGCTCGCCGAGCCCCCCGCCGCCGACGGCGAGCAGGACACCGCGCCGCCGCTGACGCTCGCGGACGTGGACGCGCTCGACATCGGCTCCGACTTCAAGCCCTTCCTCACGAAGGAGGTCGCGCCCGAGGTCAAGAACGCGGCCTTCCGCAAGCTCTTTGCCGATCCGCATTTCAATGTGATGGACGGCCTGGACACCTACGTCGACGACTACTCCCAGTCCACCCCCGTGCCCGAGAGCGTGCTGCGCCAGATGGCCAGCGCCAAGTTCCTCAAGCTCTTCGACGAAGACCCCGAAGACATTCCCCCGGAAACCCCCGACGACGCCGAAACGTTGGACGTGGCACAGTCCCAGGGTTCCGAAACGCTTCCCAGCCCGCCGGTTGCCGCGATGCAACCCGCCAGCCAAGAAACCGATGACCACCACGCTGATTTGCGACTGCAACCAGACGATGCCGCTCGAGCCGAAGACGCTCGGCGCGGCACTGGCTGAAACCCTCCCGCTGCATTCGTCGCTGTGCCGCCGCGAGGCGACCTCCTTCCAGCGCGCCATCCAGTCCGGCGACGACGTCGTGGTCGCCTGCACCCAGGAAAAACGGCTGTTCGGCGAGCTCGCCACGCAGACGCCCAACGCCACCTCGCCGATCCGCTTCATCAACATCCGCGAGACGGGCGGCTGGAGCCGCGACGCGAAAAGCGCGATGCCGAAGATCGCCGCGCTGCTGGCCGCCGCCAGCCTGCCCGAGCCCGACCCCGTCTCGACCGTGAGCTACACCAGCCAGGGCCGGCTGCTGATCATCGGCCCGCTCGACGCAGCCGAGCGCGCCGCGGCGCTGGTCGGCGACACGCTCGACGTCACCCTGCTCGCGCAGGGCCCCGGTGCAGACGGCGGCGCCCAGGCGCGCCGCTGGCCGGTGATCGCCGGGCGCATCGATTCGCTCACCGGCTGGCTCGGCGCCTTCACGCTGCGCTGGACGCGCGACAACGCGATCGACCTCGACCTGTGCACCCGCTGCAACGCCTGCGTGGTCGCCTGCCCCGAGCAGGCCATCGGGCTGGACTACCAGATCGACAACGCGCGCTGCACCTCGCACCGCGACTGCGAGCGCGCCTGCAGCGTGGCCGGTGCCATCAATTTCAGCCGCGAGCCGCAGGCGCTCGACGCGGCCTTCGACCTCGTGCTCGACCTCGGCGTCGCGCCGCAGATCGACTGGCACGCGCCGCCGCAGGGCTACTTCCACCTGCCCGGCGGCGTCGCGCAGGCCGAGGGCCTGCAGACGCTGCTGCGCCTGCGCGAGCTGGTGGGTGAATTCGAGAAGCCCAAGTTCTTCGACTACAAGCAGAAGCTGTGCGCGCACAGCCGCAACGAGGTGGTCGGCTGCAACGCCTGCGTCGAGGTGTGCTCGGCCCATGCCGTGAGCAGCGACCCGCAGCGCCAGCGCATCGTGGTCAACCCGAACCTGTGCGTCGGCTGCGGCGCTTGCACCACGGTGTGCCCGACGGGCGCGCTGGGCTACACCTACCCGCGCGCGCCCGACCAGGGGCTGAAGCTGCGCAAGCTGCTCAGCACCTATGCCGCGGCGGGCGGGCGCGATGCGGCCCTGCTGCTGCACAGCCAGGAAGGCGGCCAAGCGCTGCTCGAGCAGCTCGGGCGGCAGGCGCAGCTGGGCAAGGCCCAGGGCGTGCTGGCGCGCGTGATGCCGGTCAACCTCTTTCATGCGGCCAGCACCGGCATCGACCTGTGGCTGAGCGCCGTCGCCTTCGGCGCCTCGCAGGTCGCCGTGCTGTGCACCGGCGAAGAGGCGCCGCAGTACCTCGCGGCGCTCAAGCAACAGAGGGACGTCGCGCAGGCGCTGCTGCTCGGCCTGGGCTACACCGGCACGCACTTCCACGTGATCGAGGCCGATTCGCCCGCCGCGCTGGACGCCGCGCTGGCCGGCCTGCGCACGACCACGCAGCGCGTGCCGGCCACGGCGGCGCGCTTCGCCGTCGGCGCCGACAAGCGCGACCGGCTCGAGATGGCGCTGGACCACCTGATGGGCGCGGCCCCGGCCCTCCAGGCGCCCGCCGAGGCACCGCTGGCGTTCGCGCTGCCAGCCGGCTCGCCGCTGGGCGCTGTCGCGGTCGACAAGGACAAGTGCACGCTGTGCCTGGCCTGCGTCAGCGCCTGCCCGTCGGGCGCGCTGCTGGACAGCCAGAGCGCGCCGCAGCTGCGCTTCATCGAGAAGAACTGCGTGCAGTGCGGCCTGTGCGAAACCACCTGCCCCGAGGATGCCGTCTCGCTCGTGCCGCGCCTGCTGGCCGCGCCCGAGCGCAAGCAGCAGGTGCTGCTGAACGAAGCCAAGCCCTGGGCCTGCATCCGCTGCAGCAAGCCCTTCGGCACGCAAAAAGCCATCGAGGCCATGCTCGGCAAGCTGGCCGGACATGCGATGTTCCAGGGCGAAGCGCTGGAGCGCCTCAAGATGTGCAGCGACTGCCGCGTCATCGACCTGTACAGCGCCACCAACGAAGTGAAGATCGCCCCGCTATGAGCCAGACCTTTCCCGCCACTTCCGCGCTCGACGAGGAGGTGGCCCGGGCCGAGCTCTACGGCCTGCTCGCGCGCCTGTGGTACGCCGCGCCCGATGCCGAACTGCTGGCCGCCTTCAAGGTCGCGCCCACCGAGGCGCCGGCCGCGGGCGCCTTCCTGGAAGAGCCTTGGCGCCAGCTGGTCGGCATCGCGCGCGACACCGACGCGGCCGCCGCGCACGAGGAATACGACGCGCTCTTCGGCGGCATCGGCAAGCCCGAGGTGTTCCTGTTCGGCTCGCACTACCTGAGCGGCTTCCTCAACGACAAGCCGCTCGTGCAGCTGCGCCACGACCTCGACAAGCTGGGCCTGGCGCGCACCGAGACCACCTACGAAACCGAGGACCACATCGCCTGCCTGTTCGAGGTCATGCGCTACCTGATCGCCGGCGAGGACGTGGCGGTGGCCAACCTCACGCAGCAGCAGGCGATGTTCTCCAGACACGTCCAGCCATGGCTGCCCGCCTTGTGCGATGCTGTGTTGCAGCATCCGAAGGCACGGTTCTATGCGGCGCTCGCCGCCTTCACGCGCGCTTTCGGCGACGTCGAGGCGCAAGCCTTCGACATGCTGGACTGAAGCGAACGAATGCGAGGGGTATTCAGGTTGCTCACACCTTGTTGCTGGTCTAGTATCCACAAGGCCGACCGGGTTTCCCCTCTCTCGTCGCGCCCAGCCACTCCTGGAGTCAATATGCAGGACAGCCAAAACACCGGCATCAAGCCGGCCTCCCGCCGCGGATTCTTCATCGGTGCCGCCACCGCCGGCGCCGCTGCGGTGGCCGTCACCGCGCTGCCGAAGGTGGCGACCGAAGCGCCCGTCGCCGCCGCCACGCCTTCCCTGCCGCCCCCGCCCGAAAACGGCGGCGGCTATTCCCTGAGCGAACACGTCAAGCGTTACTACGCCACCACGTCAGCCTGAGGAGACCCCGTGCTTCTGACCAGAAAATCCCCAGGCACCGCGAGCCCGCGGGCCTCCGACGCGTCGCCCTTCGTTCACAGCCTGCGGCGCGGTCTCGCGAACGCCTTGCCGACCATGGACCGGCGCGCCTTCCTGCGGCGCTCCGGCCTGGGCGTCGGCGTGGGCCTGGCGGCCAGCCAGCTCACGCTGATCCAGAAGGCCAAGGCCGCCGACGGCCGGCCCACGGCCATCGGCGCCGGCAAGATCGAGGTGAAGCGCACCGTGTGCTCGCACTGCTCGGTCGGCTGCGCGTCCGACGCGGTGGTCGAGAACGGCGTGTGGGTGCGCCAGGAGCCGGTGTTCGACTCGCCCATCAACCTGGGCGCCCATTGCGCCAAGGGCGCGGCGCTGCGCGAGCACGGCCACGGCGAGTACCGCCTGCGCTACCCGATGAAGCTCGTGAACGGCAAGTACGAGCGCATCAGCTGGGACACCGCGCTCGACGAGATCACCGCCAAGCTGAAGGAACTCACCAAGGCCAGCGGCCCCGACGCGATCTACTGGATCGGCTCGAGCAAGCACAGCAACGAGCAGGCCTACCTGCTGCGCAAGTTCGTGAGCTTCTTCGGCAGCAACAACTGCGACCACCAGGCGCGCATCTGCCACTCGACCACGGTCGCGGGCGTGGCGAACACATGGGGCTACGGCGCCATGACCAATTCGTACAACGACATGCGCAACGCGAAGATCGCGATGTACATCGGCTCCAACGCGGCCGAGGCGCACCCCGTGAGCATGCTGCACATGCTGCATGCCAAGGAAAACGGCTGCAAGATGATCGTGGTCGACCCGCGCTTCACGCGCACGGCGGCCAAGGCCCACGAGTACGTGCGCATCCGCTCGGGCTCGGACATCGCGTTCCTGTTCGGCATCCTGCACCACATCTTCAAGAACGGCTGGGAAGACAAGCGCTACCTCAACGACCGCGTCTACGGCATGGAAGAAGTGCGCGCGGAAGTCATGAGCAAGTGGACGCCCGACAAGGTCGAGGAGGCCTGCGGCGTGAACGAGGCGCAGGTGCTGAAGGTCGCGACCATGCTGCACGAGCACCGCCCCGGCACCGTGGTGTGGTGCATGGGCCAGACGCAGCACAGCATCGGCAACGCCATCGTGCGGGCCTCGTGCATCCTGCAGCTGGCGCTGGGCAACGTGGGCACCTCGGGCGGCGGCACCAACATCTTCCGCGGCCACGACAACGTACAGGGCGCGACCGACGTCGGCCCCAACCCCGATTCGCTGCCGGGCTACTACGGCCTGGTCGAAGGCTCGTGGAAGCACTTCGCCGCCACCTGGGGCGTGGACTTCGAATGGATCAAGGGCCGCTTCGCCTCGCCCGCGATGATGAGCAAGCCCGGCATCACGGTCTCGCGCTGGATCGACGGCGTGCTCGAGAAGAACGAGCTCATCGACCAGGACTCGAACCTGCGCGGCGTCTTCTACTGGGGCCATGCGCCCAACTCGCAGACGCGCGGCCTCGAGATGAAGCGGGCCATGGACAAGCTCGACCTGCTGGTCGTGGTCGACCCGTACCCCTCGGCCACGGCCGCCATGGCCGCGATGCCGGGCCGGCCCGAGGACGCCAACGCGAACCGCGCGGTGTACCTGCTGCCCGCGTGCACGCAGTTCGAGACCAGCGGCTCGGTGACGGCGTCGAACCGCTCGATCCAGTGGCGCGAGAAGGTCATCGAGCCGCTGTGGGAAAGCCGCACCGACCACATGATCATGCAGCAGTTCGCCGACCGCCTGGGCTTCGGCAAGGAGCTCAGCAAGAACTACAAGATGCAGAAGGTCAAGGGCATGGACGAGCCCGTGCCCGACGACATCCTGCGCGAGATCAACAAGTGCTGCTGGGCCGTCGGCTACTCGGGCCAGAGTCCCGAGCGGCTGCAGGCGCACATGCGCAACATGGCCGCCTTCGACGTGCGCACGCTGCGGGCCAAGGGGGCGGTCAAGGACAAGGTCAACGGCTACGACATCTCGGGCGACTACTTCGGCCTGCCCTGGCCCTGCTACGGCACGCCCGAACTCAAGCACCCCGGCTCGCCGAACCTGTACGACCCGTCCAAGCACGTGATGGACGGCGGCGGCAACTTCCGCGCGAACTTCGGCGTGGAGCGCAACGGCAAGAACCTGCTGGCCGAGGACGGCTCCCACTCGCTGGGCGCCGACATCACCACCGGCTACCCCGAGCTCGACCACCTGCTGCTCAAGAAGCTCGGCTGGTGGGACGAACTCACGGAGGCTGAGAAGCCCAAGGCCGAAGGCAAGAACTGGAAGACCGACAGCTCGGGCGGCATGATCCGCGTGTTCATGAAGAACCACGGCTGCCACCCCTTCGGCAACGCCAAGGCGCGCGCGGTGGTGTGGAACTTCCCCGATGCGATCCCGCAGCACCGCGAGCCGATCTACGGCACGCGCCCCGACCTCGTCGCCAAGTACCCGACGCACGACGACAAGATGGCCTTCTGGCGCATGCCCACGCTCTACAAGACGGTGCAGCAGAAGAACATCGCCGACAAGATCGCCGAGAAGTTCCCCTACATCATGACTTCGGGACGGCTCGTGGAGTACGAGGGCGGCGGCGAGGAAACGCGCTCCAACCCCTGGCTGGCCGAGCTGCAGCAGGAGATGTTCATCGAGATCAACCCGAAGGTGGCGGCCGAGAAGAACATCCGCAACGGAGAGCGCGCCTGGGTGCACACGCCCACGGGCGCCAAGCTCAACGTGCAGGCGCTGGTGACCGAGCGCGTGGGGCCCGACACGGTGTTCATGCCCTTCCACTTCTCGGGCCGCTGGCAAGGCGAAGACCTGCTGGCCTATTACCCGAAGGGCGCGGCGCCCATCGTGCGCGGCGAGGCCATCAACACCGCCACCACCTACGGCTACGACAGCGTCACCATGATGCAAGAGACCAAGACCACGGTCTGCAACATCGAAAAAGCATAAGGAATCACCATGGCAAGAATGAAGTTCGTCTGCGATTCCGAGCGCTGCATCGAGTGCAACGGCTGCGTCACGGCCTGCAAGAACGAGAACGAGGTGCCCTGGGGCGTGAATCGCCGCCGCGTGGTCACGCTCAATGACGGCCTGCCGGGCGAGAAATCGATCTCGGTGGCCTGCATGCACTGCTCCGATGCGCCCTGCATGGCGGTGTGCCCCGTGCAATGCTTCTACCGCACCGACGAAGGCGTGGTGCTGCACGACAAGGACGTGTGCATCGGCTGCGGCTACTGCTCGTACGCCTGCCCCTTCGGTGCGCCGCAGTTCCCGTCGCAAGGCACCTTCGGCGCACGCGGCAAGATGGACAAGTGCACCTTCTGCGCCGGCGGCCCCGAAGCCAACGGCTCCGAAGCCGAGTTCGAAAAATACGGCCGCAACCGCCTGGCCGAAGGCAAGCTGCCGGCCTGCGCCGAGATGTGCTCGACCAAGGCCCTGCTGGCCGGCGACGGCGACGTGGTGGCCGACATCTTCCGCACCCGCGTCGTGCACCGCGGCACGGGCGCCGAAGTCTGGGGCTGGGGCACGGCCTACGGCTCGCAGCAGGCCGGCACGCCGCCCACCGGAGGCACCAAGTGAAGCGCGCGGTCGTGATGCTCGTCGCGCTCGCTTCGGGCGCGATGCTGCTGGCGGCCTGCAGCGAAAAGCCGCAGACGAACGCCGAGGGCGTCAAGCACGACGCGGTGCCCTGGAGCGGCACGGGCACGCAGGCCAACACCGGCACCGCCTTCACCGCGCCCGGCTGGAAGGTGGGCGACAAGACGGCGTGGGAGCAGCAGATCAAGACGCGCTCCAACGGCCAGAACGAGTACACCCGAGAAAACTGAACCGGAGGCCGCATGAGCGTCACCATTCGCACCAGGCACGCGCTCCACGCGCTGCTGGCGACCGCGCTCCTGGGCTGGGCGGCGGTGGCGCCGGCCCAGGAGGCCACCCCGGCCGCGAGCGGCGCCGTGACCGCGGCGCCCGCCCCTGCTTCGCCTGCCGCAGCCACGGCTGCAGCACCGAAGGCCGAGGGCGGCATCCGCAGCCAGAACATCTTCGACGTCAAGCCCGAGGCCAGCGCCGATCCCAACTACCTCAACCAGACCAACGGCGAGCGCAACAAGGTGCAGCCCGGCAACAACGCGCCGATGTGGCGCCAGGTGAGCGGTGGCGTCACCGGCTACAGCAGCCTGCCGGTGAGCCAGGCGCCCGAGGCCGGCAACCTGATCCAGCGCTTCGTGCAGTACCCGGGTTCGCGCTTCACCAACGCGGGCGAGGCCTGGCGGCAGGTGCGCAACGACTGGATCATTCCGTACGGCGCGGCGCTGCTCTTCGTGACGCTGCTGGCGCTGGCCATCTTCTATTTCACACGCGGGCCGATCCGCCTGCACGGCACCGAAACCGGCCGCAAGATCGAGCGCTTCACGCCCTTCGAGCGCGCCACGCACTGGTCGAACGCACTGGCCTTCGTCACGCTCGCGATCTCGGGCATCGTGATGGCCTTCGGCAAGTTCTTCCTGCTGCCGGTGCTGGGCGGCACGCTGTTCGGCTGGCTCGCCTACGTGCTCAAGACGGTGCACAACTTCGTGGGGCCGCTGTTCGTGGTGACCACGCTGTTCATGATCTTCACCTTCATCCGCAGCAACTGGCCGAGCAAGGACGACTTCACCTGGCTGCGGCACGGCGGCGGCCTGTTCGGCGGCAAGGAGCCCGCGTCGCATCGCTTCAATGCTGGCGAGAAGGCGGTGTTCTGGGGCGGCGTGCTGTTCCTGGGCAGCATCGTCATCGCCTCGGGCCTGTTCCTGGACAAGCTGCTGCCCGGCTTCGTCTACACGCGCGGCGAGATGCAGATCGCGCACATGGTGCACGCGGTGGCCACGCTGCTCATGATGGCGATGATCATGGGCCACATCTACATCGGCACGCTGGGCATGGACGGCGCCTACAAGGCGATGCGCGAAGGCTATGTCGACGAGGCCTGGGCGCGCGAGCACCACAAGCTCTGGTACGACGACATCCAGGCCGGCAAGATCCCCGCGCAGCGCTCGCAACCGGCCGGCGCATCCGAGCCCGCACGGCCGGCGACGGCGCAGCAAGGAACCTCCGCATGAAGCACACGCTGACCCTTCTTCTGTGCGCACTCGCTGCGACCTCCGCTGTCGCCAAGCTCCCCCCGCCCACGCCGGAAGCGCAGGCCAAGGCCGCCGAGGCCGCGGCCCGCACCGCGTGGAGCGCCAAGACCGACGGCTACCTGCTGTGCAAGTCACAGGACCAGGTCGCCGCCAAGTACCGCGCGAGCGCGCAGGCCGCCGGCAAGCCGGCACCGGCCGCGGTGGCCACGCCGCCCTGCGTGGACCCGGGGCCTTACGCCGCGGCCCCCAAGGTTGAAACCAAGCCCATCGAGGCATCGGGCGCCCACTCCCCGGCCCCCACGGCCGCGTCGCCGCCGAGTTCGAACCAGACCTCGGCGCAGACGAATCCCGCACCCAAGAAGTAAGCCGGCGACGCACCGCGCGTGCGCGGACGCGGCTGAAGAAAAAACGACCGCAAATGGCCCGCCGGCAAAGTCCGGCACGGCCGCCTTGTGCATGGCTGTCAGGTGCCATGCCCGACCACGCCGGCGACCTCCAACTTCTATACTGGCCCCGATGCCCACACCCGAACGAACTGCCTCGACCGATGTGCGTATGCGCGGCTTCACGCAGCGCGCCGAGGTGCCCGCCGCCCTCGCCTGGATCGATGCCCACACGCTCTTGCTGCCCGGTGAATCCGTGGCCGTCGACGAGGCCACGGGGCGGGTGCTGCTGCAGGAGGTGATCGCGCCCATCGCGGTGCCCGAGTTCGACCGCGCGGCCATGGACGGCTATGCGCTGCGCGGCGGCGAGACCACGGGCGCCGGCGAATACAACCCGCTCGAGTTCCCGATCGCCGGCCACGCCTGGCCCGGCCGCCCCTTCGATGGCGAGGTGCCCGCGGGCGCCGCCATCCGCATCATGACCGGCGCCCCGGTGCCGCGCGGGCTCGATGCCGTGGTGCCCGCCGAATACGCGAGCGAGCAGGACGGGCGCCTGGCCATCACGCGCGCCGTCGCGCCGGGCCAGCATGTGGGCCACGTCGGCGAAGACATCGCGCGCGGCAGCACCGCGCTGCCCCCGGGCCGCCGCCTGCGCCCGCAGGACGCGGGGCTGGCGGCGTCGCTGGGCCTGGCGCAGTTGCAGGTGGTGCGCCGCCCGCGCGTGCGGCTGCTCGTCACCGGCAACGAAGTGCGCGCACCCGGCACGCCCAAGGGCCCGAGCGAGATCTACGACGCCAACTCCGTGACCTTGCGCGGCCTCGTGGCGCGCGACGGCGGCCTGCTCGAGTCGCACCAGCGCCTGGGCGACGACCCGCAAATCATCGCGCAGGCCCTGGCCGCGCCCGGCGCCGACGTGGTGCTCATTTCCGGCGGCTCCAGCGTGGGCGCCGAGGACCACGCGCCGCGCCTGCTGGCCGAACTCGGCGAACTCGCGATCCACGGCATCGCGATGCGGCCCTCCAGCCCGGCCGGCATGGGGCGCATCGGCGACACGCTGGTGTTCCTGCTGCCGGGCAACCCCGTCTCCTGCCTGTGCGCCTACGACTTCTTTGCCGGGCGTGCGATCCGCCAGCTCGGCGGCCGGCCCGCCGACTGGCCCTACCCGCGCACGCGCGCCACCGTGGCGCGCAAGATCGTCTCGCAGGTGGGGCGCGTCGACTACGTGCGCGTGAAGATCGGCGCCGACGGCGTGGAACCGCTCGCGCTCTCGGGCGCCTCGGTGCTGAGCTCGACCACGCGCGCCGACGGCTTCGTGATCGCCCCCGCCGAAAGCGAAGGCTTCGGGCCCGGGACCGACGTCACTGTTCATCTGTACGAGTGCCTGTGAAAGCCCAATCGCAATTTCTCGATGTCGTCACGCGGGACGAGGCCGAGCGCCGCTTCCGCGAACACCTGAGCCTCGCGCCGCTGGGCCGCGAGACCGTACCCCTGCACGCGGCGCTGGGCCGGGTGCTCGCCGACGACGCGATCGCCGCCATCGACGTGCCCGGCTTCGACCGCTCCAACGTCGACGGCTTTGCCGTGCAGGCCGCCGACACCTGGGGCGCGATGGAAGAGCAGGTCCGCGCGCTGGCCCTCGTGGGCGAGACGCTGGCACCCGGCATCGTGCCGCGGCGCGAAGTGACGCCCGGCCACGCCACGGCGATCGCCACCGGCGGCATGCTGCCGCGCGGCGCCGACGCGGTGGTGATGGTGGAACACACTGACCTCGACGGCGGCAACGTGCAGGTGCGCCGCGCGGCCACGGCGGGCGAGAACGTCAGCTACGCCGGCACCGACATCGCGCGCGGCGAGACCGTGCTGCGCGCCGGCCAGGTGCTGAGCTCGCGCGAGATCGGCGTGCTCGCGGCGCTGGGCCTGGCCGAGGTCGCCGTGTGGCGCAAGCCGCGCGTGGCCATCTTCTCCACCGGCAACGAGATCGTCGCGCCCGGTGCGCCGCTGCCCACGGGCGCGGTGTACGACTCCAACGCCGCCATCATCGGCGCCGCGGTCGAGGAACTGGGCGGCGAGCCGGTGCGCCTGGGCGTGATCCCCGACGACGAGGCCCTGCTGTCGGCCGCACTCGCACGCGGGCTGGCATGCGATGCCGTGGTCTTCTCGGGCGGCACGTCCAAGGGCGAAGGCGACCTGTCGTACCGCGTGGTGGCCGCCCTCGGCGACCCGGGCGTGGTGGCGCACGGCGTGGCGCTCAAGCCCGGCAAGCCGGTGTGCCTGGCGGTCACGGGCGGCAAGCCGGTCGTGATCCTGCCGGGCTTTCCGACCTCGGCGGTCTTCACCTTCCACGAGTTCCTGGCGCCCGTGATCCGCGCCTTCGCGGGCCGGCCGCCGCAGCGGCATGCGCACGTGGCGGCCACGCTGCCGATGCGCGTGAACTCCGAGCGCGGCCGCACCGAGTACCTGCTGGTGGGCCTGGTGCCCACCGACGACGGCGTGGCCGCCTACCCGATGGGCAAGGGCTCCGGCTCGGTCACCACCTTCAGCAGCGCCGACGGCTTCATCACCATCGGCCAGCACACCGAGATCGTCCATGCCGGCGCCCCCGTGCAGGTGCAGCTGCTGGGCCAGGGGCTGGACGCCGCCGACCTGATCTTCATCGGCAGCCATTGCGTGGGCCTGGACTGGCTGGCCGGCGAGCTGATGCGCCAGGGCATCCGCATCAAGGCCATGAACGTGGGCAGCACGGGCGGGCTGATGGCCGCCAAGCGCGGCGAATGCGACGTGGCCGGCATCCACCTGATGGACCCGGCGACGGGCGCCTACAACCGCCCGCTGCTCACGCCGGGCCTCGAACTGGTGACGGGCTACGGCCGCATGCAGGGCGTGGTCCATCGCCCCGGCGACGCGCGCTTCGAGGGCCTGGACGCCGCCGCGGCCATCGCCGCCGCGACCGCGCAGCCCGGCTGCACCATGGTCAACCGCAACGCCGGCAGCGGCACCCGCATCCTCATCGACCGCCTGCTCGGCGGCGCGCAACCGCCCGGCTACGGCGTGCAGACCAAGTCGCACAACGCGGTGGCGGTGGCCGTGGCGCAGCAGCGCGCCGACTGGGGCCTGGCCATCGACACGGTCGCACGGCAGTACGGGCTGGGTTTCATTCCCGTGCAGGAGGAACGCTACGACTTCGTGGTGCCCCAGGCACGGCTTGCGCGCGCGCCGGTTCAGGCCTTCATTGCGCTGCTGCAATCGGCCGCGGCGCGCGAGGCGCTGGGCCGGCTGGGCTTTCGCGTCGATGCCGCAGCCTGATGGCCGAACCGCTTCTTTTTTTCATTCTCGAGGACTGACACGATGACGATGGCTTCGCGCAGACGCTTCACCCTTCTCGCCCTCGCCGGTGCGCTTGCCGGCACGCTGCTCGCGCCGGTGGCGCACGCACAGGACAAGTTCATCGTGCTGGCCTCGACCACCTCGACGGAACAGTCGGGCCTGTTCAAGCACCTGCTGCCGCAGTTCACCAAAGCATCGGGCACCGAGGTGCGCGTGGTGGCGGTGGGCACGGGCCAGGCGCTGGACATGGCGCGCCGCGGCGACGCCGACGCGCTGTTCGTGCACGACCAGCCCGCCGAAGAGAAGTTCGTTGCCGAAGGCTTCGGCCTGCCGCGCCGCCCGGTCATGTACAACGACTTCGTGCTGATCGGGCCCAAGTCCGACCCGGCCGGCGTGCGCGGCAACGACATCGCGGCGGCCCTCAAGCGCCTGGGCACCACGGGCGGCGCCTTCGTCTCGCGCGGCGACAAGAGCGGCACCCATGCGGCCGAGCTGCGCCAGTGGAAGCTGGCCGGCATCGACCTGGCCGCGGCCAAGCCGGCCGGCTACAAGGAATGCGGCTGCGGCATGGGCCAGGCGCTCAACATCGCGGCCTCGACCAACGCCTACGTGCTGTCCGACCGCGGCACCTGGCTCAACTTCAAGAACCGCGCCGACCTGGGCATCGTGGTCGAGGGCGACAAGCAGCTGTTCAACCAGTACGGCGTGATCGTCGTGAACCCGGCCAGGCACCCGCACGTGAAGAAGGACCTGGCGCAAGGCTTCTCCGACTGGGTCGTGTCGCGCGACGGGCAGGCCGCCATTGCCGCGTACAAGATCGGCGGCGAACAGCTCTTCTTCCCGAACGCAGGCCAGTGAACGGCGCGCCGGTCGATGACGGGGCCGGGCCACGCGATGCGCACGGCCTCGCGTCGGCGATGAAGGCCGTCTCCCGATGAACACCGTGACCGAAGGCTGGGCGCTGGCCTGGCGCCTCATCACCAGCGCCGACCCCGAACTCGTGCGCATCACGGCGCTCTCGCTGCAGGTGAGCGCCACGGCCTGCCTGATCGGCGCGCTGTTCGGCCTGCTGCTGGGCGCCTGGCTGGCGGTGGCGCGGTTCCCGGGGCATGCGCTGGCCGTGTGGCTGGTGAACACGCTGCTGGCCCTGCCCGCCGTGGTGGTGGGCCTGCTGGTGTACCTGCTGCTCTCGCGCTCGGGGCCGCTGGGCGAACTGGGCATTCTTTTCACGCCGTCGGCGATGGTGGTGGCGCAGAGCGTGCTCGTCACGCCGCTGATCGCCGCGCTGTCGCGCCGGCTCGTGATGGCGGCGCTGGCCGACGGCGGCGACCAGCTGCGCTCGCTGGGCGCCGGGCCGCTGGCCACCGCCCTGCTGATGCTGGTGCACGACCGGATGGGCGTGGCCACCGTGCTGCTCACGGCCTTCGCGCGGGCCATCGCCGAGGTGGGGGCGGTGATGATCGTCGGCGGCAACATCGCCGGCGTCACGCGCGTGATGACCACCACCATCGCACTGGAAACCAGCAAGGGCGACCTCGCGCTGGCCCTGGCGCTGGGCATCGTGCTGCTGGCGGTGGTCGGCGCAGTCAACGGTGCCATCGGGCTGCTGCAATGGCTGGCCACGCGTCCGCTGAGCACTGCCCCGCCGGCGAAGCCGCGCGCGATGCGCCGCGCGCTCGCCCCGCACACGCCGGCCGTGGCCGGCACGGTGCCGCTGATCCGGCTCGAGCGCGCCACGGTGCGCTTCGGCGCGCTGGTCGCGCTGGACGAGGCCTCGCTGACCCTGCACCGGGGCGACCGGCTCGTGCTTGTGGGCGCCAACGGCTCGGGCAAGACCACGCTGCTGCGGCTGCTGCACGGGCTGCTGCCCTGCGAAGGACGCTGCGAGCGCCTGCCGCTGCGGCCCGAAGGCCGCCTGCCGCGCGCGGCCATGCTGTTCCAGCGCCCGTTCCTGCTGAGCCTCTCGGTGTGGCGCAACGTGTGGGTGGGCCTGTGGCTGGCGGGCGTGCCGGCCGCCGAGCGCAGCGAGCGCTGCGGCCTGGCGCTGGCGCGCGTGGGCCTGCTCGAACATGCCGAGCGCTCGGCGCGTTCGCTGTCGGGCGGCCAGCAGCAGCGCCTGGGCCTGGCGCGCGCCTGGGCGCTGCAGCCCGACATCCTGTTCCTTGACGAGCCCACGGCCAGCCTGGACCCTGGCGCCAAGAACGAGATCGAGGCCCTCATCGAAGAAGTCGCCCACAGCGGCGTGACGATCGTGATGAGCACGCACAACCTCGGGCAGGCCAAGCGCCTGGCCACGCGCGTGGCGTACCTGCACGCGGGGTGCATCGTGGTCGAGCGGCCTGTGGCGAGCTTCTTCGACTCGGACGATCTGCCGCCCGAGGCCGCCCAGTTCCTGCAGGGTGAGCTGGGCTGGTACCGTCAGCCCTAGCGCCGGCGAGCGGGTCGGCGGTTCCGCGCCCCTCGCCTTCGCTTACACGGCATCCCGATCCAGCGAGGCAAAATACCGCGATGGAAATCACTGTCGCGGTCTCGCTGCCGACACGCCTTCCTTCCGGGTCTGGGCGCGGCCACTTCTTTCGCCTGCACAGAGACCTCACCGACCGGCTGCGAACGCACGACCGCCCCCCGATAACCGAATACGCAGAGCCCTCATGAAAATAGCCACCTGGAACGTCAACTCCCTCACCGCGCGGCTGCAGCATGTGCTCGACTGGCTCATCGCCAACCCGGTCGATGTGCTGTGCCTGCAAGAGCTCAAGATGACCGACGACAAGTTTCCGCTCGAGGTGCTGAAGTCGGCCGGCTACGAGGCGGCGGTGTTCGGGCAGAAGACCTACAACGGCGTGGCCATCCTCAGCCTGGCACCGGTGCGCGACGTGGTGAAGAACATCGAGAACTTCGCCGACGAGCAGTCGCGCGTGATCGCCGCCACCATCGAGACGCCCTCGGGCCCGCTGCGCGTGGTGAACGGCTACTTCGTGAACGGCCAGGAACCGGGCAGCGAGAAATTCGCCTACAAGATGAAGTGGCTCGACGCGCTGCACGACTACATCGCGCGTGAACTCGCGGCGCACCCGAACCTCGTGCTGCTGGGCGACTTCAACGTCACGCCCGAAGACCGCGACAGCTTCGACCCCGTGGGCCTGAAGGAAACGATCCACCACACGACCGAAGAGCGCGACCACTTCAAGGCGCTGCTCGGCCTGGGCCTGACCGACAGCTTCCGCATGTTCGAGCAACCCGAAAAAAGCTTCTCGTGGTGGGACTACCGCATGCTGGGCTACCAGAAGAACCGCGGCCTGCGCATCGACCACATCCTCGTGAGCGAGCCGCTGCGGCCGCTGGTGAAGGGCTGCGTCATCGACCGCGTGCCACGCAAGTGGGAAAAGCCGAGCGACCACGCCCCGGTGGTGCTCGAACTCGGCGCGGGCGCCTGACGGCCATGACGACGCCGATCGCCGCACGCCTGGCCCGTTCTGCCGCGATCGCCGCCGCGGCGCTCGCGATGGCCGCCTGCTCGGTGCTCAAGCCGGGCGGCGGATCGGAAAGCGGGACAGGCAGCACATCGCCCGGCGGTGCAACCACCACCGAAGGCAGCCGCGACGTGCCGACCGTGCGGCTGATCACCGCGCAGACGCCCGCGATCCGCACCTACCGCAAGACCGGCGCGCGCCACATCTACAAGGCGTATGCCAGCCGCATCTACAAGGGCAAGATCCCGCCACTGGTGTACGCGGTGGTGGTGGTCGAGACGGAGATCGATGCGAACGGCAAGGTCACCAACGTCACCTTCAGCCGCGTGCCCAGCCATGCGCCCGAGGTGCCGCCGATGATCGCGGAGCTGGTCAAGGCGACCTCGCCCTTGCCGAGCCCCGGCAAGCTGGGCGGTCACACGTATGTCGACACCTGGCTCTGGGACAAGAGCGGCAATTTCCAGCTCGATTCCCTCACGCTCGGCCAGCGCAGCCGGTAATAAAAAAAAGGCCCTGGGAGGGCCTTTTCATTCGATACCGAGTTCCTGGATTTTCCGGGTGATGGTGTTGCGCCCGATGCCCAGCTTCTGGGCCGCCTCGATGCGCCGGCCGCGCGTGTTGGCCAGGGCGGTGAGGATGAGCCGCGATTCGAAGCGGCGCGTGAGCACGTCCCACACGTCGGTGCGGCCTGCGGCCAGCAGCGCCTGAGCCTCGGCTTCGAGGCCGCTTTCCCAGGCGCTGGGGCCGGCGGGGGCGCCTGGCACCGCCTCGGGGGCCGCGACCACCGGTGCGGACGCATCGCGCTCGACGGCCAACGGCGCTGCAGCCTGCACGGGCGCCGCCACCTCGGCCACCGCCACATGCACGTCCGCCCCGCTGCCCGCCATCACTTCGGGCGGCAGGTCTTTCGACTCGATCAGCTGCGCGGGCGCCATCACCGTGAGCCAGTGGCAGATGTTCTCGAGCTGGCGCACGTTGCCCGGGAAGTTGAAGGCCGCGAGCCTGGCCAGCGCCGCGTCGGAGATGCGCTTGGGCTCGACGCCCAGCTGGCGCGCGCTCTGCTGCAGGAAGTGGCGCGTGAGCGCGGGCACGTCTTCGCCGCGTTCGCGCAGCGCCGGCAGGCGCAGGCGGATCACGTTGAGGCGGTGGAACAGGTCTTCGCGGAAGCCGCCGAGCTTCACGCGCTGCTCGAGGTCCTGGTGGGTCGCGGCGATGACGCGCACATTAGCCTTGACCGAGTTGTGGCCGCCCACGCGGTAGAAGTGGCCGTCGCTGAGCACGCGCAAGAGGCGCGTCTGCAGGTCGAAGGGCATGTCGCCGATTTCGTCGAGGAACAGCGTGCCGCCCTCGGCCTGCTCGAAGCGGCCGCGGCGCATGGTCTGCGCGCCGGTGAAGGCGCCGCGCTCGTGGCCGAAGAGTTCGCTCTCGAGCAGGTCTTTCGGAATGGCGGCGGTGTTGATCGCCACGAAGGGGCCGTTGGCGCGCGGCGAGTGCTTGTGCAGCGCGCGCGCCACCAGCTCCTTGCCCGAGCCCGATTCGCCGGTGATGAGCACCGTGACGTTGCTTTGCGACAGCCGGCCGATGGCACGGAACACGTCCTGCATCGCGGGCGCCTGGCCGAGCATCTCGGGGGCGGCGACCATGCGCTCTTCGGACACTTCTTCGCGCTGGCTTTCGTCGACGGCGCGGCGGATGAGTTCGACGGCGCGCGGCAGGTCGAAGGGCTTGGGCAGGTACTCGAAGGCGCCGCCCTGGAAGGCCGAGACCGCGCTGTCCAGGTCGGAGAAGGCGGTCATGATGATGACCGGCAGGCCGGGGTGCTTGGCCTTGATCTTGTCGAGCAGGTCGAGCCCCGAGCCGCCCGGCATGCGGATGTCGCTCACCAGGACCTGCGGGCCCTGCTGCTCGTCGCCTTCGGCCTGTTCGAGCGCGGCCAGCACTTCGCGTGTGTTCGTGAAGCTGCGCGTGGGCAGGTCTTCGCGCAGCAGCGCCTTCTCGAGCACGAAGCGTATCGATTGGTCGTCATCAACTATCCAGATCGGCTTCATGCATCTCCTCTGTTGCCGGGGCTGCGCTAGGGCAGCGGAATCAATATCTTGAAATCGGTTCGGCCCGGGACGCTGTCGCACTCGATCACGCCGTGATGCTGTTGCACAAAAGTTTGCGCAAGCGTCAGTCCCAGCCCGGTCCCACCTTCCCTGCCCGAAACGAGCGGATAGAAGATGCGGTCCTTGATCGTGTCCGGCACACCCGGTCCATTGTCGATGACATGCAATTCCAGTGCCAATCGATACCACTGCTTGTTGAAGATCACCTGGCGGGCCACGCGGGTCTTGAAAGTGATCTGCGCGTCGCCCGCCGCGCGGCGCTCGGCCAGGGCCTGCGCCGCGTTGTGCGCGATGTTGAGCGTGGCCTGGATGAGCTGCTCGCGGTCGCCGCGGAACTCGGGAATGGAGACGTCGAAGTCGCGTTCGATGTGCAGGTCGCGCGGAAACTCCGCCAAGATCACCGAGCGCACGCGCTCGCAGACCTCGTGGATGTTCACGTCGCCCACCACGTGCGGGCGCCGGTGCGGCGCCAGCAGCCGGTCGACCAGCGTCTGCAGCCGGTCGGCCTCGTGGATGATGACCTGGGTGTATTCGATGAGGTCGCGCGACTCGACCTCCATCTGCAGCAGTTGCGCCGCGCCGCGGATGCCGCCCAGCGGGTTCTTGATCTCGTGCGCGAGGTTGCGGATGAGCTCCTTGTTGGCCTGCGCCTGGTCGATCAGGCGCTCCTCGCGGTCCTGGCGCACCTGCTGCTCCAGCGGCGACATCTCGATGATGAGCTCGCCCTTCTTGTCGCCGTGCGCGAGCGTGACCTGCACCGGCATCAGTTCGTGGTTCACGCGCCGCAGGAAGGCCTCGTAGCGCAGCGTGGCGAAGTCGTTGCTGCTGGCGCCGTCGAGCGCGGTGCGCAGCACCTGCGGCTCATGGAAACAGGCGCCGAACTGCGAGCCCTCGAGCGTGCGCCGCGAGGTACCCAGCGCGTCTTCGAGGCCTGCGTTGGCGAACAGCACCGAGCCGTCGCTGTTGACCACCGCGATCAGCGTGGACAAGAGGTCGAAGGCGCGAAAGCGCGGATTGGCGCCAGTCGCCTTCTTGCCGAACACCATGGACTGCGCGCCGCTTACTGCGCTTGCGGCTTGCCGGGCAGGCGGCCGATTTCGCGGCGGATGCCGGCGATGTCGCTCTCGTTGCGCGCGAGTTCGGCCTTCATCTCGGCCACGCGGTCCAGGTACTTCTGGTAGTTGCGGCCTTCGCTGCCCTGCTTCTCGGGCTCGCCGTTGTTGTATTCCTTCTTGAGCTCGGTCTGGCGGGCCTCGGCCTTGCGCAGCTCGGCCTCGAGCACCGAGCGTGCCTCGCCGTCGCGGGCGCGCTGGTCGACGCCTTCGACGCGCGGGCTGCCCGCCGGGGCGCGCGCGGCGGATGAACCGCCCGACGACGCCGCGCTGCCACCACCGCCGCCCGAAGGCTTCGTGCCCTGCACGACGGTGACGTTGCCGCCTTCCATGATCTTGCAGCCCTTTTGCTGGGCCACGGTCGCGTTGTTGGTGTACTCGTTGCCGCAGCGCCAGACGCGCTCTTGCGCGAGCGCCGCCGTGGCGGTGGCGAACGAGGCGGCGGCCAGGAAAATCAGGGAGGCAGTCTTCATTTGGATCCGGAGAGGGCGCGACAAACGCGCATTTTGATGCAATTCGGGCCCGCTCACGACAGGGTGTTCCGCACCAAGGAAAAAGGACGGCCGGGGCCGTCCTTTTGTCTTACTTGCCCGCCGGGGCGGGCTCGTTGTGGCGCTTTTTACAGCGAGTAGTACATGTCGAACTCGACGGGGTGCGTCGCCATGCGGAAGCGCGTGACTTCCTGCATCTTGAGGTCGATGTACGCGTCGATGTACGAGTCGGTGAACACGCCGCCCTTGGTCAGGAACGCACGGTCCTTGTCCAGGTGCTCCAGAGCCTGGTCCAGGCTGTGGCAGACGGTCGGGATCAGCGCGTCTTCTTCCGGCGGCAGGTGGTACAGGTCCTTGCTGGCGGCTTCGCCCGGATGGATCTTGTTTTCCACGCCGTCCAGGCCGGCCATCAGCAGCGCGGCAAAGCCCAGGTACGGGTTCATCAGCGGATCGGGGAAGCGCGCTTCGACGCGGCGGCCCTTCGGGTTGGCCACGAACGGGATGCGGATCGAGGCCGAACGGTTCTTGGCCGAGTAGGCCAGCTTCACCGGGGCTTCGAAGCCGGGCACCAGGCGCTTGTAGCTGTTGGTGCCGGGGTTCGTGATGGCGTTCAGGGCACGGGCGTGCTTGATGATGCCGCCGATGTAGTGCAGCGCGAAGTCCGACAGACCTGCGTAGCCGTCGCCGGCGAACAGGTTCTTGCCGTCCTTCCAGACCGACTGGTGCACGTGCATGCCCGAGCCGTTGTCGCCGACGATGGGCTTGGGCATGAAGGTGGCGGTCTTGCCGTAGGCGTGGGCCACGTTGTGGATCACGTACTTCTGCAGCTGGACCCAGTCGGCGCGCTGCACCAGCGTGCTGAAGCGGGTGCCGATTTCGAGCTGGCCGGCGTTGGCCACTTCATGGTGATGCACTTCGACCGGGATGCCCAGCGATTCGAGCACCAGGCTCATTTCCGAGCGCATGTCCTGGAAGCTGTCGACCGGAGGCACCGGGAAGTAGCCGCCCTTGACTGCGGGACGGTGGCCGCTGTTGCCGTGCTCGAACTCCTTGTCGGTGTTCCACGAGGCTTCTTCGGACTCGATCTTCACGAAGCAGCCCGACATGTCGTTCTTCCAGCGCACGCCGTCGAACACGAAGAATTCGGGTTCCGGTCCGAAGTAGGCGGTGTCGCCCAGGCCGGAAGCCTTCATGTACGCCTCGGCGCGCTTGGCGAGCGAGCGCGGGTCGCGCTCGTAGGCCTTGCCGTCGGCCGGGTCGATCACGTCGCAGGTCAGGATCAGCGTCGTTTCTTCGAAGAACGGGTCGATGTTGGCGGTGTTCGGGTCGGGCATGAGCTGCATGTCCGAGGCTTCGATGCCCTTCCAACCGGCGATGGACGAACCGTCGAACGCGTGGCCCGAGGTGAATTTGTCTTCATCGAAGTGCGACACGGGCACGGTCACGTGCTGCTCTTTGCCGCGGGTGTCGGTGAAGCGCAAGTCGACGAACTTGACCTCGTTTTCCTTGACGAGCTTGAGTACATCGGCGACGGTCTTTGCCATCAGTTTCTCCTGAGTTGGATGGTGGTTAGGAATACAGGGACGGGAGGATGCAGTTTCTGTGCCATTGTCACCCCGCCGGATGAGGCCCGGGTGACGGCCCAGGGGCTGCCGGAAAAGGAAAAAATCACCAAATTGGTGCAATGCAAATTAACGCACCAATTCGGGGCCAAGCTTCGCATCGAAAGTGTGCAGGCCTTCGATGAGCTGGCCATAGGCGGCATCGAGCTTCGCGGGGTCGCCCTTGACGCCCAGCTCGATGTGGCGCCCGTACTGCGGGTGATCCACGCTGGGCAGGCTGAACACCTTGATGCCGGCGTGGGCCTGCTCGATGGCCTGCATCAGCGGCGTGAGGGTGGCTTCCATCGCACCGAAAACGATCACGGACTTCTCGGCGATGGCGTTGCGGGTGAACAGATCGGCATAGCGGCTGTCGAGCACCGACTCGATCATCGGCCAGGCCATGACCGGAAAGCCCGGCACGAAATGCACGTGCTCGACGCTGAACCCCGGGATCTTGTTGTACGGGTTGCGGATGATCGACGCGCCCTGCGGAAACACGCCCATGTTCAGGCGGTGGATGTTGTCGGGCCGGTCGGGTTCGTAGGGCACGCCCTGCTCCAGGGCCGTGTCCTGCATGCGCTCGCGGATCAGCGCCTCGGCCTCGGGGTGCAGCGCCAGCGGCACGCGCAGGGCCTGGGCGGCGCACTGGCGGGTGTGGTCGTCGGGCGTGGCGCCGATGCCGCCGGTCGAGAACACGATGTCGCCCGAGGCGAAGGCGCGCATGAGGGCCGCGGTGATCCGCGTGGGCTCGTCGCCCACGTACTCGGCCCAGCCCAGCTGCAGGCCGCGCGCGGCCAGCAGCTCGATGACCTTGGCCATGTGCTTGTCGGCCCGCTTGCCGGAAAGGATCTCGTCGCCGACGACGATGAGACCGAATGCGCGTGTCATGGAGAACTCCATTGAGAAAGAGCGGCCTTGTTGGCCTCGGTGGCTTGCGCCGCCTCGAGCGTCTGCTGTGCGTCGCCGCTGCCGGCCGCGGGCTGCTGCGCCGCGCGTTGGGCGCGCAGCTGGGTCAGGGCGTCGAGGCAGTAGTGCGCGAACCAGAGCGCGGAGAAAGCAAAGACCAGCGTGTAGATCCAGATGGCGATCGGCACCAGCACGAAGAAGGCGGCGGCGAACAGCAGGCCAGAGGCCCACACGATGCTCGGCGCGGCGCCCAGGTAGCCGCACAGCACGCCGATGCACAGCAGCGGCAGCCGGTGGGCGCGCAGCAGCGCGGCGCGTTCCTCGGGGCTGGCGTGCTCGGCCAGCGCGTCGAAGCTCATCACCCGGTAGGTGAGCCAGCCCCAGATCAGCGGCGGCAGGATCAGCACCAGCGGCGGAATGAGCCACAGCGGCATCGACACCACCAGGGCGATCAACGCCAGCACGGTGGCGCCGAGCGAGCGCAGCACGCTGCCGAAGAAGGAGGCGCCCTTCTTCTGTTCGAGCGTGGGAAAGCGCCGTTCGGCCACGAGCTTGGTGAGCGCCGGCGCCATGAAGCCGGCCACGATCAGCAGCGACAGCACCACGATGAGCGGCGTGACGCCGAACACCACCACCAGTGGCGCCAGCGCGGCCGTGACGTCGCTCGAGAAGAGGCGCCCGATCCAGGCCCAGAAGCTGGACAGCAGCGGCCAGGCGTCGAGGGCCTCGCGCGTCCAAGCGACGGCCGCGTCCCAGTAGAAGTAACCGAGCCCCGCGGCCAGCAGCACCATGAGCGCCAATGGCAGGAGCGACAGCACGATCACGCGCGGGAGCATGCAATAGGCCACCGCGCGCCAGAAGGAGTCGAGGAGCAGGCGCATGAGGTTCGAGGATAGCGCAAGGCCCCGGCCCGCCAGCCGCCGGGCCTGCGGGCGGATCAGGCGCGGCCGAACAGCCGCTTCAGCCCCAGCCACTGCTGCGACCAGAAGCCCTGGCCGTAGTCGCGCGGGCGGCCGTCGGCGCCGGGCTCGACCTGGTCGCGGATGCCGGTCGGGTCGTAGCGATTCTCGAAGTTGGCGGTGCGAAAGAGCATGTCCCACCAGGGCAGCAGCACGCCGAAGTTGTGGCCGCCCAGCGTGCTCCGACCGTGCGACTCATGCCCCAGCCCAATGCTGTGGTGCAGCCGGTGAAAGCGCGGGCTGACCCACAGCCGCTCGCCGATGGCCCCGAAACTCAGCCGCAGGTTGGCGTGCTGCAGGCTCTCGCTGAGCTGGGTGAAGGCCACGACGGCGATGAACTGGCCCGGCGCCACGCCGATCAGCTGCGCCACGATGACGATGAGCGTGTCGTGGATGACGTCGTCCAGCAGGTGGTTGCGGTCGTCGCTCCACATCGTCATCTGGCGCTGCGAGTGGTGCAGCGAATGCAGGCTCCACCACCAGTTGAACTGGTGCTGGCCGCGGTGGATCCAGTAACCCACGAAGTCGAGCACCACGAGGTAGATGGCAAAGGCCACCCACGGCACGTCGGTCACGCCGGGCCAGGCCTCGTCCAGGTGGAAGGTGCCCCACCCCGCCATGCGCAGGCTGCCGAGCAGGTCGTCGAACAGGGGCTGCAGCGTGAAGAACAGCGCCAGCCGGAACAGGCCCAGCCGGTGGATCAGCGTGTAGAGCACGTCGATGCGGATGGCACGGCGATCGGTCACGGCCTCGACCGCGCGCCAGCGCTGCAACGGGCCGATGACGGCCAGCAGCACGAGGATCTGGATCACCCCGACCAGCAGCCAGCCGGTGGCGTCGAAGGCGTCCTCGGCCCAGCCGCCCAGGCCGATGGCGTACACCAGCGGCTGCACGGCGGTCTCGAAGAGCCAGCCCTGCATGGCGGAAAAAACGTCGGTCAACCAGTCGATCACGGCGAAAACTCAGGATTCAAGGGTGGGAGGCGATCCAGGCGCGGTAGTCCGGGTGCTGGCGCAGCGTGCGAAAGCAGAAGCCCTTGGCCTTCAGCCCGACGATCAGCGGCTCCAGGTTGGCGGGCGCCCACGGGTCCTTGCGCGACCAGATGCCCAGGTGCGCCAGCAGGATGTCGCCGGGGCGGATGCCCGCGAGCGCCTGGGCCAGCAGTTTCTGGTTGCTGAACGCCTCGCTGGGCAGCTCGTCGCCCAGGAAGCCGGCGGGCGACCAGCCCACGTGCGCATAACCGCAGTCCCTGGCGGCCGCCAATAAAGCGGGCGAGGTCTTGCCGCCCGGCGCGCGGTACAGCGGCAGCGGCTTCTTGCCGGTGATGGCGGCCAGCCGGTCGGACGACTTGCGGATGTCGGCGCAGTACTGGGCCGCGCTCCAGACCGACTCCTTGCCGGTCTGCGGGCCGGCCGACGGCTTGATGCGAAAGCTCGGCGGCGTGCCTTTGACGTCGCCGCGCCAGTAGGCGTGGTCGTAGGTGTGCGAGCCGAACTCGTGGCCTTCGGCCGCCCTCGCCTTCCACCACGGCGCCCAGTGGTCGTCCAGGCTGTCGCCGTCGGTCTGGGTGCGCTCGGCGGCGGCGAAGAAGGTGACGCGCACGTCCTGGCGCTTGAGCACGTCGGCCACCAGCGGGGCGATGCCCATGTGGCCCGTGTCCAGCGTCAGGTAGACCGGCTTGTCGCAGGCGGCGGCTTCCTGGGCACCGGCCGCCGGCACGGTGGCGCAGGCCAGCGCCGCGACGGCGAAGGCCACGCCGGCGGTGCGAAAACTGCGCACGCGCTCAGATGCGCTTGGCATGGTCGAGGGTCCAGACGCCGTGCGGCGAGCGGCCGACGTTGATCTGCCGCACGACCTTCTGGCTCGCGAGATCGACCACCGTGAGCTTCTTGGCCCAGCGCGAGGTCACGTACAGCGTCTTGCCATCGGCCGACACGTCCATGCAGTCGGGGCCGCCGGGCACGTTGTAGGTGGCGACGACCTTCAGCGTGGTCAGGTCGATGCGGCTGATGGTGTTGGCGACCCGGTTGCTCACGAACACGGTCTTGCCGTCGCCGGCCGAGCGGAAGGCGTGGGCGCCCTTGCCGGTGGGGATCTTGCCGACCAGCTTGGGCTGGGCGCCGGCCACGTCGAACACCTGCACGCCGTCACTGCCGGTGAGTCCCACGAGCAGCGTCTTGTCGTTGTGGGCGCCGAAGATGTCGGCCGGCATGGCGCCGGTGGCCATGCGCCAGCGGATGGTCTGGGTCGGCAGGTCGACCGCGATCAGCTCGTCGCTGTCCTGCATGGTGACGTAGGCCACGGTGCTGGTGTTGTCGATCCAGATGTGGCTGGGCGTCTTGCCGGTGGCGATGCGCTTGACCAGCTTCAGGTCCTTGCCGTCCCAGCGGTACACGTCGACGTGGTTCAGGCGGTTGGCCGCCGTGACGAACCACTTCATGTCGCGCGAGAACTGCAGCTGGTACGGATCGATGATGCCGTACACCACGCGCTGCACCTCGGCCGTGCGCGGGTCCAGGAAGGTGAGCGAATCGCCCGCCGAATTGGCCACGATGACCGACTTTTCGTCGGGCGTCATGTAGATGTGATGCGGCTCCTTGCCGGTCGGGATGCGCTGCTTCTCGGTCCAGTCGACCGGGTTGATCACGCTCACGCTGGCGTCCAGCGAATTGAGCACAAAAACCGGTGGAGGGGCCGGCGGCGCCGCCGCGGCGGGGAGGGTCACCAGGGCTGTCAGGCACAGGCAGGACAGCAGGAAGGCCGCGATGCGGCCGTTCGGGCGGGCAGGGAGTCGCAAGGGAAGGTTCCGGGAGAGGGTTAACAATCTTAACGGTCGAACCCGACAAACAGCTGACCGCCGGCGCCCCCTCACCCGCTGTTGCGCGCGGCGCCTTGACCTATGTCAAGCGGCCCGGGGCACCGGCGCGCGCAGCTGGGCCACCTGTTCGGCCGTGAGCCAGCGCCATTGCCCCGGCGCCAGGTCGTCCGGCAGCGCCAGGCCGCCGATGCGCGAGCGGTGCAGCCCCTCGACCCGGTTGCCGACCGCGGCCAGCATGCGCTTGACCTGGTGGTACTTGCCTTCGGTGAGCGTGAGCCGCAGGTGCAGCGGGCTGTCCGATTCGCAGGCGGCCGCGCGCACGGGCTTCGGGTCGTCGTCGAGCACCACGCCGGCCAGCAGCTTGGCGATCTGCGCCTCGTCGATCGGGTGCTTGGCCGTCACCTCGTAGACCTTGGGCACGTGGTGCTTGGGCGAACCCATCTTGTGGATGAACTGGCCGTCGTCGGTCAGCAGCAGCAGGCCGGTCGTGTCCTGGTCGAGCCGGCCGATGGCCTGCACGCCCTGCACCGCGCCCTTGTTGGGCCGCAGCCGCAGCGGCGACGGCAGCAGCGTGTAGATGCTCGGGTAGGTCGAGGGCTTCTGCGAGCACTCGGTGCCGGCCGGCTTGTGCAGCATCAGGTAGGCCTTCTCGTGGCAGGCCCACTCGGTGCCCTGCACGGTGAACAGCAGGCCTTCGGGGTCGAGGTCGGCGAAGGGGTCGGTCACGGCCGCGCCGGCGATGCTCACGTGGCCTTGCTGGACCAGGCCCGCGCACACGCGGCGGGTGCCGAAGCCCTGGGTATAGAGGATGTCTTGCAGGTGCATGAAAAATGAAAAAAGCGGCCGTGCCGACAGGGGCACGACCGCCTTCAAGTGTGCCGCAGGTTCAGTAGCCTGCCGCCAGGCCCGTGTTGCGGCGCGGGTCGTTGGCGCCGTAGAAGCGGTTCGCGCCCACCGGCTTGCCGCCCAGCGAGGGCGCGCCGACGATGATCGCCGCCAGGTGGTTGGCCGGCTGCGGCACACCCAGGTTGTGGCCCATGTCGGTCAGGATCTTGCGGGTGTCGGGGCTGATCGCGAAGGTCTCGACGTTGGTCACATCGGGCAGCCACTGCTGGTGGAAGCGCGGCGCATCGACGGCTTCCTGCACGTTCATGCCGTAGTCGACCACGTTCAGGATGGTGTGCAGCACGGCCGTGATGATGCGGCTGCCGCCCGGCGTGCCGACCACGAACACCGGCTTGCCGTCTTTCGACACGATGGTCGGGCTCATCGAGCTCAGCGGGCGCTTGCCCGGGGCGATCGCGTTGGCCTCGCCCTGCACCAGGCCGTACATGTTGGGCACGCCGATCTTGGAGGTGAAGTCGTCCATCTCGTTGTTCAGCAGCACGCCCGTCTTGTCGGCCGTGACCTTGGCGCCGAACCAGTCGTTCAGCGTGTAGGTGACCGAAACGGCATTGCCCCACTTGTCGGTGATCGAGTAGTGGGTGGTGTTGCTGCCTTCATGCGGCGCGACGCCGGGCTTGATGTCCTTGGACACGCCGGCCTTCTTGGGGTCGATGGCGGCGCGG
Source organism: Variovorax sp. GW823-FHT04B03 (assembly GCF_058796495.1). Lineage (NCBI taxonomy): Bacteria > Pseudomonadati > Pseudomonadota > Betaproteobacteria > Burkholderiales > Comamonadaceae > Variovorax > Variovorax sp. GW823-FHT04B03. The sequence continues at coordinate 326,159 of NZ_JBXAIT010000007.1, forward strand.
ATCTTGGCGGCGTAGCCCTTGTCGAGCAGGCGGTCGAGCGGGTTCTTCACGAAGTCGGGGTCGCCCAGGTAGCTGTTGCGGTCCACGTAGGCGTGGCGCATGGCTTCGATCTGGTAGTGCACCGACTCCGCCGAACGGAAGCCCAGGTCCTTCAGCGGATAGCCCTCCAGGATGTTGAGCATCTCGCAGATGATCACGCCACCCGAACTCGGAGGCGGCGCCGACACCACGCGGTAGCCGCGGTAGTCGCACTCGACCGGCGCGAGTTCGCGCGTCTTGTACTGGTCGAGGTCGGCCTGCGTGATGATGCCCTTGCCGGCCTGGCTCGACGCCACGATGGCCTTGCCGACCCAGCCCTTGTAGAAGCCGTCGGTGCCCTTGGCGCTGATTTCCTTCAGCGTCTTGGCCAGGTCTTTCTGCACCAGCTTCTGGCCGACCGCGAAGGGCTCGCCCTTGTTCAGGAAGATGGCGCCGGAGACCGGGTCTTTCTTGAAGTCGTTGGTGGCGGTGAGCAGCATGTCGATGTCGCCCTGCTCCAGCGCAAAGCCCTTGTCGGCCAGCTGGACCGAGGGGGCGATGAGGTCGGCGCGCTTCATGGTGCCGTACTTCTCGCGCGCGTACTCCATGCCCGAGACCGAGCCCGGCACGCCCACGGCGAGGTGGCCGTGGGTGCTCAGGCCCTTGACGACGTTGCCGTCCTTGTCGAGGTACATGTTGGCCGTGGCGGCCAGCGGTGCCTTCTCGCGGAAGTCCAGGAAGGTCTTGCGGCCGTCGGCCAGCTGCACGGTCATGAAGCCGCCGCCGCCGAGGTTGCCGGCGGCCGGGTACACCACCGCCAGCGCATAGCCCACGGCCACGGCCGCATCGACCGCGTTGCCGCCGCGCTTGAGCACATCGACGCCAACCTTGCTGGCCAGGTGCTGCGCGCTCACGACCATGCCGTGTTCGGCCGCCACCGGCGCCTGCGACGCGGCCTGCGCGCCGCCGGCCGCCGCCAGAGTGAGCGCGGCCGCGACGGCGGCGCGCAGGGTGGGGGTCCACTTGAAGTGCTGCATGGAAAAGTCTCCTCTGTGCGTTGGATGAAGAATGAGGGAGGGGTGAATGGTGTGGGCCTTCAGGCCGTGAGCAGCGCCTTGCGCCGCAGGCTTTGCAGCGCCTGCGCGACCTGCTCCTGCGCGAAGGCGTGCAGCGCCGACGGGTCGGTCAGCGGCTGGTCGTCCTTGAGGAAGCGCAGGCGTTCGGCGCGCACCTCGTCGAGCAGGAAGGCGGCCAGCGCCTCGTGCGTGTGCGCGCCGTCGAGCAGCGGCAGCAGGCTGCGTTCGAGCACCGTGAGCGACACCGGTTCGTGCCACTGGTTGCAGAGCACGGCCGCCGCCTGCGACGCGGGCATGCCGGCCAGCGCGCGGCGCACCGGGGCCAGCACCTGCGGCAGCTCGGAGACGGCAGAAGCCGCCGGCACCGGCGTGCGGCGGATGCGCAGCGCGCCCAGAATCAGCAGCTCCTCGAGCATGGCCAGCACGATGGGCTCGACGGCCGCGCGCGGCTCGCCAGTGAGCGTCACCACCGCGGCCAGCAGGGCCTCGGTCGACATCGAACACGGATAGCTCGCGTCGAGCGCCTGCGCCACCGCCTTGTGCGCCGGCAGCCGCAACGTGACCTTCAGCTCGCGCAGCGCGGTGCAGGGCTGCTCGCGGGCGTCGATGGTGAGCGCCTCGCCGCCATCAACGCGGAAGACGCCGGCGAACTCCAGCGCGCGCAGGCGGGGCACCTCGAGGCGGTAGCGGATGTTTGCGGCGTTGCCTTGCTTCACCAGCAGCGTCTGGCGGAAGGTGCGGTTGACGAGGAAGTCGAGGTACTGCTCCATCATCACCTGGCTGCCGCCGCACTCGCGCAGCAGCGGGTCGCGCACCTTCTCGCCGTAGTTCTGCACGAACATGGTCGAGGGCTCGGCGTCGCACAGGTAGGCCAGCCCGCGCGCTTCGGCACGCGCGACGAACTCCTTGAAATAGCAGGGTTCGTTGCAGGGCTCGAGGAACTCGTGCAGCAGGTAGTAGTTGCCGGAGTTGCGCACGATCGGCATCGTCTCTTCGAGCGTCTTGCGCAGCACGCTGTCGGGTCGGGCCGACTGCTCGAGGAACTCGAGCATGCCGCGCGCGTAGGAGAGCTTTTCTTCGGGCGTGTCGCGCGGGCCGCCGCGCAGGATCATCGCGTCGCGCACGATCTCGCGCGCCTTCCAGCCCGGGTACACGTTGTAGCTCACGTACACCACGCCGCCCGGCGCCAGGTTCTCGGCGCACACGCGCAGGATCGCGTCCTGCACCGGCCCCGGCACCCAGCTGTACACGCCGTGGCAGACGATGTAGTCGAACAGGCCGAACGAGGCGTCGATGTCGGCGATGTTGAAGGCCTTGAGCTCGATGTTCGACAGCCCCGCCTGATCGAGCGCCGCGGCGCCCTGCGCCACCTGCACGCGCGACAGGTCGACCCCTACCGCTTGGGCTTGCGGGTGACGCGCCGCGAACGGAATCAGGTTGCCGCCGGCGGCGCAGCCCAGCTCGAGCACGCGCGCCTTGTGCGGCGGCGGCGCCTCGAGCCCGAACAGGAAGGCCAGGGCTTCCAGGTGCTCCACGGCGGACTGGGGAAACGGGTGCGAGTCGTAGGGCACCGCATCGTAGTAACTGGTGAGCGTGGAAGTCAGAGAGTCCGGCACGAACGTCCTTTGGGGATCGGAAGGGGCTGCAGCAGTGCTCGCAGACTATAGCCCCGTGCCCTCGCAAAAAGAAGCCGGCGCGGGCCGACCCGCCCTGCCCTGGCCGCGGGCTCATGCGCTTGCACGACCTCTTTAGAATGGCCCGATGAACTGGCGCATCACACTGTTTCCCCTGGCTTTGGTCATTGCCGGCTGCTCGACGCCGCCCAACCAGATCGTTCCCTTCCGCGACGGTGTGCTGCGTGCCATGACCTACACCCAGGCTTCGGACTACTGCAGCGCCAAGAGCCAGGAGCCGAAGTGGCTCGGCAAGGCGCCCGCCGAATCCGGCGTGCTGTTCCAGTGCCAGTAAGCCACCTCATCACGCGGGGCTGACGCCCGGCCGCACCGCTCAGGCGTCGATGTCGATGAGCGCCAACCCGCTCTCGCGGTCGCAGGTCTTGCGCAGGTAGCCCGGCGACTCGACCATTTCATGGCGAGACGTGTTCTTCCGTTCAAGGCGTCATCGGGGGGAGTTCTGCCTGCAGTCCTCGGCGGTGCCCCGGCAGTCGTCCTGGCGCGAGGGCGCACCGGGGTCGTCCACGCGGGGCTTGTCCTCGCCGGCCCGCTTCGCGTCCGCCGGTGGCTTTTTCACCATGCCGGGGTCGCGGTCGGGCGGTGCGGGCTTCACCAGCCGCGGATGGCCATGGGGCGGCGGCTTCACGAGGAGTTCGGGATCGGGCCCGGGTTGCGCTTGCGGCTTGACCGGCGGTGGCTTGTCGGCCGGCTGCGCGGCAGCCGGCCCGGCGAGGAGCGCCGCAACGCCCAAGACCCCGACAGCGAGGCTTCCGGCAAACATCGATTTCGTTGGATTGCGCATGGCGTTCACCCATGGCCCGAAGGTTTCACCGGGGCGCTCCCGGCGGTGTAGGCCTCTTTCGCCAATGGCCGCAAGTCGGCGTCGCGGTGCCTGCGACGCTGGCGCAGCCGCCGGGCGATGGCCGCAGGGATGGCGCGCGCTCAGCCCGCCAGGCTGACGCGCACCACGCACGCCGGCGGCACCAGAATCTCGTCGCAGTTCGGCCCGGCCCCGCCGCGGTCGATCACCACGAAGCTGGCCGGCTGCTGCGTGACCACCAGCGGGTGGTGCCAGACGCCGCGCGCGTAGTTCACGCCCTGCCGCCCGTCGGTGACGAAGGCGCGGATGTCTTCCACGCGCACCGTGTCGCCCGCCGGCGCCACCACCACGAGAAAGCGGCTGCCGTCCATCGGCACGAAGGCCTGGCTGCCCAGCGGGTGGCGCTCCAGCATGCCCACCTGCAGCGGCATCGCATAAGGCTGCGTCTCGAAGATGTTCACCAGCACGCGGCTGTCGCCGGGGCCCGGGTCCACGCGCGCCAGGTCGTGAAAGCGCGTGGTCATGCCCGCGTTGATCGGCATCGACCGGGCGTGCGCGCTCTCGATGACGTCGCCGAACGCGGCGAATGCCTCGCGTGTCAGCGGCTGCGCAACGAGCGCGAGCGCCGCGGGCGTGCCCGGCGCCGGGGGCAGGAAAGTGGGGCTGGCAATCGTCAACAGAAACTCCTCGGCTTTTTGGTCCAACTGGTATTACCAGTATCCTTGCGATACATCCACTCAGTCAATCTCCCGGCGTCAGGGAAATCGCTAGTGTCCAATGGCGCATGAGGCCTTAAGGTCTCGGTCGCGTTAAATCATACCGGTAATACCAGTTAATCCACCCATCGACGCCTTCGAGGACCGCCATGTCAACCACCACCCTTCATGCGCCGCTGCAGCCGGCCACCACCTCTGCTGCAGCGGAGAACGCGCTCTACAAGAAAGTGGCATGGCGACTCATGCCGTTCCTGATGCTCTGCTACGTGGCCGCCTACCTGGACCGCGTCAACGTCGGCTTCGCCAAGCTGAACATGCTCAGCGACCTGCAGTTCAGCGAGGCGATGTACGGGCTGGGCGCGGGCCTGTTCTTCATCGGCTACTTCTTCTTCGAGGTGCCGAGCAACCTGCTGATGCACCGCATCGGCGCCAAGGCCACCATCTCGCGCATCATGATCACGTGGAGCCTGATCTCGGCCGCGATGATGTTCGTGACCACGCCCACGCAGTTCTACGTGCTGCGCTTCCTGCTCGGAGCGGCCGAGGCCGGCTTCTACCCGGGAATGATCCTGTACCTCACCTACTGGTTTCCCTCGCACCGCCGCGCCAAGATGGTGGCGGTGTTCATGTGCGCGATTCCGGTGTCGGGCGTGCTGGGCGGACCGCTGTCGGGCCTGATCATGGAGGCCATGCACGGCATGGGCGGCCTGCGCGGCTGGCAGTGGCTGTTCCTCATCGAGGCGCTGCCTTCGCTGGTGATCGGCCTGCTGGTCATCGTGTACCTCGACAACAGCATCCAGGCCGCACGCTGGCTCACCGCCGAAGAAAAGGCCGTGCTCGCACGCAACATCGCCGCCGAGAACGCCACCAAGGGCGGCACCAGCCACATGACGCTGCGCGCGCTGTTTGCCGACCGCCGCATCGTGAAGATGGCGCTGATCTGCTTTTGCACGGTGATGGGCCAGTACGGCCTGACCTTCTGGCTGCCCACGCTGGTGCGCCAGTCGGGCGTGTCGGGCGCGCTGAACATCGGGCTGCTCACGGCCATTCCCTTCGCCGTGGCCATCGTCTCGATGCTGCTGGTGAGCCGCAGCTCCGATCGCATGCGCGAGCGCCGCTGGCACCTGATCGTGCCCTTCTGCTGCGGCGCGCTGGGCCTCACGCTGAGCGCGATCTTCAGCAACAACGTGTACCTCTCCCTGGCCGCATTGGCCCTGGCCGCGGGCGGCAGCCTGGCGACGTCGCCGCTGTTCTGGAGCCTGCCGACGGCCATCCTGTCGAGCGCGGGCGCGGCGGCGGGCATTGCGCTCATCAACTCCTTCGCCAACCTGGCGGGCTTCGTGAGCCCCTACATGATCGGCCTGATCAAGGACGCCACGAAGAGCACCGACATCGCGTTGTTCGTGCTGGCCGGCGTGCTGCTGTTCGGCGCCTTCCTCACCTGGACGGTGCCGGCCAAGCTGGTCAACAAGTAGGGAAGGCCCCAGGGTGCGGCCACAGTAAGATTTCCAGCTCCCGCCACTGCCGCACTTCGCACCGAAAACCGCCCATGCTCGCCTCCCCCGCCGTCGCCGCCACCGCCGCCCGCCTGATCCAGCAGCGGATCGCGGACGGCACCTACGCGGCCGGCGGGCTGCTGCCTTCGCAGCGCGACCTGGCCGAGCAGCTCGGCATCAGCCGCACCTCGCTGCGCGAGGCGCTGTCGACGCTGCAGGGCACGGGCCTCGTCATTCCGCGCCCCGGCAAGGGCATGTACGTGGCCGAAGACGGCGGACAACAGGCGCCGGCCGCCTCCCCGGCCTGGAAGTTCGCCACCTCGCATTCGCTGCAGGACGTGTACCAGCTGCGCTTCGCGGTCGAGAACTTCACCGCGCGGCTGGCCTGCCTGGTCATCGAGGCGGACGACCTGGCCGCGCTGCGCGCCAATGCACAGGCCATGCGCGCATGCATCGACGCCGGCGACTTCACGCAGGCCACGCAGCTCGACTTCGATTTCCACATGCAGATCATCGGCATCGCCGGCAACCAGGCCATCGCCGAGATCCTGCGCAACAGCGCCGAGGTGATGCAGGAGAGCCAGCGCCTGCCCTTCTACAAGCGCGGCGCGCGCCATGCCACCTACGACGAGCACATGGCGATCATCGAGGCGCTCGCGCAAGGCAAGCCGGCGCTGGCGCAGCAGGCGATGACGCAGCACATCGTGCAGGCCGCGCAGCGCGCGGGCGTGCACTTTCCGACGGGGCTCGAGGCGGCTTCGGCAGCGACCTGAACCTTCAGGTCCACGTGTCGACGACGATGCGCAGCACCTCGACACGCTCGGGCAGTTCGATCAGGAACTCCGCATCGCGCGGCAGGTGGTGCACTCCATTCGGGTCGCCACCGGTGAACGCGCTCATCGCGGCCACGTCGGGCCAGTAGGAGGTCGTGACGAACTCGGTCTCGGTGGCGCGGTCTTCCCGGAACAGCTGCACCGCGAGCGCCGTCTTGCGCAACGGCGGAATGCCTTCAGCCAGCAGGTAGCGTTCGTAGGCCTCCGCGCGGCCCCGCGTGACGCGGCCGCGCCAGATGCGTGCAATGGTGGCGACGCTCATACCGGCACGCCTTCGATCGTCCGGGTGGATGCAGACGCCGGCACCGGCAGGTGCCGCCCCAGGAAATCGCGCAGCGGCGGCAGCACCTCCGCCAGGTGCGTCTCGAGCAGCCAGTGGCCCCCGTCGTCGAACGCGTGGAACTGGGCGTCGGGCAGGTCCCGCAGGTAGGCACGGCCGGCCTCGATCGGCATGTAGCTGTCCTGCGGTCCCCACAGGATCAGCGTGGGCGGGCGGTACGTGCGCAGGTAGTCCTGGTAGCGCGGGAACCACCGCAGGTTCTCCTTCAACCCCTTCATGAGACCGAGCGCAATGCCGCGCCGCGCGGGCGTGTCCATCAACGGCCAGTGAAGGCGCCAGAGATCGGGCGCGAGCCGCGGGGCCACGCGCGACGACACGTCGCCGATGAACTCGTCGCGAAAGCCTTCTTCGCTCACGGCGCGCTCCAGCACCGCGAGATGGGCCTCGCTCGGGTCGTTCCAGTACGCCCGGATCGCCGCGTACTTCGGCCCCAGCGTGTCTTCGTAGATGTCGCCGTTCTGGACGATCAGCGCCGTCACCCGCCCCGCCCGCCGCATCGCATGGCGCAGGCCGATCTGCGAACCGTAGTCGTGCAGGTACAGCGCGTAGCGGCGCAGCGCGAGCGCGGCGGTGAAGCGGTCGAGGAAGTGCGCGTAGCCATCGAAATCGAACACGAAGTTCTCCTCGGGCGTGCCGCTGTAGCCGAAGCCCGGGAAATCGGGCGCCACCACGCGCCAGCGGTCCGCCAGCGCCGGCATCAGCGCGCGGTACTGGAACGAAGAACACGGATAGCCGTGCAGCAACAACAGCACCGGGGCCCCCACCGGACCGGCCGCGCGATAGAAGACCTCGACGCCATCGATCTGCACCGTGCGGTGCGTGACGGCGGTCGTGCCGGCCGCGTCGTTCTTTCGGGGGTTCGCATTGGCCATCTCGGCTCCTTGAGACATGCAAAGAAACAGAGGTGTCTTTGTCGCCTCCGGCGCGGGGCCCGCATGTGGGAAAGGGCCGACCCTGGGTGTCGTCCAGGCCGCGCGCGTCCTACGGCGGGCACGCTGCAGGGCGACATAGGCAACCTAGCCATCCCGTCGGCCGATCGGCCTTGGCAGCACCGGCCGGACGGTCGCCCCGCGCCTGAACATGAAACTTTGGCTCACTGGCCGTCAAACCGCAGTCCAAAGCTTTCACTGCAGCGCGGTGCGCAGGACAATGGGGCGTTGATGGTGGTCGGGGCGCCGCCTCCGATCCTGTCGGCATCGCACTTTCAGGACTACACACGTCGCGTCATGGAACAACGGCTGGAATGGGCCCTCGCGGCCTGCTCACGCATCCTTCGACCCGTGGTGAAGCTCGCCCTCGCGATGGGGGTCAAGCACCCCCACCTGGAGGAGTTGCTGCGTGACCTGCTGATCGAGGAGGCGCAGCACTCCTGGCGCAGCCAGGGCGTTCCCAAGCCCAACCTGAGCCAGCTGTCCGTCACCACCGGCCTGAACCGCAAGGCCGTGACCGCCAAGGTCCGCTCCACAGTCGACCCCTTGCCCCACACCGAACTCTCGGCCGCGGCCAAGACGTTCACGCTGTGGCTGCAGATGCTGACCGAAGATGCTTCGTTCCGGCGCCTGCCCGTCACCTCGGGCCACACGGCGCCCTCGTTCGAGGCGGTCGCCCGCCTGAGCAGCCGCGGCAACGTGCACCACCGCACCATCCTCGACGAGCTGATCCGGCTGAACATGGTGACCGAGAACGAGGGCATGGCCGAACTCACCGCCGACGGTTTCGTGCCCGTGCAGGACCTGCAATCGATGCTGGCCTTCCTGGGCGACAACGGCCGGGACCACCTGCTGGCGGCCGTCGCCAACACGCTGGGCGAACAGCCCCGCATGCTCGAACGCGCGGTGTACGCGCGCGGGCTGTCGCTGAACGATTGCGAACAGATCCACCGCCTGGTGCGCGACCGCTGGTCCGCCCTGCACCACGAGCTCGCGCAGGAAATGGCACAGGCGGTCAGCCGCGCGCCGGCCCGCGCCGAAGGACGAATCCGTGTCGGCATCTACACGTACTACGAGGACGAAGGCACGCCGCCCCCGCCCGCGTCCTCTGAAAGCGAGCGCCCCTCATGAGCACGATCCAAACACCCCGCCGCCTCCTGCTGGGCCTGTTCTGCGCCGGCCTCATGGCCCTGTTGATGTCCTGCGGAGGCGGCGGTGGTGCCTCGACCGGGAACCTGGGCCTGGGCACCGGCACCGCGATCGGCGGTGACAGCCCGGGCGGCGCGGGCACGGGCACCGGCGGGGATGGGACCGGGTCCGGCTCGGGCAACGCCGGCACGGGCGGCTCCGGCGACACCGCCAGCAACGGCAACACCGACGGCTCCGGTGTCGGCTCGGGCGGCACCGGCGTGACTGCGGACGCCGCCGGCATCGGCGCCGCGGACGGCCTGGGCAGCATCATCCTGAACGGCCTGCGCTACACCACGGACACGGCCACCATCACCGTCGAGGACGCCACCGAACTCCAGATCGGCATGAGCGCGCGGGTCGCCGGCAAGGTCGACCCCGACTTCACCCGCGGCATCGCGACGCAGGTCGTGTCGGGGGCCGAACTGCGCGGCGCCGTCTCGCGCATCGATGTGGGCGCCGGCAGCTTCGTCGTCATGGGCATCAACGTGACCATCGATGCGGCCACGGTCTGGGCCGACGCGAACGGGCTTGCCAACGTGGCCGATGGCAGCCTCGTCCAGGTGTGGGGCCTGCCCGGCGCGCCGGGCACGCTGCGCGCCACCCGCGTGCAGACCGCGCCCACGCTGACCGCCCCGCTGGTGACGGGCGCCATCCAGGGCCTCAACACGACGAACCAGACCTTCACGCTCGGCCAGCTGACGGTCAGCTATGGCGGCGCCGCCTTCGCGGGCATCGACGCCTCGTCGCTGGCCAACGGCGTCATCGTGCGCGCCCGCGGCACGACCGCGCCGGTCGGCAACGCGTTCACGGCGACCCAGGTGGAGGGCTGGTACGCGATACCGACGAGCAACGGCATCGCACTGCAACTGGCGGGGGACATCACCGACTTCGTCTCGCGCGGCGCCTTCAAGGTGCTGGGCACGCCGGTGGACGCCACCAATGCGCAGATCACGGGTGGCCCCGTCGGTTCGCTCGGCAACGGCGTGAAGGTCGAGGTCGACGGCTTCATGTCCGGCGGGGTGCTGGTCGTCAAGAAGCTGCGCATCCGCCATGTGCCGGGCACGGGCGGGCCGGCCTCGTTCACGCTCATCGGCGCCATCGGCGGCTACCAGTCCCCTGCCAATTTCAGGGTGCAGGGCCAGCCGGTGGACGCCAGCGGACCGGGTACCACCTTCGAGAACGGTACCGCCGCGAACCTGGCCAACGGCCAGCGCGTGACCGTCGTGGGAGACCGGGTCGTCGACGGCGTTCTCATCGCCCAGCGGGTGACATTCAACCCCTGACCTGAAGCGGCGGCGCAGCGCCCCGCCGTCCGGTCGCATCGCCCGCCCCTTCTGGCGGCAGGCGAAGCCGGGCTTTCGCACACATCCAGCTCGATATCGCCGCATCGCGGCGGGCCTGCGCGCACGCGGGCCGGATAGCACCTTCGGCCATCTATCTCCAAACCCGTGGCGAAAGTACGAAAAAGGGACTAAAGTGAAAAAATCACATTTCTTACATTGGTGGCTTCCGTGTCTGTTCCCGCGAGTTCAGTGCGACCGTTGCTCCCCGTTGGCATCGCAGGCCCACGCCTGACGGATGCCTCCCTGTGCGGGGCTGCGCATCGGGTGCCTGTTCGTCGCCGGGCCAGCCGGCACCGCTGACATTGCGAGGAGTACCGCATGCCGCTCGTCCTTCTTCTTCGGCTCATGAACAAGCGTTTTCCGGTCATGCTCACGGCGGACGCGGACATCCGGCATGCCTCGGTGCTGGTCGCCACCGGACTCATCGAAGCCGAGTTCCATGTCGACAACTTCGGCTACCAGCGGTACGAAAGCGCCCAGGTCTTCGCCATCACGGACGAGGGGCACGCGGAGATCGCCACGCTCTGCGGCAACGGCACTTCGGTGCATGAAGAACGCCCCCAATGGAGCGTCATGCCGCTCGATTACCTGCGCAGGATCGGCAACTCGACCTTTCCCCTGCACACCGAGGACCCGTCGGAGATCAACTCCGTGGCGGTCCTCGAAGCCGCCGGCATGGTGGAGGCCACCCTCCCCCCGATCTGCCGCGCACGGCAGAAGCTGCGCCAGGCCACCGTCCTGCGGGTCACGCCGCTGGGACGGACGGCGCTGGTGCCACGGCGGGGCTGAATCCGGGTTCGGGTCGAACGCCCGGCGTGCCAGCCCTGGCGCGCCGGGATGGGTGCGTCCGGCACGCACGAACACCGCCCCTCGCGTTCCCCTTGCCCCACACCTCCATGAATCGGGTACCCGTTTGCCCTGCGGCAGCCCCCGGCCGAGGGGAAGCGCCTCGTACGGCGATGAAAAAAGCCTGCCCACGACACAATTGAAACCAAGCGCAACAGACGTCACAGATCGCCCACAAGGTTCCTTTCGAGTACCAAAGAAGTAATGTGAAACCTTCACATACACCGCGTTATTGGCACGAAGAAATGAACGCCAGGCTGTTACCACCGAACGTCGGCCCCTGCCGTGCATGAAACAGTTCATGCGAAGGATGTCTTGCCATGCGCGCCCCCGTCTCCGCCCCGAGCCTCGACAGCAGCCTGTCGACGGACGCGCTCATGGCCGCCCGCATGCGGCTGGTGCTGTCGATCTCGGCGGTGCTGGCCATGGCGGTCGATGCGGGGCCCGCCCGGCAACCGGTGGCCAGCGCGGTCTGGCTGGCCTTTTGCGGATACCTCCTGCACAGTGTGCTGGTGCACGCCTGCACGCAGGGCGGCTGGCGCCATGTCCAGGGCAAGGCGGTCCACTGGTCCGACGTGATGTGGTTCACGCTGATCGTCTTCGTGACGGGCGGCGTGCACAGCCTGTTCTTCCTGTTCTATTTCTTCGCCATCCTGACCTCCTCGTTCCGCTGGGGCTTCGAGGAAGGCGCCCGCGTGACGATCGTCTCGGTCGCGTCGTTCGCCGCCTGCGGGCTCGGCACGAGCACGGGCGACGACGCGCCGCAGCTGCTGATGCGCACGACCTTCCTGCTGGCGCTGGGGCACATGATCGTGCACTGGGGCGGCTCCAAGCTCATCCTGCAGCGGCGCCTGGCCCTGCTGGGTGACATCAGCCAGCTGTCGAACCCGCGCTTCGGCGCGGGCCGCACCATCGCCCGCACGATGGAAAAGACGCTGGCCTTCTTCAAGGCCAGCCACTGCATCCTCATGACGCGGGACACCGCCACCGGCAACTGGACCCTGCGCACGCTGCGCAAGGACGACACCTGCGAGCACGTCGGTGTCGAGACGCTCGGGGGCATCGCCGAGTCGCCGCTGATGGCGCTGGAGCATCCGCACACCGTGCTGAGCAACCGCCTGCCCTGGCCCCTGAACCACTTCTTTGCGCGCAGCCACATGCACGGCCCCGGCGCGATCGGCTGGCGCCCCGAGGGCCGCGACGGCGCCAAGCGCAGTGCCGCCGTGGCCGCCATGCTCGAGGCCCGCGCGTTCATCAGCGCCGCGCTGCCGCTGCGCCTGGGCGAGGGGCGCGTGTTCATCTCGTCGCGCAACGGCCACTTCAGCAAGTCCGATGCGCTGTTCCTCGCGCACCTCATGGAACAGATCTTCCCGGTCATCGAGACCATCGAAGTGCTCGACCGCATGGCCTCCGAAGCGGCCGCGACCGAGCGCCTGAAGATCTCGCTGGACCTGCACGACACGGCCGTGCAGCCCTACATCGGGTTGCGCATGGGCCTGTGCGCCCTGCGCAAGAAGGCCGCCGCGGACAACCCGCTGCTCGAGGACCTGGACAAGCTTGCCGAGGTGGCGAGCGGCGTGATCGCCGACCTGCGGCGCTTCGCGGGCGCGGTCAAGGCCGGCCCGGAAAGTTCGTGCGGCCTCGTGCTGCACCAGCTGTACAGCCAGGCCGCCCGCATCCAGGGGCTCTACGGCATCGAGATTTCGGTGAACGTCGAAGGCCACGTGCGTCTTGACGACCGCATGACCGCGGAGGTTCTGCAGATGGTGGGCGAAGGCCTGAACAACATCTGCAAGCACACGCAGGCCCGCCGCGGCAGCGTGCGCATCGGCTGCCGCAATGGCTGCCTGCACCTGCGCATCGAGAACGAAGGCGACGAAGAGAACTTCGCGCCCTTCCGGCCACGCTCCCTCAGCGACCGCGCAGCGGCGCTCGGAGGCCGCGCGCAGGTCAGCCGGTGCCGGGGCGGCGGCACCGAGGTGCTGATCGAAATCCCCATCTGAGCCCCCAAAAGCACGACAACAGTCCGAGGAGCCCCTCATGCAAACCGAAGCCCATCCCATCGGCGTCCTGCTGGTGGACGATCACCAGACCATGCTGTGGGGCCTGTCCCGGCTGATCGACGGCGAACAGCCGCGCATGAAGGTCGTCGCCACCGCCAGCTGCTGCGAAGAAGCCGTGGCGCACACGCAGAGCCTGGCTCCCGACGTCATCGTGCTCGACCTCGACCTGGACGGCCATTGCGCCCTGGACATCCTGCCGCAGCTGCTGTCGAACGAGGTCTCGCGCGTGGTCGTGCTGACCGGCGAACGCGAGCAGCGCACCCTGGACCTCGCGGTGCTGCGCGGCGCGCGCGGCGTGATGCGCAAGGACGCGTCGGCCGAGCAGGTGCTCGATGCGATCGAGCGCGTGCACCACGGCGAACTCTGCGTCGACGCCCCGACCATGGGCCGCGTGCTCTCGGAACTCACCTCGGTGAAGAAGCCGCCGAAAGCCGACCCCGAGTCCGTCAGGCAGGCCAGCCTGACCCAGAAGGAGCGCGACATCGTCCGCACCGTGGTGCACGGCAGCGGCGCCTCCAACAAGACCCTGGCCGGGCAGGCCTTCGTCACCGAACACACGCTGCGCAACCATCTCACGTCGATCTACCAGAAGCTCGGCGTGACGAACCGGCTCGAGCTGTACATCTACGCCGTCAAGCACCACCTCGACGCCATGGCGCACTGACAGCGCCCTGCCCGCCCCGTCCTTCGGGGCGCCCACTGCGGGCCGCTCAGCGTCGGCATGCCCCTCCGGGACCCGCCATTTCCCCGCTTTTCCGATCCCCGCCTGCTGCGATCAGCTGACGTGCGGGGGCGCACCGCACTGGCAGAGGAGGAAAAGATTCGGCACCGTATTTCGTGCCACCTCAAAAAAATTGAATTTCAATTGAATTGAAAAATCATGATCAAGCGAGAGAATAGGCTCCCAAAATAAAAATCGGATAGCAGACAATTTTGTTAATAGAAGATTTCATTTAATTCAAATATCGCCGGAATTTCAATAATCAAATTATTTCCTCGGTTTCAATTGGTTTTTTGAATATTTTATTTCACCAAACACCAAATACCCAATCAGAAATGAATTTCATATTTGATTAATTTCATTATTTTCAAAATTTCCTCGCATAAATAAACCCATTCCACCTTTCAACCGGCATTGCTCACTTGGCGAACAATGCGTCGTTTTTCACGATCCGCCTAAAAAACAGAGAAATTAGGTATATCGAACGTCATGGTTCAGGTAGTTCCATTTTGAAACACTCATGTCTTTCCACAAACAGGAGCAAAAGACCCGCGCAACCGTCCCGTCAAGTTCATAGGATTGCACAAGCCTCGGGCTGAATTGAATTTCGATTAAAACTCACAGAAAAAATCCAATTCGGCACTTGCTTTCCATTTTTCTCTTGAAAATGTATGAAACCCCAAACTGCTTTGCCGCCGATGGGGAAAGTGGCCCCGGAGCGCTCGACGGACGACCTTTGCGTCTCCTCGCCCACGCTCGCAACGACCGGCCTGCGTCGCTCACGCCAACCGGGGCAGGCACATGCTTGATCACCGGCTCATCAGCTCTGGCGAGAAGGCCTCCGTCGGCGTCTGCGCGCCCGCCGCGAGGCTGTGGCCGGACTTCCTGATCGGCCAGGAAAAATCGCCGGTGCGCGTGCTGCTCGTCGACGACGACGAGTACATGCGCCGGGTGATCGCCCAGGAGCTGCTGTCGGACCTGCGCATCCAGCTCGAAGGCCAGGCCGACAGCGTTCGCGAGGGACGCCGGCTGCTGACCACGCACACCTTCGACGTGCTGATGCTCGAGCTGCAGCTGGGCGACGAGATGGGCTTCGAGCTGATCACCGAGGCACGCCGCCTGCACCGCAGCAGCGAGGTCATCGTGATCTCCTCGCTCGAGGACGATGCCCACGTGCTGCGCGCCTTCGAACTGGGTGCCATGGGGTACCTCCTGAAGAACGCCTGGTTGCAAAGCTTCGCCGATGCCGTGCTGCACGTGGTGAACGGCGGGGCCGCGATCACGCCCCGACTCACGCGGCGCCTGCTGCACCGCCTGGACTACCACCCCCGCGAGCCGGTCGCCGACAAGGCGCCGTCGCCGCCGAGGCCGCCGTCGCGCGACATGACACTGACGCCGCGAGAGAGCGAGGTCCTGCGTTGCGTGGCCTCGGGTTACGTCTCGGCGGAGATCGGCGCCAAGCTCGGCATCACGGGCCAGACAGTCAATGTGCACATCAAGAGCATCTACAAGAAGCTGCATGTGCATTCGCGCGCCCAGGCGGTGAACTTCGCCGTTCACACGGGCCTGATCTGAAGGGCAGCGACCCCATGACCCCGATCGATTGCCCCTTCGCCGCCGGATCGCGCCCTCGCCGCGCGCTCGACAGGCGGCCCTTCGTCCAGGCCATGCTTGTCGCGGCCTGGGCCACGCAGGTCATGTGCGCCGACCTGGCGATCGCGACGGAAGCGACGTCGGCCGCCGTTGCGGCGCACGAGAACCCGGATGGCGGCGTTGCGGACGGCGAAGCCGCAAGCGACGCGGCCGTGGTGACGGCCTCTCCCGACGATCCGGCGGCCACCACAGGAAGCGGTGACCCGGATCGCCCCGGCTCCGCCGTCTACAGCCCCTTCGCGAGCCCGCCACACGGCAATGAACGCCCTCCCGCTTTCGCTGCGGCGTCCCAAAAAAGCAATGGCGGCCATGCGGAAATGGCGCTGATCGCCCTGATTTCGGCCGGTGTCGCCGCGGTCGCTGTTTTTTTTTGGCTCTGGCGCGCGTAGTCAGGTTCTCGTCAGTTAATTTGTATGTGAGAAAGTTGCATTCCTGAAGATGGCCTCTCATAATTAGCACCTTCGTTTTCGAAGACAACCAATCGACCACCGGTTGCCGTCCGCTTACAAGCGGCAACGACTTTCGGCGCGCCGACCTAGATTCTTTTTGACAGGATCCATGGTGGGGGTATCGCATGAACAAGTGTCGAATCAAGGTCCGCATGAAATGCGGGCTTCATCTCCATGCCGGCATCGCGCCTGACCGGCATCGCGCAATGGATATTCGCTGCACCGCCCCGCTGCGGTGCCTGAGCGGCCGACGACGACCCTAGTCGCTCCCCAGGCGTGACCGCCACCGGGTCACGCGCTGCATCACTTCCTCGAAAAACCCGCGGCTGGCAATTCCAGGCGCGCGGTCACTCCTGAGCCACGCTACATGAGCCTTTTCGCCATGTAGGCGGGACCGGGGCTGCATTGAAAGTCGTTCGTCTTGAGGAGAATAGAAATGGCCACGCTGATCAGGTCCGATCTCGAATTCATTCTTCAACAAATTCTCATTGCGGAAGCACAAGCAGCGGGAGCGGACCCCGCCAGCCTGGTCCCGAACGCCTTTGCGCCCTTCGGCCTCAGGACGGTCGACGGGTCGTACAACAACCTGATGCCGGGCCAGAGCGAGTTCGGTGCCGCAGACAACCCGTTTCCGCAGCTGGTGCCGCAGACCTACAGCAACGAGCAGGACGACGCCTTCGCAGGGATCACCAACACGGACTACGGCAGCGCCGGGAACGTGGTCGATGCCGACCCGCGGCTGATCAGCAACCTGGTCGCCGACATGACCAGCAACAACCCCGCGGCGGTGAGCGCCTTCGTGGCCGCGGGCCTCGGAACGATCGACGCAGCCGGCGTCCTGTACGACCTCCAGGGCGTCGTCATTCCCCCCGGCACGCTGCTGGAGATTCCGAACGCCACGCCCGACGAAGGCCTCTCGGCGCCCTTCAATTCATGGTTCACCTTCTTCGGCCAGTTCTTCGACCACGGACTCGACCTGGTCAACAAGAGCAGCACCGAGATGATCTTCATGCCGCTGCAGCCGGACGACCCCTTGTTCGACACGACCCCCGGCGCCCCCAATTTCATGATCCTGTCGCGCGCCACGCGCGATGCGAACGGCGACCAGACCAACCAGACCACGCCCTTCGTCGATCAGAACCAGACCTACACCTCGCATCCCTCGCACCAGGTGTTCCTGCGCGAGTACGTGCTCGACACCAACGGCCGTCCGGTGGCCACGGGCAGCCTGCTCGATGGCGCCGACGGCGGCCTTGCCAACTGGGCCCAGGTCAAGGCGCAGGCGCTGATGCTCGGCATCCAGCTCGACGACGCCGACGTGCTGGACCTGCCCCTGCTGGCGACGGACCAGTTCGGCAAGTTCATCCCCGATCCCGTGACCGGCTTCGCGCAGATCGTGCTGCGAGCCGCCGACGTCGGCGGGCCGCTGGACCCGGACGGCAACGGGCTCGCCTCGGGCACGCCCGGCGCGCCCCTCGACGCCAGCGTGGGCGTTCGCACCGGCCATGCTTTCCTGAACGACATCGCGCATGCCGCGGCGCCCGTGTTCGTGGGCGGCGTGCTGGCGCCCGACAGCGACTCGGCCGTCGGCCTCTCGGAACCCGGCACCTATGACAACGAGCTGCTGGACCGCCACTTCATCACCGGCGACGGCCGCGGCAACGAGAACATCGCCCTGACCTCCGTCCACCACGTCTTCCACTCCGAGCACAACCGGCAGGCCGAAGAGATCAAGGCGACGGTCCTGGCAACCGGCGACGCCGCGTTCATTGCCTCATGGCAGTTGCCCGACGGTTCATGGAACGGCGAGCGCATCTTCCAGGCCGCGCGCTTCGCGACGGAGATGCAGTACCAGCACCTGGTGTTCGAAGAGTTCGCGCGCAAGATGCAGCCGGCCGTCGACGAGTTCCTGGCCGAAACCAACTACCAGACGACGATCAACCCGGCGATCGTCGCCGAGTTCGCACACGCGGTCTTCCGCGTCGGCCACACGATGCTGACCGAGACCGTTGACCGGCTGGACCCCAACTTCCTGTCGAGCGATCTCGCGCTGGTCGATGCCTTCCTCAACCCGATCGGGTTCAACAACGACGGCGCACTGACGCCGGAGCAGGCGGCCGGCGCCATCGTGCGCGGCATGACCCGGCAGGTGGGCAACGAGATCGACGAGTTCGTCACCGACGCGGTGCGCAACCAGCTCCTGGGCCTGCCGCTGGACCT
This sequence comes from Variovorax sp. GW823-FHT04B03, assembly GCF_058796495.1. Lineage (NCBI taxonomy): Bacteria > Pseudomonadati > Pseudomonadota > Betaproteobacteria > Burkholderiales > Comamonadaceae > Variovorax > Variovorax sp. GW823-FHT04B03. Next base: position 344,546 of record NZ_JBXAIT010000007.1, read on the forward strand.
CGCCGCCATCAACATCGCACGCGGCCGGGACACCGGCATTCCCACGCTCAACGAAGCGCGCCGGGAGTTCTACACCTCGACCGCGGACCCGCAGCTCAAGCCCTATACGAGCTGGGTCGACCTCACGCAGCACCTCAAGCATGAAGCCTCCGTCATCAACTTCATTGCGGCGTACGGCACGCATGGCGCGCTGACCGCCGCGGACGTCGACACGATGGCCGAGAAGCGGGCCGTGGCGGCCGCACTCGTCTTCGGCGGCACCGTGGTTCTCAACGCCGGCACGGCCGCGGAGCGCAGCTTCGTTGCAGACGAAGCAGACAGGCTCGCCTTCCTGAACAGCACGGGCATCTACGCGATGGTCGGCGGTGTCACCACCACGGGCGTTGACGACATCGACCTGTGGATCGGCGGCCTGGCCGAAGAGCAGATGCCCTTCGGCGGCCTGCTGGGCTCGACCTTCAACTTCGTCTTCGAGTCGCAGATGGAGGCGCTGCAGAACGGCGACCGCTTCTATTACCTCTCGCGTCTGGCCGGCCTCAACTTCCTCACCGAACTGGAGAACAACACCTTCGCCAAGCTGGTGATGCTCAACACCGACGCCACGCACCTGCCGGCCGACATCTTCTCGACCCCAGGCCTGATCCTCGAGGTCGACCCGCTGCGCCAGTTCACCGGCATCGGCGTGGACGGCCACGGCGACCCGACCGAGGGCGGCACCGAACTCACCCCGCTCGTGATCCGTGACGATCCCACGACCGCGGCCGTGGAGACCACCTACCTGCGCTACACGGGCGACGAACACGTCGTGCTCGGCGGCACCGCCGGCAACGACACCCTGATCGCCAGCATCGGCGACGACACCATCTACGGCGACGGCGGCAACGACCGCATCGAGTCCGGCGACGGCAACGACCAGGTCGAGGGCGGCGCGGGCGACGACATCATCACGGACCGCGGCGGCGACGACGTGCTCAAGGGCAACGAGGGCAACGACGTCATCCACGGCGGCAACGGCGCGAACCTCATCATCGGCGGGGACGGCAGCGACTTCATCATCACCGGCGAGGACGTCTCGGAAGTCTTTGCCGGCCAGGGCAACGACTTCGTCCTGGGCAGCAAGGGCAACCTGCCGACATTCGGCAACGAGGGCCACGACTGGATCGAGCTGGGAACCCAGGACGGCACCACGGGCGACAGCTTCGACCCGCTCGTGCAAGACAGCGTCATCGGCAACGACGTCCTGATCTCCGGCGGCGGTTTCGACGAGCTGATCGGCGAAGGCGGTGACGACATCTTCACCGGCTCCGACGGCGAAGACCACTTCGACGGCGGCTCCGGCTTCGACTGGGCCAGCTACAAGTTCGACAAGTACGGCGTGACCGCCGACATGATCGTCAACGACTTCGTGGTGCCCCCGGTGGTCAACTCGAACGCCGCGATGATGGACCGCTTCGCCTTCACCGAAGGCTTGTCGGGATCGGCTTTCGCCGACTTCCTGCGCGGCGACGACGCCGACGCCGTCGAGATCCTGCAGGCCGGCTGGACCGGCAGCGTGCTCACCAACATCGCGCTGATCGACGGCCTGCAAGGCCTCTTGCCCGCGGGCATGACCTCGTTCGGCGAGGGCAACATCATCCTGGGCGGCGACGGCAGCGACCTCATCGAGGGCCGCGGCGGCAACGACATCATCGACGGCGACGCCTGGCTCAACGTGCGCATCGCCGTCTCGGGCGTGCCCGGCCTCACCAGCGTCGACAGCCTGAAGGAGCTGGTGCCGCGCATGCTCTCGGGCGAGATCAACCCGGGCCAGCTCAGCATCGTGCGCGAGATCCTGATGTCCGACAGCGCCGACTACGACACCGCGATGTTCTCCGGGCTGCGCGCCAACTACACCGTCACCACCGGCGCCGACGGCCGCACCACCGTCACCGACAACGTCGGCACCGACGGCACCGACATCCTGCGCAACATCGAGCGGCTGCAGTTCTCCGACACCGTCCAGCTGCTGTCCGGCAGCAACAACGCACCGGGCGGCTCGGTCACGATCAGCGACGACACGCCGCAGATCAACCAGCTCCTGAGCGTGTCGGCCGCCCTCACCGATGCGGACAACCCTGGCGGCACGGTCACCGGGCCGATCAGCTACACATGGCAGTACGAGGCCGACCCGACGCGCGCGCCGGGCGTGTTCCGCGACATCATCGACCTGGGCGGCGGCCAGCCCGCCACGGTGAACGGCACGACCTTCCGGGTCACCGCGCCCTTCGACGGCCTGGCCATCCGGGTGCGGGCCGTCTACCGCGATGCCGACGGCGTGCTGGAAACCGTCTACTCCGCCCCCACCGCGGCGGTCACCGGCGTGGCGGCCGTCGTGCCGCCGGCGCCGGCGCCTTCCTCCGCGCTGGTCGACAGCGCGGGCGTGCGCTTCCTGCAGTCCGACCTGCAGTTCATCCTGGAGCAGATCAAGATCTCGGAGCGGCATGCGAGCGGCGAGGCGCTGACCGACATCCTGGACAACGCGCGCGCGCCGCTCGGCCTGCGCACGGTGGACGGCTCCTACAACAACCTGGTGCAGGGCCAGTCCGGCTTTGGCGCCGCGGACCAGGTGTTTCCGCGCCTGGTCGATCCGGTGTTCCGCAACGACCAGGACGGTGACACCATCAACCTCGGCCCGGGAGGCACGCTCACCAACACCGACTACGGCCCCAGCGGCAATGTGGTGGACGCCGACCCGCGCATCATCAGCAACCTGATCGTCGACATGACGAGCAACAACCCGGCGGCGGTGAGCGCGTTCGTCGACGCGGGCCTGGGCACGCTGGTGGACGGTGTCCTGTACGACCTGGACGGCGTGGCGATTCCCGTCGGCACCCTGCTGGTCATTCCGAACACCGCGCCGGACGAGGGCCTGTCGGCACCGTTCAACGCCTTCATGACCTTCTTCGGCCAGTTCTTCGACCACGGCCTGGACCTCGTGGCCAAGGGCGGCAACGGCACCATCTTCGTCCCGCTGCAGCCCGACGATCCACTCTATGTGTCGGGCAGCAACAGCAACTTCCTGGTGCTGACGCGCGCCACCCAGGTTGCCGGCCCCGGCGCCGACGGCGTCATGGGCACCGCGGACGACACCACGCACGAGGCCACGAACCTCACGACGCCGTTCATCGACCAGAACCAGACCTACACGTCGCACCCCTCGCACCAGGTCTTCCTGCGCGCCTATGAGCTCAACGCCGACGGCAAGCCGGTCGCCACCGGGCGGCTGATCACCAACCGCGACCTCGGTGCCGACGGCCTCTTCGGCACGGCCGACGACATCGAGCTGGGCGGCATGGCCACCTGGGCGGTGGTCAAGGCGCAAGCGCGCGACCTGCTGGGCATCGCGCTGGACAATGCCGACGCGCTCAACCTGCCGCTGCTGGCGGCCGACGAGTACGGCAACTTCATTCCCGACCCGGTGACCGGCTTCGCGCAGATCGTGCTGCAGGCCGGCGGCACGCTGGCCTCGGGATTGCCGGGCGCGCCGATCGATGCAAGCCTGGCCGTGCGCACGGGCCACGTGTTCCTGGCCGACATCGCCCACACCGCCAACCCGGTGAACAGCCAGGGCGTCGCGCTGACAGCCGATGCCGACGACCAGATCGGCGGCACGCCGGCCGCGGGCTTCTACGACGACGAACTGCTCGACGCGCACTACATCGCCGGCGACGGTCGGGTCAACGAGAACATCGCGCTGACCAGCATTCACCATGTGTTCCACGCCGAGCACAACCGGCTGGTCGAACACACCAAGGCGGTGATCATGGCGTCGGGCGACGCGGCCTTCATTGCCGAATGGCACCTGCCCGATGGCTCGTGGGACGGCGAGCGCCTGTTCCAGGCGGCCCGCTTCGGCACCGAGATGCAGTACCAGCACCTGGTGTTCGAGGAGTTCGCGCGCAAGGTGCAGCCGCAGATCGACATCTTCTTTGCCGCCACCCAGGTCTACGACACCGAGATCGATCCATCGATCGTCGCCGAGTTCGCCCACACGGTGTACCGCTTCGGCCACTCGATGCTGACGGAGACGGTGGACCGCTTCGACGTCGACTTCAACGTGATCGGCGGCACGGCCGACCCCACCCAGCAGCTCGGGCTGATCGAGGCCTTCCTCAATCCGCTCGCGTTCGCAGCCAGCGGCATCACGGCCGATGAAGCGGCCGGCGCGCTCGCGCGCGGCCTCACGCGGCAACAGGGCAACGAGATCGATGAGTTCGTGACCGAGGCCCTGCGCAACAACCTGCTCGGCCTGCCGCTCGACCTGGCGACGATCAACATCGTGCGCGGGCGCGACACCGGCGTGCCGACACTCAACGCCGCGCGGCGCGACTTCTACAGCGTGACCGGTGACAGCCAGCTCAAGCCCTACGCGAACTGGGTCGACTTCATGCAGCACATCAAGCATGAGGCCTCGGTGGTCAACTTCATTGCGGCCTACGGCGTGCACGCCAGCCTGGCCGCCGCCGACACCCTGATCGAGAAGCGCGCGGCGGCGGTGGCACTGGTCTACGGCGGCATCGGTGCGCCGGAGGACCGGCTCGACTTCCTGTACGGACGCAATGCCTACGCCGACGAGGCCGGCATCACGACCACCGGCGTCGACGACATCGACCTGTGGATCGGCGGCCTGGCCGAAAAGCAGATGCCGTTCGGTGGCCTGCTGGGTTCGACCTTCAATTTCGTCTTCGAGGAGCAGATGGAGAAGCTGCAGGACGGCGACCGCTTCTACTACCTGGAGCGCACGCAGGGCCTGAACTTCCTCACCGAGCTGGAGAACAACTCCTTCGCCCGGCTGGTGATGGCCAACACCGACGTCGAGCACCTGCCCGGCGACATCTTCACGACGCCGGGGTTCACGCTGGAGGTGGACCCGTCCCGGCAATTCACGGGCCTGGGGCTCGACGGGCGCGACGATCCGACGGCCGAAGGCAGCCTGACGCCACTGGTGCTGCGCAACAACCCCGGCACCGAAGCGGCCGATCCGAACTACCTGCAGTACAGCGGCGAGGACCACGTCGTTCTGGGCGGCACCGCAGGCAACGACACCATCATTTCCAGCATCGGCGACGACACGCTCTGGGGCGACGCCGGCAATGACCGGCTCGAAGGCGGGGACGGCAACGACTTCGTCTTCGGCGGGGCCGGCGACGACATCATGACGGACCTGGGTGGCGACGACAACATGCAGGGCGGCGACGGCAACGACGCCATCCACGGCGGCAACGGCATCAACCTGATCCTGGGTGGCCACGGCAACGACTTCATCGTCACCGGTGAAGACCCGTCCGAGGCGTTCGGCGGCACGGGCAACGACTTCATCCTCGGCGCCCGCGGCAACGAGTTCGTGTTCGGCAACGAAGGCGACGACTGGATCGAGAAAGGCATGGCCGACGGCAGCGCCGGCGAGAACTTCGACGCCTTCGCCCGCGACCAGGTGGTGGGCCACGACGTCTTCATCGGCAACTCGATCTCCGACCGGATGGACGGCGAAGGCGGCGACGACATCATGTTCGGCAACGGCGGGCAGGTGGACCGCTACGAAGGCGGCTCCGGCTTCGACTGGGCCGGGTTCAAGGACGACGCCTTCGGCGTCACGGCCGACCTGTTCCTTCGTGCCTTCGACGAGACGCCCGTGCCGATCTCGAACGCGACCGTGCTGGCGCGGTTCACCTCGGTCGAGGGCATGTCGGGCTCGGCGCACGCCGACGTCCTGCGCGGAGACGACAACGATGCGGCCGCGATGGCGCTGTCGGGCACCACGGGCAGCGTGCTGACCCACATTGAACTCATCGACGGCCTGCAGGGCCTCCTGGACCAGGTGCTCGGTGTCGGCATGGAGATGGACGGACCGGTGACTTCGTTTGCCGGCAACATCATCCTGGGCGGCGGCGGCAGCGACCTGCTGGAGGGCCGCGGCGGCAACGACATCATCGACGGCGATGCCTGGCTGAACGTACGCATCAGCGTGCGGGAGAACGCCGACGGAACGGGCGCCGAGATCGCGAGCTATGACACCATGACCGACCTCGAGCTGCAGGGGCGCGTCTTCGACGGCACCTACAACCCGGGTCAACTCACCATTGCCCGCGAGATCCTGATGTCGGATGCGCCGGACTTCGATACGGCCGTCTTCTCGGACGTCTTCGGCAACTACGAGATCACCTTCCTCGAAAACGATGTCTGGCGCATCAGCCATGTCGTGGACGGCGTGGCCGGCGCCGACGGCATCGACGTGGTGCGCAACATCGAGCGCCTGCAGTTCTCCGATGGCGCGGCGTTCATTGCGGAAGAAGGCTTCAACCTCGATCCCGAAGGCCAGCTGACCCTCAGCGACACCACGCCCACCCTGGGCGCGACCCTCACCGTGTCGGCCCTGGGCGTGACCGATCCGGACAACGTCAGCGCGACCAACCCCGACGGTGCGATCACCGGCCCCATCGCCTACTTCTGGCAGGCCGAGGTCCGCCCCGGCATCTTCGAGGACATCCTGATCGAGAACGCCGGCGGCGAAGTGGCGCGGGCCACGGGCACGAGCTTCACGCCGCGGACCTTCGAGCTCGGCCTGGCGCTGCGCGTGCGGGCGGTCTACAAGGATGCCAACGACGTGCTGGAGAACGTGTACTCCGCCACGACCGCGCCGCTGGCCCTCAACGCCGCGGCCACCGGGCAGCCGACGATCAGCGACACCACGCCGACCGAAGGCCAGCTGCTGACGGCATCGACCCTCGGCATCAGCGACGTGGACGGGCTGACGGGCGCCGTCTTCAGCTACCAGTGGGAACAGGCCGTCAACACGGGTGTCGGCGGCGGCGCCGCCGGGTTCACGCCCATCGCGGGCGCCACCCTGGCGACCTTCACGCCGGGCGCCGACCAGGTCAACCGCGAACTGCGCCTGACGGTGAGCTTCACGGACGATGCGGGCGCGCTCGAGACGGTGCGCTCCGCGGCCACCGTGGTCACGGGCGACTTCATCGCGGCCAACAACGCCGCCCAGGTCCTCACGGGCACTGAAGGCCAGGACGTGATCTTCGGCGGCGGCGGCGCGGACGCCATCAACGGCCTCGGCCAGGACGACCTCATCGACGGCGGCGCGGGCAGCGACAGCATCGCCGGCGGCGGCGGCAACGACACCATCAACTACACGATGGGCGAAGGCACGGACACCGTCGACGGCGGCGCGGGGCTGGACACCCTGAACGTCATCGGAACGGCGGCGGCCGACGCGCTGGCGGTGAGCTACAACGGCACCGCGCTCACGGTGGTGGCCGGCGGCACGGTGAGCAATGTCGAATCGGTCACGGCCGACCTGCTGGCCGGCGTGGACACGCTGACCTACACCAGCGCCGCGGCCATCTCGGTGAACCTCACGGCCGGAACGGCCTCGGGCTTCACCTCGATCGCCGGCATCGAGAACGTGACGACAGGCGATGGCGCCGACGTGCTCGTGGGCAATGCGCTGGCCAACGTGCTCAACGGCGGCGGCGGCAACGACCGCTTCGTCGCGACGGTGAACGACGGCAACGACAGCTACACCGGCGGCGGCGGCACCGATACGCTGGACCTGTCCGCGATCTCCGCGGGCGTGACCATCACCCCGACGACCGCCACGGGCGCGCAGACGGGCACCGATGCGCTCTCTGCCATCGAGAACTTCATCGGCAGCCAGGGCGCTGACAGCATCGTCGTCAACGGCGGCGCGAACGTGATCGACGGCCAGGGCGGCAACGACGTCATCGACGCCGGCGGCGGCAACGACACCGTGACGGGTGGCGAGGGCAACGACACGCTCACCGGCGGCGCCGGCAACGACACGGTCGACGGCGGCGCGGGAGACGACCTCTTCCACTACCTCGTCGGCGACGGCGCCGACACGATCAACGGCGGCGCGGGTGCCAACGACCGGCTGAACATCGCCGGCACGGCGCTGGGCCAGACGCTCGCGGTGGTGCTGACGGGAACGGCGATCGCGTCCCTGGCGGGCGGCACCGTCACCGGCATCGAGGCGGTCACGGCCGACCTCCAGGGCGGCGTCGACACCCTGAGCTACGGTGCCACGACCACGGCCGTCACCGTGAACCTGGCCACCGGCACGGCCACGGGCTTCGAATCGGTGGCGAACATCGAGAACGTGACCGGTGGCGCCGGCAACGACACGCTGACCGGCAACACCGGTGCCAACGCGCTGAACGGCGGCGGCGGCGACGACCGCTTCGTCGCGACGATCGGCGACGGCAACGACAGCTATGTCGGCGGGGCCGGCGTGGACACCTACGACCTGTCGGCCACCACGGCCGGCGCGACGGTGACGGTCAACCTCGCCACGAGCGCGCAGATCGGCAGCGACACGCTCAACACGATGGAGAACATCATCGGCAGCCAGGGCAACGACATCATCGTCGTCAATGGCGGCGCGAACTTCATCGACGGCCAGGGCGGCAACGACACCATCAGTGCCGGCGCCGGCGACGACATCGTGCTGGGTGGCTCGGGCAACGACACCATCAACGGCCAGGCGGGCGACGACAGGCTCACGGGCGGGTTGGACAGCGACACGGTGGACGGCGATGCGGGCGCAGACACCTTCATCGCCACGGTGGGCGACGGCAACGACAGCTACGCCGGCGGCATCGGCAACGACACCTACGACCTGTCCGCCACCTCGGCCGGTGCGACGGTCACGCCGACCTCCGCCACCAGCGCAGAGACCGGCACCGACACGCTGAGCTCGGTGGAGAACGTGATCGGCAGCCAGGGCAACGACAACATCAGCTTCGCGCCCGTGGCGCTCCTGAATGCCGCGAACGTGGTGGATGGCGGTGGCGGCAACGACACCCTCAGCACCGGGGCGGGCGCGGACCGGCTGACCGGCGGCACGGGCAACGACACCATGGACGGCGGAACGGGAGACGACGTCTTCGTGTTCGCGCCGGGGTTCGGCAACGACACGATCCTCGGCTTCGATGCCAGCGGGAACCTGCTCAACGGGCAGGACCGGCTGAACATCTCCGCGATGGGGATCAACGCCGGCAACTTTGCCGCCAACGTGTCCATCACCGACCTGGGCGCCGACACGCTGGTCGAGTTCGACGGCCTGGAAAGCATCCTGCTGATGGGCGTGAACGGGGTGGGAACGAACACCATCACGCAGGCCGATTTCGTGCTGTCGACATGAGCACCGCCAACGTTTCAACGACCTTGACCACGGAGAACGACATGGACGAGAAAAACAACGCAAGCCCGCAGCAGGCCCCTCGTTCCATCTCCGACCCGCGCGAGGTGGCGACGTTGATCATGTCGCGCATCGGCATGGTCAACGCGAAGAAGGACGAGCTGAGCGTCGCCATCCAGGGCCTGTGCGACGCGACCCAACAACTGTCGCGCGCCTACTCGGCGCAGATGGTGACCATCGACCGGCTGGTGCGGCGGGTGAAGTCGCTGGAAGCCGCGGCGCAGGCCGCGGCCCAAGACCCGCAGGTCAACTGAGCAACGCCCCACAGAACCACAGGAGACGCACATGAAAACCCTGTGGATGGAACTGCGACCGCTGCTGCTGTACATCGCGGCGTTCTCCTTCTTCATCAACCTGCTGTTCCTGGTGCCCGCGTTCTTCACCCTGCAGGTGTTCGACCGGGTCATCTCGACCAGCAGCCATGAAACGCTGCTGGTGCTGCTCGCCGGGACCGGCGTGGCGCTGTTCATCCTGCTGTTGCTGGACTACCTGCGAACCCGGCTGCAGAACGTGGTGGGCATCATGGTGGACGAGCGACTCTCCCCACCGGTGGTGAACGCCATCGTGGAGCGCGCCGCACGCGCCCCGAGCGGCGTGAGGACAGAAGGAATCCGCGACGTGGCCGCGCTTCGCGCCGTGTTTTCCGCCAATGGCCTGATCGCGGTGTTCGATGCGCCCTGGGTGTTCGTGTACGTGTTCGTGATCTGGATGTTCCACCCCGCGCTCGGCGTGGGCGCTGCGTTCTCCGCGCTCCTCATGCTCGGCCTGGCCTGGCTCAACGACCGCATCAGCCGCCGGTCGCTCGAAACCCTGCAGAACGAAGGGCGACGCGCCGCGCAATACGTCGAGAGTTCCTTGCGCAACGCCGAAGTGCTGCAGGCCCTGGGAATGACACAGCGCCTGCTGGTGCGCTGGCGGGCGCTGCAGGACCAGATCGCGACCATGCAGACCAGCGCCAGCCGCAGCACCGTGGCGTTCACCGCCGGGACCAAGGCCGCGCGCCAGGCCATCCAGATTCTCATGCTGGCCCTGGGCGCGTACCTGGTGCTGAGCCAGCAGGCCTCCGCCGGCGTGATGATCGCCACCAGCATCCTGCTGGGCCGCGCGGTGCAGCCGGTGGAGCAGCTCGTGGGCAGCTGGCGCACGCTGATCGAGGCACGGGCGGCCTACGGGCGCCTGCAGGAACTGTCGAAGGACTTCGAGCGCACCGAGCCGCATGTCGCCATGCCGCGCCCCGAAGGACGCCTGAGCGCGGAGAACATCTCGTACCGCGCGGCCGGCTCGGAGACCCTGGTGCTCTCGAACATCGTCTTCGCCCTGGCGCCGGGCGAGGCCCTGGCCATCGTCGGCCCGAGCGCGGCCGGCAAGTCGACCCTCGCGCGCGTGCTCACGGGCGTGTGGCGCCCCAGCAGCGGCAAGGTCCGCCTGGACGGTGCCGACGTGTCGTACTGGCCGCGCGAAGAGCTGGGCCCCTACATCGGCTACGTGCCCCAGGACGTCGAGCTCTTCGACGGCAGCGTGGCGGACAACATCGCGCGCCTGGACAAGGTGGACTCCGAAGCGGTGGTTGCCGCCGCCGTGCGCGCCAATGCGCACGACATGATCCTGACCCTCCCGAAGGGCTACGACACGCCGGTGGGCGAACACGGCTCGCGGTTGTCTCCGGGCCAGCGCCAGCGCATCGCGCTCGCCCGTGCGCTGTACGGCAACCCGCAGCTGGTGATCCTGGACGAGCCGAACTCCAACCTGGACGGCGCCGGAGAAGTCGCACTCGCCCAGGCGATGAGCGGCCTGCGCCAGGCGGGCGTGACCTCGGTCGTCGTCACCCACCGCCCGTCGCTGATCGCCCACGTCGACAAGATCCTGGTGCTCGCCGCGGGCCGCATCCAGCAGTTCGGCCCGGCGAGCGAGGTGATGCGCGACATGCAGCGCCAGGCCCAGGCGATCGTGGACCAGAAGGCCGCCTGAGCGCCGCGCCGCCGTTGCGAACAAGGACCCCGCACCATGAGCACCGCCACACTCCCGATGCCTCCCGTTGCCGCCCCACGCAGCAGCCGGGAGCACGCACGACGCCTCGCGCGAAGCGGATGCTGGGTCATCCTCGGCGCGATCCTGCCCCTGGGCCTGTGGATGGGCCTCGCCCCGCTCTCGATGGCGGTGGTGGCCCCCGCGTTCGTCAAGGTGGACCTCAATCGCCGTCCGGTGCAGCACCTGGAAGGCGGCACCGTGCGCGAAGTCATGGTGCGCGACGGCCAGCATGTGAACGCCGGCGATCCGATCCTGGTCCTGGGCGACGTGCGCGTGGACGCCGACCGCAACCGCCTGAGCTACCGCGTCCATCTGGAGCGAGCCATGCTGGTGCGCCTGGAGGCCGAGCAGTCCGTCGCCAAGACGCTCGCCTTCCCAGAAGACCTGCTGCGCGCGGCCCGGCAGGACGATCGCATCGGCCAGGCCCTGCTCAAGGAGACGGCGCTGTTCCAGGCCCAGCGCCATTCGCTGGACAGCGCGGCCTCGCTCATGAGAACGCAGCGCGATCGCGTGCAGCAGGAAATCGTTGCCGTGCACGCGCAGATCGCGCAGGCGCAGAACTCGCTCGTCCTGCAGCGGCAGGACCTGGAGGCCAACCGCGGCCTGATCCAGGAAGGCTTCATTTCGTCGAGCCGGATCTCCCAGCTCGAATCGGTGGTGATGGAGTACGCGGCCAAGCTCGAAGAGCGGCGCACGGAACTGGCGCGCGCCGCCCAGCGCCTGGTGGAGATCGACCTGAAGATCCAGTCGATCCGCAACGACTACGTGAAGGCCGCCAGCGACCAGCTCAAGGCCACCACCCAGCGCCTGGGCGAGATCGAGCAGGAGCAGCGCAAGTCGAACGACGCGGCGCAGCGGCAGGTCGTCGTGGCCCCGGCCAGCGGCGAAGTGATCGACCTGAAGTTCACCTCGCCCGGCGCGGTGGTCGGGCCCGGAGAAGCGATCGCGGACATCGTGCCCAGCGACGCCCAGTTGATGATCGAGGCGCGCATCCGTCCGGAAGACATCAGCAACGTGCACCTCAACCAGCGCGCGCGGGTGAAGTTCACCGCCTTCAAGTACCGCAACACCTCGATGGTCACGGGCAAGGTGACCTATGTCGCCGGCGACCGGCTGATCGAGCGCCAGACCAACCTGCCCTACTACAGCGTGATGATCCTGGCCGACGCCGAGTCGCTCAGGGCCATCGGCGACTTCAAGCTCCAGGCGGGCATGCCCGCCGAGGTCTACATCGCGGGCGTCTCGCAGACCGCGCTGCAGTACGTCATCGAGCCCATCACCTCCACCATCCGCCGATCGGGACGGCAGATGTAGCGGGGCTGTTCTCTGTCAACGAGGGGAATACATCATGCGCAAGGATTCCAACCACCACGACCCCGTGACGCCTGTCGCCCACAGCAAGAGACGCACGTTCCTGAAGGCCTCGCTGGCAGCCACGGCCGCCCCCCTGGTCCTGACACCGGGCAAGACCCGCGCACAACCCACGCCCCTGCCGCCCAGCCCGCCGACGACACCGTGGGTCGAGGACCTGCCCAACCAGGTCACGCCGCTCACACCGCTGGCCACGCTGACCCCGGCCCCGACCCTCAACGCGAACATCGCAGGCGGCGAGTGCGGTCGTGCACCGCACCAGCGCTACGCGGAACTGACCGTGCCCGGCAAGGCCGGCACGCCGCTGCTGTACCAGCTGACGGCCAAGGAGAACCCGGCCTGGCTGTTCAACGGCAACAACCCCTACTACCCCCCGCAGCCCATCTGGGGCTACGAAGGCAACACGCCGGGGGTGACCACGCCGGGCCCCACGATCCACGCGCGCTACGGGCAGTCGGTCATCTGCCGCATCCGCAACCAGCTGCCGCAGAACCACACGGGATTCGGCTCGCCCGAGATCAGCACGCACCTGCACAACATGCACACGCCGTCGGAGAGCGACGGCTTCGCGAGCGACTTCTACAGCGCCGTCCAGGGCGGCGTGACGCTGACCGCGCCGGGGACCTTCAACGACCACTTCTACCCCAACCTCTACGCCGGCTTCGACGAGTTCGGCGGCCTCGGCGATTCGCGCGAAGCCCTGGGCTCGCTCTTCTATCACGACCACACGGAAGGCGTGACGGCGCCCAACGTGCTCAAGGGCATGTTCGGGCGCTACATGGTCTTCGACACGCTCGACACCGGCGACGAGACCACGGGGCTGCGGCTGCCCAGCGGCGCGTACGACTACCCCCTGAGCTTCTCGGACAAGCGATTCGACTCGGGCGGCCGGCTGACCTTCGACGAGCTCAACCCCGAGGGCGTGCTGGGCGACAAGATCGTGGTCAACGGCAAGATCGAGCCGGTGCTGCGCGTGGCACGCCGCAAGTACCGGCTGCGGCTGCTGAACGTCGGGCCGTCGCGCTTCTACGAGTTCGTGCTGCAGAACACGGGCGGCACCATCGTGTACCCGTACACCCAGATCGCCAGCGACGGCAACCTGCTGCCGGCACCGATCCTGAACCAGCTGAGGGTGCGGATCGCCCCGGCCGAGCGCGCGGACATCGTGGTGGACTTCTCGCGATTCCCGCTGAACACCACGCTCTACCTCGTCAACCAGCTCACGCAGGTCGATACCCGCCGGCCCGGCCCGGTGCAGTCGCCGGGCACGCGCGTGCTCAAGTTCATCGTCGATCGCCAGCCCCCGACACCTGACCTGAGCGTGGTGCCGAGCGTGCTGCGCCCGCTGCGCGACCTGCCCAGTGCCAGCGAACTCGCGGCCCTGCCGGTTCGCACCTGGGTGTTCCAGCGCAACAGCGGCATGTGGAACGTCAACGGGCTGTTCTTCGATTCGCTCACGGCCAGAGCCAGGGTCACCAGGGGCACCGCCGAGATCTGGGAGTTCATCAATCCCGACAACGGCTGGCAGCACCCGATCCACGTGCACTTCGAAGAAGGACGGATTCTCAGCAAGAGCGTCAACGGCGTGAGCCTGCCCATTCCCGTGAACGAGCGCGGACGCAAGGACGTCTTCGTCGTCGGCGAACTCATGACCGTGAGGGTGCTCGTGCGCTTTCGCGATTTCTCGGGCAAGTACCTGATGCACTGCCACAACCTCACCCACGAGGACCACGCAATGATGGTTCGCTTCGACATCGTGTGAAGAACGCCGATGACTTTCAGGAGATTCTCATGAACCACCGCAGACACTTGATCGCCGGACTGGGCGTCGCGTCCTTGTACGCGTTCGGCCTGCCCGCCTCCGCCGAGGCACCGGCAACGGCTGCACGCCCGGGGCGTCGCATGCCGAACGTCGAACTGAAGACCCACACCGGGGCGAAGGTGAACTTCTACGACGACCTGGTCCGGGGAAAGATCGTCGCCATCAACATGATGTACGCGGACTGCGAAGGCATCTGTCCGCTCATGACCAACAACCTCCTGCGCGTGCAGGAGCGCCTGGCCTCTCGGGTGGGCCGGGACATCTTCATGTACTCGATCACCATCCGCCCGGAGATCGACACCGTCGAGCACCTGGCCGACTACGCCGAGATGCACAGCGTGAACCCGGGCTGGCTTTTCCTGACCGGGAGCCGGAGCAACATCGACCTCGTGCGCTTTGCCCTGGGCTTCTACGACCCGGACCCGAAGGTCGACAAGGAGATCAATCGCCACACCGGCATGGTGCGCATCGGCAACGACGTCTACGACCGCTGGTCGATGGCGCCGGCGCTGGCGGCGCCCGAGCAGATCGTGGCCGCCATCCTGCATGTCGATCGCAGCCCGGCCGCGGTTCGCCGCGCGGGTGGCGCCATCTTGCAGGCCGCCCCTCGGAGCACGGTCTGAACCAGCGACTGCGCCGACCCCCACCCGGTGGACAGGGCTCACGGGCCCCCGCCACCGGGAAGCGTCTCGTCCCGGCGTGGGGCGCCGTGCTCGCAGCGAGCTTCGCGTGGCCCGTCCATGGCCAGAGCCTGGTCGAGATCTACACGTCGGCGCGCGGCTACGACGCCACCTACCAGGGCGCGCGAGCCCAGTACGAGGCCACGCTGGCGCGGGCGGCGCAGTCCAGAGCCGGCATCCTGCCCACCGTCGGCCTGTCGGCCGGCGCCTCGCACACCCGGCAGGACCTCTCGACGGAAGGCAGCGCGACGACGCGCGGGTTCAACACCCAGAGCGTCGGCATCAACGCCACGCAGCCGCTGTACCGCCCCGCCAACTGGGCCGCCTACGAGCAGGGCCAGCGGCAGGCCGAGGTGGCGCAGATGGTGCTCACCATCGCCGAGCAGGACCTCATCGTGCGCGTGAGCCAGGCCTACTTCGACGTGCTCGCCAGCCAGGACAGCCTGGCCCTGGTGCGCGCGCAGAAGGTGGCCGTGGCCGAGCAGCTCGCATCGGCCAAGCGCAACTTCGAAGTCGGCACCACCACCATCACCGACGCGCGCGAAGCGCAGGCCCGCTACGACCTGGTGATCGCGCAGGAGATCGCTGCCGAGAACGACCTGCAGGTGAAGAAGATCGTGCTCGACCAGCTCGTCGGCAGCACCGGCAGCGTGCCCGTGCCGCTGGCGGCGCCCGTGGTGCTGCCTCCGCTCGCGCCCGCCGACATCGAGGTCTGGACCTCGCACGCGGATGCCGGGCACCCTGCGATCCAGCAGGCCCGGCTGGGCCTGGACGTGGCCGGGCTCGAGGTGCAGAAGGCGCAGGCCGGCCACCTGCCCACGCTCGATGCGACCCTGGGCTACAACGTCACGAACAACCCCCAGGGCACCAACACCACGCCGGGCCGCTCGCGGGTCAAGGCCCTCACCGTGGGCGTCTCCCTCAACCTGCCCTTGTTTGCCGGCTACGCGATCGAGAACCGCGTCAGGGAAACGCTGGCGCTCGAAGACCAGTCGCGCTCGCTGCTCGAGGCCACGCGCCGCGGCGTCGCGCAGGCCACCCGCGCCACCTACCTGGGGCTGGTGTCGGCTGCCGGCCAGGTGAAAGCGCTCGAAGCCGCCGAGGTCTCCAGCCAGATCGCGCTGGAGGCCAATCGCATGGGCTACCAGGTGGGCGTGCGCATCAACATCGACGTGCTCAACGCGCAGAGCCAGCTGTTCCAGACCAAGCGCGACCTGGCGGTGGCGCGCTATTCGGTGCTGCTCGGCAATCTCAAGCTGCGGCAGGCCAACGGCACGCTGGTGCCCGAGGACCTGAACGCCATCGATGCCGCGCTTGCAACCCACGGCCGCACCCCGGTCGACAGCGCGGCGCCCGTCTCCGTGTCCAGGAGAACGCCGGCTCGCCAATGACGAGGCATGCCATGGCACGTACCGACAGCACCAGCGACTGCTCGCGGCCATGACGGCGCTGAACATGCAGGTGACGCCATGCGACTGCTTCTGCTTCAGGATCGCGCGCGGGTCGACGACGGCCTGTTCACGCACTTGCGCAAGAACGGGTTCCTGATCGACAGCGTCGAGCGGCTCGGCGACATCGATGTGCTGGAGAACGAGTCCTACGACGTGCTGCTCGTCAGCTCGCAGTTGCCCGACGGATCGGGACTCGACTGGGTCCGGTTGTTGCGGGTGCAGCACATCACCACGCCGGTCCTGATGCTGATGGTGGGAGCGCCCGGCCCGACCGCGCAGGCCGAGGTCCTCGACGCGGGCGCGGACGACTTCGTGGTGATGCCGTGCCGCCCCGAGCTGGTGGCCGAGCGGGTGCGGGCACTGCGTTGCCGGGCCGCGGGCCTGGCAACGCCGCGCGTGCGGTGCGGCGACGTCGAGTTCGACCTGGGCAGCCGGACGACGGTCCGCTGCGGCATGCCTGTCGCGCTGACCGAGCGGGAATGGAACCTGGTGGAGGCGCTCGCGCTGCGCTTCGATCACACGGTCCCCAAGGCCCAGGTGGAATTGCTGGTGCAGGGGATTCACGGCGCACCGACGAGCAACGCCCTGGAAGTGCATCTGTCCAACGTGCGGCGCAAGCTCGGGCGGCAGATCATCCGCACGATTCGCGGGGTCGGCTACCGCCTGAACACCTGAGCCCGCCGTCTTCAGACTCGTAAGCGTGCCGCACACAAGATAGCAACCTTAAGACGTGCGACTGGCCAGAATCGCACCACTCGCAGAGCCCCATCACTCACCGATGGCGCCACCACTGTCGCAGCGTCCCCCCGGGGCATGAATGGCGACACCTTCTCACGCAGGTACCACCGAACCATGTTCAAGCCCTCTCCCGCTCTCGTTTTCGCCAATTTCATGCAGCTGCCGACCATCGTGCCGAAAGCGGTGTGGCGCGCGCTGCGCGTGGTGAGCATCGCCTCGGCCCTGGCCCTGGCCGTCATGCTGGCGCTGCGGCCCGCCATCGCGATGCCGTTGTTCTGGGGGCTGATCGTGCCGTCGCTCCCGCTCGTGTTCATGCTGGCACCCGGGCTGTGGCGCAACGTCTGCCCGCTGGCCGCCATCAACCAGATCCCCCGCAGGCTCGGCATCACGCGCGCCCTCACGAGCCGCCGCCTGTCGCAGGGCGCGGCATTTCCGATTGGCATCGGCCTGCTGATCTGCGCGGTCGTCGCGCGCAAGCTGCTGTTCAACGGCAACGGCATGGCCACCGCCGGCCTGCTGGCGGCAGCCATGGGGGCGGCGCTCATCGGCGGCCTGCTGTTCAAGGGCAAGAGCGGCTGGTGCAGCAGCATCTGCCCCCTGCTGCCGGTGCAGCGGCTGTACGGCCAGACGCCGTTCATCCGCATCGCCAACACGCACTGCGAACCGTGCGTGGGCTGCGCCAAGAACTGCTACGACCTCAACCCCGGCGCCGCGTACCTGGCCGACCAGTACGACCCGAACCCGGCCTACCGCAACTTCCGCAGCTTCTTCGCGGGCGTCTTTCCGGGCCTGATCCTCGGCTACTACCTCGTGCCTTCGCCCGCCGAGATCGGCCCGGTCTCCACGGTCATGCAGATGCTGGTCTACATGGCCGCCAGCCTGACGCTCTTCAACCTGATCGAACTGCTGGGCAGCAAGACGCGCAACCTGTCGCCGGTGCTCTTCGCGGCGGCCGCGTTCTCGCTGTACTACTGGTTCACCGCCCCGCTGGTCGTCAGCACCTTGAGCAGCCTGAGCGGCATGGCCATCGCCCCCGAAGTCGTCGCCACGCTGCGCGGCCTGACGATCATCGCGAGCCTGACGTGGATCGCGCGGTCGCTGCATGTCGAGCGCCTGTTCCTTCGCCGTGAATTGCGCAAGGGTGTCCGGGACGGTTCCCGGCTGGCGCCGATCGTCATCGAGACGATGCGGCTGCACCGCGGCCCGAACGACGCCGCGCGCAAGGCGCCGGTTGCAACCCCGCCGGAGAACGAGGCCGCTGCGGCCGCGCCGGCGGATGCGTCCACGCAGCCTGCCGAACTCTGCATCGACCCCACCGGCATGAAGACCCCCATCCGCAAGGGCCAGACCCTGCTCGAGGCGCTCGAGGACTGCGGCGCCCCCATCAACGCCGGCTGCCGTTCCGGCGTGTGCGGCGCCGACCCGATCGCCGTCGTGGCGGGCGGCGAGCGGCTCGCCCCCATCGGCAGCGACGAGCGGGCGACGCTGGCCCGGCTCGGCTGCGCCGACGGCACGCGCCTGGCCTGCATGGCGCGCATCCGCAATGCCGGGCCCATCCGCATCGACCTGAAGCGGGAGGCGACCCCGGCGGCGCGCGAAACACGCAAGCCCGAGGTCGTGCCCTTCGATGCGTCAATCCGCCGCGTCGTGATCGTGGGCAACGGCGTGGCCGGCCTGACCGCGGCCGACCATGTGCGGCGTCGCCACCCCGACTGCGAGATCCATCTCATCGGCCGCGAGAACCACAACGCCTACAACCGGATGGCCATTGCCAAGCTGATCAGCATGCCGACGGGTGTCCAGGGCCTGCACCTGCTCCCCGAGCAGTGGTATGCCGAACACCGTGTCACCGCGTGGCTCAACACGCATGTGTCGGGCGTCGACACGCAGCGTCGCGAGCTCACGCTGGCGACCCGCGAGACGCTGGGCTACGACAGGCTCATCCTGTGCTCGGGCAGTTCGGCGTGGGTCCCGCCGCTCGACGGCTACGGCATCGAGGGCAGCTTTGTGCTGCGCGATGCCGACGACGCGATGGCGATCCGCGACTACATGCAGCGCTTCCACGGCACCTGCGCGGTCGTGCTGGGCGCCGGCTTGCTCGGCCTGGAAGCGGCGCAGGCGCTGGCGCAGCTCGGGGCGCAGGTCCAGGTGCTGTCGAACAGCGGCCAGATCCTGGACCGGCAGATCGACACCCCGGCCAGTGCCTTGCTGGAAGCGCACCTGGCAACCCAGGGCATCCATGTCATGACCGGTGCCGACGCCGCGCGGCTGGAGCCGGGCAGCGAGGGCCGCGTGGCGCGGCTCGTGCTGAAGGACGGACGCCAGCTCCCCGCCGACGTGGTCGTGGTGTGCACCGGCGTGCGCGCCAACGTCGACATCGCGCAGTCGGCCGGCCTGGCGCTCGGCCGCGGCATCATCGTCGACGCACAGATGCGCACCAGTGCCGCCCATGTCTATGCCGCGGGCGATGTGGCCGAGTTCGAGGGCCACTCGATCCCCCTGTGGGCCGTGGCGGCCGAGCAGGGAGAAATTGCGGCCGTCAATGCGCTGGGCGGCAAGCGCGTCTATCGCGGCCATGTGCCGGTGACCGCGTTGAAGGTCTCGGGCATCGACGTCCGCTCCGCGGGCTCCGTGCACGCCGCGCGGCCCGGCGAATTCGAGTTGACGCAGTCCGAGCCTGCGCAAGGCATCTATCGCAAGCTGGTGGTCGCCGAGGGCCGGCTTGTCGGCGCGGTGCTGGTCGGATCGCCGGACGAGGCGGACGAGGTCATTCCCGCCGTGCGCGAGCACGCGCCGGTCTCCGCGATGACCGCCTTGCTGGAGCGTGGGGACTGGCAGCAGCATTCGGTGGCATTGGCGGCCTAGCCTGTGCGGCGGGTCGCCCGTCCCGGCGGCCGGCTTCATCTCCCAGCCTGGACGGCGGCCGTCGTCGGTGTCGGTGTCGGATGGCGGACATCCGCGACGTCGATCACAAGCCGCCGCTTCGGCGGTAGCTCCCGGGCGCGCTGCCCGTCCAGCACTTGAACGCGCGCTGGAAGGCCGAGCTGTTGGCAAACCCGAGTTCGTCGGCCAGCTCCGCCAGCGGCACGGTGCTCGTGCTCAGCCGCTGGATGGCCGTGTCGCGGCGCAGTTCGTCCTTCAGCGCCTGGAACGAGGTGCCCTCCAGCGCCAGCCGCCGCTGCAGCGTGGAGACCGTCACGTGCAGCGCGGCGGCCGTCGCCACGAGGTCCGGCCATGCGGGCTGCGCGTGCTGCAGGTGGCTGCGCACGCGCGCGCCGATTCCCTCGTCGGTGCGCCTGGGCACGATCATGTGGGCCTGCGCGTCGGCCAGGAAGACATGCAGCGCGGCTTCGTCGCGGCGCACCACGTCCTTCAGGCGTGCCGCGTCGAACCAGAATGCCGACAGCTCGCAGTCGAACTGCTGCGGCGCCGGAAAAATCTTGCCGTAGCCGCCGGCATGCGCGGGTGGCCCGAATGCGAAGTCGAAGCGCACCACGGGCAGCTGGCCGCCCACGATCCACGCCATCAGGCGCCATGCGGTGCGCAGCAGCACCTCCTGCAGGAAGACCGTCGGCGCGGCAGCAGGTTCGGTGAAGCGCACCACCACGCCGGCGAGGTCGGCCCGGCACACCAGCTCCAGCACCACATCGTCCTGCAGCAGGCGAAAGGTGCGCGCCGCGCGGCGAAGCGCCACCTGCAGCGTGGGCGCGCCGAGGGCCGAACGCGCGATCAGCGCGAAGCTCCCGCGCCGAAGCGGGCGGCTCAGCAGCCCGATGAAGTCGTCGTCCAGTCGCTCGGTCAGCACGCGGAACAGCCTCGCGTACTGCTGCGTCGTCACGCGCGCGTCCGACTGCCCGAGCAGGCCAGGTGCGATGCCGGCCTCGACCAGGAAAGGCTCGAGCGGCTGGCCGCGCGCATGCACCCCGGACAGGATGCCGTGCACGAAGCCGATGGAAACCGTTTGGGGAGGATGAAGCATCGAAGGCGGGCCGCGTCGCGTGGATGTTGCCGGGCCGACTGTGCACCGGCGCATGCCTGTCATGCAAGCGCCGCGTGGCCCGATTGCGTGCTGCGCAGATTGCGATGTTCTGCCATCCGAACAACGCAAAACGGCATCGTGCGAATGGCGATCGGTTCCTAACATGGGCCACGCAGGCAAGGGTCTGCGAAACCCAGACCAAGAACCAACGAGAGACAAACGCCATGTACATGACCCAGTCGCTGCACCGCGCCCTGCAGCAGAGTCCCGACAAGGTGGCCGTGCGTTTTGCCGGCCGCACCCGCACCTTCCGCGCGTTCGTGGAGCGCGTCGCCCGCCTCGCGGGCGCCCTGCAGCAGCTGGGCATGAAGCCGGGCGACCGCGTGGCGATGCTGGCGCTCAACTCCGACCGCTACCTCGAATACCAGATGGCCGTGCCCTGGGGCGGCGGCGTGCTCAACCCCTGCAACATCCGCTGGTCGGCCGCCGAGATTCTCTATTCGCTCGAAGACTCGGGCTCGACCCTGCTGCTGGTCGACGAGGCCTTCCGCCCGATGGTCGAGAAGATGCGCAGCGAATCCAGGAGCCTGCGCGAAGTGATCTATTGCAGCAGCGGCGAGCACGACGGCGAGCTGCCGCCCGGCATGCACGGCTACGAGGCGCTCCTGGCCTCGGCCTCGCCCGTTCCCGATGCGGTTCGCCGCGACGAAGACCTGGCGGGCATCTTCTACACCGGCGGCACCACGGGCTTTCCCAAGGGCGTGATGCTCAGCCACGCCAACCTGTGCAGCTCGGCCATGGCGATGCAAGCCGAGGGCCTGGCACCGAGCGGCGGCAACTACCTGCATGCCGCACCGATGTTCCACCTGGGCGACATGGGCCTGGCCATGCCGCACTGGCCCGCCGGCAACACGCACACGATCATCCCGATGTTCACGCCGCAGGGCGTGCTCGATGCGATCGAGCGCGACCGCGTGACCAACACGCTGCTGGTGCCCACCATGATCCAGATGCTGGTCGACCACCCCGCGATGAAAGAGCCGCGCGACCTCGCCAGCCTGCAGTGCATCTTCTACGGCGCCTCGCCGATGCAGGAGGCCGTGCTGGAACGTGCGATGGCCGCCCTGCCCCATGTGGACTTCGTGCAGGGCTACGGCATGACCGAGCTGGCGCCGCTGGCCACGATCAACCCGCCCAGCTCGTACACGGCCGAGGGCCACCGCCTGGGGCGGCACCGCTCCGCGGGGCGCGCGAGCATCTGCATGGAAGTGCGTATCGTCGACCCCGCCGGCCTCGAGGTGCCGCGCGGCACGGTGGGCGAAGTCACGGTGCGCGGCCCCAACGTGATGCAGGGCTACTGGGGCAAGCCGGAGCAGACGGCGGCCGCCGTGCGCGACGGCT
This sequence comes from Variovorax sp. GW823-FHT04B03, assembly GCF_058796495.1. NCBI lineage: Bacteria > Pseudomonadati > Pseudomonadota > Betaproteobacteria > Burkholderiales > Comamonadaceae > Variovorax > Variovorax sp. GW823-FHT04B03. The sequence goes on from NZ_JBXAIT010000007.1 coordinate 367,284, forward strand.
GGATGCACACCGGCGACGGCGCCTGGATGGACGACGGCGGCTACATCTTCGTGGTCGACCGCATCAAGGACATGATCATCAGCGGCGGCGAGAACGTCTACTCGGCCGAGGTCGAGAACGCCGTCACGCAGCACCCCGCCGTTGCGGCCTGCGCGGTGATCGGCATCCCCAGCGACGAATGGGGCGAGAGCGTGCATGCGGTGCTGGTCCTCAAGCCGGGACAGAGCGCCGAAGCCTCGGACATCGTCGCCCACTGCAAGACGCTGATCGCCGGCTACAAGTGCCCGCGCAGCGTGGCCTTCGTCGACACGCTGCCGATGTCGGGCGCGGGCAAGGTGCTCAAGACGCAGCTGCGCGAGCCCTTCTGGCAGGGCCGCCAGCGCAACGTCGCATGAGTGCGTCGCCTTCCCCTTTTTTCTCAACCCTCAGGAAATTCCCATGAGCCGCGATGTCTTCGTCACCGGGGTAGGCATGATCCCCTTCACCAAACCGGGCGCCAGCGCGCCCTACCAGGCCATGGCCGCCGACGCCACGCGCCGTGCGCTGGCCGATGCCGGCATCGGCTACGAGCTGGTGCAGCAGGCCTACGTGGGCTATGTGTACGCCGACTCGACCGCCGGCCAGAGCGCGCTTTACGAAGTCGGCATGACCGGCATTCCGGTCGTCAACGTCAACAACAACTGCTCCACCGGCTCGACCGCGCTGTTCCTTGCGCGCCAGGCCGTGGCCAGTGGCGCGGCCGACTGCGTGCTGGCGCTGGGCTTCGAACAGATGAGCCCCGGCGCGCTGGGCTCGGCGTTCAGCGACAAGCCCAGCCCCTTCGCGCGCTTCGACAAGGCCACCGATAAACTTGTCAGCGGAATCGACATTCCTCTGGCGCTGCGCTACTTCGGTGGAGCCGGCCTGGCGCACATGCAGCAGTACGGCACGCAGCTGTCGACCTTCGCGAAGATCCGCGCCAAGGCCAGCCGCCATGCCGCCAACAACCCGGTCGCGCTGTTCCGCAACGTCGTCACCGAAGACGAGGTGATGGCCGCGCCCGTGATGTGGCCCGGTGTGATGACGCGGCTCATGGCCTGCCCGCCGACCTGCGGCGCGGCCGCGGCCATCGTCTGCTCGCCGCGCTTCGCCGAGCGCCACGGGCTGGACCGCAGCGTGCGCATCAAGGCCCAGGCCATGACCACCGACCGCGCCATCACCTTCGAGGCACGCGACATGCGCGAGGTCGTCGGCTTCAGCATGGCGCAGGAAGCAGCGCAGAAGGTCTACGACGCGGCCGGTGTCGGCCCGCAGGACATCGACGTGGTCGAGCTGCACGACTGCTTCGCGCACAACGAACTCATCAGCTACGAAGCGCTGGGCCTGTGCCCGGTCGGCGGCGCGGAGAAGTTCGTGGTCGATGGCGACAACACCTACGGTGGCAAGGTCGTCACCAACCCCTCGGGCGGCCTGCTGTCGAAGGGCCATCCGCTGGGCGCCACGGGTCTTGCGCAATGCACGGAGCTGGTCCAGCAGCTGCGCGGCACGGCCGAGAAGCGCCAGGTCGAAGGCGCGCGGCTCGCGCTACAGCACAACCTGGGCCTCGGCGGCGCCTGCGTGGTCACGCTGTACGAGCGCATCTGAACCCCACGACAACCCAAGGAGACCCTCTCATGATCGACAAGAAATGGATCGGCCACGCGCTGCCCACGTCGGTGCTGCCCATCGAGCGCAGCCGGCTGCAGTTCTTCGCCAAGGCCATCGGCGAGACCGACCCGGTCTACACCGATGCCGCCGCCGCGCGCGATGCCGGCTACCCCGACCTGCCGGCACCGCCCACCTTCCTGTTCGCTGCTGAACTGGACTCGGGTGCTTCGGACCAGCTGCTCACCGACCTGCAGATTCCGCTGGCCAAGCTGCTGCACGGCGAGCAGAGCTTCAGCTACCACCGCCCCGCCTGCGTGGGTGACACGGTGACGGTGCGCTCCACCGTCAGCGACATCTACGACAAGAAGAACGGCGCGCTCGAATTCGTCGTGAAGACCTCGCGCGCCACCAACCAGCGCGACGAACTCGTGGCCGAGCTGCGCACGGTCATCGTCTGCCGCCACTGAAGGAACACCCCATGACCTCCCCCACCTTCGACTCCGTGCAGGTCGGCGACGAACTTCCGGCCGTGCAGTTGCCAGCCGTGAACCGCACCGCGCTCGCGCTCTTTGCCGGCGCCTCGGGCGACCACAACCCGATCCACATCGACACCGACATGGCGCGCCGCTCGGGCATGCCCGACGTGTTCGCGCAAGGCATGCTGGGCATGGCCTGGCTGGGCCGCGTGCTCACGCAGTGGGCGCCGCAAAGCCGGCTGCGCCACTTCGAGGCGCGCTTCCAGGGCATCACGCACCTGGGCAACGCCATGCGCTGCAGCGGCCGCATCGTCGAGAAGACCGAGCGCAACGGCGAACGCGGCGTTCGCATCGAACTGCAAAGCACCAACCAGTTCGGCCAGACCAAGATCGTCGGCGAAGCCTTCGTCGCCCTGCCCTGACCACCCAACATCCCGGAAAGAACACCATGACAAACAAACTCGAAGGCAAGGTCGCCCTCATCACCGGTTCGGGCCGCGGCATCGGCCGCTCGATCGCGCTCAAGCTCGCCAGCGAAGGCGCCCGCATCGTCGTCAACGACCTCGACGCCGAACCCGCGCAGGAGGCTGTACAGGCCATCCGCGAGGCCGGCGGCCAGGCCGTGGCCTGCGTCGGCAACGTCAACGCGACCGACTTCGCCGAGCGCTTCGTCGGCACGGCCGTGAGCGAATTCAAAGGCCTGGACATCGTCGTCAACAACGCCGGCTACACCTGGGACAACGTGATCCAGAAGATGACCGACGAGCAGTGGTACGCGATGCTCGACTGCCACCTGACGGCGCCGTTTCGCATCCTGCGCGCGGCGCAGCCGGTGATCCGCGCGCTCGGCAAGGCGGAAACCGAAGCCGGGCAGCGCGTGGTGCGCAAGGTCGTCAACATCTCGTCGATGGCGGGCCTGTTCGGCAACCCGGGCCAGACCAACTACGCGGCGGCCAAGGCCGGCATCACCGGCATGACGCAGACGCTGGCCAAGGAATGGGGCCGCATGAACGTCACCGTCAACTGCGTGGCCTACGGCCTCATCAAGACCCGCCTGACCGGCAACGCCGCCGACGGCGGCACCGCCAACATCGACGGACGCGACATCAAGGTGGGCGTGAACCCCGACCTCATGGCCGCGATGGAACGCGGCATTCCGCTGGGCCGTGGCGGCACGCCCGAAGAAGCGGCGGGCGCCGTGTACCTGCTGTGCATTCCCGAGTCCGACTACGTGAGCGGCCAGACGCTGGTGTGCAGCGGCGGCCTCACGGGGTTCTGAGCGATGACCGCCGCTGTCCGGCGCGAGGTGCACGAGGGCATCGCGACGCTCACGCTCGACCGGCCCGACGCCCTCAACGCCCTGGCACCGCCGCTGCTCGAAGCCCTGCTGGCGGCGCTGCGCGACAGCGCGGCCGACGCGCGCGTGCGCGCCATCGTGCTGACGGGCGCGGGCCGCGCCTTTTCCGGCGGGGGCGACATCGGCTACTTCGGCGACGTGCTCGCCGGCGGGCCGGCCCATGCGCAGGAAGAAATCGGGCGCGGCATGCAGGAGGTGGGCAACCCCATCACGCAGGCCATCGCCGACTGCGCGGTGCCGGTGGTGGCCGCCGTCAACGGCCCCTGCGTGGGCGCGGGCGTGGGCATTGCGCTGGCGGCCGACGTCGTGCTCGCGGCGCGCTCGGCCTACTTCCTGGTGCCCCAGGTGCCGCAGCTGGGGGCCGTGCCCGACCTGGGCGCCACCTGGTCGCTGCCCCGTCTGCTCGGGCGCAGCCGCGCGCTCGGCATGGCGCTGCTCGGCGAACGCATCGACGCGGCGAAGGCCGAGCAATGGGGCCTCGTCTGGCGCTGCGTCGACGATGCCGTGCTGCTCGAAGAAGCCCACGCGATCGCCCGGCGACTGGGCGCTGCATCGGCCGCCGCCCTGCGCGATACGCGGCAGCTGATCGACGCGGCGAGCGACAACACGCTCGCGCAGCAACTGAGCGACGAATGCACGGCCCAGCGCCGGCACGTGGCCGGTGAATTTTTCAACGACGCCTGCGCGCGCTTCCTGGCCCGCGCCAAGACCGATCGATCGACCCACTGACTGATTGACCTCGAAGAACACCATGCTTCCACAGCTGTATCGCCATCGCTGGATGGACGAAGACACCGACGCGTTCCGCGAACAGGTGCGCCGCTACATCGCGAGTGAGCTCTCGCCGCACCTGGACGGCTGGCGCCGCCAGGGCTTCATTCCGCGCGAGGCCTGGCGCCCGTTCGGACAGATGGGCTTCCTGCTGCCAGAACTCGACGAAGCCTACGGCGGTGCCGGCGCCTCGCTGGCCTGCCAGATGGTGGTGCAGGACGAGCTGGCCAAGGCCGAGTTCCCCGCCAACACCGGCGTGCACAACCTGGCCGCGCACTACATCCTCGACTACGGCACCGAGGCGCAAAAGAAGCGCTGGCTCCCGAAGCTCGCCAGCGGCGAGCTGCTGGCCGGCATCGCGCTCACCGAGCCCGGCTGCGGCTCGGACCTGAAGGCGCTGCGCACGCGCGCGCGGCGCGACGGCGACCACTACGTGATCGACGGCGCCAAGACCTTCATCACCAACGGCTTCACGGGCAACCTGCTGGTGGTGGCGGTGCGCACCGGCGAGGCGGGCAGCCGCGGCGTGTCGCTGGTCGTCCTGGAAACCGACGGCCTGCCGGGCTTTCGCGTGGGACGCCGGCTCGAGAAGCTGGGCCAGCATGCGTCGGACACGGCCGAGCTTTTCTTCGACGGCGTGCGCGTGCCGGCCGACCACCTGCTGGGCGGCAAGGAAGGCGACGGCTTCGTGCAGCTCATGAGCCAGCTTTCCTATGAGCGCCTGTTCCTGTGCGTGCCGGCCGCCGCGGTGATCGAACGCGCGGTGGAACTCACGCTCGAATACACGCAGCAGCGCAAGGCCTTCGGGCAGGCCGTGTTCGACTTCCAGAACACGCGCTTCAAGCTCGCGGAGTGCGCGACCATCGCGCACGTCGTGCGCACCTTCGTCAACGACTGCATCCAGCGGATGGTCGACGGCACGCTCGACCAGGAGGCCGCCTACATGGCCAAGCTGTGGTGCACCGAGCAACAGGGCAAGGTCCTGGACGAATGCCTGCAGCTGTTCGGCGGCTACGGCTACATGGTCGAGTACCCGATCGCACGCATGTATGCCGACGCGCGCGTGCAGCGCATCTACGGCGGCACCAGCGAGATCATGAAGGACCTGATCGCGCGCAAGCTGGGCGCATGAAAGCCCCCCGTCGAGGGTGCGCGCGACCACGGAGCGACAACGCGCCCTCGCCGGTCGACATACGGCCCGCCTACGGCTGAGCCAGAGGGTATTCCCCGAGCCGGTGTCGGCGAATCTGTCGGCTGGTTGACGGAATCGATGGCCGCTGTTTCCTAGCATGGAGACGCAGTCCCTCCCTGTGTAGCAACGGGGGACGCGCCCAGAGGCGCGGGGCCTGCGCGACCCATTCCCAAGGAGACATTTCCGTGAACAGGACATTGCTGCGGCCGGCACTCACCGCGCTGGCCCTTCTCGCCCTCGCCGGCACGGCCACGGCGCAGGACGGCGCCGGCTACCCGGGCAAGACGGTGACCATCGTCGTGCCCACGCCGCCCGCCGGCGGCACCGACCTCATCGCGCGGCTGTTCGCCGACGTGCTGGGCAAGGCCTTCAAGCAGAGCGTGATCGTCGACAACCGCGCCGGCGCCAACGGCATCCTGGGCGTCGACTTCGTCGCCAAGGGGCCGGCCGACGGCACGCGCGTGCTGTTCACCTACGCCGCCACGATGGTGATCAATCCGGCGCTCTACAAGAAGCTGCCCTACGAGCCGCTCAAGGACTTCGCGCCCGTCGCGCAGGTCGGCCGCGGCGGCAACCTGCTGCTGGTGCGCAAGGACCTGCCGCCGAACACGCTCAAGGACTTCGTCGCCCATGCCAAGGCCCACCCCGACAAGCTGAACTACTGCTCGTGGGGCAACGGCTCGGGCGGCCACCTCACGATGGAAAGCCTGAAGAAGCAGGCCGGCATCTCGCTGCTGCACGTGCCCTACAAGGGCAGCAGCCCCTGCGTGCAGGACCTCATGGGCGGCCAGGTGGACGCCGGCTTCGCCGACATCTCCTCCACCATCGAGGTCGTGAAGGCCGGCCGGGTCAAGGCCCTGGCCTACAGCGGCCCCGACCGCCTGCCGATGCTTCCCGACGTGCCCACGATGACGCAGGCCGGGTTCCCGTTCAAGAACTACACCTGGTACGGCTTCTTCGTGCCGGCCAAGACACCGCCCGCCGTCGTCAAGCGCCTGAACGAAGAGATCTACCGCGCCCTGCAGGACCCGGCCGTGACCCAGCGCCTGCGCGAACTCAACTTCACCGACCTGCCGCGCCCCACGCCGGAGCAGTTCAAGGAGGTCCTGCGCCAGGACCTGCAGGACTGGAGCGCCCTGGTCAAGTCCATCGGCGTCACGCTGGACTGACGCCCGTCCACCACGACGCCGGGGCCCTGCCCCCCGCGCGTCCAAGAGAACACCCATGACACAAGAAAAATCCAACCCATCCGCGACCCTCGGCGGTTTCAACACCCTGCCCGGCCAGGGCAGCCACCTGCCCTTCGACGCGCCGCCCAGCGCCAGCATCGCGGGGCGCAAGCTGTCGGAGTCCACGCACGAGCGGCGCAAAGCGGTGCCGCACCTGCGCGACGACGCACCGAACGTGCTGATCGTGATGCTCGACGACGCCGGCTTCGCGCACCCCGACACCTTCGGCGGCGAGATCCACACGCCCACGCTGGCGCGGCTGGCCGGCAGCGGCATCACCTACAACGCCTTCCACAACTGCGGCGTGTGCTCGCCCACGCGCGCGTCGTTGCTGACGGGGCGCAACGCGCACCGCGTGGGCTACGGCCACATCTCCGAATACGCCACCGACTGGGACGGCTACGTGGGCGTCATTCCCAAGAGCGCCGGCACGATGGCCGAGGTGCTGGGGGCCTGGGGCTACAACACGGCCGCCTTCGGCAAGTGGCACAACACGCCCGCCAACCTGACCACGCAGATGGGCCCCTTCGACCGCTGGCCCACCGGCCACGGCTTCAACCACTTCTACGGCTTCCTGGGCGGCGAGAGCTCGCAGTACGAGCCGCGCCTGGTCGAGAACACCACGCTCATCGAACCGCCGCGCGACGAGGGCTACCACCTGAGCGAGGACATGGCCGACAAGGCCTGCGGCTGGCTGCGCCGCCACCGCGCCATCACGCCCGACAAGCCCTTCCTGATGTACTGGGCGCCCGGCGCGGTGCACGGCCCGCACCACGTCTTCAAGGAATGGACCGACAAGTACAAGGGCAAGTTCGACGACGGCTGGGACGCCTACCGCGAACGCGCCTTCGCGCGCCAGAAGGCGATGGGCTGGATTCCCGAGACCGCCGAGCTCACGCCCCGGCCCGAGACGCTCGCCAGCTGGGACAGCATTCCCGAGGCCGAGCGCCCGTTCCAGCGCCGGCTGATGGAGGTCTACGCGGGCTTCCTGGAGCACACCGATGCGCAGATCGGCAAGGTCGTCGACGAGCTGGAGCAGCTCGGGCTGCGCGACAACACGCTGGTGTTCTTCGTGTTCAGCGACAACGGCGGCAGCGCCGAAGGACAGAACGGCACCGTGGTCGAGCTGCTGGCGCAGAACCGCGTCTCCACCAAGATCTCGCAGCACCTCGAACTGCTGGAAGGCCTGGGCGGCCTCGACGCATTGGGTGGCCGCAAGACCGACAACATGTACCACGCCGGCTGGGCCTGGGCCGGCTCCACGCCGTTCCAGAGCACCAAGCTGATCGCCGCGCACTTCGGCGGCACGCGCACGCCGCTGGTCGTGTCGTGGCCGCGCGGCATCCGGCCCGACACCACGCCGCGCTCCCAGTTCCACCACGTCAACGACATCGCGCCCACGCTCTACGACATCTTGGGCATCACGCCGCCCATCGAGCTCAACGGCGTGCGGCAGGATTCGCTGGACGGCATCTCGATGGCCTACACCTTCGCCCATCCGCAGGCCGAGGGCCGCAAGGGCGTGCAGTACTTCGAGGTGGCGGGCAGCCGCATGGTGCACCACGACGGCTGGACTGCGGGCGTGTTCGGCCCGCGCATTCCGTGGGTCGCGGGCGCCGCGCCCGGGCTGGCCACCTGGGACCCGGACAACGACGTCTGGGAGCTGTACCACGTCGCGAAGGACTACGCCCAGGCGCACGACCTGGCGCAGGCGCAGCCCGCCAGGCTGGCGCAGATGAAGGAGATGTTCGCCGTGCAGGCGGGCATCAACCACGTCTATCCGCTGGGCGCGATCTACCACCTGACGCTCAAGCCGCAGCACCGCATCGCGCCCCGGCATACCTCGTGGCACTTCAGCGCCGACATCACGCGCATTCCGGAGAACTGCGCGCCCAACATCAAGACACGCAGCCACACGGCCAGCGTCGATGCCACGCTGGGCGAGCGCGCGAGCGGCGTGCTGTTCGCGCTGGGCGGCTTCAACGGCGGCATCTGCCTGTACCTGGACGACGGCCACCTGGCCTACGAATACAACATGCTCGGCATGTACCGCTTCAAGGCGCGCTCGCCCGCGCGCATCGCCGCCGGACGCCGCGCGATCGACGTCGAGTTCACGATGAGCGACGGCACGGCGCCCCAGCGGCCCGCGCGCGCCGTGCTGCGCGTCGATGGCGTGCAGGTGGCGGCGTGCGACATCGGCGTCACGGTGACGGCCATCTTCTCGGCCTGCGAGACCTTCGACGTCGGCTGCGACCTGGGCTCGCCGGTGGCGGCGGAGTACTTCGACCGTGCGCCGTTCGGCTTCGACGGGCACATCCACGATGTCTGGCTGCGCTATGCGGAGGCCCAGTCGTGAGCACGTTCATCACTGAAGCAGACGCCTACGCCATCGGCATCGAGGCCTACACCTACGCCTATCCGATGGTGGTGATGGAGCTGACGCGACGCGTCGCCACCAACGTCGCGCAGCCCGACGGCGCGCGCGTGCGCGGGCCGATGAACCGCTTCGTGCACGTGCCCACCTACCCCGACGCCGGCTTCAAGGACGTGGTGCGTCCCAACGCCGACACGCTGTACTCCAACATCTGGTACGACGTCGGCGACGAGCCGCTGGTGCTGACGCTGCCGGACATGGGCGAGCGCTACCACGTCATTCCGTTCTACGACCTGTGGACCGACGTGTTCGCCACGCTGGGCACGCGCACCAACGGCAACGGCGGCGGCCACTTCGCGCTCGTCGGCCCGCGCTGGCAAGGCACGCTGCCCGAGGGCGTGCGCGCCATCGTGAGCCCGACGGACGTGGGCTGGATCGTCGGGCGCATCCAGACCAACGGCGCGGCCGACTATGCCCATGTGCACACGCTGCAGGCCGGCTTCGAGGCCGTGCCGCTGTCCGCGTGGGGCCAGCCCCATGACCCACCCGCCGGCCAGGTCGACCCGGCGGTGGACATGCGCCCGCCCGTCGAACAGGTGGCCGCGCTCGATGCCGGTGCCTTCTTCGCGCTCTTCGCCGAACTGCTCCAGCGCAACCCGCCGCATGCCACCGATGGTGCGCTGCTGCTGCGCATGGAGCGCATCGGCCTGGTCCCCGGCCGCGGCTTCGCACTGGCCGAAGCCCCCGAGGCCGTGCAGCGTGCCCTCAAGCGCGCCGCGCCCGATGCCTACCGGCGCATGCTCGAGCGCGCACCGGCGATGCGCATGGTGCGCAACGGCTGGAGCCTCGGCAGCAATGTGGGCGTCTACGGCAACGACTACCTGGCGCGCGCCTTCGTCGCCTACGCCGGCCTGGGTGCCCTGCCGCGCGAAGAGGCGATGTACCCGCGCTCGGTCTGCGACAGCGAGGGCCAGCCGCTGTCGGGCACTTCACGCTATGTGCTGCACTTCGACGCGCACGAGTTGCCGCCGGCCGATGCGTTCTGGTCGCTGACGCTGTACGGCCCCGACCAGTTCTTCGTCGACAACGCGCTGAACCGCTACGCCATCGGCGACCGCGACGCGCTCGCCTTCAACGCCGACGGTTCGCTGGACCTGTACATCCAGCACGCGTCGCCGGGCCCGGCCAAGGCCCCGAACTGGCTGCCCGCGCCCGCCGGCCCCTTCAGCATGAACCTGCGCCTGTACGTGCCGCAGGCGCCGGTGCTCGACGGGCGCTGGGCACCGCCCGCGCTGAAGCGCCTGCCCTGACCGTATCGACTGCATCGTCTCCCACCCGAAAGGCACTCACTTCATGACCCGTTCCCGCTTCCGCGCGCTGCGCGCGCCCGGCCTGTGCATCGTCGGGCTCCACCTGGCGGCCGGCGCCGCCCTGGCGCAGGCCGACTACCCGAGCAAGCCGATCCGCATCATCGTCCAGTACCAGGCCGGCGGCTCGGCCGACGCGCTCGCGCGGCTGGTGGGCGACGGGCTCGCCAAGCGGCTGAAGCAGCCCGTGCTGGTGGAGAACCGCAGCGGCGCCGGCGGCATCATCGGCACCGACTACGTGGCCAAGAGCGCGCCCGACGGCTACACGGTGCTGCTGTCGGTGCCGGGCCCGATCGCGGCGAACCTGGCGCTGTACAAGAAGCTGCCCTACGACCCGCGCACCGACCTGCGCCACGTGTCGGACATCGCGAGCACGCGCACGATCATGGTCGTGCACCCTTCCGTGCCGGCGCAGGATTTCAAGGGCCTCGTCGAGGCCGTGCGCAAGGCGCCCGGCAAGTACGCGATGGGCTCCTGGGGCCCCGGCGTGCAGCCGCACCAGATGCAGGTCTTCATGGACAAGACCTACGGCACCCAGACGCTGCACGCGGCCTACAAGGGCGAAAGCCCGATGGCGGTCGACCTGCTCAGCGGCGTGATCCAGATGACCGTGGGCTCCATCAGCACCTTCCAGCCCTACGTCGCGGCCGGCAAGCTGCGCGCCATCGCCGTGCCGGGCGCGCAACGCGCCAAGGCCGCGCCCACGGTACCGACCTTCGCCGAGCAGGGCTACAAGGACGACATGTTCATGCTCATGGCGCCGACCTCGCTGCTGGTGCCCGCCAAGACGCCCGACGCCATCGTCGAAAAGCTCAGCCGCGAAGTCGCCGCGGTGGTGAAGCAGCCCGAGGTGCAGCGCCGCATCGAGGACATGGGCGCCGAGCCCATCGGCAACACGCCGACCGAAGCCTCGGCGGCGTACAAGGCGTTCCTGCCCGTGTCGCTGAAGCTCACGCGGGCCACAGGCGTCACGCTGGACTGATTGCGCCGCCGGCCGAGAACCGTGCATCACCCGCCTCCCGATTTCGAACCCCGGGTGTACACCCCGCAGCGCATCGCCGCGGTCGTCGCCACGCTGGCCTCGGACGGCATCCCCGCCGCACAGGCCCTGGCCGGCAGCGAGCTCGACGAGGCCGCGCTGCGCGAGCCCGGCACGCGCGTGTCGTATGCGCAGACGGTCACCGTGGTGCGCAATGCGCTCGCGCTGGCACGCAACCCCACGGTGGCGCTGCGCGCCGGCGCGCGCATGCACCTCACGGCCTACGGCATGTGGGGCTACGCGCTGCAGAGCAGCCCCACCTTCAGCGCGCTGATCGAGCTCGCCATCACGTACCGCCGCACCATCGGGCCGCTGGCCGACATGCACCACGACCCCGCGCGCGCGCCCGGCACCTGCAGCTTCGAGGTGCTGGTATCGCCCGACCCGCGCGACCCGCTCTACCGCTTTGCGCTGGCCTTCACCTTCGCGGCCCACCTGACGCTGGCGCGCGACCTGTACGGCGATGGCTTCGGCTTCACGGGCCTGCGCCTGGCCTGCCCCGCGCCCGAGCACGGCGCGGGCGTCTGGGAGGCGTGGTTCCAGTGCCCCGTGCAGTTCGGGCAGCCCGACAACGCGCTGCAGTTCGACCAGGCCTGGTGCACGCGCGCGCCGCGCCTGCACGATCCGCTCACGCACGCCATGGCCAGCGAGAGCTGCCAGCAGTTCGTGGCCGGACTCGCGCATGCCGGCGGCATCGCCGCGGCGGTGCGCCGCACGCTGGTGGAGCAGATGCCGTGGCGTTTTCCGAGCATCGAGTCGATGGCCCGCACGCTCGCGCTGGAGCCGCGCACGCTGCGGCGGCGGCTCGCGACGCATGGCACCACGTACCGGTCGATCCTCAACGAGGTGCGCCTGCGGCTGGCCATCGAGTACCTGCGCAAGACCCGCATGACCACCGAGGAGATCGCGGAGCGCCTGGGCTACAGCGAGGCCGCGAACTTCAGGCACGCCTTCGTGCGCTGGACCGGCACCAGCCCGCACGCCTACCGCCTGGCCTGCGCGCCGTGCTGAGGCCTCGGCTCAATCTTCCGCAGCGATGCGGTGCAGTCGGGGCAGGTCGACCACGGTGACCAGGCGGTAGCCCTCGTTGCAGCCGAGCACGCCCTCGTCCTTGAACTGCGCCAGTTCCTTGCCGACGGTCTGGCGCGACACGCCCAGCATGTTCGCCAGGTCGGTCTGCGACACGCGCAGCTCGGTGTCGCACGGCGCGCCGCTCGCGTCCCCGTAGCGATACACCATGTTGAGCAGCGTGATCGCCGTGCGCCGGCGCACCGAGCCCAGCACCTGGTCCTGCAGGATCTCGGCGCTCATGCGATAGCGCCGCAGCATGGTCTGGGCGATGCTGCGCCACAGCACCGGCTCCGCATCGAGGATGCGCCGCATGGCGGCACCGGGGATGTGGATGATGTGCGAATCGGCGCGCGCATCGAAGGCGAAGATGGGCTGCATGTCGTCGATGAGATGCACCATGCGCGTGATCTGGCCGGCCCCGAGCACCGAGAGGATGTACTTGTCGCCGGCCGCGTTGGTGGCCGCGATCTCGATCGAGCCCGACACGATCACGAACACCTCCCGCTGGTGGTTGCCGCGACTCACGAGCGGCGTGCGGCGCCGGTAGTGCCTGGCGCGCGCGGCGTTCGCCAACTCGCGCAGCCGGTCTTTCGGCCAATCGAGAAACACCGCGCACGTGCTCAGCCCGTGCTCGATCTCTTCCCTTGTGCTCTGCGATACGGGTTGCGGGTATTCCATGGGATGACTCAGCAAAAACTGTTGCCTGGTTGACGGATTCGAAGAGCAGCGATTCCTATCATAGGACCGGCCAATCAAAGAACAACGAGGAACTCCCTAAGTGAGACATGCACGTTCCCTGCCTGCACGCCTGACGCTGTTTCGCAGCACCACGGCGCGTTCGTTGATCCGGCTTCTTGCGTCGCCCATGCGACGCGATGCGCGAACGACGAGACCCCTGCGCGGCATGCGCGGCTCGCGCGACGCGATGCGAATGCCGTGATGCGCGGCCACACGCCCTGCGCGCGCGGCTAGAGGCCGCACCCCTTTTTCCCGAAGTCCCCGAAGGGCATCCGCCCTTCGGAACACCCGAGCCCTGGAACGCAGCGATGCGCACCAGCGGACTCGTTCATCCCTGAAGAAGCAAGCAAAGCAAGACCTGCCATGAAACATCACTCCCTGGCCGCATTGGCTCTCCTCACCGCCGCCGGTACCGCGTCGGCGCAATCGTCCGTCACGGTGTTCGGCATCGTCGACGTCGGCATCAGCCGCTACACGTCCAAGAGCACGTACCACAGCCCCAACCCCTTCGCGCTGCCACCGGCGAACGCCGCGGGCGGCAGTGCGAAGACGAGCCAGACCGCGCTGTCGAACTCGGGCTATGCGGGCAGCCGCATCGGCTTTCGCGGCACGGAAGACCTCGGTGGCGGCCTGGCGGCGAGCTTCTGGCTGGAGTCCGGCATCACCAACGACGACGGCGCCAAGGGCATCACCAACTTCAACCGCCGCTCGACGATGAGCCTGTCGGGTCCGTTCGGCGAACTGCGCCTGGGCCGCGACTACGCCGCGACCTTCTGGAACGACACCGTCTTCGATCCCTTCGGCACCAACGGCGTGGGCACCAACCTCATCGCCAACATCAACAGCCGCATCGCCGCCATCGCCGGCCCCGGCTCCGTCGTGGCCGCGACCGACAACTACATCCGCACCGGCAACTCGATCGGCTACTTCCTGCCGCCGAACCTGGGCGGTGTCTACGGCCAGCTGCAGTACACGCTGCACGAGAACACCAAGCGCAGCGACCAGCCCGGCACGCCGTCGGCCAAGGGTCGCTACGTGGGCGGCCGCCTGGGCTATGCCAGCGGGCCGCTCGACATGGCCATCGCCTACGGCCAGAGCACGGCCGCCGACAGCACCACGCTCAACGCGCTGGGCATCGCGACCGCCACGCAGGAGCGCAAGATCAACGCGCTGAACCTGGGCGCGTCGTACAACTTCGGCCCCGCCAAGCTGTTCGCCGAGGTCTCGCGCGTGCAGGACAAGAACGAGACGGGCACGCTGCAGAACCTGCCGGGCCTGGCGGTTCCGTTCATGAACACCGCCACGCGCAAGGACAAGTACAACGGCTACATGCTGGGCGTGACCGTGCCCGTGGGCCCGGGCCTCATCCGCGCGTCGTACGCCTCGGTGAAGTACAAGAACGGCGCGCCGGCCGCGACCGACCTGAACAGCCTGCTGTGGGGCCTGAACGGCAACCGCGACACCACGGCCAACCAGATCTCGCTGGGCTACGTGCACAACCTGTCCAAGCGCACCGCGCTGTATGCCTCGGTGTCGCGCATCCGCATCAAGGACGGCTGGAACAACCCCGGCGTGATGGGCGCCATCACCGGCGGCTCGGCCGCCTACCTCACGGGCGGCACCGCGCAGGCCGCGGGCTGGGCGCCGCGCTCGTCGATGGGCTACGACTTCGGCATCCGCCACGCGTTCTGAGCGCATGCGAAAAGAGGTACCCATGGCTTTGAAACACCTGTCGCCGTTGCTCATCGCGGCCCTGCTCGCAGGCGGATGCGCGACATCGCCCGCGCCGACCACTTCGCCGTCCGACGTCGGCGAAACACGCCCGGGGTCGGGCTATCTCAAGGGCTACCTGGCCTCGGCCGAGATGCCCGACAGCCTGGCGCTGCTGCCGCCGCCGCCCGAGGCCAACTCGGCCGCGCTGGCGGCCGACGTCGCCGCGTTCCGCAGCCTCACCGCGCTGCAGGGTTCGCCGCGCGGCGCGCTCGCGGTGCGCGATGCCAACCTGCGCTTTCCGGAGGCGGCCTCCACCTTCTCCTGCGCGCTGGGCGTGCGCATCTCCGAGCAGCAGACGCCGCACCTGAACATGCTGCTGCGGCGCACGCTGGCCGATGCCGGCGGCGCCACCTACAAGGCCAAGGAGAAGTACCAGCGCACGCGGCCCTTCGTGGCGCTGAAGGCCGCCAGCTGCACGCCGAAGGAAGAGGCGCACCTGGCCAAGGACGGCTCCTACCCTTCCGGGCACTCGGCGCTGGGCTGGGCCTGGGCCCTGGTGCTGACGGAGCTCGCGCCGGAGCGCGCGGATGCGCTGCTGCAGCGCGGCCGCGCCTTCGCGCAAAGCCGCGGCATCTGCGGCGTGCACTGGCGCAGCGACATCGAAGCGGGACGCCTGATCGGCGCGGCCACCGTGGGCCGGCTGCACGCCAACCCGGTGTTCACGGCGCAGATGAGCGCGGCGAAGAACGAGATCGCGCAGGCACACAGCCGCCCGGACAGCGCCCCGCCCGCAGCCGACTGCGCGGCCGAGGCGAACGCGATCGCGAGCTCCGCGGCGCTGACGCCCTGAACACGCGCCCCCTCGACCACCTCGCCCACGGCCAGCGTGTGTGCGGGTTGTCGAGGGGAACGCTGCGTGTGCGAAGCGGGTAGCCTCGCCAACTCCAACCACTCCAAGGAGACCTCGCATGCGCCATCGTTCCGTTCTGTCATGGGGTGCCGCGGCCTCGGCGGTCGCGCTCCTCGCTGCATGCGGCGCCATGTCTTCGGGCAAGGACGCCAACCCGATGAGCTTCTTCATCACGAGTGCCAATCCCGGCAAGGGCGGCGACCTCGGCGGCCTGGCCGGCGCGGACCGCCAGTGCCAGGCGCTGGCCGCGAGCGCCGGTGCGGGCGGCAAGACCTGGCGGGCCTACCTGAGCGCCGCCGAAGCGGGCGGCCAGCCGGCCGTCAACGCACGCGACCGCATCGGCGCCGGGCCGTGGCGCAACGCCAAGGGCGTGGTCGTGGCCACCAGCGTGGCCGACCTGCACAGCGCGAACGCCAAGCTCGGCAAGGACACCTCGCTGACCGAAAAGGGCGAGGTGGTCTCGGGCTTCGGCGACCCGGTCAACCGGCACGACATCCTCACCGGCTCGCGCCCCGACGGCACGCTCGCACCGGCCGCCGCCGGCAAGGACACCACCTGCGGCAACTGGACGCGCAGCGTCGACGGCTCGGCCATCGTCGGCCACCACGACAAGAAGGGCACCAACCCCGACCCGGTCGCCAACGCCTCGTGGAACGCGTCGCACGGCACGCGGGGCTGCAGCGTCGACCAGCTCAAGCAAAGCGGCAGTGCCGGCCTGATGTACTGCTTCGCCGTGAACTGAGTCCGCAGGGCAGCGCCCCGGCCCGTGCGTCGATCCACGGGCGGGCGCGCTGCGATGTGCCACAGACGACCCATCGGAGGACTTCATGATCCAAGCCACCCAGCCCCTTCGTGCAGCGCCGCGGCGCCTGCTTCTCTGCCTGGGTGCCGCGGCACTCGGCCTGGGCGCCTTCGGGGCAAGCCCCGCGTGGGCGCAGACGGCCTGGCCCAGCAAATCGGTCACGCTGCTGATCGGCTTTCCACCCGGCGGGCAGACCGACTTCGCCGGCCGCGTGTTGACGAACGGCATGCAGGGCGCGCTCGGCCAGCCCGTGGTCATCGACAACAAGGCCGGCGTGAACGGCAACATCGCGTCCGTCGAACTGATGAAGGCACCGCCAGACGGCCACAAGCTGCTGGTAGGCAACGGCTCGATGACGATCATGCCGCACGTGTACACCAAGCTCGGCATCGTCGATCCGCAAAAGATGACACCCATCGGCATCATGCTGCAGTCGCCGCTGGTGCTGGTGGTGCCCGCCACGTCGCCGATCAAGACCTACGCGCAGTTCGCCGAAGAGGTGAAGTCGCGCGCCAAGAGCGGCAAGGGCATCGACTACGGAACGGGGGGCGCAGGCTCGCTGATCCACGTCACCATGGAACTGCTGCGCGAGCGCCTGGGCAACCCGGCGATGAACCATGTGCCCTACAAGGGCAGCAGCCCGGCGATGGTCGACCTGATGGCCGGCCGCCTCGACGCCATGTTCGACGCCACCTCCGTCGTCGCGCCGTTCGTGAAGTCGGGCCAGCTGCGGCCCCTGCTGGTGACCAGCGACAAGCGTTCGCCGATGCTGCCGAACGTGCCCACCGCCGCGGAAAGCGGCATCAAGGACTTCAGCATCATCTCCTTCATCGGCCTGTACGGGCCGCCCGGGTTGAGCCCCGAGGTCGTGAAGAAGGCCAACAGCGCGATGAACGCGGCACTGAAGGAGCCGACCGTCGTCAAGAGCATCGTCGATCGCGGGGACGAGCCCGGTGGCGGCTCGCCCGAGCAGCTCGGCGCGATGACCCGCGACCAGTACAAGATGTGGGGCGCCGTCGTGAAGGCGAACAACATCACGGCCGACTGAGCTTCGGCCCCGCGCCTCGCATCAGGCGCTGAGCACTTCGCGCAAGTGCTCGACGAAAGCGCGCGCCGCATCGGGCAGGCGCCGCCCCGCCATGCTCTGCACCTCGAAATGCCGCTCGTTCATCTCGCGGTCGCGCAAGGTACGCGCCACGATCGTGCCGTTCTCGAGCTGCTGGCGCAGCGCGAGCTCGCCGCAGAAGGTCACGGCCTGGCCGTGTGCCGCGTAGTGCACCAGCGGGTAGAGGTGGTCGCTCGTCAATGCCGCCTCGAGCGGCAGGCGCTGGCGGGCGCAGCTGATGTTGAGCAGCTGGCGCAGCGTCGACGTGGGCGCCGGCAGCGCGAGCGGGTAGTGGACCACCTGCGCCAGCGACACCTGCCGCCGCTCGGCCAGCGGATGCGAAGGCGCCATGACCGCGCACACGGGCGAGGGATGCCGGATCTCGACGTCCAGGCCGTGCTCCGAGCCCAGGCTCACCGTCACGCCGAGGTCGACCAGGCCTTCGCGCACGCGGCGCGCCACCTCGCGCTGCACGCACATGTCGAGCGAGAAGCGGATGCCGGGACAGCGCGCCTGGAACGCAGCCACCAGGGCCGGCAGGAATTCGTAGGCGAAGCCCTCGGTCGCGGCCACGCGCACCTCGCCCTTGCGCAGGCCGCGCAGCGCGAGGATGTCGTCGGTCACGCGCTCGATGTCGAGCCAGGCCCGGCGCGCGTGCGCCGCCAGCAGCTCGCCGGCTGAATTGAGCGCCATGCCGCGGGCGCGGCGCTCGAACAGGAGGGTGTCGAGCTCGCGCTCGATCCGGCCGATCTGGCGGCTCACGGCCGACGGCGCCACGTTCAGCCGCACGGCCGCCTCGGTGACCGAGCCGACGCGCGCCACCTCCAGGAAGTAGCGCATCGACTCCTCCTGGAGCACGCGCTGGTTGATCGGGCGTTCGGTGCGCGCCCCGGTGCGGGCGGGAGCTGGAGGCTTGGAAGTGGGAGATTTCATCGGCGTGGTCTGCGTTGCGCCAGCAGCAACGCAACCTTCCAATCATTGTGCTTGCTACACCGCAGGGCGTGCCCCAGCATTTCCCCTCCCCCTCTTCTCTTCGCTCTACGGAAGGACCCTGTCAATGAACGCTCCCCGTTCGCAAGCGCCGCAGCGGCGCTGGTGCTGTGCCGTCCTCGCGGGCCTGGCCGCCTGCCTCGGCATGGCCGGGCCCGCGCTGGCACAGGCGCAGGCGCAATTGGCCTACCCGACGCGCCCCGTCACGCTGGTGGTTCCGTACCCGCCCGGCGGCAGTGCGGACACGGTGGGACGCCTGGTCGGCCAGCGCCTGTCGGAGGAACTGGGGCAGCCGGTGCTCATCGACAACCGCCCCGGTGCCGGCACGGCGGTCGGCGCCGCGTTCGTGGCCAAGGCATCGCCCGACGGCTACACGCTGCTGCTCGGATCGGGCTCGACCCTCACCATGAACCCGGCCATCCGCCCGAACCTGCCCTACGACGCCCTGGGCAGCTTCGAGCCGGTCGCGATCGTCGCGCGCATTCCGCTGATCCTGCTGGCCAACAAGAACGTGCCCATCGGCAACGTCAAGGAGTTCGCCAACGCGATGCGCGCAGCGCCCGACAAGTACTCGTACGCGTCCTTCGGCACGGGCACGTCCTCGCACTTCACCGGCGAGATCATCCTGCAGGCGGTGGGCGCGAAGATCATGCACGTGCCCTACCGGGGCAGCGCGCCGGCCATGACGGACCTGATCGGCGGCCAGGTGCCGTTCTCGGTGGACACCGTCACCGCCGCCATTCCGCAGCTCAAGGGCGGCAAGGTCAAGGCGATCGCCGTGACCACCCGGCAGCGCTCCTCGCAGCTGCCGCAGGTCCCGACCTTCGCCGAGGCGGGCTACCCCGAGGTCGATGCCGACACCTGGATCATGGTCGTGGCGCCGAAGGGCACCCCCGCCCCGGTGCGCGAGCGGCTGGAGAAGACACTCGCCAAGATCGTCGCCACGCCCCAGGCCCAGGCGGCTCTGCAGGCCCAGGGCGCGGAGCCGGCCTTCGCCGGCGCCGCCGCCTCGCTCGCGCAGATCGAACGCGAACTTCCACTCATGCGCGCCGTCGCCCGGCGCGCCAACATCCAGGCCGACTGAGTGCGGCACATTCCGAGAGCCATGACCCAACCTTCTTCTTCCTCCGATCTCGTCGAACTCTCCGCCGTGGAGCTGCGACGGCTGATCGGCACGCGCGCCCTCTCGCCGGTCGAACTGCTCGAAGCCTGCATCGCGCGCATCGAGCAGCTCAACCCCTTCGTCAACGCCGTGACTGCCACCTGCTACGAGCGCGCCCGCGCCGAGGCCCGCGCCGCGGAGCGGGCCGTGAAGAGCGGCGAGCCGCTGGGCCTGCTGCACGGCCTGCCGCTGGGCGTGAAGGACCTCGAGCCGACGGCGGGCCTGCTGTCCACCATGGGAACCCCCGCCTTGCGCAACCATGTGCCATCGAACGACATCGAGCTGGTGCGCCGCCTGCGTGCCGCCGGCGCGATCGTGGTGGGCAAGACCAACGTGCCCGAGATGGGCGCCGGCGCCAACAGCCGCAATCCGGTCTGGGGGGCCACGGGCAATCCCTTCGACCCCAACCTCAATGCCGGCGGCTCTTCGGGCGGTTCCGCCGCGGCCCTGGCGCTGGACATGCTGCCGGTGTGCACCGGCTCCGACACCGGCGGCTCGCTGCGCATCCCGGCCGCCAAGTGCGGCGTGGTGGGCCTGCGGCCGTCGCCGGGCATCGTGCCCAGCGTGCGCAAGAGCCTGGGCTGGTCGCCGATCTCGGTGGTCGGTCCGATGGGCCGCGATGTGGCCGACGCCTGCCTCCAGCTCGCAGCCACGGCGGGCCCGCATCCGGGCGATCCCTTGAGCTATCCGCTGGAGGCGTCGGCCTTTGCGCGGCCGGCGCCGCTGGACCTGTCGCGCCTGCGCGTGGCATGGACCACCGACTTCGGCCTGTGCGATGTCGACCCGTCGATCCGCCGGACGATGCACGATCGCATGGCCGCCATGCGCGGGCTCTTTGCGGCCTGCGACGAGGTGCGCTTCGACCTGGGCGAAGTGCACCGTTGCTTCGACGTGCTGCGCGCGGAGGCCTTCGTCGCCGGCATGCGCGAAACCTACGAACGCGCCCCCGAGAGCCTGGGCCCGAACCCGCGCAGCAACTACGAGATGGGCGCGCGCATGAGCCTGCCCGACGCGGCCTGGGCGCAGACGGAACAGACGCGCATCCTCCAGCGCTTCCAGAAGGTGTTCGAGAACTACGACCTGGTGCTCTCGCCCACGACACCGGTGTCGCCCTTTGCCTGGACGCAGTCGCATGCGCTGCAGATCGACGGTCGCCCGCAGGAGAACTACTACCGCTGGCTCGCACTGACCTACGTGGTGACGCTGACCACGCACCCTGCGATCAGCCTGCCGTGCGGCACCGACGAGCGCGGCATGCCCTTCGGCCTGCAGGTGGTGGGGCGCTTTCGCGGCGACCTCGCGCTGCTGTCGGCCGCGCAGGCGATGGAACAGGCCTTCGCGCCCGACCCGCGGCTGCGCCGGCCACGGCCCGATCTCGCACGCCTTCGCAAGGCCGAGCCGGCCCTCGACTCGATCGTGACCGCGCCGCCCGACGACCGGCACGCCAGCGTGCCCACCGACGGCGCCCCGGCACCGGTGGTCTGAGGTCCGCGCCGCGTCAGGCGCTTCGCTTCAGCAAGGTGGCCAGAAGCGCCAGGGCCCCGGTCAGCTCGTCGAAGCCGGGGCCGCCCAGGCAGATCCGCAGGCCGCTCGCCTTGTCCTTCGGGTTCGCCATCAGGGTCTGCGGCGGGGTGAGCTTCACGCCGGCTTGCGCCGCCGCGGCCACGACACCTTCGGCGGCATCGCGTCGCATCGGCAGCCAGACGTTGTAGGCATCGGGATGCCAGACCAGCTCGCCGGCAGCGAGCAGCGAGACGGCCAGCCTGGAACGCCGCCGGGCCTCGTGGCGCAGATCGCGCTGGACCGAGGCGACCACGCCGGTGGCCAGCCATTCGTCGACCACCGCGCAGGAGAACGCCGACGGCGCCATGGGCACATCCTGCAGAAGTTCCTGCGCCGGGCCGCACAGCTCGGGCGGCAGTGCCAGCACGCCGACCTGCAACCCCGGCCCGAGCGACTTGGAGAGCCCGTTCACATGCAACGCGATGTCGGGCGCCAAGGTGGCCAGTTGGGGCAAGCCGTCGGAGGCCGCTGCGTACACGCCGTCTTCGATGATCCAGGCACCCGCGCGGCGGCACACCGCCACGATGGCGCGCCGTCGCTTCGCGCTCATCGTGGCCGTCGTCGGGTTGTGCAGCGTCGGGGTGAGGTAGACCGCCGTGCCACCGGCGGGCGCCACGCCGTCGAGCGCCTGTGCGAGCGCCTGCGGCACCATCCCTTCCGCGTCCATCTCGACACCCTGGATGCGACACCCCTTGCGCCGGGCCAGCGCGAGGGCGCCGGGGTAGGTGATCCGTTCGGTCAGCAGCACGCCTTGCCGCCCGCACACCAGATCGAAGGCCAGCGACAGCGCCTGGCGTGCGCTGCTGGTCAGGACCAGCTGCGACGGATCGACGGCCAGGCCGATCGTTTCGAGCCAGCGGGCGAGAACGCGGCGATGTTCCAAGTGTCCGCCGGGTGGCGCGTACAGGTTGAAGTGATCCGCGTCGATCTTGCGCGCGATGCCCGTCAGCGTGCGCGCCAGCACGCGCGCACCGAGCGCGGCCGGCGGCGCGTTCGACGACAGATCGATCTGCCGGTCGCCGTGCGCCTGGTGGATCGCCACGAAGGTTCCCCTGCCCTTGACGCTGCGCGTGAGGCCCCTGCGCTCCAGGAGGGCATAGGCCTTCGTCACGGTGCCCAGGCCGATCTGCAGCGTCTTCGCCAGGTCCCGATGGGCAGGCAGGCGATCGCCGCCTGCGAGCCGCCCCTCGACGATGTCGTCGGCCAGGGCCAGCACCACGCGCTCGGTGGCGTTCGTGCCGTTGCTGGCCAGACGGGGCGTCCAGGAGGATCGAAGGAGCACGTGCGCGGCCTCGCAAATAAAAGTGTCACGTGACACTTTTTGAATATTCCAATAGTGTAACTTTCACTTCTCGGCCTCCGGAAGGCAGGCCGCCGAAGACATCTCTTGGTTTTGGAGCACCCGCATGGCCGTCAGCCAGATCGCACTCGTCTACGGGACGTACCTCATCGCCACTGCCAGTCCGGGGCCGAGCAACATGGCCATCATGGGCACCGCGATGCGTGACGGCCGTCGCCCCGCGCTCGCGCTTGCGGCCGGCGTTGTCACGGGCTCGCTTTTCTGGGCGATCCTGGCGGCGACCGGCGTTTCCGCGGTCCTGACCGCGTATGTGCAGGCGCTCGTCGTGCTCAAGATCGTTGGCGGCCTCTACCTGCTGTACCTGGCTTTTCGCGCGGGCCGGTCCGCCATGCGACCTGGCGCCGACGCGGTGAACGGCAGCGCGGAACGCGGTGCATTGCGCTACCGCACCCTCTACCGCCAGGGCGTGCTCATGCACATCGGCAACCCGAAGGCGATCATGTCGTGGATCGCGATCATCTCGCTCGGCGTGCGCCAGGACACGCCCGCTGGCGGGTTGCCGGCGATCGTGGGCGGTTGCGTGCTTCTCGGCATCATGGTGTTCGGCGGCTACGCGATCGTCTTTTCCACCGCATCGATGATTGCGCTGTATGCGCGGTTGCGACGCTGGATCGAAGGCGTGCTCTCGGCGGTGTTCGCGGCCGCGGGGCTGAAGCTGCTGGTCTCGCAGAACTGAATCCAATGAATCCCAGCGAAAGACCACGCTCATGAGCATCACCGTCCACATGGTCGACGTCTTCGGCGCCGGCCCGCTCTCGGGCAATCCGCTGGCGGTCGTCACCGGCGCCGACGCCCTCGCCACGCATGACATGCAGCAGCTGACGCGCTGGTTCAACCTCTCGGAAACCGCGTTTGTCTTCGCACCCACGCACCCGGAGGCGGACTACCGCGTGAGGATCTTCACCCTCGACCGGGAGATGCCCTTTGCAGGGCACCCCACGCTCGGCAGCTGCCACGCCTGGCTGTCAGGCCCGGGCGCGCCCCGGCAACAAGCCACGGTGATCACGCAGGAGTGCGGCGCAGGGCTGGTCCAGATTCGGCGCGACCAGGGACGGCTTGCGTTCGCCGCGCCACCGCTGATCCGCTCGGGCGCGCCGACCCCGGCCGAACTCGACGATGCACGGCGGCTGCTGGGCATCGAAGCCAACGACATCCAGGACGCCGCCTGGATCGACAACGGCCCCGGCTGGCTGGGAATCCGGTTGGCGTCGGCCGACAAGGTGCTGTCTCTGGAGCCGGCCCGCCGCTGGCCCACCCGCATCGACGTCGGCGTGGTCGGCCCTCATGCCGAGGGTGGCGATGCGGCCTTCGAAGTGCGCGCCTTCTTCACCGACCATCTGGGCGCCATCGTCGAAGACCCCGTCACGGGAAGCCTCAATGCCTCGCTCGCGCAGTGGCTCTTCGCCACGGGCGTGGCACGCGACGACTACGTCGCCGCACAGGGGACACGCCTGGGCCGGCAGGGCCGCATCCACCTGACCCGCGACGACGCCGGCCAGGTCTGGGTCGGCGGCGACACGCGCACGCACGTCAAGGGCGAACTGGACGGCCTCTGATCCGTTCACGCAACGCCTGCACAGACTTCACTCTGACTTCACCTGCGTTGCGCACACTACGTTTCGACAGCGGTTCGGCGCTGGTAGAGGCAAGGGGAAGAAAAAAGTAGCTCAGGGAAACGCCTCGATGCCGACCGCTGTCACCTTTCATCGCCCATCGAGAAGGGCGCAGGCGCACTCATCGCAAGAAAGGGCCACGGGCCAAGGATTACCATCGGCCGGGCGCACGCCGCGCCTCCCACGCCCATGACCGTCGTCACCGCCCCTGTGCCCCCTGCCATCGCCCAAGAAATGCCCGCACCCGACGGCCCGCTGTCGCGCGCGAGGCCGGGGCGCGAACGCATCATGGCGGCCATCCGCACGGCGGCCGTGACCGAATTCAGCCTGCACGGCCTGAAGGGCACCTCCACCCAAGCCATCGCCGCGCGCGCCGGCCTCACCAAGCCCCAGCTGCACTACTACATCGCCGGCAAGGAAGAGCTCTACGAAGAGCTGCTGATGCAGGTGCTGCATGCCTGGAAGGTGGTGTTCTCGTTCGAGGACGCCAGCGACCCGACCACGGTGCTGGGCGACTACATCCGCAAGAAGCTCGACCACGCCTTCGACAACCCGGAGATCTCGCGCATCTTCACGCGCGAGGTGCTCGACGGCGGACGCAACCTCGACCGCTACTGGCCCAACGCGCAGGCGTGGACGCAGAAGAAGGTCGACATCATCAACGGCTGGATCGCGCGCGGGCAGATGCGCCCGCTCGATGCGCGCCTGCTGCTGATGCACATCTGGGCCATGACCCAGAGCTACGCCGACTACGCGATCCAGACGCGCGTGATGCTCGGCCTGCCGCCCGAAGCGCCGATCGACCGCGAACCGATCGCGCGGGAACTGGTGGCGTTCGTCCTGGGCGGCTGCGGCATCAAGGCCTGAACTCCGCGCCGCCCTCGCTCAGCCCACGCGCGCCTCCCAGACCTGGCCCGTCGGGTCGGCCAATGCAAGCCGCATCATCTCGATGAAGCGGCGCAGGCGCGCCGGCTGGAAGCGCGCGTGCGGGTAGGTCAGGTAGACGGGCAGCGGCGCCACATGCCATTGCGGCACGAGCTGCACCAGCCGTCCGGCGGCGATGTCCTCGTTCAGCAGCCAGGCCGAACCCAGGCAGGCGCCCAGTCCCATGCGCGCCGCGCTTTGCAGCGCATAGAGGCTGTCGGTGCTCATGCGTGGACGGATCGGCACGCGCGCGATCTCGCCGGTCGGCCGGTGCGTGAGCAGCACCTCGTTGCGATAGAAGGTGCGCAGCGCGAGCCACGGCAGCTCGGCCAGTTCCGCCGCGTGCGCGGGCGGTGAGCGGCCCTCCAGCAGCGAGGGCGCGGCGACCACCACGCGCGGGACCTCCGAGACCTTGACCGCCACGGCCATGGCGTCGGTCATCTCGCCGACCTGGATCGCGCAGTCGACGCCTTCGGCGATGAAGTCGGGCCGGCGGTCGTTCAGCAGCCATTCGACGGACACGCGCGGATAGGCGCGCAGGTACTCGGCCAGCGGGCCGACCAGCAGCAGCTGGCCCAGCGCATGCGGCGCCACCACCCGCAGCGTGCCCTCGGGCTCGTCGCCCACGCCGCGCAGGTCGGCTTCGAAGGCGTGCCAGTCGGCGATCAGCTCGCGGGCGCGCTCGTAGCAGCGCTCGCCGTCTTCCGTGAGCTTCATGGCGTGCGTGGAGCGGCGCAGCAGCCGCACGCCCAGCGAGCGCTCCAGCGCCTGCAGGCGACGGCTCACGGTGGGCTGGGTGGCCCCCATCTGCAGCGCGGCGGCCGACAGGCTGCCGGCCTCGACGATGTGAAGAAAGGTCTGCATCAGCTCGATGCGGTCGACAGCAGGGGACGTGGACATGGCCTTATTTATACGTTTGGCGTATGGGCATTGTGCGATCCGCGGGACTACCAAGCCAAGCCCCCAGCGGGCACATTCCAACCCTTGCTTCGATAATCGAGGGTTAACACCATGTCTTCCATTCAAACCACGCATGCACCGGCCTCAGCGCCGGAGCACGGCCTGCCGGCCTCGCTGATCCTGCTGCTGGCCGCCGGCGCGGGCCTGTCGGTGGCGTCGCTCTACTACGCCCAGCCGATGCTCGGGGTGCTGGGCGCCGACATCGGCGCCTCCACCCGTGCGGTGGGCTTCATTCCCACGCTCACGCAACTGGGCTATGCGCTGGGCATCCTGCTGCTGGCGCCGCTGGGCGACCGCTTCGACCGGCGCCGCATCGTGCTGATCAAGGCAGGGGCGCTGTGCGCCGCACTGCTGGTGGCCGGCGCGGCACCGTCAATCGGCGTGCTGCTCGCGGCCAGCCTCGCGATCGGACTGGCGGCCACGATGGCGCAGGACCTCGTGCCCGCCGCCGCCACGCTGGCGCCCGACGCCACGCGCGGCAAGACGGTCGGCACGGTGATGACGGGGCTGCTGCTGGGCATCCTGCTGTCGCGCGTGGTGAGTGGCTTCGTGGCCGAGCACTTCGGCTGGCGCGCCATGTTCATCACGGCCGCGGCCAGCATCGCGCTCATCGGCGCCGCGGCCTGGCGCGGGCTGCCGCGCTTTCGGCCGACGACGCACCTGGCCTACGGCGCCCTGCTCGGCTCGCTGGGCACGCTGTGGTCGCGCCACGGCACGCTGCGCCGCGCGGCGCTGGCCCAGGCGCTGCTGGCCGTGGGATTCAGCGCCTTCTGGTCGACGCTGGCCGTGATGCTGCACGGCGCGCCCTTCCATCTGGGCAGCGCGGCCGCAGGCGCCTTCGGCCTGGCCGGCGCGGCGGGCGCGCTGGCGGCGCCGCTGGCCGGGCGGCTGGCCGACCGGCGCGGACCGGAACTGGTGACGCGCCTGGGCGCGGGGCTGGCGCTGGTGTCGTTCGCAGCCATGGGGCTGGCACCGCTGATGACGCCGCATGCGCAGCTGTGGCTGCTGGCACTCGCAGCGATCGGCTTCGACCTGGGCATGCAGGCGGCGCTGATCGCCCACCAGACGATCGTCTACGGCATTGAGCCCGGTGCGCGCAGCCGACTCAACGCCGTGCTGTTCACCAGCATGTTCATCGGCATGGCGACCGGCTCGGCGCTGGGCGCGCTGGTGCTCGCTTCTTGGGGCTGGGCCGGCGTGACGGCGCTGGCGACCGCCACGGCCGCCGCCGCGCTGGCGGTGCGGCTCTGGCCGCGCCAGGCAACGTAGTCGCATCAGTCGCGGGCTGACGCCCGCCTCCCCAGTCCGGTGCACCCGGACTGGCACGTCGCTTGCATAACCTGACCAGTTGCTCTGATTGATTGGTCAAATTCATGCACGTCCGCGTTGCCTGCCGTCTGTCGATGGAAACCAGCGCCCCCGCAAGCCCGGAGGAGGCGCGTTTCGCATGAACACGCCCACGCTGCTGGACAACGCACGGCTGCCGCGCTGGCTGCTGCCCGCCGACTGGCCGCAGCGCCGCGGGGTACCCGAACTCGCACGCATCGGCATCGAAGCCGGCCGCGTCCGGTCGGTGCAGCCCGCGAGGGACATCACGCCGGGGTCCGGCTGGGACCTCGCCGGCACGCTCGCCCTCCCCGCCTTCGTCGACGCGCACACGCACCTGGACAAGGCATTCACGCTGGCGCGCATGCAAAAGGTGCAGCCCGGCCTGCTCGGCGCGATCGACGCGATGCTGGCCGACCGCGTGCACTGGACGCCCGCCGACGTGCGCGAGCGCGCATCGCGCGGCCTGCAGTGGGCCTGGGCATGCGGCACCGCCCATGTGCGCACGCACGTCGACTGGTGGGAGCCCGACGCGCTGCCCATCGCCTGGCCCGTCATGGCCGAGCTGGCGCAGGAATGGGCCGGCCGGGTGCGGCTGGAGCAGGTCGCCCTCATCAAGCTGCCCCTGTTCGAAGACGCGTCGCAGGCGCTGCGCCTGGCGCGGCAGGTGAAGGCCACCGGACCGCACGCGCTGCTCGGCGGCTTCGTGCACTCCACCAATTGGAGCGAGAACGCGCTGCGCAACCTGCTGTTGGCGGCGCAGGCCTGCGAGCTCGACATCGACCTGCACGTGGACGAGGAACTCGACGCCTCGGCCGTGGGCCTGCAAACCACCGCGCGCCTGCTGCGCGAGATCGGCTACGAAGGCCGCGTGGTCTGCGGGCACCTCTGCGCGCTGGCGGTGCAGCCCGAGGCGCAGGCCTTCGCCACGCTGGACGCCGTGGCACGCGCGCCGATCACCGTGGTGTCGCTGCCCGCCACCAACCTGCTGCTGCAGGACGCCGTCACCGGGCGCACGCCGCGCCAGCGCGGCATCACGCTGGTCAAGGAAGCGCATGCGCGCGGCATTCCGCTGCTGTTCGCGAGCGACAACGTGCAAGACCCGTTCTGCCGCCTCGGCAGCTTCGACCCCGTCGAGGCGCTGGGCACGGCCGCGCTGGTCGCGCAGCTCGACGAGCCCTTCGACACCTGGTCGCAGGCGCTGTGCCGCAGCGACTGGCTTGGACGCACGCCCGCCACGACGGCGCCCACGCTGGTCGGCGCGAAAGCCGACCTGGTGCTGTTCACGCAGGCAGACCGCCACGGCTGGCCCTCGCGCAGCGCCACCCGCGTGGTGCTGCGCGACGGCCGCGTGACGCACGGCGACGCATCGCCTTTCTTCCCTGAATAAAGAACAAGCAAGGACCCCCATGCTCCACGGCTACATCCCGCCCCACCGCTTCCTGCCCTACCTGAGCTGGACCGAAATCGCCGCCCTGCCCGACCGCGAGAACACCGTCATCGTGCTGCCGTGCGGCGCGATCGAGCAGCACGGCCCGCACCTGCCGTGCTCGGTCGACAGCGTGATCGCCTCGGGCGTGATGGGCAAGGCGCTCGAGAAGCTGCCGGCCGAGGTGCGCGCCTTTGCTCTGCCGCCGATCACCTACGGCAAGTCGGAAGAGCACCTGCACTTTCCCGGCACGGTGACGCTCACAGGCACCACGCTGCTGTCGACCATGATCGAGATCGGCGAGTCGGTGTATCGCTCGGGCTTTCGCAAGCTGCTGTTCGCCAACGGACACGGCGGCCAGCCGCAGGTGCTGGAGATGGCGGCGCGCGAACTGCGCCTGCGCCACGGCGACTTCGTGATCGTGCCGCACGGCGTGTCGCGCCTGCCCAGCGCGGCGAGCCGGCAGGTGAGCGAGCAGGAGAAGAAGCTCGCGATGCACGCGGGCCATTCCGAAACCGCGCTGATGCTCGCGCTGTCGCCCGACACCGTGCACATGGAACGCGCGGTGGCCAACTTTCCGCCGCCCTTCCCGATCAAGCTGCTGTCGGCCGACGGCCGCCCGGCCTGCGCCTGGACCGCGCGCGACTTCGGCCCCAGCGGCGTGATCGGCGACCCGACCAGCGCCACGCGCGAACAGGGCCTCGAAATCCTGGACACGCTCTCGGACAGCTGGGCCCAGGCGCTGACCGAGCTTCATGCGCTGCGCTGGGTCGTGCGCGAGGAAGCCACCTGGGAGCGCGGCCACCAGCAGGGCTTCATCCAGCAGTCGTTCGTGCCGGCCTGAGGCGCGCTCCTTGCAACGGCTTCACTCTTCTTTTTCATCCCGCCTTCGAGAGGTCCCCACCATGCGTTCCTTCGCTCTTTCCCTGGCCGGCGCCGCCGCGCTCTCGCTCCTCACGGCCGTCGCACCCGCCCAGGCCCAGGACAAGTTCACCTACATGACCAACTGGTATGCGCAGGCCGAGCACGGCGGCTTCTACCAGGCGGTGGCGCAGGGCATCTACAAGAAGCACGGCCTGGACGTGACGATCCGCATGGGCGGCCCGCAGGTCAACATCACGCAGATGATGGCGGCCGGCCAGGCCGACTGCATCATGGGATCGAGCGACATCCAGATGATGCAGGTGCGCGAAGGCGGCGTGCCCGTGGTCAACGTGGCGGCCTTCTTCCAGAAGGACCCGCAGGTGCTGATCGCGCACGACGACGTCAAGAAGTTCGAGGACCTCAAGGGCAAGACGCTCCTGATCGGCGCGCAGGCCAACCGCGGCTACTGGCCATGGCTCAAGGCCCGCTTCGGCCTGAAGGACGAACAGACGCGCCCCTACACCTTCAACATCCAGCCCTTCGTGGCCGACCCGAACACCGCGCAGCAGGGCTACCTGACCTCCGAGCCCTACGCCATCCAGAAGGCCGGCGTGAAGAGCACGGTGCTGATGTTCAGCGACCACGGCTACCCCTCCTACGCGGTCACCGTGTCGTGCATGGACAAGACGGTGAAGGAGCGCAGCAAGCAGGTCGCGGCCTTCGTGAAGGCCTCGGCCGAAGGCTGGAAGAGCTACTTGGCCGACCCGGCACCGGCCAACGCGCTGATCAAGAAGGACAACCCCAACATGACCGACGACCAGCTCGCCTACAGCGTGGCCAAGCTCAAGGAGATGGGCATGGTCACCGGCGGCGATGCGGCCAAGCTGGGCATCGGCGTGATCACCGATGCGCGCGCCAAAGCGAGCTACGACTTTCTCGTGGCCTCCAAGCTGCTCGATCCGGCCAAGGTCGACTTGGCCAAAACCTACACGACCGAGTTCGTGAAGGACGCCAAGGTCTTGCCCTGAACCTCGCCGCGCCATGAACCGCATCGAACCCCACACCCTCGCGCCGCCGGTGGCGCCCGCCGTGCCCGCCGTCGAGATCCTCTCGGCCGAGAAGACCTACCCCAACGGCACGCAGGCGCTGCTGCCGGTGGACCTGTCGATCGCCGAAGGCGAGTTCGTCACGTTGCTCGGCCCCTCGGGCTGCGGCAAGAGCACGCTGCTGAAGATGGTGGCGGGCATGCTGGAGCCCAGCGACGGGCGCCTGCTGGTGTGGCGCAAGCCCGTGGCGCAATTGCACGACTGCCCGCACAAGATGTCGTTCGTGTTCCAGTCGCCCACGCTGATGCCCTGGGCCAGCGTGCAGACCAATGTGCGGCTGCCGCTGGATCTGGCCGGCGTGCCGCGCAAGGAGGCCGATGCGCGGGTGACGGAATCGCTCGCGCTCGTGGGGCTGGAGAAGTTCGCCAGTGCGCTGCCGCGTGCGCTGTCGGGCGGCATGCAGATGCGCGTGTCGATCGCGCGCGGGCTCGTCACGCAGCCCGACCTGCTGCTGATGGACGAGCCCTTCGGCGCACTCGACGAGATCACGCGCCACAAGCTCGACGCCGACCTGCTCGAGCTGTGGCGCAAGAAGAAGCTCACGGTGATCTTCGTGACGCACTCGATCCACGAGGCGGTGTTCCTCTCGAGCCGCGTGGTGATGATGGCCGCGCGGCCGGGTCGCGTGGTCGAGCAGTTCCAGATCGACGAGCCCTACCCGCGCCAGGCCGACTTCATGGTCACGCCCGAGTTCGCGCGCTACGCGAAGCAATTGCAGGACAGCCTGCTGCGCGCGAGCACCGCCGAAGAGGAGACCGCGCCATGAAGACAGCGACAAAGCCCGCGACGCCCCTGTTGAGTCAGCCGCGCGTGCAGCGCGTGCTCTATCCGGTGCTCATCGGCGTGGTGCTGGTCGCGCTGTGGCAGTGGATGGTGGTGGCCATGGAACTGCCGCCCTACCTCGTGCCCTCGCCCTGGCTGATGGTGCAGACGCTGGTGACCGACTGGGCGCCGCTGGGCAGCGCGCTCCTGGTCACGCTGAAGATCACGGTGCTGTCTTTCGCGCTGGCCACGGTGGCGGGCGTGCTGATCTCGTTCCTGTTCGTGCAGAGCAAGCGCATCGAGACCGCGCTCTTTCCGTACGCGGTGCTGCTGCAGGTCACGCCCATCGTGGCCGTGGCACCGCTGATCATCATCTGGGTGAAGAACCCCGTGGCGGCCATGACGGTGTGCGCGGCGCTGGTGGCGCTGTTTCCGATCATCAGCAACACCACGCTGGGCCTGCGCAGCATCGACCCCGACCTGCAGAGCTACTTCAAGCTGAACCGCGCCACGCGCTGGCAGCAGCTGGTGCGCCTGCGCATTCCGAGCGCGCTGCCGTACTTCTTCGGAGGCCTTCGCATCTCCAGCGGCCTGGCGCTGATCGGCGCGGTGGTGGCGGAGTTCGTGGCCGGCACCGGCGGCTCGGGCGCGGGACTGGCCTACCAGATCCTGCAGGCGGGCTTCCAGCTGAACATTCCGCGCATGTTCGCGGCCCTGCTGCTCATCTCCCTCACCGGTGTCGCGCTCTTCGTGCTGATGGCCTGGCTCACCAAGGTGGCGCTGGGCTCGTGGCACGCGAGCGAACTTTCCCAGGACTGAAATCGACCATGAACGCTCCCGCTTCCGCCATCGAGCAACTGCTGCTCGAACTCCCCGACCTCGACTGGATCACCGACGAAGGCCGCGTCACGCGCCTCTCGCAGGACTTCTCCTGGTTCAGCCCGGTGCTCACCCGCCAGCTGAAGGACAAGCGCGCCGACGTGGTGGTGCGCCCGCGCACCGAAGAAGACATCCGCGCGGTGGTCGGCGCCTGCGCGCGCCGCGGCGTGCCCATCACGATCCGCGGCAGCGGCACCGGCAACTACGGCCAGACCACGCCGCTCGCCGGCGGCGTGGTGCTCGACATGACGGGCTACAACGCCTGCCTGTGGGTGCAGCCCGGCGTGGCGCGCGCGCAGGCCGGCATCCGCCTGGGCGAACTCGAGAAGCAGACGAAACCCACCGGCCAGGAGATGCGCTGCGTGCCCTCGACCTACCGCAGCGCGACGCTGGGCGGCCTGTTCGGTGGCGGCTTCGGCGGCGTGGGCTCGATCAACTACGGGCCGCTGGGCGCGCCCGGCAACGTGCTGGGCATTCGCGCGATGACCATCGAGGCCGAGCCGCAGGTGGTCGAGCTGCGCGGCGCCGAAGCAATGCGCATGCACCACCTGTGGGGCACCAACGGCCTCGTGCTGGAGCTGGAGATCGCACTGGCGCCCGCGCATCCGTGGCTCGAGACGCTGGTGACCTTCGACGACTTCGAGAACGCGCTGAACTTCGCGGACAAGCTCGCGCATGCACCGGGCATCGTGAAGCGCGGCGTCACCTTCTTCGCGGCGCCCATCGCCGACCACCTCGCGCAGCTGGCGGCGCACCTGCCCAAGGGCTGCCACACGGTGCTGTCGCTGGTGGCCGAGCAGAGCGAGCCGGCCATGATGCTGCTGGTGCAGGCGCACGGTGGTACCGTGGGCTACCGCAAGACGGCCGCCGAAGTACAGAAGAGCAACCGCACGCTGATGGAGTTCACCTGGAACCACACGACGCTGCACGCGCTGAAGATCGACCCGACGTTGACCTACCTGCAAAGCGGGTTCATCCCCGGCCGGCATGTCGAGCAGGTCATCGAGATGGAGAAGCTGCTGGGCGGCGAGGTCATGATGCACGTCGAGTTCCTGCGCAACGCGGCGGGGCTCCTGACCTGCAGCGGGCTGCAGCTGGTGCGCTTCAGCACCGAGGATCGCCTGAACGAGATCATCGACATCCACCGTGCGCACCAGGTGCACATCAACAACCCGCACGTGAACATCGTGGAAGACGGCAAGGCCGGCGGGCCGCTGCCGCCGGAAGTCATCGAGGTGAAGAGACGCTTCGATCCGATGGGCTTGCTGAACCCGGGCAAGCTGCGCGACTGGCCGGTGAAGGCGGCGACCGCGAACTGAGGGCGGCCTCAGCGAGCGTCCGTCAGCCCTTGCGCGCCGCGCTGCTTCGCTGTGCCGGCGCCAGTGCCTTGAGCGCCTGCACGAACTCCTCGAGGAGTGGGGAGCGGTAGGTATTCGGACGTGAAAAAAGCGAGATGCGCCTCGGAATCGACAGCGCGTCAACGGGAATCACCTTGACGCCACGCGCCTGGGGCAGTGCGAGCACGGAGACCGGGACGATGCCCATCAGATCGGTCGCTGCAAGCACCGGCAGCGACCATGACGCATTGAAGTGCACCTCGATCGCGCCTTGCGGCGGCGTCGCGCCCGCAGAGCGAAACACCTCGTCCAGCTTCGCGCGCGCAGCCGAATGAACGGACGGCAACACCCAGGAAAACTTCGACAGATCGCCCATCGCGAGACGGCGACGCGCGAAGACCGGATGCCCCACGCGCGCCACGGCGACGAGCGCATCGGTCAGGAGGTCCTCATGCACCAGGCCGTGCGGCATGGATTCATAGGTCGGAATCACGGCGACATCGAGCAGGCCCTGGCGCGTCCAGTCGATCAACTCGTCCGAGGACGCCACCTCCAGGCGCACATGCATGCCCGGGCGACGGGGCTGCAGCGCCGCAAGCGCCGGTGAAAGCACGGCATCCAGAACCGCCAGCGTCGCGCCCACGCGGATGAGCCCGGCGCGTCCTGCGCGGACGTCGCCCGCATGACGAAGCGCCTCGTCGTGCTCGGACTTCATGCGTTGCGCACGTTCGCGGAACGCGACGCCGAACGGCGTGAGCGTCATGCCGTGGCCCGAGCGCTCGAAGAGACCGAGCCCCATCTCGTCCTCCAGCCGACGGATCGCCTTGGAAAGCGCCGCGGCCGTCACCGTCAGGCTGGTTGCCGCACGGGCCAGCTGCCCATGGCGCGCCACTTCCAGGAAGTAGTCGAGGTCACGTGCCGAGAAGGACATGAATAAAAGTTAACGAAAACTTCCCAAATGGAAACACCCGAATCCTAGCCGTTCCTAGACTGCAGTCGCAATGAGTCCTTCCATGAACCCACCCAACATCGTTCTCATCCTTGCCGACAACCTCGGCTGGGGCGAGCTCGGCTGCTACGGCGGCGGGGCGCTGCGGGGCGCGCCAACGCCACGCATCGACGCGCTCGCCAGCCAAGGCCTTCTGCTGCAGAACTTCAATGTCGAGAGCGATTGCGTGCCGACGCGCTCCGCGCTGATGAGCGGGCGGCATCCGATCCGCACGGGCTGCCTGCAATCGGTGCCGCCCGGCCTGCCTCAGGGCCTGGCACGCCGCGAGATCACGCTGGCGCAGTTGCTCTCGGCACAGGGTTATGCGACTGCGCACTACGGCAAATGGCACCTGGGCGATGTTCAAGGCCGCTTCCCGAGCGACCGGGGATTCGACGAGTGGTACGGCATTCCGCGCACCACGGACGAGAGCCAGTTCACGGCCAGTGTCGGCTACGACCCGAGCGTGGCGGACATCCCGTACATCATGCAGGGCCGTGCCGGTGCGCCTTCGGAGAACGTGGAGGAATACAACCTGGATTCGCGCCGACGCATCGATGAGACGCTGACGAACCGGGCCCTGGCATTCATCCAGCGCAACCACGCGGCACAGAAGCCGTTCTTCCTTTATCTGCCGCTCACGCACCTGCATTTCCCCACCCTGCCTCACCGCGATTTCGCGGGTCGCACCGGCCATGGCGATTTCGCCGATTCCATGGTCGAGATGGACCACCGCGTGGGCCAGGTCATCGACGAGATCGAGCGCCTCGGCATTTCAGAAAACACCCTCTTCATCTTCGCGAGCGACAACGGCCCCGAGTTCCGCGCCCCTTACCGCGGCACGGCCGGCCCCTGGCGCGGCACCTATCACACGGCCATGGAAGGCAGCCTGCGCGTCCCGTGCATCGTGCGCTGGCCAGGCAAGATCGCCGCGGGCCGGGTGAGCAACGAGATCGTGCACGTCACCGACCTCTTCTCCACGCTGGCACGCGCGGGCGGCGCCCGCATTCCCGAGGACAGGCCGATCGATGGCATCGATCAGATGCCTTTTTTCCTCGGCGAACAGAAGTCCTTGCGCGAGGGCTTTCTCTTCCATATCAAGAACGAACTGCGCGCAGTGAAGTGGCGCGACTGGAAGCTGCATCTCTACTGGGAGCCCGAGGTGAACGAAGGCAAGGGCAAGCTCGAGTCGCCCTATCTCTTCAACATCACGCGCGACCCCAAGGAGGAGTCGGACGTGCTTGTCTACAACACGTGGGTCCTGGGGCCGATCCAGCGGATGGTCCGCGCCTTCCATCAGAGTGCGACAGCACATCCTCACACGGCGCCGGGCGCGCCGGACTGAGGCCGCGGAATCCCTGACGCGCTCGCGCATCTCCCCACCGTCCCAGAAGGCTCACCCCATGTCCAAGCATCCAGGCGGCCGCCGAGGCCTCTTTCTGATCTTCTGCGCATTCACGGCGCTGGCGTCTTCTGCGGCGCTCGCGCAAGAGAAGTACCCCTCTCGAGCGATCACCTGGGTCGTCGGCTACCCACCCGGGGGAAGCGTCGATGTCGTCACGCGCCTTGTCGCCCGCAAGCTGGAAGCGACGCTCGGCCAGCCCATCGTGGTCGACAACAAGCCCGGTGCCACGGGCTCGCTCGCGCTGCGGTATGTGGCAACCCAGCCGGCCGACGGCTACACCCTGGTGACGGTTCCCGGCCCGGTGCTCACGAGCATCCCGATGCCGCAGATCGGCAAGGAGATGAGCGCCATCGCCATGCTCGCCAAAGGCTCCACGGTCCTCGTGGGACCGGCACGGCCCGATGCACCCAAGGACCTCAAGGCCTTGCTCGCGGACGCCTCCGCCCACCCGGACAAGTACAGCTACGGCTCCTCCGGCAACGGCACCGGCCAGCACCTGACCGGAGAACTCATCCAGGCACTGACGGGCGTGACGATGACACATGTGCCCTACAAGGGCGGCAACCAGGCGGTGACCGACGTGATCGGTGGACAGATCCCGCTGGCCGTCCTGGGCATCACGCCCGTGCTGCCGCACATCAGGTCCGGCAAGCTCAAGGCGTATGGGGTCTCCACGGCCGCGCGCTCCGCCTCCTTGCCCGAGGTGCCGACACTCAGGGAAGCCGGCATTGCCAACTTCGAAGCCAGTCAGTGGTTCGTCCTCGCTGCGCGCACGGGCCTCCCGGCAGACCGAAGCGATCGCCTCAACGAAGCAGTGGCACAAGCCCTGAAGGACCCGGAGGTCATGAAAGGCTTCGAGAACGTCGGCATGTTTCCTGAAGTCCACAGCGCGAAGCAGATCGCCGACTACATCCACACCGACATGCGGCGCTGGGCAGACCTCGTGAAGAAGAACAAGATCGCGATCGACTAGGGATGTGGGGCGCACCCCATCGATGAGACCGCGGGGTCGTCCGAACGAAGCCGCCTGCTGAGTGAGGCGGCGAAGCACAACCGACAGCCGCCTCGCCAATGAAAAGGGCGTTCACTGAATTTCAGTGAACGCCCTGGGTCGTTGTGTGGTGGGCTGGGGTCTACCGAATGATGCCCTAGAACGATTGCGTTTATTGGAAATCTGGATTTCTCTCGTTGGTTTGTTCCCCGCCTTGTTCCCCGGTCTTCGTCCAGCAATAGGCCACGACCCACGTCAGGGGACTTGCCCGTCCTGGGACCCCAAGCGCTCCGCGATGGCATCAGCGAGATGCCTTGCTCGGCTAACGCCGTCATGTCGGCGGTACGCCGGCAGCGGCGGCGCGCCTTGTTCGACACGACCTCCGCAAGCAGCAGTGCCAACGCGCTGCAGGACATGTCCTGGCAGCAGTTCGAACTGCTGGTCGGTGAAGGATTCCGGCGACGCGGGTATGCGGTCAAGGAGGTCGGTGGTGGCGGAGCCGATGGTGGCGTGGATCTGGTTCTCACCAAGGCCGGAGAGAAGTCCTTCGTTCAATGCAAGCGATGGAAAGCCTTCAAGGTCAGCGTCTCCACGGTACGGGAGCTCTATGGCGTGATGGCCGCACACGGCGCAGCGGGCGGCTTCGTCGTGACCTCCGGGCGCTTCACGCAGGAGGCCACCGCCTTCGCCAAAGGCCGCAATATCCGGCCCATCGATGGGCCGGCACTCATGCGGCTCCTGCACGAAGCGCGCGGCAACCCTCAAGAGCTTCGCTCAAGTCTATGAGCATGAACTCGTCGGCGTGCTGGACCTTTACGCAGGTCGTGCCGCTGAGATACTGTGCGACATGGTCCCGCCGTCTATGAGACAAAGACCGGTAAGAGACACCGCCGAATACGAGACTATCGAACGGCACTGTCTCGGATTGCTAGTCGCCGCCGTGAAAACAGAGCGCGGCAAGGCGACTCTGCGCACACTCCATATCGAGACAAGCATGCATGCATGCCTTACGCTGGAACAAAGGTCAGAGGCTCAAGGCAAACGACTTCTTCGACTACCAGCACGCAGCCGCAGCTGTCGGTTGCCGAACGAAACGGAGTAGCGCGTCCGGCTCACTCCTTCCGCGAATTCCGATTCACCCTCACCTCTCAGCCAGCCAGGTCTTCCGAGTCCTCCACCGAAATTCACGCGACGCTTGAGTAGCCAGACACAGAGACCATGATCCCATCGGGTTGTCGGCCTTGTCGTCGACCTTGGCCCGAAGCGAATCGATGTCCGTTGAGCCCGCTGGGCTCGCGGTGAATTTCAGTTCCGCGAGATAGGTGACCGAGCCGTCGATCTGTCGACCTGCGGCGATGTCGGTTTTGAACTGGTGCGCCAGCGCGGCCAGCGAATCTGCTGCGCTCACACCGCGGAGCGCGTTGGCCGGAGTCACGCGAGTCGATGGGGTGGTCCAGTGCTGCCAACGTTGGAGCAACGAAGAACGCAAGACTCATCCAGAATGTCCTTGGCCAAGCGGGTGCGGCGCGGCCCACGATGACTCAGGCGGGTTCCATGGCGATAGGCGAAAGCCGTGAACAAACCACGCCCTTTGCCTTGGAGACTTCCGCTTGAGGCTGGCGTGCGCCAGCGTCAAATCAGAAAGCGTGACGAATACCGAGGTCGTAGCCGACCGAGGTCTTCGGCGTGTAGCCAGCGATGCCAGCGAAGGCACCGCTTGTCGTCAGGCCATTCCCGATCCGCGTGTTGTCGCTGTTGCTCACGCGAGCCACCGTGGCGTACAGGGAGGTGCGCTTCGACAAGTAATGCACGTAGCCTAGAGCCCACTTGCTGGCCTTAGGATTCTGTAGACCGAAGACCTGGGTCGCGTTTGCGCCGAGACCCGAGGTGCCAGGGATACGGATGTCGCTGTAATTGAGGGCCGAGTACGACGCGCGGATCAGGCCAGAGCCAACCGGCACGGTAGCGCCGATGAGCCAGCCCTTGGCACCCGGCTCGGTGAAGGCGAAGATGTCGGTGACCGTCGGAGTGGCACGGTCGGTCTCGTTCTTGGCAGAGGCGTACTCACCGAAGAGCTTGACGGCGCCGAAGTCATACGAAGCGCCGAGGTTCCAGCTCTTCAGGGTATTCGTCGTGCCGGCGAAGAAGTTGTCGCCAATCGTGGCCTCACCGTAGGCGGCGGCAACGTCCAGCGGGCCATTGGCGTAGCCGAAGCGGCCACCGACGTATCGACCAGCGCGCTGCGTGCTCGGCATGTTCGGGGTCAGGGTGCCCGGGTCATACTTCGTCGCTTCGTTGAAAGCGTACATGACCTGGCCGTAGAAACCGCCCAGGTTCGGGGGCAGAAAGTAGCTGACCGAATTGCTGGCGCGAATGTACATGCTGTTCGCGGTGAAGCCCGAGGGAGCACCAGGGCCGAAACCATTCGCGGTCGCGATCAGGTTGGTACCAACGCCGCTGGTGCCGAACGGATCGAACACGAGGTCGTTCCAGGAGGTCGGGACAAAGTCACGGCCCAGACGGACTTCACCGAAAGCGCCCGAAAGGCTCACGGTCGAACGACGGTTGAAGAAGCCAGTCACCGGGCTGCTGGCAATGTTGCTGACGTCGCCACCGATAGCGCCGGTGTCATTGGCCAGGCCGGCTTCGAGCCAGAAGCTGGCAGCCAGGCCACCACCGAGGTCTTCCGTGCCGCGGAAGCCCAGACGGCTCGCGTTAGAGCCGCCGGGTGCCAATTTGATCGCGCTCGTTTTGACGCTGGTACCGAGCGGGGAATCCGCCTTGTTTGAATAGCCGCTGATGGCAGCGTCAATCACGCCGAATAGCGTAACCGACGACTGAGCTGAGGCGGCGCCGGTGAGGGTCAACGCCGTCAAGGAAGTCAGGGCAGACAGGGATATCTTCATACAGGTCTCCACCCCGCATGTCCACTGAAAACGCCCCGTCAAAGAAGGTCACACCCAAACGTAAAGCTCCCCGCGCAAGCGGCCGCCCTGCTGCCGATGCAGCGGTGGGGCAACAGCGCATCCTCGACGCCACGATCTTGCTGTTGAAGACGCGAGCGCCGGAGCACCTGAGCATCCTGGAGATCGCAGGCATCGCCGGCGTAACTCGCACCTTGGTGCGCTACTACTTTGGTGACCTGAGGGGGGTTCTCAGGGAAGCGACCGAGCAACTGATGGGGCAGTTGCAGGACCGGATGGAAGCAGCGTTGGTTTCACGCGGGCCGCTACCCGAGCGCGTGTATCAGCGGCTCTTGCTTCGGTTGGAATTCATGCGTGAACATCCCCACTTCGAGCGGCTGGCGCTGTCGGAGATCTATCACGGAGAGGATGCCAACGGGTCGCAGGGTAAGACAGGAAATTCGCTGCAGCGAATCAGCCGACGTGCCATGGAGCTGACAGCAATGCTCTTGGACGACTCTCCAGCCGACGTGGATCCGCGACATATCCACCTGACGATACTTAGCGTTTCGGCGTTCATCCCAACAGCTCAGCCCCTTTTGGATCACCTGTTTGGCAAGGGTCCGAAGGGCGACCGCGAAATAGAGAAATACTTGCGATTCGTCTCACAGATGCTCGCGGATAGGATTCAGCAGCGCCCCTGACCGCTCACGGCGAAAGCTAGCGCCAGATGGGCCCCATCCGGAGGGCCATTTTCTGAGGTCCGCAACGAATGCAGCACATTTCCGCAGAGCAGCGAGCGGGTAACTCGGCCTCTGGACTGACCTCGGCGGCCCATGCTTTCTCCCTCCTCCCTCCCGGGCCGTCCTTGCCCGCCTTTGTGCAGGATTTTTCTTGGACGCTATTGCTCCAAAGATCGCCATCACGTCGTCGAACCAACGGGGCCCGGCTTGCTTCCAACGCGTCGTCTGAAAACTAAAGTCGAACTATTTCATTGGTGCAAGAACGGCGGCCCCCAACTGGGGGCATGTGCCCCGTCCGGCCCGCAGGAGAGCTCCCAGATGGTTGCACCGGCCTCGACCAGCGCAGCTACGTCCGCTTCGCAGCTCTCGCGGTGCATGTCCAGTTTGTCCAGAGATAGTGGGCCTGGCCCGTGACGCCGCCAAGTGTCCGACCGCCGTACTTCGCACCGTCGCCTCAGTCCCCATGCGCTGAAGCCGACGCACAGTGATCCATTACGGCCGGCCTGGCGTAGGAAGAAGAGACTCTCCTCCTGCCCCCACCGCCATGTCCCAAGCCTCGAGCACCTCCACTGCCATCCATTGGGTTGAACAAGGCCTGGTGCCCGACGGCGCCGTTCGGGTGGGGGTGCGGCGGCTGCTGCGCCAGCGCTTGGTCGAGCTGGACAGCGGCGACCCGGAAGCCGTCGCCCTGCGTTCGGAGGCATTTTTCGATGAACTGCGCGAGGCACCGCTGGCCCTGCTGCCCGAGAAAGCCAACGAGCAACACTACGAGCTGCCCGCCGAGTTCTTCACAGGCGTGCTGGGGCCCCACCGGAAGTACAGCTGCTGCTGGTGGCCTGAGGGGGTGCAGACGCTTGAGCAGGCGGAGGCGGCAGCCTTGGCCGAGACCTGCGCACGTGCCGGCCTGGCGGATGGGCTGCGCATTCTGGAGCTGGGCTGCGGCTGGGGCTCGCTGAGTCTGTGGATGGCCGAACACTTCCCACGCTCCCGCATCACGGCGGTCTCCAATTCGCACTCGCAGCGGCTATTCATTACGGCCGAGGCCGCCACACGCGGCCTGGACAACCTCGAGGTGATCACCTGCGACTTCAATGATTTCGAGACCGGCGATCGCTTCGACCGGGTGGTGTCGGTGGAGATGTTCGAGCACCTGCGCAACTGGCCGCGCGCCTTTTCGCATGTGGCCCGCTGGTTGAAACCGCAGGGACGGTTCTTCATGCACGTCTTCGTTCACCGCGAAGCGCCCTACCCGTTCGAGGAGCGCGATGCCAGCGACTGGATGAGCCGCCACTTTTTCTCCGGCGGCATGATGCCGAGCGACGATCTCGCCCTGCGCTGCCAGGACGACTTGCGCCTGCTGCACCGCTGGCGCTGGGATGGCCGCCACTACGCGCGGACCTCGGCCGCCTGGCTGGCGCGCATGGACGCCCGGCGGGTCACCCTCATGCCCCTGCTGGCCGCCGTCTACGGAGAGCGCGACGCGCCGGTGTGGTGGACCCGCTGGCGGCTTTTCTTCATTTCGGTGGAAGAGCTATTCGGCTACGCCGAGGGTGGCCAGTGGTGGGTCGGCCACTACCTGTTCGAGAAACGGTGATGCTGTCGCTCGCATGCCTGGGTCTGGCGATCGCCCTCGGCCTGGCGTTGCCCGTCTGGGTGTTCAGCGTCGTGGTGCGTGACGCCAGCCTGGCGGACCGGATCTGGCCCCTGATGATCGCGGCGCCGGCCCTGGCCTACGCCGGCGCCGATGCCCGCGCGCTCGACGCCCGCAGCATCTGGATGCTCGGGCTGCTGCTGGTATGGGCTTGCCGGCTGGCGCTGCACATCGGGCGTCGCAACTGGGGCCACGGCGAAGACCGCCGCTACCAGGCCATGCGTGCGCGCAACGAACCGCACTTCGGACTGAAAAGCCTTTACCTCGTGTTCGGGCTCCAGGCGGTGCTGGCATGGATCGTCGGCTGGCCGCTGCTGGCCGCGTTCGCGCACCCGTCGCCCCTCTCCTGGCTGGACGTGCTGGCCCTGCTGCTGGCCGGCGGCGGTGTGGTCTTCGAGGCCGTGGCCGACGCCCAGCTCGCCCGCTTCCTGCGCAACCCGCGCCGCGAGGATGCGGTGATGGACCGCGGCCTCTGGGCCTGGTCGCGCCACCCCAACTACTTCGGCGAGGCCTGCGTTTGGTGGGGCCTTGGGTTGGCAGCGCTGTCGGCGGGCGGATGGGCGGTGGCGTGGTGCCTGGTGTCTCCGCTGCTGATGACCGTCCTGCTGCTCAAGGTGTCGGGCGTGTCGCTTCTGGAGCACGACATCGCCGAGCGCCGGCCCGCCTACCGCAGCTACGCGGCACGCACCAGTGCCTTCATCCCCTGGCCGCCGCGGCGTGGCGCCCGTCCATGAAGCACCGGGCCTTGGGGCTGATGCTGGCACTGGCGACCTGCCTGGCCGTGGCACAGGAAGGTGACGAGGAAGCGGGCGAATGGCACTTCACCG
The DNA here is from genome assembly GCF_058796495.1 of Variovorax sp. GW823-FHT04B03. Taxonomy (NCBI): domain Bacteria; kingdom Pseudomonadati; phylum Pseudomonadota; class Betaproteobacteria; order Burkholderiales; family Comamonadaceae; genus Variovorax; species Variovorax sp. GW823-FHT04B03. The sequence continues at coordinate 410,837 of NZ_JBXAIT010000007.1, forward strand.
CCATGCTCGATGGCAAGCCGATCGGGACCCATCGCTTTGTCGTCGGCGGCACGGCGGCGAGGCGCAGCGTCGACAGTCGCGCCCTGTTCACCGTGCGCGTGCTCGGCATCCCGGTCTACCGCTACCGGCACCAGGCCGAGGAGCGCTGGGCCGGCGACTGCCTGCGTGAGCTGCGCGCCGAGACCGACGACGACGGCACCCGCCAGCAGATCGCGCAGCGCTTCGACGGCGACTGCCCGATGAGCTTTGCCTACTGGAATCCCCGGCTGGTGAAACAACAGCGCCTGATCGATCCCCAGACGGGCAAGGTCGAGCCGGTCCGCTTCGAGCCGCTGCCCGATGCGACCCTCGAGGTCCGCGGTCAGCCCGTGCGGGCGCGCGGCTGGCGACTGCAGGCGGCGCAGCAGCGCATCCGCATCTGGTATGCCGCCGACAGCGGACGCTGGATCGGGCTCGACGCCGACACCAAGGGCGATCGCCAACTGAGCTACCGACTGACCTCTCCTGCACGGAGCACCCCATGAAGCCATCCCCGCGTACCTTGCTCGCTGCCTACCTGTGGGCGCTCGTGTGTTTTCTTGTGCTGGATGCCGTCTGGCTGTCGGTCATGGGGCCGCGCCTGTACCAGCCTGCGCTCGGTCCGCTGATGGCGCCGCAGGTCGACTGGACGGCGGCGGCGCTGTTCTATGCGCTCTACCTGGTCGGCCTGGTCGTCTTGGCGATCGCGCCGGCACTGGAGGCTGGCGAGCCCGCCGTGGCGTTGCGTCGCGGCGCGCTGCTCGGGCTCGTGGCCTACGCGACCTATGACCTGACGAACCAGGCCACGCTGCGCGACTGGCCCTGGGCCGTCACGGCCGCCGACCTGGCATGGGGCACGGCCGTGAGCGGCGTGTCGGCATGGGTCGCGGCGCGCCTCACATCCCGACCAGCGCGCCGAAGAAGCGTGCAATAGCCCCGTCGAAGCGCAGCCGGCCGTCCAGCGAGGCCAGGCAGATGCACTCGCTGCCGTCCTGGACCACCGGCTGGTGGTTGATCTCGGCATCGGCCGCATCGAAATCGCCGGCGCCGAACAAGGCCCGGCCATCGTGGAAGCGGCCGTGCAGCACCTGGGTGAACTCCTGCCCCTGGTGCGTGTGCTGCGGCAGGTACTTGCCGGCCGCGATGCGCAGAAGAAAGACGTTGGCCTCCGGGGCCTCGGGCACGGTCACACGGCTCCAGCGCATGCCGGGGCCGATCCAGCGCCAGGGCGTGGCACTGCAATGAGCGAGCGCGCGCGGCCAGCGCGCACCGGGCGGCAGCGGTGGGGGCGCGCTGACCCGCACGGGGGCGGGTTCAGCGCCTTCGTGCGCATCGATCCGGGCCCAGGTGCGCGACAGCGCGTCATCGGCAAGCGGGACCGCTTCCAGGCCGTCGAGCAGGATGCCGCCCACGGCATCGAGTGCGCGCGCGCGCTCGCGGCACAGCGGGCACAGTTCCAGGTGGCTGGCCAGGACCAGTCGCATGCCAGCCGGCAAGTGGCCGGAGGACCCAGCCAGCAGCAGGTCGTCGTCGGGGTGGTGTCGGATGTCCATCGTCAATGTTCCAGCAGGCGGCGCAGTTGGGCGACCGCCAGGCGCACGCGCGACTTCACCGTGCCCAGCGGAATGCACAGCTGGGCCGCGATGCGGGCATGCGGCGCGTCTTCAAAATAGGAAAGGTGCAGCACCTGCTGCTGCTCGGGCGGAAGCTGGCGCAGCGCGCCGCGCAGCCGTTCGCTCAGGCGCGCGTCGTGCAGCTGGTCTTCGACGGCCGGGTCGTTCGACTGGAGCAGGTCGAAGTCGACTGCGTCTTCAGACGACTGCACACCCTGGCGCCGCCGCAGCGCGTCCACACGCAGGTTCCGCGCGATGGCGAAGATCCAGGTCGTGGCGGCCGCCCGGGCCGGATCGAACAGCGCGGCCTTGCGCCAGACGGTGACCAGGGCTTCCTGGGCCAGTTCCTCGGCCTGGATGGCCGGGCTGCCGCTGTGCATCAGGTAGTGCTTGATGCGCGGCGCGAAATGCGAGAACAGCTGCGCGAACGCGTCCCGGTCCTGTCGCTGCGCCACGGCGGCCATCGCCTCGGCCCAGAGGTCGTCGGGCAAGGCAGATGGCTCGGAATCGGGGGAGACAACGGTCAAGAGGGACGCTCGACGACTGCGGGGCAACGGAGTGCCCGCAGAGGGGTTGGACGGATCAGGAGCCGCGGTCATGTGCTGTCATACGCAAGGAAGCCGCGTTCGGATCATCGCAGCGGCACGCCGGCAATCCAAACGGCCATTTCCTGCGTACAGGCAGCACGACCCGACGGAGACTCTCCATGCTGCCTCTTCTTGCCCCGTCTGCCGCCTTGCCGACGCCAGCCTCCGTGCCTCCCGAGCAGCGCATCGCCGTCGTCGGCACCGGCATCTCGGGCCTGTCCTGTGCCTGGCTGCTGTCCCAGCGCCACGAGGTCACGGTGTTCGAGAGCGAGCCCCGGCTGGGCGGCCACAGCCATACCGTGGACGCCCCTGGCCGGGAAGGCCCGGTGCCGGTGGACACCGGCTTCATCGTCTACAACGAGCCCGCGTACCCGAACCTCACCGCGTTGTTCCAGCACCTGGCCGTGCCGACCGCGGCCTCGGACATGTCGTTCGCAGTGAGCCTGGACGCCGGCGGGCTCGAATACGCCGGCACCGACCTGCGCGGCTTGTTCGCGCAAAAGCGCAACCTGGCGCGCCCCCGCTTCTGGGCCATGCTGCGCGACCTGCTGCGGTTCTACCGCGAGGCTCCGCGCGATGCGCAGGTCGCAGGCGACCAGGCGCTCGACGACTACCTGGATGCCCACGGCTATGGCCGCGCGTTTCGCGACGACCACCTCTATCCCATGGCTGCGGCCATCTGGTCCACGCCAGCGGCGCAGGTGGGGCGCTATCCGGTTGCCGCCTTTGTGCGGTTCTGCGAGAACCATGGGCTTCTGCAGATCAGCGGCCGCCCCATCTGGCGCACGGTGGTGGGCGGCAGCCGCGAATACGTGCGGCGCCTCAGCCAGCCTTTCGCCGACCGCATCCAGCTGGACCGGGCCGTGCTCGAACTGCATCGCGAGCCGGCAGGTGTACGGCTTCGCACGAGCGCCGGCTGGTGGCCCGAGCGCTTCGACCAGGTGGTCTTGGCCACCCATGCGGACCGCTCGCTGGCGCTGCTTGACGCACCCACCGGTGCCGAGCGTGCCCTGCTCGGTGCCCTGCCCTACAGCCGCAACCTGGCCGTGCTGCACCGCGACCCGGCCCTGATGCCGGCGCGGCGCGCCGTGTGGTCGAGCTGGAACTACCTCGGCACGCGCGGCAGCGGCGCGGCCCCGACGGTGACCTACTGGATGAACCGCCTGCAGCCCCACCTGCCGCAGGGCGCGGCGGCCGAGCCGCTGTTCCTGACCCTGAACCCGGCGGTCGACCCACGGCCCGAGCACCTGATCCGCACCGAGGTCTACGACCACCCGCTGTTCGATGCCGCGGCCATGGCCGCGCAGCGCCAGCTGTGGCAGCTGCAGGGCCAGCGCCGCACCTGGTTCTGCGGCGCCTACTTCGGCGTCGGCTTCCATGAGGACGGATTGCAGGCCGGCCTGGCCGTCGCCGAAGCGCTCGGTGGCGTGCGCCGGCCCTGGCGCGTGGCGCAGGAGTCCGGGCGCATCCATCTGCCGCAAGGCGCGCAGACCGTCGCCTCATGAACGCGCACGAAGGCTCGGCGCTCTACATCGGGCGCGTCATGCACCAGCGGTTGCGGCCGAGGCGGCACCGGCTGAGCTACCGGGTCTACAACCTGCTGATCGATATCGACGAACTGCCGCAACTGCACGCCCGGTTGCGCTGCTTCTCGGTGGACCGGTTCAACCTGTTCAGCTTTCATGCCGCCGACCATGGCGACGGTTCGGGCCGCGACCTGCGGGCCCAGGTGGAAGCGCGGCTGCGCGAGGCCGGCCTTCCGACCGGCGGCGCGATCCGGCTGCTGGCCATGCCGCGACTGCTCGGCCATGTGTTCAACCCGCTCAGCGTCTGGTTCTGCCATGCACCCGGCGGCGCGCTGCAGGCGCTGCTGTACGAGGTCAACAACACCTTCGGGCAGCGGCACAGCTACCTGATCCCGGTCGCTGACGACGGCGCGCCCATCGTCGAGCAGCACTGCGACAAGCAGATGTACGTCTCTCCCTTCAACGGCATGGACCTGCACTACCGGTTCCGCGTCGCACCGCCGGGCGAGGCGGTCTCGGTCGGCATCAGCGTGCACGACGCGGCCGGCGCCGTGCTCAACGCGCAGCTCGACGGCCAACGCGCCCCCCTGAGCGACCTGGCGCTGCTGCGCGTGTTCATCACGCATCCGTTGCTGACCCTCAAGGTGGTGGCCGCCATCCACTGGCAGGCCCTGCGTCTGTGGATCAAGCGCGTGCCGCTGCATCCGCGACCGGCTGCCCCCGAGCGCGACCTCACCATCGTTTCTTCGAACAAGACCCCATGAGCCTGACCACACCTTCCGCACCCGCTCTCGATGCCGCTCCGGTCTTCTCCCCGCTGCGCCGGCTGCTGGCCCGCACGCGTTTCGGCCGGCTGTCCTTGAGCCTTCCGGGCGGCCGATGCATCGAGGTGGCCGGCCTCGAACCCGGGCCGCACGCGAGCCTGCGCCTGCTGAGCTGGCGCCCGCTGCTGCGCCTGGCGCTGCAAGGCGATCTGGGCCTGGCCCTGTCATTTCGCGATGGCGAGTGGGAAAGTCCGGACCTGCTGGCCTTGTTCGAATTCGGCCTGGCCAACGAATCGGCCTGGGGATCGCTGCTCAAGGGGCGCGGGCTGGCGCGCTGGGCGGCGCGGCTGCGGCACCTGACCCACAGCAACAGCCGGCGCGGAAGCCGGCACAACATCGCATTCCACTACGACCTGGGCAACGCGTTCTACCGGCACTGGCTGGACGACAGCATGTTGTATTCGAGCGCGATGTTCAGCGACGCCGGCGACGACACGCTGGAAGCCGCCCAGGCGCGTCGCCTCACTGCCATCGCCGAAATGCTCGACACCCCGCAAGGGGGCGACGTGCTCGAGATCGGCTGCGGCTGGGGAACGCTGGCCGCGAGCCTGGCCCGCCGGCACGAAGCGCGCGTCACCGGCGTCACGCTGTCGAGCGAGCAACTGGCCTTCGCCCGCGAACGCGCACAGGACTGGGGCGTGGCCGACCGGGTCGACCTGCGGCTGCAGGACTATCGCGACGTGCAGGGCCGGTTCGACCGCATCGTGTCCATCGAGATGATCGAGGCCGTCGGCGAAGCCTACTGGCCCACCTACTTCGCCACCTTGCGCGAGCGCCTCCAGCCCGGAGGCGTGGTGGTGCTGCAGGCGATCACGATCGCCGATGCGCAGTTCGACAGCTACCGTCAGGGGACCGATTTCATCCAGCACTGCATCTTTCCCGGCGGCATGCTGCCCAGCCCGCGCGTGCTGCGGGAACAGGCGCAACGCGCAGGGTTGGTGATCGAGGCTTCCCGCTGCTTCGGCAAGGACTACGCGCGAACCCTGGCAGAGTGGCGTCGCCGATTCCTCGCCGCCTGGCCGCAGATCGAGCCGCTCGGCTTCGACGCCGCGTTCAAGCGCTTGTGGACCTACTACCTCTCCTACTGCGAGGCCGGCTTCCACGCGGGGCTCGTCGACGTCGGTCTCTACCGGTTGCGCGTCGCCGACGCCGGAACTGCCTGATCGGTCGGCGCAGTGCGGCCGCCCCCTTCCTTCTTCTTAACAGGGTGACGCACCGAAATTCCGGCTGTTCTGAAATACCCTGCGCGAACGCAGCAACTGCTGCCCGTATTGCGCGGCCTGCCGGGACAATGCCGATGAGGCTGCCAGAGACGCGGTCCTGGACGCGATTCTTCTGGCTTGCGATAAGCCCGCCTTCGATGACTGGGCGACAACTGCCGGTAGCTGTCGCTCACCCCACGCCTGCCATGCGTGTCGCAGGAAGCGGCCCACTCGAAAGCTACAGCGGCTCGTCGTCCGTCCGCGGCTGCGATTCTCTCGTCAGTGTCTTGGCCAGCAACCGCAAGGTACTCGCAGAGGCTGCCGTGGCCTCGGAAAGAACGGCCCCGCGCCGGTAGGCCAGTCCCAGGTCCATCGAGGGCACTGCGCTTGATACCACCGTCCTGCGAATGCGCCCGCCATCGTGCGACCATGGGCGAAACACCAGATCCGACAGGATTGTCACACCCACGTTCTGTGCAACGAGGCTGCGCACGGCCTCGATCGATTTGGTGCGGAACACGACCTTGGGCTTGAGCTTCATCGCGCTCCAGTAGCGGCCCACGGTGTCCACGTGCTCGTCCATGTCCAGCAGCACGAAGGGCATCTGCGCGATCTCGCGCAGCGACACCGACTTCTGCGCCACCAACGGATGGTCGAACGAAGTCCACAGACGGCGCTCCGACTTCAGCAGGTTCTCGCGCCGGATATCCGGCGCGCGCGAGAGGTTCGACACCAGGACCACGGCCAGGTCGAACTCGCCGCTGCGCAGGCCGTTCTCGATCTCCTGCCGGTTGCGCTCCACGGGCTCGAACTCGACCAGCGGCAGTTGCCTGCGCATCGCGCCGATGATCTTGGGCAGCATGTATTCGGACACGGTGTCGGTGATGGCGATCTGCACCCGCCCCTCGACCGAGGACACCGAGTTGCGCGTCTCCTCTACCGCCGCATCGAGCGTATGCAGCATGTGCTCCGCATGCCGAAGGAAGCCCTCGCCCTGCACCGTGAGCCGCAGCCCGTCGGAGTGCCGCGTAAAGAGCTGCACCTTCAGCGTCGACTCCAGGTTCTTGAGCGAAGTGGTCAGCGACGGCTGACTCACATAGCAGCGCTGGGCTGCGCGGGACACCTGCCCCGTGTGCGCTGCGGCCACGAAGTGCTGCAGCTGCTTGATCGTTATCGACATAGATACATCCTATATCGCTCTATTGAAAATAGATATTATGAATTGTCGATGGCAATTCCTAACATCCGGGCAGCACGCCATGTCAGGCGTGTGACGAGGACGCCCACCGTTCCAGCAGCAGTAGCAGGAGACCCCCATGCCATCGACATCACACACTTCCGCCGGACACGGCGCCCACCCTCCTGTATCCCAAGAGGCCTCGACCGATGCCGGGCTGTTGAGCCGCCTGGGCCTGCGCTTCACTGCCTGGGCCGAGCGCTGGTTTCCCGACGCTTTCGTGTTCGCGGCCATCGCCGTGGTGGTGGTCGCAGGCGCCGCGCTGCTGAACGGATCGAGTCCGCAAGCGGTGGCCAAGTCCTTCGGCGACGGCTTCTGGAGCCTCATTGTTTTCACGATGCAGATGGCGCTGGTGGCCGTCGGCGGCTACGTGGTGGCGACCTCGCCGCCAGCTGCGCGACTCATCCGCAAGCTGGCCGCACTGCCCGTGTCGGGGCGCCAGGCCATCGCGTACGTGGCGGCGATCAGCATGATCCTGTCACTCTTCAACTGGGGCATCTCGCTGATCTTCAGCGCGCTCTATGTGCGCGCGCTGGCCGGCCGCCTCGACCTGCGCATGGACTACCGCGCGGGCGGCGCGGCGGCCTACCTCGGCATGGGCGCGACCTGGGCGTTGGGGCTCAGTTCGTCGGCGGCGCAGTTGCAGGCCAACGCCAGCAGCCTGCCCAAGAGCATTCTTGACATCACCGGCGTGATCCCGTTCAGTCAGACCATCTTCCTGTGGCAGTCGGTCGCCATGGCGCTGGTGTTGATGGTCGTGTCGGTGGCCATCGCACTGTGGTCGGCGCCCGACGCGAAGCACGCGGTCACGGCGCAGGACCTGGGCGTGGACCTCACGGAGGCCAAGCCCGCTTCCGCCGAGTCCGCCGAGCGCCGCCCCGGCGAGTGGTTCGAGCGCAGCCCGCTGCTCACGCTGCTCCTGTGCGCGCTGGGCTTCGGCTGGCTGGCGCAGGAGTTCATGGCCAAGAGCCCGCTGATCGCGATCTCGGGCCTCAACACCTACAACCTGCTGTTCCTCATGATCGGGCTGCTGCTGCACTGGCGCCCGCGCAGCTTTCTCGACGCGGTGTCGCGCGCAGTGCCGTCGACGGCGGGCGTGATCATCCAGTTCCCGCTGTACGGTGCCATCGCGGCCATGCTGACCGGCGCCAAGGGCGACGCAGGCATCACGCTGTCGGACCGCATCGCGCATCTGTTCGTGAGCATCTCCAGCGTCGACAGCTTCGCCGTGGTGATGGGCGCGTATTCCGCCGTGCTGGGCTTCTTCATTCCCTCGGGTGGCGGCAAGTGGATCATCGAGGCGCCCTACGTCATGCAAGCGGCCAACGACCTGAAGGTCCACCTGGGCTGGGCCGTGCAGGTCTACAACGCGGCCGAGGCGCTGCCCAACCTGATCAACCCGTTCTGGATGCTGCCGCTGCTGGGCGTGCTGTCGCTGAAGGCACGCGACATCGTGGGCTTTACCTTCCTGCAATTGCTGGTGCATGCGCCGCTGGTGCTCTTCATGCTCTGGGCCTTCGGGCGCACGCTGAGCTATGTCGCGCCGGTGATGCCTTGAGCCGCGCAGATTCCGGATGCAAGTGATGACGACGACGGCGCCCACGCAAACCAAGCAGGGCTACTGCACGCTCTGCCGTTCGCGCTGCGGCACGCTCAACGAGGTGCGTGACGACATGCTGGTGTCGGTTCGGCCCGACGCTTCGCACCCCACCGGCCAGGCGATGTGCATGAAGGGCAAGGCCGCGCCCGAGCTCGTGCACAGCCCGCACCGGCTGCGCTACCCGATGCGCCGCACGAGGCCCAAGACCGAGGCGGATCCGGGCTGGGTGCGCATCGGCTGGGACGAGGCATTGGCCGAGACCGCACAGCGCCTGAGCGCCATCAAGGCCGAGAGCGGTGCCGAGTCGGTGGTGTTCGCCGTGACCACGCCCAGCGGCACGCCACTGACGGACAGCATCGACTGGATCGAGCGCTTCGTGCGCCTCTTCGGCAGCCCCAACATCTGCTACGCAACCGAGGTCTGCAACTGGCACAAGGACTCCGCGCACGCCTTCACCTTCGGCTGCGGCATGCCCGCGGCCGACTACGCACAGGCCGAACTGATCGTGCTGTGGGGGCACAACCCAGCGAACACCTGGCTGGCGCAGGCCAACGCGATCGGCCGAGGCCGCGCGAACGGGGCGAAGATGGTGGTGATCGATCCGCGCCCCACGGCGCTCGCGCGGCAGGCTGACAGCTGGCTGCCCGTGCGGCCCGGAACCGATGCGGCACTGGCGCTGGGGCTGATCCACCTGCTGATCGCGGACGCGCGCTTCGACGAAGGTTTCGTGCGCGCATGGACCAATGCCCCGCTGCTGGTGCGCGGCGACAACGGACACTTCCTGCGCGAGCAGGACCTGTGGCCCGATGCCCAGGGCAACCGCTTCATGGCATGGAACGACGCGCTTGGCTGCGCGGTGCCTTATGACACCGAGCAGGCGGCGCAAACTCAGGACGCCGCCCACTTCCGCCTGCGCGGCGCGGTCGAGATCGACGTGGGTGCACATCGCCTGTCGTGTGCGCCAGCTTTCGAACTGCTGGCCCAGGGCTGTGCCGCCTACACGCCGCCGAATGTCGAACGCATCACCGGCGTTGCCGAGGCTTCGCTGCGCGCAGTCGCCGACCTCTTCGGCACTTGCCGCCGCGTGGCCTATCACGCCTGGACCGGCATCGGCCAGCACACCAACGCGACGCAAGCCGAGCGCGCGGTCGCCACGCTGTATGCGTTGTGCGGCAGCTTCGACCGTATCGGCGCGAACCGCGTTCGCGTCGGTCCGCGCGTCAACGCCGTCAACTCGCTCTCATTGCTGCCCGATACGCAGCGCGCCAAGGCGCTCGGTCTGGCGCAGCGCCCGATCGGCCCTCCCGCACACGGCTGGGTGACGGCGCGCGACACCTACCGCGCGATTCTCGAAGGCGAGCCTTACAGGGTGCGCGCGATGATGGCCTTCGGCACCAACCTGCCCGTGTCGCAGGCCGACAGCGCGCTCGCGCACCAGGCACTGTCGCAGCTCGAGTTCCATGTGCACTGCGACTTGTTCGAAACACCCGCCGCCCGATACGCCGACATCCTGCTGCCGGTCAATACACCCTGGGAACGCGAGGGCCTGCGCATCGGCTTCGAGATCGACGACCGTGCGGCCGGCTGGGTGCAGTTGCGCCAGCGCATGGTGACGCCACGCGGTGAATCGCGCGCCGACAACGACGTGCTGTTCGATCTGGCCGTTCGCCTGGGCATGGGGGGCGACTTCTTCGGCGGCAGCCTCGACGCGGGCTGGAACCATATGCTCGAGCCGCTCGGCCTCACGGTCGACCAGTTGCGTGCCCGGCCCGAAGGCATGGCCTGCGCCATCGACGCGAGCGAGCAGAAGTACGCCCGCGCCACGCCCACCGGCGTGCGCGGCTTCGACACCCCGACGCGACGCGTCGAGCTCTATTCCGAAACCCTGCTGCGCCACGGCCAGCCGCCGGTCGCCACCTTCGTCGAACCGGCAGACACGCCGCGCGATGCGAAGGCCACGCGCCAGGGCCGCTTTCCCTATGTGCTGAGTTCGGCCAAGAACGGCTTCTATTGCCACAGCCAGCACCGCAGTCTGGCCTCGCTGCGCAAGCGCGCGCCCGATCCGGTGGCCGAATTGAGCCCCGCGCTCGCGGCCGCCAAAGGCATCGTCGACGGCGACTGGATGCGCATCCGCACGCGCGTGGGCGAGGCCCGCTTCGTCGCACGCGTCACGCCCCAACTGGCGGACGACGTCATCGTGGCCGAGTTCGGCTGGTGGCAGAGCTGCCCCGAGCTCGACCGCGATGGCCTGCCGATTGAAGGCGCGTTGGGCAGCAACTTCAACGCGCTGATATCCGCTGACAGCTGCGATCCGGTGAGCGGTTCGGTGCCGCATCGCTCGTTTCTCTGCGACATCGAACGCGACCCGGCCACAGAGATGCGGCAGCGAAAGTGGTCCGGCTACCGCCCCTTCCGCATCAGCGCGCTGCGGCCCGAGGCCGACGGCGTGCTGGGCATCCACTTCGAGCCAGTCGACGGCGGCGAACTGCCCGATTACCGACCCGGTCAGCACATCGAGATGCAATTGCATCTGGACGATGGCACGCAGGTCACGCGCGCCTACTCGCTCACGGGTGCGGCCGAGGTGCCGGGCCGGCGCAGCTACAGCGTGGCCGTGCGCCACCAGCGCGGCCGCTCGGCCGACGGCACGCCGCACGAGGGGCGCGTGTCGAGCCATCTGCACCGCGCGTTGAAGGTCGGCGACACCCTCGCGCTGCGGGCGCCGTCCGGCGGCTTCGTGCTGCCGCGCCACTCGCCGCAGCCGCTGGCCTTTTTCGCGGGCGGCATCGGCATCACGCCCTTCATCAGCCTGCTCGAATCGCTGCCCGACGGCGCGCAGGGTCCGGCCATCTGGCTCTACTACGCCAACCAGAACGGCACGACCCACGCGTTTCGCGAGCGCATTGCACAGCACTGCGCGCGGCTGCCGCAGTTGCAGGTTGTCGACCACTACAACGCACCACGGCCGCAGGAGCGCCTGGGCATCGACTACCAGTCGGACCGCTTCATCGACGCGAGCGTGGTGGACGACGCGTTGATCGCGCAGCGCGCCCGCTTCTACCTGTGCGGACCGCCGGCCATGATGGACGCGGTGACCGCCGGCCTCGTGGCGCGGGGCGTTCCGCGCTTCGACATCTTCAGCGAGGTCTTCCGTTCGCCCACCACGCCGCCCACCGACGGCGACCAGCGCTTCACCGTCAGCTTTGCGCGCTCAGGCCGCGCCCCCGCGACGTGGACGCCCCGGCAGGGCACGTTGCTGACCTTTGGCGAATCGCTCGGCGTGCAGATGGCCAGCGGGTGCCGTGTGGGCCAGTGCGAGAGCTGCGCCGTGCGCCTGTTGAGCGGCAAGGTGCGCCATCTGCACGGCAGCGAACCGGAAGACCCGGCCGTGTGCCTGGCCTGCCAGGCCATCCCGCTCGAAAACGTGGTGCTCGAGGCATGACGGCCGGCACCTTCATTCACCTGATTCCCTCCGCAACCTCATGAAGATCATCGATACCGAAAGCACCCGCCGTGCGCTGCCCTTTGACCGCCTGATCCCGGCCCTTCGGGAGATGTTCATCGCCGGCTGCGAGGTGCCCTTGCGGCACACGCATTCGCTCCAGGCCGAGGCGGACGCCTCGCCCCGCACCGTGCTGGTCATGCCGGCGTGGCAGCACGGCCGCTACCTGGGCATCAAGACAGTGACCATCTTCCCGGACAACGCGCAACGCGGCCTGCCCGGACTGTTCTCGACCTATGTGCTGTACGACGCCAGCACGGGTGAGCCGCTGGCGCAGATCGACGGCAACGAGATCACGTCGCGCCGCACCGCTGCCGCATCGGCCCTGGCCGCGTCCTATCTCGCGCCTGCCGATGCGTGCAGCCTGCTGGTCGTCGGCTGCGGGCGTGTCGGCAGTCTGATTCCCGAGGCCTACCGCGCCGTGCGTCCGATCGAACGCGTGGTGGTGTGGGACCGCGACGAATCTGCGGCGAAGGCACTCGCTGCGCGGCTGTGCGCGCAGAACATCGAGGCGGTCGTTGCGCCGGATCTCGCCAAGGCGGTGAACGACGTCGACATCGTGAGCTGTGCCACGCTCGCCACGCAGCCGGTGGTGCAGGGAGCGTGGCTGCGGCCTCGCAGCCACCTCGACCTGATCGGCAGTTTCACGCCGCAGATGCGCGAAGCCGACGATGCCTGTTTCGCTGGCGCACGTCTGTTTGTCGATACGCAGGAAGCGTTGCAAAAGAGTGGCGAATTGCTCGGGCCCCTGTCGCGCGGCGTGTTCGCCGCCGACGATGTGGCAGGGGAGTTGGCCGACCTGGCCACGGGCCGGATCAAGGGACGCGCCGATGGTGACGGGCGGACCGTCTTCAAGGCCGTGGGCACCGCCTTGGAGGACCTGGCCGCGGCAGTGGTGGTCTACGAAGCTTCCGATTCGACCTGAGACACTTACCTTGGCGGGCCGCTAAGCGCTGGGCGCCTCCTGCACGTGTGCGGCAGGCAAGCCCCGCGCATGCGCCTTCAGGCAGGCAATGAAATCCATGAGCGTGGCCGAGACGTGCTCGCGGTTCCACACCACGGTGATGGGGCCGAAGCGGATGTTCGAATCGATGGCGACCTTCCGGAACAGCCCCAGCGAGGCCATGTAGTCCGCCATGGATTCCGCACACACGCCGACATAGTCACCCTTTTGCAGCAGCGCCTGCATCATGGCCAACGAGGCGGTTTCTGCCTTGGGCACAAGCCACGATGCCTGTTGCTCGATGAGATAGGCATCCATCTGGATGCGGGTGAGCGTGCCAAGGGGCGGCATCACCCAATGCTCGCGCAGCACGTCGGCAAAGCCCAGCGGCTGGTTGCGGTTCCAGTGCTTGCTGCCCTGGCCGATGACGATGCTCACCCGGTCGTCAAAGAGCACGTGGTGCGCCAGTTGCGGCTGGTGCGCCCGCGCATCCAGAACGCCGATCACGGCATCCATGGCACGCGTGTCCAGGCCTTTGAGCAGGTCGTCGAACAGGCCGTCGTGGATGGACACGGCCACATCGGCATGGCGCTGCTGGAACGCGGTCACGGCTTCGGGCAGGCCGCCGGCGATGCCTGCCCAGACACTGCCCACGTTCAGTCGCGGCACGCGTCCCGCAGCCACCGCATGCATTTCGAGGCCGGTACGGGCGATATCGCCCAGCACCGTGATGGCCAGGCGTTTGAGCAGATGCCCGGCAGGCGTCAGTTGCACCTTGCGCCCGCGCACCACCAGCGGCGTGCCCGCCACGCGTTCGAGCTCTGCCAGCCAGTGCGACATGGCAGATTGCGTCATGTGCAGCCGCGCCGCCGCTTCGGTCAGCGTGCCCGCCTCGTCCAGCACCAGAAAGGACTCCAGATGCCGGACCTTGATGCCTCGTGCCCATGACAGGCCTTCCGAACGCTCGATCATGAGTAAACCTTCATGCATCCATTTTGCATTTTCGCTAGGCAGATGGCAGGGGTTGTCATGAAAATTACTTCATCTTCCATGACAGACCTTCTGAGGAATCCCTGTGCCCAAAGCAATCACGAACATCTACAAGATCCTGATGGGTGCCGCGGTCGCGGCCGCCACGGCCACCACCGTGTTCGCGCAAGCCTCCTACCCCAGTCGTCCCGTGCGCCTGATCGTGTCGCAGGCCCCGGGCGGCAGCAGCGACACCATCGCACGCATGTGGGCTGAACACGCAGGCAAGGCCATTGGCGCCACCATCGTGGTGGAGAACAAGCCCGGTGCGGGCGGCCTCATTGCCGCACAGAACGCGCTGAATGCGCCCGCCGACGGCTACACCTTGCTGCTGGGCAGCGTGTCGCTGATGGTGCTCAATCAGTTCACCTACAAGCCACTGCCCTACAACCCCGAGAAGGATTTTGTTGGCGTGACCATGCTGACGACGGTGCCGTTCGTGCTGTCGGCCAACCCGGCCACGGGCATCAAGACGCTCAAGGATCTGACAGAAAAAGCCAAGGCGGCACCCGGCAAGCTGAACTTCGCGTCCGCCGGCTTGGGCAACTCCACCCACCTGGCGGTCGAGCTCGTGTCCAATGCCCTGGGCATTTCGATGACCCACATCCCTTACAAGGGTGAGGCCGACGGCATCTTGGCCACCATCGGCGGGCAAACCGAAGTGATGGCACCGGTGTATGGCACCGCCCTGCCCCACATCAAGAACCACAAGCTCAATCCACTGGCCGTGTTGTCGCCGCAACGCACTCCTGAGCTGCCCGATGTGCCCACCCTGGGTGAGCTGGGTGTGAAGGGCTTTGACAACATGGGCTGGAGTGCCGTGGTGGCGCGCGCCGGCACGCCGGCCGACATTGTGGAAAAGCTCAACAAGGCGACGACGGCCTTCCACCAGAGTCCCGACGTGCAGGCCAAGCTCAAAAGCATGGGCGTGATCCCCATGTCCGGCCCTTCCGCGCTGGTCATGGAAACGGCGGCGCGTGACGCCAAGGCCTGGGGGCCCACGCTCGGGGCGCTGAACCTCAGCGCCAAGTAAGCCGGCGACCGCGCAAGCGCCGCCCCTTTTTCGTCCATCTTCACCCCTTGCCGTATCACCGATGCAGCAAGGGGCTCGTCATCACACCTCATGAAAAAAGAAGCAATGGTGGTCTGCCCGCAGCCGGAGGCCGCCGAGTCCGGCATCGACATCCTGCGTGCAGGCGGTAACGCGGTGGATGCCGCCGTGGCCACCGCGCTGGCCCAGACCGTGGTCGATCCGCTGATGTGCGGCATCGCAGGTTTCGGCACCGCCGCCGTGTACCTGCCGGGCGCCCAGGTACATGAATATTTCGACTTCCACTCGCCCGCGCCGCTGGCGGCCAGGGAAAACATGTGGGAGCACCTGCTCGAGGGCGAGACCAAGGACGGCTTCGGTTTCATCCTCAAGGGCCGCGTCAACGACATCGGCCCCCAGTCCATCGGTACGCCGGCCACGCTCAAGGGCCTGGAGGCCATGCACCAGGCGCACGGCCGCCTGCCGTGGCAGCAGGTGGTGGAGCCCGCCATCCGCTGGGCCGCGGACGGCTACTTTGTGCGACCCGGCATGCACGCCTTCTGGATCGACGAGCCCACCATGGGTCGCGTCGGCAACCTGGAGCGGCTGCAGTACTGCGAGGAAAGCCGCCAGCTGTACTGCCGCCCCGATGGCCGCCCCAAGCCCATCGGCGCACCACTGCGCAACGAAGGCATGGCCGCCGTGCTGCGCCAGATTGCTGAAGAAGGTGCGCGCCCGTTCTACCAGGGTGACCTGGCGCTAAAAATGGTGACGCACCTGCAGTCGCTGGGGGCGCTGATCACGCTCGACGACCTGGCCCGGTATCAGGTGCAGCGCAACCCGCCGTTGGTGGGCCGCTACCGCGACCGCACCATCACGACCAACCAGCCCCCGGGCGGCGGCGCCATGCTGCTGGAGATGCTCAACATCCTCGAGCACTTCGATCTGGCGAGCCTGGAGCACAACAGCCCCGCCTACCTGCAGCGGGTGTGCGAGGCCATGAAGAAGGCGACGATCGACAAGGACCGCTGCATCGGCGACCCGAAGTTCTTCGATGTGCCGCTGGATCAGCTCCTGTCCAAGGACATGGCCCGGGAAGTGGCCGAGCAGATCCGCACGGGCCATCGCTTCAACGTGGAGCGCGTGAACCCTGGCGCACCCGTGCCACGCGACACCACCCACCTGAGCGTGGTGGACGCCGACGGCAACGCCGTGTCCCTGACCCACTCGCTGGCCATGCCCTCGGGCATCATCACCCCGGGCATGGGTTTTCTGTACAACGGCTGCATGGGCGTGTTCGATCCGCGTCCGGGCCGCGCCGGCAGCATCCAGCCGGGCAAGAGCCGCTTCACCTCGTCCTGCCCCACCATGACCTTCAAGGACGGTGAGCTCGACGTGGTGCTCGGCGCCCCCGGTGGCACGCAGATCGCCATGGGCGTGCTGCAGGTGCTGCTCAACGTGATCGACCACGGCATGGAGATGCAGGCAGCGGTGTCGGCACCTCGCTTCTCGTCCACCAGCAACGCCATCGACGTGTGCAACCGCATTCCGCGCTCCACCACGCGCGCGCTGGAAGCACAGGGCTACGCCATTGGCCGCAACCCGTACAACTACACCATCGGCTGGGTGCACGGCGTGCAGGTCCAGGCCGATGGCCTGCACGGCGGCGCCGACCCCGGCCGCGATGGCGTGGCGTACCGGCTGCGCATGGATCCTGCGCACTGATCGGCCACCGTTTTCAGCTATCGACTGTGTGGCTTATGAGGAACTCATTCCCATCCCGCCTTCTTTGCATGTAGCCAGCCGCGCCTATCTGCTTTGCAGCGGAAGCGGGCATCCATCTCAACAGCCCGAAGGGCAGCTTATGTCCAAGGGCCGACTTCGCGAAGCTAGGGAATGTAGACGAGGCCAAGCGCCCACAGGTGACGCTCCGTCCCCCTAGCGCAGTCGTCTGTCTGTGGAAGTCCCATGCCGTCAAGCTGTTGGTTTTCGCCGATCTCTGACCCTAGATTTCCATCGGATACTGACCCACCCGCTTGGTGAGCCCGAAGGCCTCACGATGTGGATAAGTGCTTGATACCCTCCCTTTTTAGGTTGAGACTGTGTGGATCTGCCGCGGATTGCGCCGCTGTTTGCGCGATTTGGTTGCCTCGATCGAGCGTCAGGTCGCGAGCTTTTCGGCATAGGGATTGAGCTTGCTTGAACTCGTCCGCTTGGCGTAGCGCGGCTCTTCATCGCCGGCTCGCAGGTACTTCTTTACGGTGTTGCGAGACAGGCCTGTACGCCTGGCTATCTCGCGAATGGACATCTGCTCGCGCAGGGCCCAGGTCTGATGACACTCAATGTCGCCGCGTCTATCACTCCTAGGATCCCCTGCTTTAAAAATGAGCAGGGTAGGGTTTTACGTGGGTCAGTCTTAGACGGAAATTGCTGCGTTAACTGGGTCAAATTTCGGCGGCTATCAACAAACCGATTCCCCAATGAAAAAGGGCGTTCACTGAACTTCAGTGAACGCCCTGGGTCGTTGTGTGGTGGAGCTGGGGGGATTTGAACCCCCGTCCGCAAGCCTTCATCGCGCAGTTCTACATGTGTAGTGATCTGATTTGAGTCTCGCTTCCGGAGTCGCGCAGTCACACGCTAAACCGGACGCCAGCACCCTATTTTCTCGCCCCGACCCAAGGTACCCGGATCGGAGCCAGCCCATGTAATTATCCTTGCAGCCGGGAGGTCAGGATTGCTCCAGACCCCCTTGCCCAGCCCATCGGCCAACTGTTGCAAGGCTCACTGGCAATTAAGCAGCGAGTGCGAAACGTTCGTCGTTTGCAGTTAGTTTGTTTGAATCTGTTTTACGAGCGCATTCAGCTCGACATGCCCCGCTGCGACTCCGAACCCACGTCGAAACCAGTGCAGCCCCAAGCGACTCATTTTAGGCGCTATTGAGTAACTTCAAGAGCTCAAGGGGTGAAGAGATTGAAGCATCGGCCTCCCAGAGCGCCGCATCGGCCTGCGAACCCATGTAGCCGTAGGTCGCGGCCACGGTTCCCATGCCCGCGGCGCGGCCCGCGATGATGTCGCGCTCGTCGTCTCCCACGTAGATGCAGGCCTCGGGCGCCACGCCGAGACGGCGCGCCGCCTCGTGCAGCGGCTCGGGGTGCGGCTTGGCGAATGGTGTGGTGTCGCCGCTCACGATCGCGCCCGCGCTCGCGAAGAGCGGCATCGCAGCCGTCAGCGGTTCGGTGAAGCGGGCCGACTTGTTGGTGACCACGCCCCAGCGCAGGCCGCGCTCGCGGATCGCCTCGATCAGCGGCGCCACGCCGTCGAACACCAGGGTGTTGAGCAGCATGCGGCGTTCGTAGCCGACGTAGAACTCCTCGCGCAGCGCGTCGAACTCCGGCGCATCGGGCGTGATGCCGAAGGCGATGCCGAGCATGCCGCGCGCGCCGGCACCGGCCATCGGGCGGTAGCGCTCCAGCGGGTAAGGCGCCAGGCCGCGGTCGGTGCGCATCTTGTCGGCCGCCGCGCCCAGGTCGGGCGCGCTGTCGATCAGCGTGCCGTCGAGGTCGAACAGGATGGCCTGTGTGGTCGTGCTCCCGATCTTCATCATCCCTGCGCCTCCGGCAGCGCCGGCTTCTGGGTCGCGAAGAGGTAGTTGACGCTGGTGTCGGCGCTGAGCCAGTAGCGGCGGGTCAGCGGGTTGTATTCCATGCCCCGGGTGTGGCGCAGGTCCAGGCGGGCAGCGCGGCAGTAGCCGGCCAGTTCGCTGGGACGGATCAGCTTGGGGTACTCGTGCGTGCCGCGCGGCAGCATGCCCAGGACGTACTCGGCGCCCACGATCGCCAGCATGAAGGACTTCAGGTTGCGGTTGATGGTCGAGAAGAACACCCAGCCGCCAGGCTTCACCAGGGTGGCGCAGGCCTGGATCACCGACGCCGGATCGGGCACGTGCTCCAGCATTTCCATGCAGGTGACCACATCGAAGCTGCCGGGCTGCTCGGCCGCGAGCGCCTCGGCACTGATTTCGCGGTATTTGACGCCGCGCGTCCCCGCTTCGAGGGCGTGCAGTTGGGCGACCTTCAGCGCCTTGGTCGCGAGGTCGACGCCCAGCACGTCAGCGCCCTTGCGCGCCATCGAATCGGCCAGGATGCCGCCGCCGCAGCCGATATCGACCACGCGCTGGCCCGAAATAGGTGCAATACCGTCAATCCATTCCAGCCGCAATGGATTGATTTCGTGCAGCGGGCGGAATTCGCTCTCCAAATCCCACCACCGGTGTGCGAGTTCCGAAAACTTGGCCAGTTCGGCCGGGTCTGCATTCACGTTTTCTGTCATGGGGCAATTATGAAGCGAGCAAAGCCCGGCTCGAAAGCAATGGGCCTGCATCGGGCACGGCCGCAAATACGGCAGGCATAAAAAAACCCCGCCGAAGCGGGGTTTTCATTCGTCGACGGAATCGATCGATCAGTTGGCGCGGGTGCCAACCACTTCGATTTCCACGCGACGGTTCTTGGCGCGGCCTTCCTTGGTGCGGTTGTCAGCCACAGGCTGCTTCTCGCCCTTGCCTTCGGTGTAGACGCGGTTGCGTTCGATGCCCTTCGAGACCAGGAAGGCCTTGACGGCTTCGGCGCGACGCACCGACAGACGCTGGTTGTAGGCGTCGGTACCGATGGAGTCGGTGTGACCCACAGCGATGATGACTTCGAGGTTCACGCCACGGATCTTCTCGACCAGGTCGGTCAGCTTGGCGCGACCTTCGGGCTTCAGCACCGACTTGTCGAAGTCGAAGAAGGCGTCAGCAGCGAAGGTGACCTTCGAAGCAGCGACTTGAGCCGGGGGAGCCACGGGAGCCACGCCAGGAGCGGTGGGCACAGCAGCCGGAGCAGCCGGAACCAGGGCGCCGTCGCAACCGGCGGCAGCCGTTGCGGGCGTCCAGTTGGCATCGCGCCAGCACAGTTCGTTCGTGCCGTTCTTCCAGACCAGTTCGCCGGTGCCGTTTTGCCAGTTGTCGATCGTAGGACCGCCGTTCGCAGCGGTGACACGGGTCTGCGCGCCGGCGGCAGTGGCGAGCGCAGCGACTGCAAACATCATCGCCACTTTATTCAGTTTCTTCATGGTTCTCCTCTTGGGGAAAAAGCCGCAGCCGCGCTGCGAATCAAGGACGCTTTAAGTGACCACCACCCAAAACGTTGAGACGATTGTGCCATAGGGTCTTTGGCAAACAGGCCGCTGGACGCCCCTGAAGCGTAGGACGGAGGCGGAATAGAGCCCTTGTGTTGCGGCGGTGCGACACCCCTCACAGCGTAAAATTTCGCCTTCCTGCCGCCAGCCTCTTGCTCATGACCTCCTTCGCCAAAGAAACCCTGCCCATCAGTCTCGAAGAGGAAATGCGCAGCAGCTACCTCGATTACGCCATGAGCGTGATCGTCGGCCGGGCGCTTCCCGACGCCCGCGACGGCCTCAAGCCGGTGCACCGGCGCGTGCTGTACGCGATGCACGAGCTCAACAACGACTGGAACCGGCCATACAAGAAGTCGGCCCGTATCGTCGGTGACGTGATCGGTAAGTACCACCCGCATGGCGACCAGTCGGTCTACGACACCATCGTCCGGCTGGCCCAGGACTTCTCGATGCGCCACATGCTGGTCGATGGCCAGGGCAACTTCGGGTCGGTCGACGGCGACAACGCCGCCGCAATGCGTTATACGGAAATCCGGCTGGCCAAAATTGCGCACGAAATGCTGGCCGATATCGACAAGGAAACTGTCGACTTTCAGGACAATTACGACGGCTCCGAAAAAGAACCGAAAGTTTTGCCCAGCCAGCTGCCGAATTTGCTGGTCAATGGCTCCGGCGGTATTGCGGTCGGCATGGCCACCAATATCCCGCCGCACAACCTGAATGAAGTGGTGGATGCCTGCCTGTATCTGCTGCGCAATCCGCAGGCGAGCATCGACGAACTGATGGAAATCGTGCCGGCGCCCGACTTCCCCACCGCCGGCATCATCTACGGCATCAACGGCGTGAAGGACGGCTACCGCACCGGCCGCGGCAAGGTGGTGATGCGCGCCAAGTGCCACTTCGAGGACATCGACCGCGGCCAGCGCCAGGCGATCATCGTCGACGAGCTCCCCTACCAGGTCAACAAGAAGACGCTGCAGGAGCGCATGGCCGAGCTGGTGCACGAGAAGAAGATCGAAGGCATCAGCCACATCCAGGACGAGTCCGACAAGTCGGGCATGCGCCTGGTGATCGAGCTCAAGCGCGGCGAAGTGCCCGAGGTGGTGCTCAACAACCTCTACAAGCAGACCCAGCTGCAGGACACCTTCGGCATCAACATGGTGGCGCTGGTCGACGGCCAGCCCAAGCTGTGCAACCTGAAGGACCTGATCGAAGTCTTCCTGCAGCACCGCCGCGAAGTGGTCACGCGCCGCACCGTCTTCACGCTGCGCAAGGCCCGCGAACGCGGCCACGTGCTCGAAGGCCTGGCGGTGGCACTGGCCAACATCGACGAGTTCATCCGCATCATCCGCGAGTCGCCCACCCCGCCGGTCGCCAAGGCCGAGCTCATGACCCGCAGCTGGGACAGCAAGCTGGTGCGTGAAATGCTCACACGTTCACGCGCCGACGGCGGCGTGATCAACGCCGACGACTACCGCCCCGAGGGCCTCGAGCGCGAGTACGGCATGGGCGGCGACGGCCTGTACCGCCTGTCGGAAACGCAAGCGCAGGAAATCCTGCAGATGCGCCTGCAGCGCCTGACCGGCCTCGAGCAGGACAAGATCGTTGCCGAGTACAAGGACGTCATGGCCGAGATCGACGACCTGCTCGACATCCTGGCCAAGCCCGAGCGCGTCTCGATCATCATTGGCGACGAACTCGGCGAGATCAAGCAGGAGTTCGGTCAGTCGAAGATCGGCGCCCGCCGCAGCCTGGTCGAGCACAGTGCCTACGACCTCTCGACCGAAGACCTGATCACGCCGACCGACATGGTGGTCACGCTCTCGCACAGCGGCTACATCAAGAGCCAGCCGCTGGGCGAGTACCGCGCGCAAAAGCGCGGCGGGCGCGGCAAGCAGGCCACATCCACCAAGGACGACGACTGGATCGACCAGCTCTTCATCGCCAACACGCACGACTACATCCTGTGCTTCTCCAACCGCGGCCGGCTGTACTGGCTCAAGGTGTGGGAAGTGCCGGCGGGTTCGCGCGGCTCGCGCGGACGCCCCATCGTCAACATGTTCCCGCTGCAGGAAGGCGAGAAGATCAACGTCGCCCTCGCCCTCACCGGCGAGAAGCGCAACTTCCCGGCCGACCAGTACGTGTTCATGGCGACCTCGATGGGCACGGTCAAGAAGACGGCGCTCGACGAATTCAGCAACCCGCGCAAGGGCGGCATCATTGCCGTGAACCTCGATGAAGGCGACTACCTCATCGGCGCGGCGCTGACCGACGGCAAGCACGACGTGATGCTCTTCAGCGACAACGGCAAGGCCGTGCGCTTCGACGAGGAAGACGTCCGCCCGCTGGGCCGCAACGCCCGCGGCGTGCGCGGCATGTCGCTGGAGCCGGGCCAGGGCGTGATCGCCATGCTGGTGGCCGAGGACGAGCAGCAGAGCGTGCTCACCGCCACCGAAAATGGTTACGGAAAACGCACAAGCATTACCGAATACACGCGTCATGGCCGCGGAACCAAAGGCATGATCGCGATTCAACAGAGTGAGCGCAACGGCAAGGTCGTTGCCGCCACGCTCGTTCATGCGGACGATGAGATCATGCTCATCACCGACAAGGGTGTGCTCGTGCGCACCCGTGTGGCCGAGATTCGCGAACTGGGTCGGGCGACGCAAGGCGTCACGCTGATCGGGCTCGACGAAGGCGCCAAACTCAGCGGGCTTCAACGCATCGTCGAAAACGACGCGGTCGGCGAAAGCGAGCCGGACGCAGACGACACTTCCACATCTTCAACGGAGAATCCTCAGTGAAAAAACAACTCAAGCTCGCACTCCTGACCGCTGCCCTCGCCGGCTCGTCCATGGCCGCCATGGCCCAGGACAAGGCCACGCTGATCAAGCAGTTCATCGAGATCCAGCGCCCCGG
This sequence comes from Variovorax sp. GW823-FHT04B03, assembly GCF_058796495.1. Lineage (NCBI taxonomy): Bacteria > Pseudomonadati > Pseudomonadota > Betaproteobacteria > Burkholderiales > Comamonadaceae > Variovorax > Variovorax sp. GW823-FHT04B03. The sequence goes on from NZ_JBXAIT010000007.1 coordinate 434,042, forward strand.
CATCGAGTCGCTGGCACGCGGCCTGATCGAGCAATCGAGCGCCCCCATCGCGCAAGCCGGTTCGCAGTACCTGCAGACCCAGGTGCCCGAAGCCAAGCGCGAATCCGCCGCCAAGGCCGCTGACGCCGAGCTGAAGAAGTACTTCGACGACGCCTACCCGCTGGTGCGCGACAAGGCCGTGCAGATCGCCCCTGGCGCCCTCACGCCCATCCTCGAGCAGAACTTCAGCGAAGACGAGCTCAAGCAGCTGCTGGCCTGGATCAACTCGCCCCTGAGCAAGAAGTACCAGGAACTGAACCCGAAGATGCAGACCGCTCTGACGGAAAAGCTGGTGACCGAAACCCGCGCCACCATCGAACCCAAGATGCGCGCACTCGACACCAACGTCGCCAAGGCCCTCGGTGCTCCGACCGACGGTGCAGCAGCTCCCGCCAAGGCGCCCGCCGCCAAGGCTCCCGCCAAGAAGTAAAGCAACGTGACCCAGCAGCAGACGCCGGCCGGCAAGCGCCCCTACAACTTTTCGGCCGGTCCGGCTGCCATGCCGGAGGCGGTGCTGCAACGCGCCGCTTCCGAGATGCTCGATTGGCAGGGCAGCGGCATGAGCGTGATGGAGATGAGCCATCGCGGCAAGGAATTCGGTGCCATCTGCACCCAGGCCGAAGCCGACATCCGCACGCTGCTGGCCATCCCCTCGCACTTTCACATCCTGTTCATGCAGGGTGGCGGCCTCGGCGAGAACGCCATCGTGCCGCTGAACCTGTCGCGCGGCGGCGTTGCCGACTTCGTCGTTACCGGCAGCTGGAGCGCCAAGTCGCACAAGGAAGCGCAGCGCTACTGCACCACCCGCGTGGCGGCCAGCAACGCTGACAACCAGCACACGCACTTGCCCGATCCCGCCAGCTGGCAGCTGTCTTCTGATGCCTCGTACGTGCACGTGTGCAGCAACGAGACCATCAACGGCATCGAGTTCCAGCAACTGCCCGACCTGGCCGCGCTCGGCAGCAAGGCGCCGCTGGTCATCGATTTTTCGTCGCACGTGGCTTCGCGCAGCGTCGACTGGAGCCGCGTCGGCCTGGCCTTCGGCGGCGCCCAGAAGAACCTCGGCCCCGCCGGCCTGACCATCGTGGTCGTGCGCGACGACCTGCTGGGCCACGCGCTCGAGATCTGCCCGAGCGCGTTCAACTACAAGACCGTGGCCGACAACCACTCCATGTACAACACCCCGCCGACCTGGGGCATCTACATGGCAGGGCTCACGTTCCAGTGGCTGCTGCAGCAGACCGAGGGCGCGCTCACCGGCGTTGCCGCCATGGAGCAGCGCAATGTCGAGAAGGCCAAGCTGCTGTACGACTTCATCGACGGCTCCGACTTCTACGCCAACCGCATCGAAGCCAACTGCCGTTCGCGCATGAACGTGCCGTTCTTCCTGGCCGACGAGGGCCGCAACGAGGCCTTCCTGGCCGGCGCGCGCGAAGCCGGGCTGCTGCAGCTCAAGGGCCACAAGTCGGTCGGTGGCATGCGCGCGAGCATCTACAACGCCATGCCGCTGGCAGGGGTGCAGGCCTTGGTGGCCTACATGAGAGAATTCGAGCGATCGCATGCGTAGGCGCATGCCCTGTTGCTCGCACCGATGACCGCCTCTGCCCCCACACCACCCACCACCCCCGACAATTCCGAAAGCCTGGCCGGTCTGCGCGTGCAGATCGACTCCCTCGACCAACGGCTGCTGAGCCTGCTCAATGAGCGCGCCCATGTGGCCGAGCTGGTCGGCGAGGTCAAGAAGCGCGAAGGCACGCCCTTCTTCCGCCCCGACCGCGTCGCCGCGGTCATCGACAAGATGCAAAAAAGCAATGGCGGTCCGCTCAAGGACCTCCATGTCGCGGCCATCTGGCGCGAGATCATGTCGGCCTGCCTGGCCCTCGAGTCGCCTCAGCGCGTGGCCGTGCTCGGCCCCGAGGGCACCTTCTGCGAACAGGCCGCCATCGAGTACTTCGGCGGCGCCGCCGACCTGATCTACTGCGCCAGCTTCGACGAGGTGTTCCACGCCACCGCCGCGGGCAGCGCCCAGTACGGCGTGGTCGGCGTCGAGAACTCGACCGAAGGCGTGGTCACGCGCTCGCTCGACCTGTTCCTGCACTCGCCCACCCATGTGGTCGGCGAAGTCAGCCTGCTGGTGCGTCACCACCTGATGCGCAGCAGCAATTCGCTCGAAGGCGTCGAGGCCGTGCTGGCCCATCCGCAGGCGCTGGCGCAGTGCCAGACCTGGCTGTCCAAGCACCTGCCCAACGCCGAGCGGCGCGCCGTGTCGAGCAACGCCGAAGGCGCGCGCCTCGCGGCCACCAACCCGGCCTGGGCCGCACTCGCCGGCGAACGCGCCGCCACCCGCTTCGGCCTGCACATCGTGGCGCACGCCATCCAGGACGATTCGTACAACCGCACCCGCTTCTCCGTGATCTGCCTGCCGCAGACGCTGGCCATGCCGCCGGCCTCGGGCAAGGACTGCACGAGCCTGATCGTCTCGGTGCCCAACCGCCCCGGCGCGGTGCACGACCTGCTGGTGCCGCTGAAGGCCAACAACGTCTCGATGACGCGCTTCGAGTCGCGCCCCGCGCGCACCGGCCAGTGGGAGTACTACTTCTACATCGACCTCGACGGCCACCCCTCGCAGCCCAACGTGGCCGCGGCGCTGGCCGAACTGCGCGGCCTCTGCGCCTTCTACAAGGTGCTCGGCGCCTATCCGATCAAAGCCTGAGCCGAACGGACCGACGCGATGTTCGAGCAACTGGGATTGATCGGCTGCGGCCTCATGGGCGGCTCCTTTGCGCTCGCGCTCAAGCGCGCGAAGCTGGTGAAACGCGTGGTGGGCTACAGCAAGTCGCCCTCCACCACCGAACGGGCGCGTCAGCTCGGCGTGATCGATGTGGCGGCGCCCTCGGCGCTGCTGGCGGTGTCGGGCGCCGACATCGTGCTGCTGGCCGTGCCGGTGGCCGCCTCGGAAGCCACCTTCAAGGCGATCCGCCACGGCATCTCGGCCGACACGCTGGTGATGGACGTGGGCTCGACCAAGGGCGACGTGATCGAGGCCGCGCGCAACGGCCTGCAAAAGCAGTTCGCCAGCTTCGTGCCGGCGCATCCGATCGCCGGCAAGGAAGTCTCCGGCATCGAGCATGCCGAAGCCTCGCTCTTCACCGGCCGCCAGGTCGTGCTGACCCCCGTCAAGACCACGCTGCGCTCCAACGTGCAGCGCGCGTCGCAGGTGTGGAGCGGCATCGGTGCCAACGTCGTCACCATGACGCACGAAGAGCACGACGCCGCCTTCGCCGCCGTGAGCCACCTGCCGCACCTGCTGGCCTTTGCCTACACCAACGCGCTCATCGGTCAGCCGCAGGGCGACCGCTTCCTGAGCCTCGCGGGACCGGGCTTTCGCGACTTCTCGCGCATCGCCGCCAGCGACCCCGTCATGTGGCGCGACGTGCTGCTCGCCAACCGCGAGCAGGTGCTGCAGCAGTCGCAGGCCTTCCGCAAGGCGCTGGAAGACCTCGAGACGCTGATGACCGCCGGCGACCTGCAGGGCCTGGAGCAATCCATCGCCGCCGCCAGCAAGGCACGCGCCGCCTGGCGGCCGAATTCGAGCACCGATGCTCTGGCCCAGCAGGACAGCTGACATGTTCTCGACCGCCTTCCTCGACCTCCCGCCCCTCGCGGGCGCCGCCGGCACGGTCCGGCTGCCGGGCTCCAAGAGCATCTCCAACCGCGTGCTGCTGCTGGCGGCGCTCGCCAGCGGCACCACCACGATCCACGACCTGCTCGATTCCGACGACACGCGCGTGATGCTCGACGCCCTGCGCGCGCTGGGCTGCGGCATCGAGCCGGCCGGCGCCTCGCTGCGCATCACGGGCCTGGGCGGCCAGCTGCCGCCGTCGCTGGGCGCGACGCTGCTGCCGCTGTTTCTGGGCAACGCCGGCACCGCCATGCGTCCGCTGACGGCGGCGCTGTCGCTGCTCGGCGGCGAGTTCGAGCTCAGCGGCGTGCCGCGCATGCACGAGCGCCCGATCGGCGACCTGGTCGACGCCCTCACGCAACTCGGCTGCCGTATCGACTACCTCGGCAACCCCGGCTACCCGCCGCTGCGCATCCACCCCGTGTCGCATGACGAACTGGCGCTCGGTGCACCGATCCGCGTGCGCGGCGACGTGTCGAGCCAGTTCCTCACCGCCCTGCTGCTGGCGCTGCCGCTGGCGGCGGCCGACGACATCGTGATCGAGGTCGTCGGCGAGCTGATCTCCAAGCCCTACATCGAGATCACGCTGAACCTGCTGGCGCGCTTCGGCATCACGGTGCAGCGCGACGGCTGGGAGCGCTTCACCATCCCCGCCGGCAGCCGCTACAGCTCGCCGGGCGAGATCCACGTCGAGGCGGACGCCTCGTCTGCTAGCTATTTCATAGCGCTCGGCGCCATTGCGACGGGCGTTTCGGGGCAGAACGGCATCCGTATCGAAGGTGTCGGCGCGGCCTCGATCCAGGGCGACATCCGCTTCATCGACGCCGCCCAACAGATGGGCGCACAGGTCGGCAGCGGTCCGAACTGGCTCGAAATCCGCCGCGGCGCCTGGCCCCTGAAGGCCATCGATCTCGACGCGAACCACATCCCCGACGCCGCCATGACGCTGGCCGTCATGGCGTTGTACGCCGACGGCCCCACCACGCTGCGCAACATCGCGAGCTGGCGCGTGAAGGAAACTGACCGCATCGACGCCATGGCGAACGAGCTGCAAAAGCTCGGCGCCACGGTCGAGGCCGGCCCCGATTTCATCCGTGTCCACCCCCTGCCCGCCGCCGGCTGGCGGCCCGCCAGCATTCGCACCTACGACGACCACCGGGTCGCCATGTGCTTCTCGCTCGCGGCCTTCAACCCGGCCGGCGTGCCGGTGCGCATCCTCGAGCCGCACTGCGTCGCCAAGACCTTCCCCGACTACTTCGAGACCCTGTTCTCGGTGGCCGAGGCCGTCGAAGTGCCCGTGATCTGCATCGACGGCCCGACCGCCTCGGGCAAGGGCACGCTGGCCGCCGAGGTCGGGCGCCTGCTGGGCTACCACTACCTCGATTCGGGGTCGCTCTACCGCGTGACCGGGCTCGCCGCGCGCCGCGCCGGCCTGGAGGCCAACGCCGCGAACGAAGCGCAGATCGCCGCCCTCGCCGCCGCCCTGCCCCTGCAGTTCACCGAGGGCAAGGTGCTGCTGGCCGGCGAAGACGTGAGCGACGACATCCGCACCGAAGCCGCCGGCATGGACGCCTCGCGCGTCTCCGCGCTGCCGGCCGTGCGCGAGGCGCTGCAAGACCTGCAGCACCGCTTTCGCCGCCTGCCCGGCCTGGTGGCCGACGGGCGCGACATGGGCACCGTGATCTTCCCCGACGCGGCGCTCAAGGTGTTCCTCACGGCGGGTGCCGCCCAGCGCGCCGAACGGCGGCATAAGCAGTTGATTTCAAAGGGTATTTCGACTACACTCGACAGTCTTCGCTCCGACTTGGAAGCACGTGACGCCCGGGACTCTTCCCGCAGCGTCGCCCCTCTGAAGCCGGCGCAGGACGCTCGCCACCTCGACAACTCCCAGCTGTCCATCGAACGCTCGATCGACACGGTGTTGAACTGGTGGCAAGAAATTCAACCGTTCAAGTCCGCTTGAGCGGATTGAAGTGCAGCCTTTCAGGTCCGCTTGAAAGGCTTGCGTCTCCCGGGTGTTCCGGGTGGCGCCTACCGCTCCAGCAGGCTCCTTCCGCGCGACAGCGCACCGGCCTGCTGGTTGTTCAACCAACCGGGCTCACGCCCACAACCTAACCGCCGTCTACAGACCCACAGCAGCCGCACGCAATTTCGCAAGAGCGCCTGCCAACCCTGCCTGACGGAAGGAACCATAAATGTCTGAATCTTTTGCCGACCTATTCGAAGAGTCCCTGAAGCGTTCCGAAATGCGCAGCGGCGAGGTCATCACGGCCGAAGTCGTGCGCGTCGAACACAACCACGTCGTCGTCAACGCCGGTCTGAAGTCCGAAGCGTATGTGCCGATCGAAGAGTTCAAGAACGACAAGGGCGAACTCGAAGTCCAGGCCGGCGATTTCGTTTCCGTTGCCATCGGCAGCGTTGAAAACGGCTACGGCGACACCATCCTCTCGCGCGACACCGCCAAGCGTCTGGCTTCGTGGCTCGCCCTCGAGAAGGCCCTGGAATCGGGCGACTTCGTCACCGGCACCACCAGCGGCAAGGTCAAGGGCGGTCTGACCGTTCTGGTCAACGGCATCCGCGCGTTCCTGCCGGGTTCGCTGATCGACACGCGTCCGATCAAGGACCTGACCCCGTACGAAAACAAGACCCTCGAATTCAAGGTCATCAAGCTCGATCGCAAACGCAACAACGTCGTGCTGTCGCGCCGTGCCGTGGTCGAAGCCAGCATGGGCGAAGAACGCGCCAAGCTGATGGAAACCCTGAAGGAAGGCGCAGTCGTGCGCGGCGTGGTCAAGAACATCACCGAATACGGTGCGTTCGTGGACCTCGGCGGCATCGACGGCCTGCTGCACATCACCGACATGGCATGGCGCCGTGTTCGCCACCCGAGCGAAGTCGTTCAGGCCGGCCAGGAAATCACCGCCAAGATCCTCAAGTTCGACACCGAAAAGAACCGTGTCTCGCTGGGTCTCAAGCAAATGGGTGACGACCCGTGGATGGGCGTTTCGCGCCGCTACCCGCAATCGACCCGCCTGTTCGGCAAGGTCACGAACATTGCCGACTACGGCGCGTTCGTCGAACTCGAACCCGGCATCGAAGGCCTGGTGCACGTCTCCGAAATGGACTGGACCAACAAGAACATCGCTCCGAACAAGATCGTCTCGCTGGGCGACGAAGTCGAAGTCATGGTCCTGGAAATCGACGAAGACAAGCGCCGCATCAGCCTGGGCATGAAGCAGTGCAAGGCCAACCCGTGGCAAGAGTTCGCTCAGAACACGAAGCGTGGCGACCGCGTCAAGGGCCCGATCAAGTCGATCACCGACTTCGGCGTGTTCGTGGGTCTGGCTGCCGGCATCGACGGCCTGGTTCACCTCTCGGACCTCTCGTGGAACGAAACCGGCGAAACCGCCGTTCGCAACTACAAGAAGGGCCAGGAAGTCGAAGCGATCGTGTTGGCTGTCGACGTCGACCGCGAACGCATCTCGCTGGGCATCAAGCAGCTCGACAGCGATCCGTTCACCACGTTCACCACCGTGAACGACAAGGGCCAGATCGTGACCGGCAAGGTCAAGACCGTGGACGCCCGCGGCGCTGAAATCGACCTCGGCGAAGACATCATCGGCTACCTGCGTGCTTCGGAAATCTCGCGCGACCGCGTCGAAGATGCCCGCAACGTGCTCAAGGAAGGCGACGAAGTCACGGCCATCGTGGTGAATGTGGATCGCAAGACCCGCAACATCCAGCTGTCGATCAAGCAGAAGGACATGGTCGACGAACAAGGCGCCATGGCCAGCCTGAGCCAGCAGTCGGCACGCGAAAACGCGGGCACGACCAGCCTGGGCGCCCTGCTGCGCGCCAAGCTCGACAACAGCGACAACAAGTAAGCTGAGTCCGAAGACAGAGGCAGGCCCCCGGGGCCGCTCTGTCTTTTTTTTCGTCCACGTTTTTCGTTTATGTTTGGCCTATGACCCGCTCAGACCTCGTCGAAGAACTCGCAGCCCGTTTCGCGCAGCTCACGCACCGCGATGCCGAATACGCCGTCAAGACCATCCTGGACGCCATGAGCGACGCGCTGGTGCGCGGCCATCGCATCGAGATCCGTGGCTTCGGCAGCTTCTCGGTCAACCGCCGACCGCCGCGCATCGGCCGCAACCCGCGTTCGGGCGAGAGCGTGCAAATTCCCGAGAAGCGCGTGCCGCACTTCAAGCCGGGCAAGGCGCTGCGCGAAGCCGTCGACGCGAAGACCGCCGAGCTCGATGCAGGCAAGGAAGCCGCCGGCCGCAAGGCCTGATGCAAATGAATGCAAACGTAGAATGCTCCCGGCAACGGGAACAGCTATGAAGTACCTCCTGTGGCTGCTCAAGGCAGCCATTTTTTTTACGCTCTTCGCCTTCGCGCTGAACAACCAGCACGACGCGACCGTCTACTTCTTCTTCGGAACCCACTGGCGCGCGCCACTGGTGCTCGTCGTGCTCGCGGCCTTTGCCGGCGGGCTCGTGGTCGGCGCGCTGGGCATGCTGCCCGGCTGGTGGAAACACCGCGCCGCCGCGGCCCAGGTGCCTGCGGTTTCCGAAGCCCCTTCGCCCGCACCGCTGGCCACTGCGACCGCCTCCGCGGCAACGCCGTCCATCTCCGCCACCGACCTTCCCGCCGTACGTCAACATGGACTTTGATCCCAGCTGGCTGCTGATCGGCCTGCCCGTCGCCTTCGTGCTGGGCTGGCTCGCATCGCGCTTCGACATCCGCCAGCTCAAGCTCGAGAACCGGCAGGCGCCCAAGGCCTACTTTCGCGGCCTGAACTTCCTTCTCAACGAGCAGCAGGACCAGGCCATCGACGCCTTCATCGAGGCCGTGCAGAACGACCCCGACACGCAGGAGCTGCACTTCGCGCTCGGCAACCTGTTCCGCCGCCGCGGCGAGTACCAGCGCGCGGTGCGCGTGCACGAGCACCTGCTGGGGCGCGGCGACCTGAGCCGTGCCGACCGCGAGCGCGCACAGCACGCGCTGGCGCAGGACTTCCTGCGCGCCGGCCTGCTCGACCGCGCCGAAGCGGCGCTGCAGAAGCTCGAAGGCACGCGCTACGAGAACGAGGCCCGGCTCGCGCTGCTGGCCATCTACGAACGCTCGCGCGAATGGGCGCAGGCCGCCGACGTGGCGCAGAAGCTCGACGAGTCCGACCAGGCCAGCTACAGCACGCGCCGCGCCCACCACCTGTGCGAGCAGGCCAACGAACGCGTCGCGACCGGCGACCTGCAGGGCGCCAGCGACCTGCTCACGCAGGCCCGCGCGCTGGCGCCGCAGGCCCCGCGGCCGGCCATCGACACCGCCACCTTGCAGCTGCGCAACGGCGAAGCCGCCGCGGCCTTCGACACGCTCGAAGGGCTCAGCGACACGGCGCCGCTGGCGCTGCCGCTGTATGCCGCGTCGCTGCAGAAGGCCGCCGTGGCCGCGCAGCGCGAAGGCGAGGCGCTGGCGCTGCTGCAGCGGCGCTATGCCGAGTCGCCGTCGATCGACGTGCTCGAGGCGCTGATCGCGCTCGGTGGCACGCCGGCCCGCACGGCATCGGACACGCCCGCCGAAGAAGCGCCCGCCCCCACGCCGCGCGACAGCTACATCGCCCACCTCGCGCACCAGCCCTCGCTCGTCGCGGCTTCGCGCTGGCTCGCCGGCGAGCGCTTCGAGCACGAACAGTTCCATCCGCAGGTGCAACGCGCGCTCGACCAGGCCACCCGGCCGCTCATGCGCTACCGCTGTGCGGCCTGCGGCTTCGAGGCACACCAGTACTTCTGGCACTGCCCCGGCTGCCAGGCCTGGGACAGCTACCCGCCGCGTCGCGTGGAAGAACTCTGACCACAGTTCGGAACAATCGTCACACGGGGCCCTGGGCCCCGTTTTCACGTCAACTGGTGCGTTCGCCCTCTCGTTGAGCCGAAGCCGATATTCCTGTCGGCATAGCCATACCAACGATTGAAGAGGGAGTTTTCACCATGTTCAAGAAAGTCATCGCCACGCTCGCCATGTGCTTCGCGGCCGTCTCGTTCGCCGCCGTCGACGCCAACAAGGGCAGCGCCGCCGACCTCGACGGCCTCAAGGGCGTCGGCCCCTCGCTGTCCAAGCGCATCCTCGACGCGCGCAAGGAAGGCGAGTTCAAGGACTGGCCCGACCTCATGCAGCGCGTGAAGGGCGTGAAGGAAAAGAGCGCGGCCAAGCTGTCGGCCGAGGGCCTGACGGTCAACGGCCAGAGCTTCAACGGCGCGGCGGCACCGGCCAAGGCAGGCAAGGCCGCCAAGGTGGCCGAGGCGAAACCCGCCAAGCAGTGACCTCGCCCTGAAACGAAGAAACCGCCCCCGAGGCGGTTTTTTCATGCCCGCGCCTGGTGCCGCATCGACACCACATGGCAGGGAAATGCCTCAGCGAATGGCCCGGAATTTGCACGTATGCTTTTCTTTCATTCAGCTTTGACTACATTCCGGAGCGCGTCCATGAATCACAAGTTCGGCATTGCCCTGGCGGGCCTCACCCTTGGCGCCGCCGCCTTCGCGCAAACCAAGTGGGACCTGCCCACCGCCTACCCCGCGACCAACTACCACACCGAGAACATCACGCAGTTCGCGAAGGACGTGGACGCGGCCACCGGCGGCAAGCTGAAGATCACGGTGCACGCCAACGCGTCGCTGTTCAAGGCGCCCGAGATCAAGCGCGCCGTGCAAAGCGGCCAGGCCCAGGCCGGCGAGATCCTGCTGGCCAACTACGCCAACGAGAACCCGATCTACGCACTGGACGGCGTGCCCTTCCTGGCCACCACCTATCCCGAGGCCCGCAAGCTCTACGACGCCTCCAAGCCCGCGATGGACAAGCTGCTGGCCGCGCAAGGCATCAAGGTGCTGTTCGTGGTGCCCTGGGCGCCGCAGGGCATCTACACCAAGAAGGAGATCGGCTCGGTGGCCGACCTGCGTGGCATCAAGTGGCGCGCCTACAGCCCGGCCACGGCCAAGATCGCTGAACTCATCGGCGCGCAGCCCGTGCAGATCCAGCAGGCCGAACTCAGCGCCGCGATGGCCACCGGCGTGATCGAGAGCTACATGAGCTCGGGCTCCACCGGCTACGACACCAAGACCTTCGAGCACATCAAGAACTTCTACGACACGCAGGCCTGGATTCCGAAGAACGCGATCCTCGTGAACGCCAAGGCCTTCGATGCACTCGACGCCGCCGGCAAGGCCGCCGTCACCAAGGCCGCAGCCGATGCCGAAGCACGCGGCTGGAAGGTCGCGCAGGAGAAGAACGACGAGTACAAGCGCCTGCTGGCCGAGCGCGGCATGAAGATCCACAAGCCCTCGCCCAAACTGGACACCGACATGCGCCAGGTCGGCGGCATCATGCAGGCCGACTGGCTCAAGGCGGCCGGTGCAGACGGCGCGGCGATCGTCGACGCCTACAAGAAGAAGTAAGCCGTGAGGCGCTTCCTCGACGGCCTGTACAACGGTGCAGGCGCGCTCGGTGCGTTCTGCGTCTTTCTGATCTTCGTGCTGATGATCGTGGCCGGTGTGGGCCGGCAGATGAACTGGCACGTGAGCGGGCTCAACGACGCGGTGGCCTGGCTGTGCGCGGCGGCGGCTTTCTTCGCGATGGCGCATGCGTTCCGGCACGGCGACTTCGTGCGCGTGACGCTGCTGCTCGATGCCGTGCCGCCCAAGGTGCGCCGCGTGCTCGACGTGGCCTGCCTGCTGATCGCCGCCGTGTCGGTCGCCTACCTGACCTACTGGGCCACCAGCTTCACGTACGAGAGCTACGAGTTCAAGGAGATGGCCACGGGCCTGCTCGTGATCCCGATCTGGATTCCGCAATCGAGCTTCGTGATCGGCTGCTGGCTGCTGCTCATCGCCATGATCGACGAACTCGTCGGCGTGGTGCGCGGCGAGAAGCCCAGCTACCAGCGCGCCGTCGAGGAGCGCCACGCGGCGGGCGACTTCTCTTCCGACGTCTGACCGACAACGACAACAACAAAAGACACCGATGCTCGAAACCCTCCTGATGGGCGCGCTGCTGCTCGGCATCATGCTGTTGCTGCTCGCCGGCGGCGTCTGGATCGCCATGACCCTGGCCATCGTCGGCTGGGTCGGCCAGGCCTTCTTCACCAACACGCTGCCGGGCAAGAACCTGTTCTCGGCCTTCTGGGAAAGCAACGCGAGCTGGGAGCTGGCGGCGCTGCCCCTGTTCATCTGGATGGGCGAGATCCTGTTCCGCACCAAGCTCAGCGAGGAGATGTTCGAAGGCCTGCGCCCGTGGCTGAACCGCGTGCCCGGCCGGCTCATGCACACCACCATCCTCGGCTGCGGCGTGTTCGGCTCGGTCTCGGGCTCGTCGGCCGCCACCTGCGCCACCATCGCCAAGGTGGCGCTGCCCGAGCTCAAGCGCCGCGGCTACAACGAGAAGCTGGCCATCGGCTCGCTGGCCACCGCCGGCACGCTGGGCATCCTGATCCCGCCGTCGATCACCATGGTGGTCTACGCCGTGGCGGCCGATGCTTCCATCATCCGCATCTTCCTGGCCGGCTTCCTGCCGGGCTTTTTGCTGATGCTGCTGTTCTCGGGCTACATCGGCTGGTGGAGCCTGCGCCACCCCGACCAGGTGCCGCCGGCCGATCCACCGACCACCTTCATGGAGAAGATCCGGCTCTCGGGCAACCTCATTCCCTGCGCGCTGCTGATCGTGTTCATCGTCTGGGTGCTGGTGGCCGGCTGGGCCACGGCCACCGAGTGCGCGGCCTTCGGCGTGCTGGGCTCGCTGGCCATCGCGGCCTACGGCAAGAGCCTGACCTGGCAGAACTTCAAGGACGGGATCATGGGCGCCACGCGCACCAGTTGCATGATCATGTTCATCCTGGCCGGGGCTGCGTTCCTGACCAAGACCATGGCCTTCACCGGCATCCCGCGCGAGCTGGCCGAGTGGGTCGACAGCATGCACCTGTCGCCCTATGCGCTGATCGGCGCGCTGGTGGTGGTGTACCTGGTGCTGGGCACGGCGCTGGACGGCATCTCGATGATCGTGCTGACCAGCGCGGTGGTGCTGCCGATGATCCAGAAGGCAGGCTTCGACCTGGTCTGGTTCGGCATCTTCGTGGTGCTGCTGGTCGAGATCGCCGAGGTCACGCCGCCGGTGGGCTTCAACCTGTTCGTGCTGCAGAACATGACGGGCAAGGACAGCAACGTGATCGCCCGGGCGGCGATTCCGTTCTTCTTCTGCCTCGTGCTGTGCATCGCGCTGATCACGCTGTTCCCGGGTATCGTCACGATCCTGCCCGACCTGGTGATGGGCAAGGAGAAATGACAGTGCGACGACGACAAGGGAACGGATGCCTCCTCTATTGCCGGTTCTAGCGATCTGCGTAGGCGCCTCGTGCGGCGCCCTCGCCCGCTGGGGCCTGGGCCTGTGGCTCAACACCGGCGGCCCCGTGCCCTACGGCACGCTGGCCGCCAACCTCGTCGGCGGCTACCTCGTCGGCGTGGCCGTGGCCGTGTTCCAGGCGCTGCCGCAGCTCGACCCGGTGTGGCGGCTGCTGCTCATCACCGGCTTCCTCGGCGGGCTCACGACCTTCTCGAGCTTCTCGGCCGAAGTGGTCGCGCTGCTGCTCGGCGGACGACCGCTGCTGGCGCTGGGCACCGGCCTGCTGCACCTGTGCGGCTCGCTGGTGCTGACCTGGCTGGGCATCCGCAGCGTGCAGCTCGTGCTGGCTTCGTGACCGCGACAAAACTGCCCGCTCTCCTGCGGTTATAGACAGGGGCTTCCCAGAGGGTCGGTCGATAGAATCGACCCCCGATGCCCCTCGCCCTTCTCGTCGCACTCCCCTTTCTTGCCAGCGTGCTGGCCGCGTTGATGCCGTCCAACGCGCGCAACCGGGAGTCGACCCTCGCAGGGCTCGTCGCATTGGGCTGCGCGATCCAGGTCGCCTGGCTCTTCCCGCAGATCGCACACGGCAACGTGCTGCGCCAGGAAATCGAGTGGCTGCCCGCCCTCGGCCTGAACCTCGTGTTCCGCCTCGACGGCTTCGCGTGGCTGTTCTGCATGCTGGTGCTGGGCATCGGCGCGCTGGTGGTGCTCTATGCGCGCTACTACATGTCGGCTTCCGACCCGGTGCCGCGCTTCTTCTCGTTCTTCCTCGCGTTCATGGGCGCGATGATGGGCGTGGTGCTCTCGGGCAACCTGATCCAGATGGTGCTGTTCTGGGAACTCACCAGCCTGTTCTCGTTCCTGCTCATCGGCTACTGGCACCACCGGCGCGACGCGCGGCGCGGTGCGCGCATGGCGCTCACTGTCACCGGCGCGGGCGGGCTGTGCCTCTTGGCCGGCGTGCTCGTGCTGGGCCGCATCGTCGGCAGCTACGAGCTCGACATCGTGCTGGCCTCGGGCGACATCATCCGCGCGCACGCGCTGTACCCGGTGGCGCTGGTGCTGATCCTGCTCGGCGCGTTCACCAAGAGTGCGCAGTTCCCGTTCCACTTCTGGCTGCCGCGCGCGATGGCCGCGCCCACGCCGGTGTCGGCCTACCTGCACTCGGCCACCATGGTGAAGCTGGGCGTGTTCCTGATGGCGCGGCTGTGGCCCGTGCTCTCGGGCACCGAGCAATGGTTCTGGATGGTGGGCGGCGCGGGCGCGATCACGCTGCTGCTGGGCGGCTTCGCGGCCATGTTCCAGCGCGATCTGAAGGCGCTGCTGGCCTACTCGACCATCTCGCACCTGGGCCTCATCACGCTGCTGCTGGGCCTGAACAGCCCGCTGGCGGCGGTGGCGGCCGTCTTCCACGTCATGAACCACGCGACCTTCAAGGCCTCGCTGTTCATGGCGGCCGGCATCATCGACCACGAGACCGGCACGCGCGACATCCGCAAGCTCAGCGGCCTGATGCGCCTCATGCCCATCACGGGCACGCTGGCCATCATCGCCAGCGCCTCGATGGCCGGCGTGCCGCTGCTCAACGGCTTCCTCTCGAAGGAAATGTTCTTCGCCGAGACCGTCTTCATCCAGGCCACGCCCTGGATCGACTTCAGCCTGCCGGTCATCGCCACCCTCGCGGGCATCTTCAGCGTGGCGTACTCGGCGCGCTTCGTGTTCGACGTGTTCTTCGGCCCGCCCTGCGGCCCCGACGTGCCCAAGCCCCCGCACGAGCCGCCGCACTGGATGCGCGTGCCGGTCGAGCTGCTGGTGCTGGTGTGCCTGGTGGTGGGCGTGGCGCCGGCCTGGTCGGTCGGCCCGATGCTCGCGGCGGCGGCCACGCCGGTGGTCGGCGGCACGCTGCCCGTCTACAGTCTGGCCGTGTGGCACGGCTTCAACCTGCCGCTGATGATGAGCTTCGTCGCGCTCGCGGGCGGCGCCGTGCTCTACCTGCTGCTGCGCCGTCCGCTGGGCAGCGGGCGCCTGGAGCACACGCCGCTGCTGCACCGCTTCGACGGGCAGCTCATCTTCGAACACCTGATCGCGCTGCTGAGCGAAGCCGGCCGGCGCAGCCGCCGCCTCTTCGGCACGCGCCGCCTGCAATGGCAGCTGCTGTGGCTGGTGGTGGTGGCCGTGGCCGGCGCCGCGGCCTCGTTGTGGACCACGCCGGCCGATCGCGGCACGCGCGAGCTGCTGCCGTTCTCGCCGATGTTCGCGATGACCTGGCTCATCGGCTGCACCTGCGCCGTGGCCGCCGCGTGGCAGGCCAAGTTCCACCGGCTCGCGGCGCTGATGCTGGCCGCGGGCGCCGGACTGGTCTCGTGCGTCACCTACATCTGGTTCTCGGCGCCCGACCTGGCGCTCACGCAGCTGGTGGTCGAGGCCGTGACCACCGTGCTCATCCTGCTGGGCCTGCGCTGGCTGCCGATGCGCAGCAAGGACGTGGTGCAGCCCGCGCGCATGCGGCTGCGCCCCTGGGGTCGACGCGGGCGCGACCTGCTGGTGGCCACCATCGCCGGCTGCGGCATGGCGGCGCTGGCCTGGGCCATGATGACGCGCACCTTCCCGCAGAGCATCTCGCCCTTCTTCCTCGAACGCGCGCTCACCGAAGGCGGCGGCACCAACGTGGTCAACGTGA
Source organism: Variovorax sp. GW823-FHT04B03 (assembly GCF_058796495.1). NCBI lineage: Bacteria > Pseudomonadati > Pseudomonadota > Betaproteobacteria > Burkholderiales > Comamonadaceae > Variovorax > Variovorax sp. GW823-FHT04B03. The sequence continues at coordinate 449,833 of NZ_JBXAIT010000007.1, forward strand.
TGCTGGTCGACTTCCGCGGCTTCGACACCTTCGGCGAGATCACGGTGCTGGGCATCGTGGCGCTCACCGTGTATGCGCTGCTGCGGCGCTTCCGCCCGGCCATCGAATCGATGGCGCTGCCCATTCAGCAACGGCTGCAGGTCGACGACGGCAGCAGCGACCTGCTGAACCCGCGCCGCGCCACCGACTCCGCCATCGGCTACCTGATGGTGCCGGCCGTGCTGGTGCGCCTCGTGCTGCCGGTGGCCGTGCTGGTGTCGGTGTACTTCTTCATGCGCGGCCACAACGCGCCCGGCGGCGGCTTCGTCGCGGGGCTGGTGATGTCGGTGGCGTTGGTGCTGCAGTTCATCGTCTCGGGCACCGAGTGGGTGGAAGAGCACCTGCGCATCTACCCGCGCCGCTGGATCGCCATCGGCCTGCTGTTCGCGCTGGCCACCGGCGGCGGCGCGATCGTGTTCGGCTACCCATTCCTCACCACGCACACCGCGCACGTGCACGTGCCACTGCTGGGCGACATGCACGTGCCCAGTGCCCTCTTCTTCGACATCGGCGTGTTCGCGCTGGTGCTCGGCGCCACCATGCTGATCCTGACCGCGCTGGCCCACCAGTCCATCCGAAGCCACCGCTGGGCCGACGAACAAGAAGAGAAAGAAGCGCAGGCCCGCGCGGCCGCCGAAGCCGAAGAAGCGGCTGCCGCCACCGGAGGGGCCCGCTGATGGAAATCGTGCTGGCCATCGCCATCGGCGTGCTCACCGGCTCGGGCGTGTACCTGCTGCTGCGCCCGCGGACCTTCCAGGTCATCATGGGCCTGACGCTCATCTCGTACGCGGTCAACCTGTTCATCTTCAGCATGGGCCGGCTCAAGGTCGACAGCGAGCCGGTGCTGGTCGAAGGCTTCAAGGCCACGCTGGCCAACACGGCCGACCCGATGCCGCAGGCGCTGGTGCTCACGGCCATCGTGATCGGCTTCGCGATGACGGCGCTGTTCCTCGTCGTCATGCTCGCCTCGCGCGGCCTGTCGGGCACCGACCACGTGGACGGGGAAGAGCGGGAGGCCGTGGAATGAACGACCTCCTGCACCTGCTCGACCGCTTCCTCGAGTTCAGCATGCCGCACCTGGTGGCGGTGCCCATCCTCGTGCCCATGCTCACGGCGGCGTTGATGCTGCTGATGAACGAGAACCACCGGCGCACCAAGTCCTTCCTCAGCGTGGTCTCGGGCCTGGTGGGCCTGCTGGCCGCGCTGGCGCTGCTGCGCTGGGTGAACGCGGCCGACACCGGCGGCGGCCCGGGCTCCATCGGCGTGTACCTGCCGGGCAACTGGCGCGCGCCCTTCGGCATCACGCTGGTGGCCGACCGGCTCTCGACCATGATGGTCGCGCTCACGGGCGTGGTGGCCTTCGCGGCCTCGATCTATTCGACCTCGCGCTGGGACCGCGCGGGCGTGCACTTTCATCCGCTGCTGCAGCTGCAGCTCATGGGCCTGAACGGCGCCTTCCTCACGGGCGACCTGTTCAACCTGTTCGTGTTCTTCGAGGTGATGCTGGCGGCCTCGTACGGCCTGCTGCTGCACGGCTCGGGCCGGCTGCGCGTGCGCGCCGGGCTGCACTACATCGCGATCAACCTCGCGGCCTCGTCGCTGTTCCTGATCGGCGCGGCCATCCTGTACGGCGTGACCGGCACGCTCAACATGGCCGACCTGGGCGCGCGCATCGCCGAGTTGGCGCCGGGCGACCGCGGCCTGGTGCACGCGGCTGCGGCCATCCTGGCCACCGCGTTCTTCGCCAAGGCGGGCGCGTGGCCGCTCAACTTCTGGCTGGTGCCGGCCTACAGCGCGGCCGTGTCGCCGGTGGGCGCGGTGTTTGCGCTCCTGACCAAGCTCGGCGTGTACACCGTGCTGCGCCTGTGGACCGTGCTGTTCGCGCCCGACACCGGCGCCTCGGCCGCCTTCGGGCAGGCCGCGCTGGTGGGCGTGGGGCTGGCGACGCTGTTCGTCGGCGCCATCGGCATCGTCGGCACGCAGCGGCTGTCGAACCTCGCGGGCTTCAGCGTGCTGGTGTCGGCGGGCACGCTGCTGGCCGCCGTCGGGCTGGGCGATCCCGCCGTGTGGGCGGGTGCGCTGTACTACATGCTGAGCTCGACGCTCGCGGTGGCGGCCTTCTTCCTGCTGATCGACATGATCGAGCGCTGGCGCAACGCGGGCATGAGCGTCGCGCCGCACGAGGCGGCGGGCAACGCGCCCTTCCTGGCCGAAGACCTGCGCGCGCTCGACGACGTGAACCTCGACGACGACGCCCAGGCGCTCTACGGCCGCGCCATCCCGGCGGGCGTCGCCTTCCTGGGCCTGAGCTTCATGCTGTGCACGCTGCTGCTGGCGGGCCTGCCGCCGCTGTCGGGCTTTGTGGGCAAGTTCGCGATGCTCTCGGGCCTCCTCGACGGCAGGACCGTGGCCTCGGCCGGCTGGACCTTCCTGGGCCTGCTGATCGTCTCGGGCTTTCTCTCGCTGATCGCCCTGAGCCGCACCGGCATCCGCCATTTCTGGACGCAGCCCCACGCCACCATGCCCTCGCTGCCCGCGCTGGAGGTGCTGCCGGTGGCCGCCCTGCTCGCAGCCTGCGTCGCGCTGACGGTCTGGGCCGAGCCCGTGATGCAGCACGCGCAGGCCACCGCCGGCGGCCTGCGCACGCCCACTGCGTACCGCGAGGCCGTGCTCGGTGCCAAGCAGAAGCCCAACCCGGTGCCCGCGAAGAAAGAGGAGGCCAAGCCATGAAGCGCTTGATGCCTTCCCCGCCGCTGTCGTTCGCGCTGTTCGTCATCTGGCTGCTGCTCAACCAGTCGCTCGAGGCGGCCACGCTGCTGTCGGCCGCGCTGCTCGCCATCGCCGTGCCGCTGATCACCAAGGGCCTGCGCCCCGCCACCGTGCGCATGCGCCGGCCCGGCGTGGCGCTGCGGCTGTCGTTCCTCGTCACCTTCGACATGCTGAAGTCGGCGTACGACGTGGCGCGGCTGCTGCTCACGCGCCGCACCGCCGACATCTCGGCGCGCTTCGTGCAGATTCCGCTGGACATGCGCGACCCCAACGGCCTCGCCGTGCTCGCGATGATCATGTGCCTCACGCCCGGCACGGCCTGGGGCGAGGTGTCGTTCGACCGCACCACGCTGCTGATCCACGTGTTCGACCTCGAGGACGAGGCGGCCTTCATCGCCCTGATCAAGACCCGCTACGAACGTCCGCTGATGGAGATTTTCGAATCATGACGCCTGTTCTCTTCTGGGCCCTGAAGGCCGCGCTCTTCCTGCTGGCCGTGGCGATGCTGTGCGCGCTCTTTCGCCTGCTGGCCGGCCCGTCCGCGCAGGACCGCGTGATGGCACTCGACTGCCTGTACATCAACGGCATGCTGATGATGCTGGTGCTCGGCATCAACTACGCGAGCAGCGTGTACTTCGAGGCGGCGATGCTGGTGGCGCTGTTCGGCTTCGTGGGATCGACCTCGATCGCCAAGTTCTTGCTGCGCGGGGAGGTCATCGAATGAGCGCCACTGCACTTCCTCTTTGGGCCGAGATCATCACCGCCGTGTTCGCGGTGCTCGGCGCGGCCTTCGCGGCCATCGGCTCCTTCGGCCTGGTGCGCATGCCCACCTTCTTTCGCCGTATCCATGCACCCACGCTGGGCGCCACGGTGGGCGCCTGGTGCCTGACGGTGGCCACCATCGCCTACTTCTCGGTGCAGGGCTTCAGCCTGTTCCTGCACGCGGTGCTGATCGTGCTGTTCATCGTGCTGACGGCGCCGATCACCACCATCTTTCTGATGCGTGCCGCCCTCTTCCGCGAACGGCAGAAGGGCAACACGAAGGTGCCGCCCTCCTCCGAGTCGCGCTGAAGCGGCTTCTTCCCATCAGTTGGGCGCCATGCGCACGCCCTTGTCGAGGAACTCGTTGGTGAAGAGCGTCGCCGGGTCGTACGCCTTGTCGATGCCGATCAGCGAAGACACCAGCTCGTAGTCGGCCTTCACGCGCGCACCGTCGAAGGCGCCGAGCGCCACCTTGGTGGTGGTGTCGTCGCGCATCAGTTGCTTGATGCGGTTCCACTGGTCGCGCTGGTTGTCGGGCGTGAGGCCGCTCACGCTGGCCTGCAGCGCCTGCAGGCAGGGCTCGAAGCTCTTCACGCAGGCGTCGTAGGCACGCTGCGTCACGGCCACGAACTTCTTCACCTGGCCGGGGTTCTTCGCAAGGTACGGGCCGTTCACGATCAGCGAGTTGCCGTACACGTTCACGCCCGCGTCGCGCCACGGCTGGAAGCCCAGGTCGGCGCCGAACTCGCGCGCCTTCAGGTCGTGCTCGTTGTAGAAGTCGCTGATGATGTCGACCGACTTGCTCTTCAGCGCCGCCACCTTGGCCTGCGGGCTCACGTTGACGAAGGTCACGCTGGCCGGGTCGAGCCCCACCTTCTTGGCGAAGGCCGGCCACATGAGGCGCGCGGCGTCGCCGGGCGGGTTGCCGATCTTGCGGCCCGCGAAATCTTTCGGCCCGTTGATGCCCGACGACTTGAGCCAGTAGAAGCCCTGCGGGCTGTTGGCGTAGATGACCATCACGGCCTTCACGTCGGCGCCCTTGCCCTTGGCCTGGATCGTGGTGGGCAGGTCGGAAATGCCCAGGTCGCTGCCGCCCGTGCCCACGCGCTGCGCCGACACGGCCGAGCCCTTGCCGGCCTCGATGTTCAGGTCGATGCCCGCTTCGGTGTACCAGCCCTTGGCCTTCGCGAAATAGATCGGCGCATGATCGGCCGTGGGTGTCCAGTTGAGCATCAGGCTCATGGCATCGGCCGCGAACGCGGCAGGGGCCGAGGCCATCAGCAAGGCGGTGGCGCCGGCGGCCGACAACAGCTTTTTCATGCGGAACACTCCAAAAGAAGGTAAAAACAGGTCCTGAAATTTATATTACCAACTGTTTGGTTGACAGGCAATCCAGATCATCCAGACTGCGTTGCCCCTGCCGGGAGAATCAAAAACACCATGACCGCCACCAGCCCTACCCGCACCGCCCGCAGCACCGTTTCCACGAAACGCGAGCGCGACCCCGTCGCCGCCAAGCAGGCACTCATCTCTGCCGCGGTGGCCGAGTTCGCCACCAAGGGCTTCGCAGGCGCGCGCGTCGACGAGATCGCCGCCAACGCCGGCGTCAACAAGCAGCTCGTGTACCACTACTTCGACAGCAAGCAGGGGCTGTACCTGGTGGCGCTCGAGTCGGTCTATGCCGAGATCCGCGAGAAGGAACAGAAGCTCACGCTCGACGCGCTTGAACCGCTGGAGGCCATGAAACAGCTGGTGGCCTTCTCGTTCGACTACCTGGCCGAGCACCCCGAGTTCATCGCGCTGCTGGCCGACGAGAACCGCAACCACGGCGCGCACCTGCGCGAGTCGGAGCGGCTGCAGAAGATGCACTCGCCCTTCATCGAGATGCTCGAAGCCACGCTCAAGCGCGGCGTGGCGGCCGGCGTGTTCCGGCCCGACTTCGACGCGATCAACCTCTACATCTCGATCGCCGGCATCTCGTACTTCTTCTTCTCCAACAACCACACGCTGTCGGCCATCTTCGGCAAGCCGCTCGATGCGCGCGGCGCGCTGCTGCAGCGGCGCCGGCACGTGATCGAGTTCGCGCTCAACGCCTTGCGCCCCGACAAGGCCGGCGCATAAAAATTATCAACTAGTTGGTTGACTCGGGTCGTGGCGACTCCTATGATTCGCCGCATTGCTTCCTAGACCCAGGAATTGAGATGACGGCACCTGATGGCGCTCTGGCGCCCCCCGCTCCTGCGCCCTTGTCGGGCGAGCGCCCCGAATGGCAGCGCTGGGCCCTCGTGGTCGCGGTGCATCTGGCGGGCATCGCGCTGTGGGAGCTGGCGGTGCGGGTCTTCGCGATCCAGCCCTTCATCCTGCCGGCGCCCTCGAAGGTGCTGGCCACGCTGGCCAACCCGAACTACAGCTGGCTCAAGAACACCGGCGTCACCGCGCTCGAAGTGTTCGGCGGGTACGCGCTGGGGCTGGTGCTCGGCATTCTTTGCGCGCTGCTCTTCATCACCAGCAAGCGGCTGATGCTGCTGGTGTTCCCGCTGCTGGTCACGCTCAACATGATCCCCAAGGTGGCGATGGGGCCGCTGGTGATCGTGTGGTTCAGCTACGGCATCGGGCCGAACATCCTCATCACCTTCAGCTTGTGCTTCTTCCCGATCCTGCTGACCACCATCCGCGGCCTGAACGAGACCGAGCCCGAGCTGCTCGACCTCGTGCGCGCGCTCAAGGGCTCGCGCTGGCAGCTGTTTCGCTACATCCAGCTGCCGGGCTCGCTGCCGTACGTGTTCTCGGGCATGAAGGTCGCCACCATCCTCGCCGTGGCGGGCGCGGTGGTGGGCGAGTTCATCGCCTCGGAACGCGGCCTGGGCTATCTGATGATCCAGGTCCAGGCCTCGCTGGACACGCCCGCGGTCTTCATGGCCGTGCTGCTCATCACGGGCCTGGGCGTGCTGCTCTATCTGCTGGTGCTCCTGCTGGAGCGCCTCTTCATCACCCAGGACGCAAGAATCCAATGACCTCCACGCCTGTCCTCGACGACCTGCCCTTTCCCGAGCGCTTCGAGAGCGAAGCCGCGCTTGAAGACTACCTGGCCACGCCCTCGCGCGACCTCGTGCGCGACATGGCCCGCCTCGATGGCGACCTGATGATCCTCGGCGTGGGCGGCAAGATGGGCCCCACGCTAGCCCGCCTCGCGAAGAACGCGATGCCCGGGCGCCGCGTGATCGCCGTCGCCCGCTTCAGCGAAGCCGGCGTGCGCGAAGCGCTCGAAGCACACGGCATCGAGACCATCGCCTGCGACCTGCTCGACCGCGCCGCCATCGCCGCGCTGCCGCCGTGCGCCAACGTGGTCTTCATGGCCGGGCGCAAGTTCGGCGCCGACGCAGACAACCCGCTGACCTGGGCCATGAACGCGCACGTGCCGGCGCTGGTGGCCGAGCACTTCCACGCCTCGCGCATCGTCGCCTTCTCGACCGCCTGCGTGTACCCCTTCGTGCCCGTGACCAGCCAGGGTGCGAGCGAGAGCGACGCGCCCAATCCGCCCGGCGAGTACGCCAACTCGTGCGTGGGCCGCGAGCGCATGTTCGAGTACTTCTCGCAGCGCCACGGCACGCCGGGGCGCCTGTTCCGCCTGAGCTACGCCATCGACCTGCGCTACGGCGTGCTGGCCGACGTGGCGCTCAAGGTGTGGCGCGGCGAGCCGGTCGACGTGACCATGGGCCACGTCAACGTGATCTGGCAGGGCGACGCGAACGCGCAGGCGCTGCGCTGCCTGGTGGCGGCCACCGTGCCGACCTCGCCGCTCAACGTGAGTGGCCCCGAGACCACGTCGATCCGCTGGCTCGCCGAAGAGTTCGCGCGCCAGTTCGGCAAGCCCGTGACGATCAGCGGGCAAGAGGCCCCGACCGCGTGGCTGATGAACACCGGCGAAGCCGAGCGCCTCTTCGGTTACCCGCGCGTACCGCTGGCGCAGCAGATCCGTTGGGTGGCTGACTGGATCTCGCGCGAGCAACGCCAATACGGCAAGCCGACCAAATTCGAATCGCGCGACGGCAAGTACTGAGCCCATGACCATGCCCGCCGTCGAAGCCCTGTCGTCGATCACGCCCGGCATCGCCCCTATGCTCGACGCGCTGGTCGCCGCGAGCGGCTGGAACCAGACCGCGCACGACTGGCGGCTGTTCGAGCGGCTCGGCACGGTGCATGGCGTGCGCGACGGCGAGGGCCAGCTCGTCGCGAGCGGCGCGGTGCTGCCGATGGGAGGCGTGGCCTGGATCAGCATGATCCTCGTGATGCCTGCCGCGCGGGGGCAAGGCCTGGGTCGCGCGGTGTTCGCGCGCTGCCTTGAGCAAGTGAAAGCCGCTGGCCTCGTCGCGATGCTCGACGCCACGCCGCAGGGCGAGCCGCTCTATGCGAGCTTCGGCTTCACGCCGCTGTGGCGGCTCACGCGCTGGCAGCGCGAAGCCACGCCCGCCACTGCATCGCTCGCCACGGACAAGCCGGCGCTCGACAACCTGGCCGCACTCGACGCACAGGCGCTGGGCTTCGCACGCCCCACAGTGCTCGCCGACCTGCTCGGGCGCGAGGACAGCCGCTGCGTGCGCAACGGCCTGGGCTTCGGTCTCGTGCGCGCGGGCCGTACTGCACACCACATCGGGCCGCTGCTGTCGTCGGACGAAGCCGTCGCCGCCGCGCTGCTGACGCAGGCCGCACGCGGCATCGACGGCCGCATCTATGTCGACGTGCCCGACGACCGCAAGGCCATGACCGCCGCATTGCGCGCCGCCGGCTTCACACCCCAACGCAGCTTCGCGCGCATGGCACTGGCCACGCGCGAGGGCGCGCAGCCGCCCACCGGACACCCCGCCTTCATCCACGCCATCGCCGGCCCCGAGTTCGCCTGAGGACCTTCGCCCATGCCACTGAACCGCTCCGACCTTCCCGCCGACGTGCTTGCGCTGCTGTCGCAAGGCACCGTCATCCCGGCGCACCCGCTCGCGCTCGACGCCGATCGCCAGTTCGACCGCCAGCGCCAGCGCGCGCTCACGCGCTACTACGTCGATGCCGGCGTGGGCGGCCTCGCGGTGGGCGTGCACACCACGCAGTTCGCGATCCGCGAGCGTGGCCTGTACGCCACCGTGCTCGAAGCTGCGATGCAGGACCGCCTGGCCTGGAACGACCGCCCGATGGCGATGATCGCGGGCCTGTGCGGCCCGACCGCTCAGGCGCAGGCCGAGGCGCGCACCGCCGTTTCTCTGGGCTATCACGCGGGGCTGCTGAGCCTGGCGGCGCTGGCCGGCTCGTCGGAAGACGCGCTCATCGCCCACTGCGAGGCGGTGGCGCAAGAAATCCCGCTGATCGGTTTCTACCTGCAGACCGTGGTCGGCGGCCCAATCCTGTCGAGCGACTTCTGGCGCCGCTTCGCGCTCATTCCCAACGCGCTGGCGATCAAGGTCGCGCCCTTCAACCGCTACCGCAGCATCGACGTGGTGCGCGGGCTGGTCGATGCGCGCGCCGAAGAGCGCGTGTTCCTCTACACCGGCAACGACGACCACATCGTGCTCGACCTCGCGCTGCCCTTTGCCGCGATGCGCGACGGCGCGCCCGTGCAGGTGCGCTTTCGCGGCGGCCTGCTGGGCCACTGGTCAGTGTGGACGTCGAGCGCGGTGCACCAACTGCAGCAGATCAAGGCCGAGCTGGCCACCAGCGGCGGTGCGCTGAGCCCTGCCCTGCTCGCGCTCGATTCGCGCGTGACCGACTGCAACGCCGCCTTCTTCGACGTGGCGAACAACTTCCACGGCTGCATCGCGGGCTGCCACGAGGTGCTGCGGCGCCAGGGCCTGCTCGAAGGCATCTGGTGCCTCGACCCCGAAGAAGGCTTGGGCAAGGGCCAGTCGGCGGAAATCGACCGCGTCTACCGCCAGCACGGCGACCTGGCCGACGACGCCTTCGTGCGCGACAACCTGGCGCGGTGGCTCGCATGAGCGCCGTGCTGCAACCGCAGGAGTCGGCGCCGCTGATTCGCATGCGGCAGCTGCGCAAGGTCTACCGCAAGCGCAACGAAGAATTCCTCGCCGTCTCCGACGTCACGATGGACGTGCATGCGGGCGACATGATCTCGCTGGTCGGCCCCTCGGGCTGCGGCAAGTCGACGCTGCTGAAAATTCTCTCGGGCCTGCACGGCCACGACGGCGGCACGCTCGAGATCGGCGGCCCCGGTGGCACGGGTTTCAACCCGGGCCGCGACGTCGGCATGGTGTTCCAGCAGCCGCTGCTGCTGAAGTGGCGCACCATTCTCGAGAACGTGCTGCTGCCCGCCGACATCCTCGGGCTGGACCGCAAGGCCGCCAAGGCACGCGCGCACGAACTGCTCGACATGGTCGGTCTCACCGGCTTCGCCGACAAGCTGCCTTACGAACTCTCGGGCGGCATGCAGCAGCGCGCGGCCATCGCACGCGCGCTCATCCACGACCCGAAGCTGGTGCTCATGGACGAGCCCTTCGGCGCACTCGATGCGCTCACGCGCGAGAAGATGAACCTGGAGATGCTGCGCATCTGGGAGCGCAGCCGCAAGACCTTCATCGTGGTCACGCACAGCATCCAGGAGGCGGTGTTCCTGGGCTCGCATTGCGCCGTGCTCACGGCCGGGCCGGCGCGCATGGCCGACTTCTTTCGCATCGAGCTGCCCGAGCCGCGCAAGCTGCACGTGAAGACCAGCCCCGAGTTCGGCGAGTACGTGCGCCGCATCTACGACCTGCTGGGCGTGGACTGAACCCCGCGCAGCAGGTCGGTTCAGCTCAGCTGGGTTGCAGCTGCTGGATTTCCTTGGCGCGCGCCACTTCCACTTCGCGCGGCAAGGTCACCGCGTTCTTCACGGCCAGGATTTCCGCCATCACGCTCACCGCGATCTCGGGCGGCGTCTTGCTGCCGATGAAGATGCCGATGGGCCCGCGCAGGCGCGCAAGCGACTCGGCCGTCTGGTCGAAGTGCTCGATCATGCGGTCGCGCCGCGCATCGGCATTGCGGCGCGAGCCGATGGCGCCCACGTAGAAGGCCTCGCTCTGCAGCGCTTCGAGCAGCGCGAGGTCGTCCAGCTTGGGGTCGTGCGTGAGTGCGACCACGCAGCTGCGGCGGTCGGGCTTGAAGGCCAGCACGGCGTCGTCGGGCATCTCGGTGGTGATCGTCACGCCGGACAGCGTCCACGCGGTGCGGTACTCGGCGCGCGGGTCGCACAGGGTCACGGCGAAGCCGCTGAACTTGGCCATCGTCGCCAGGTACTCGGCGAGCTGGCCGGCGCCGATCAGCAGCATGCGGTACTCGGGGCCGAAGGTGTTGGTGAGCTCGGTGTCGTTCACCGTGAGCTCGTCGGGCGCGGTCGCCTCGGCCAGCCGCACCGCGCCGGTGGCCAGCGTCACCGTGCGGCGCATGAGCTTGCCGCGTTCGAGTTCGGCGACCAGCGTGTCGAGCGCGTCGGCGTCGGGCGCGTATTCGAGCAGCAGCTCGAGCGTGCCGCCGCAGGGCAGCCCGAAGCGGTGCGCCTCGTCGGCCGTGATGCCGTACTTGACGAGCGCGGGCGGCGCGCCCAGCGGCACGTCTTCGCCCTTGCCGTGGGCATGGCTGTAGCGCGCGATCAGGTCGTCCTCGATGCAGCCGCCCGAGACCGAGCCGACCACGGCGCCGTCCTCGGCCAGCGCCATGATCGAGCCCACGGGCCGCGGCGACGAGCCCCAGGTGCGCACCACGGTGGTCAGCAGCGCGCGCTTGCCGGCACGCCGCCAGTCGCGCAGCGTGCGCAGCACCATGACGTCGAGGTTTTCCATGGCAGGACCTTGTGCGTCAGGCGGCGTCGCCCGGGGTGGCGGCGTCTTCGCCGTCCTTCTTGCCGAAGCCCATCTTCTTCATGAGGCCCGACATCACGCCGGCCTTCTCGGCGGGCGCCTCGGCCGCCGCTTCCGCGGGCGGTGCGGGCGGCGGGCCGTAGCGGCTTTGCATCTCGGCCTCGAAGCGCTTGAAGAAATCGTCGGCGGTGGACTTGGCAGCGCCGTCGATCAGGCGCTGGCCGAGCTGGGCGATCTTGCCGCCGACCTGGGCCTGCACGGTGTAGTCGAGTTCGCAGCCGACGGGTGCCACCGCCACGGGGGCTGCTTCGGCAGCAGGTGCGCCCTCTGCGGTGGGTGCGCTATCGGCCACGGCCACCGGCTTGAGCGACACGCTCGACGAGCCCTTCGCAAACCCCGCCACGCCGCCCTGCCCCTCGAAAGTGAGCTTGTAGCCGTCGGGCGCGACGATGTCCGACAGCATCACCTTGCCGCTGAACTTGGCGGACACCGGGCCGATCTTCACGGCCAGCGCCACGCTGTAGGTGTTGTCGCCCGTGAGCTCGAACTTGTCGCAGCCGGGGATGCACTTCTTGAGCGTCTCGGGATCGTTGAGCGCGTCCCAGGCCTGTTGTTGGGTGACGCCGAGGCGGCGGTTTCCGAGCATTTCCATGGTGGGTTTCCTTTGTTCCTTCCTGAGTCCGGTCCTAGCGACTGGCGCGCATCAGCGCGGCCAGGCTGGCGGCCAGCTGTTCGAGTGCATTCAGATTGTGGACCGCCAGCATCGCGTCCGCATGGCGGTGCAGCACGGCGGCCCCACGCGCCAGAGGGGCGTAGCCCTCGAAGCGCAGCAGCGGGTTGAGCCACAGCAACCGGCGCGAATGGCGCTTCAGCCACTGCAGCTCGGCCTCGAGCAAGGCGGGCTCGCCCGTGTCGAGGCCGTCGCTGATCACCAGCACCAGCGTGCGGCGGCCGATGAGCCGGCGCGCGTGCGACTGGCGCAGCTCGGCCAGCGAGCCGCCCAGCCGCGTGCCGCCCGCGAAGTCGTCGATGGCCAGGCTGGCGGCCCCCAACATGGCGTCGGTGTCGGCCAGCCGGAAGGCGGGCGTGAGGTCGGTCAGCCGCGTGCCGAAGGCGAACACGTCGCGCCGGCCGGCCCGCCGCGTGGCGGCATGCAGAAAGGCCAGCAGCAGGCGCGCGTAGCGCTCCATCGAGCCCGACACATCGACCAGCACCAGCAGCGGCAAGGGCTGCTCGCGCCGCGCCAGCCGGGGCAGGCGCAGGATCTCGCCGCCGGTGCGTGCCGCCTCGTGCAGCACGCCGGGCCAGTGCATACGCGCGTGCGCACGGCCGGCGTCGCCCGCCGGGCGCAGGCGGCGCGCAGGCAGTTCGGGCACCGGCAAGCGGATGTCGCGCGCCAGCCGCTCGACCAGCCGGTACTCGGCCGCGCCGAGCGCGTTGAAGTCGGCATGCTGCAGCCGCTGGCGGTCGCTGGCCGTCATGGCGGCGTCGAACTTGATCTCTTCGTCGGGCTTGGTCGGCGCCACAGGCTTCAGGGCGTCGCGCGGCGGGCTCAGCGCCTCGCGCACACGCGGGCGGCGCTTGGAGGGCTCGGCCTTGCCCTCGGCGCTGGGCAGCATCTGGGCGAGCAGCTTGTTGGCCAGCTCGGGATCGCGGAACCACGCGTCGAAGAGTTCACGGAACACCAGCCGGTCCTGCTCGCGGCTGACCATCACGGCTTCCATGGCGGCGCCCAGGTCGAGCTTGTCTTCGACACCGACCAGGGTGACCGCCTCGGTCGCGAGTGCGATGCGCATGGCGTCGGTGCGCACGCCGGCGCGGCGCAATGCGCGGCCGAAGGCGGCGATGTTGCCCGCCAGCTTGCCGCTGCGGACGTCGCCGAGTTGCTGGATGCCGGCCATGTAGGTGCCTCGGCCGCGCTCAGCTCGCGAGCGGTTCCTCGGGCCTCAGCAGGTCGGAGGCCAGCTCGTGCGTCAGCGCCGCCACGTCGTCGCGCTGCTTGAAAAGGATGCCTGCGGTGTCGACGACCACTTCGGGGTCGAGTTCGACGGTGTCGAGCGCGATGAGCGCCCTCGCCCACTCCACGCTTTCGGCGATGCCGGGCGCGCGCTGGAAGGCGTTGACGAACGGCGCCGAACGCAGCCGCGCGACAAAGGCCGCCACCTGCGCCGACAGCGCCTCGCCGGCCTGCGGCACCTGCGCCCGCACGATGGCGAGTTCGCGCTCGCGCTCGGGGTAGTCGAGCCAGTGGTAGAGGCAGCGCCGCTTCACGGCGTCGTTGAGTTCGCGCGTGCGGTTGCTGGTGAGCAAGGTGACCGGCGGCACCACGGCGCGCACGGTGCCCAGCTCGGGAATGCTGACCTGGTACTCGCCCAGGTACTCGAGCAGGAAGGCTTCGAAGGGCTCGTCGGCGCGGTCGACCTCGTCGATCAGCAGCACCGAGCCGGGGGCTGGCGTCTGCAGCGCCTGCAGCAGCGGGCGGCGGATCAGGTAGTGCGGCTGGTAGACCTCGGCCTCCACGTCGCGTGCCGCCCCGGTGGCTTCGGCCGCGCGCATGTGCAGCAGCTGCGCGGCGTAGTTCCATTCATAGAGCGCCTCGCGCTGCTCCATGCCGTCGTAGCACTGCAGGCGCAGCAACTCGCGGTTCAGGGCCGTCGACAGCGCCTTGGCCAGCTCGGTCTTGCCGACGCCGGGCTCGCCTTCGAGCAGCAGCGGGCGCTGCAGCTTGAGCGCGAGGAACACTGCAGTGGCCAGGCGGCGGTCGGCAAAGTAGCCGGCCTGCCGCAAGCCGTCGGAAAGGGCGTCGATGGTCGGGAAGATCATGGGCAAGCGTAGCGGAAGACGCGAGGGCGTCGCGCCTTCCGGTGGGCGACGGCGCCTGGCTGCTTCAGCCGAGTGCTTTGGTCACGGCGCGCTGCGTCAGCACGCTGATCAGGTTCGCGCGGTAGGCGGCCGAGGCATGCAGGTCGCTGTTGAGGTCGCTCGCGTCGATCTTCACGGCCGCGGCGGCCGCGGCGGTGAAGCTCTTGTTGAGCGCATCCTCGAGCCCGGCATGGCGGAACACGCCGTTGCCCGCGCCGGTGACGGCCACGCGCACGCCGCTGTCGTACTGCGCCAGGAAGATGCCGACCAGCGGGAAGTTCGAGGCCTTCTGGCGCAGCTTCTCGTACACCGCGCGCTTCGGAATCGGGAAGCGGATGGCGACGATCAGTTCGTCTTCTTCAAGTGCCGTGGTGAACAGGCCCTGGAAGAAGTCGTCGGCCGCAATCTCGCGCTTCGAGGTGACGATGGTCGCGCCCGAGGCCAGCACCGCGCTCGGGTAGCACGCCGCCGGGTCGTTGTTGGCCACCGAGCCGCCGACGGTGCCCATCGCGCGCACCTGCCGGTCGCCGATGCGCGACGCGAGGTCGGCCAGCGCGGGGTACGCGGCCTTCACGTCGGCATTGTTCGCCACGTCGAGGTGGCGCGACATGGCGCCGAGGGTGATCGCGCCGCCGTCCTTCTTGATGCCGGTGAGTTCCTTGATGCCGCCGAGGTCGACGAGCTGCTCGGGCGCCGAGAGCCGCAGCTTCATCGAGGCCAGCAGGGTCTGTCCGCCGGCCAGTGGCTTGCCGCCCGCGGCGATGAGCCGGGCCGCGTCCGCCACGCTGGCGGGCCGTTCGAGTGTGAAGGCATACATGGGGTGATTCCTTCTCTGTTCTTTCTTGTGTCGTTCAGGGCTTGGCGGCGGCTTGCATCGCTTCCCAGACGCGGCTGGACGAAGCGGGCATGTCGAAATCCTTGACGCCCAGCGGCGCCAGCGCGTCGAGCACGGCGTTGATGACCGCCGGCGGCGACCCGATGGCACCCGCCTCGCCGCAGCCCTTGGTGCCCAGCGGGTTGTGGGTGCAGGGGGTGCAGACGGTGTCGAGCTTGAACTGCGGGAAGTCGCCGGCGCGCGGCATGGCGTAGTCCATGAAGCTGCCGGTGAGCAGCTGGCCGGTTTCGTTGTCGTACACGCAGTTCTCGAGCAGTGCCTGGCCGATGCCCTGCACCAGCCCGCCGTGCACCTGGCCCTCGACGATCATCGGGTTGATGATGGTGCCGAAGTCGTCCACCGCGGTGAAGCGGTCGACCTTCACTTCGCCGGTCTCTTTGTCGATCTCGACCTCGCAGATGTAGGTGCCGCCCGGGAACGTGAAGTTGGTCGGGTCGTAGAAGGCGGTTTCGTTCAGGCCGGGCTCGAGCTTGTCGAGCGGGTAGTTGTGCGGCACGTAGGCCGTGAGCGCCACCTGGCCGAACGGGATCTTCTTGTCGGTGCCCTTGACCGTGAACTCGCCGTTGGCGAACTCGATGTCGGCGTCGCTCGCCTCCATCAGGTGCGCGGCGATCTTCTTGGCCTTGGTCTCGATCTTGTCGAGCGCCTTCATGATGGCCGCGCCGCCCACCGAGATGGAGCGCGAGCCGTAGGTGCCCATGCCGAAGGGCACGCGGCCGGTGTCGCCGTGCACCACGTCGACGTTCTCGACCGGAATGCCCAGGCGCGCGGCCACGACCTGCGCGAAGGTGGTTTCATGGCCTTGCCCGTGGCTGTGCGAGCCGGTGAACACCGTCACGCTGCCGGTCGGGTGCACGCGGATCTCGCCGCATTCGAACAGGCCCGCGCGCGCGCCGAGCGCCCCCGCGATGTTCGACGGCGCGATGCCGCAGGCCTCGATGTAGCTCGAATAGCCCATGCCGCGCAGCTTGCCCTTGGCTTCGGTCGCCGCCTTGCGCGCGGCGTAGCCGTCGACCTCGGCCAGCACCCGCGCCTTGTCCATGCAGGCATGGAAGTCGCCGGTGTCGTACTGCAGCGCCACGGGCGTCTGGTACGGGAAGCTGGTGATGAAGTTGCGCTTGCGGATCTCGTCCTGGCCCAAGTTCATTTCCCAGGCGCAGCGCGACACCAGGCGCTCCAGCAGGTAGGTGGCCTCGGGCCGCCCGGCCCCGCGGTACGCATCGACCGGCGAGGTGTTGGTGAACCAGGCATCGACCTCGACGTAGATCTGCGGCGTGGTGTACTGGCCCGCCAGCAGCGTGGCGTACAGGATGGTCGGCACTGCCGTCGAGAAGGTCGACAGGTAGGCGCCCAGGTTGGCGTCGGTGTGCACCCGCATGGCCAGGAACTTGCCGTCCTTGTCCATCGCCATCTCGGCGTGGCTCACGTGGTCGCGGCCGTGCGCATCGGACAGGAAGCACTCCGAGCGTTCCGCCGTCCACTTGATGTTGCGGTTGAGCTGCTTGGCGGCCCAGGTGAGGCACACGTCTTCGGCGTACAGGAAGATCTTGGAGCCGAAGCCGCCGCCCACGTCGGGCGCGATCACGCGCACCTTGTGCTCGGGCAGGCCCAGCACGAAGGCCGTCATCAGCAGGCGCTCGACGTGCGGGTTCTGGTTCGACACGTAGAGCGTGTAGTCGTCGGTGCCGCGGGCGTAGCTGCCGATGGCCACGCGCGGCTCGATCGGGTTGGGCACGAGCCGGTTGTTGACCAGGTCGAGCTGGGTGACGTGCGCGGCGGTGGCAAACACCGCATCGACCGCCGCCTTGTCGCCCAGCGCCCACTTGTAGCACTGGTTGTCAGGCGCTTCGTCGTGCAGGGTGACACCGCTGGCCTTCCTGGCGGCGTCGGCCACGCTCACCAGCGCGGGCAGCACGTCGTAGTCGACCACCACGGCCTCGGCCGCGTTCTTGGCCTGCTCGACCGTCTCGGCCACCACCATGGCCACGTGGTCGCCCACGTAGCGCACCTTGTTGATCGCCAGGATCGGGTGCATCGGCTCCTTCATCGGGGTGCCGTCGGGGTTGTTGATGAGCCAGCCGCAGGGCAGCCCGCCCATCTTTCCTTCGATGTCCTTGCCGCTGAAGATGCCGACCACGCCGGGCATCTTCGAGGCTTCGGCGATGTCGATGGACTTGATGACGGCATGCGCGTGCGGCGAGCGCACGAAGACCGCGTGGCTCTGGTTGGCCAGCGTGATGTCGTCGGTGTAGTTGCCCGCGCCGGTCAGGAAGCGGTAGTCTTCCTTGCGCCGCAATGCCTCGCCGATGTGCGGCAGGTTGGAGAAATCGGAAGCGCCCATGTCGCTCTCCTCAGGCCGTGACCGTGGTTTGCGGGGTCGGCACCGGATTGCCCGATGCCATGGCCTCGCCGCCCATCTTCACGGCCTTGACGATGTTCTGGTAGCCCGTGCACCGGCACAGGTTGCCCTCGAGCAGCTCGCGGATCTCCGATTCGCTCGATTTGGGGTGGTGGGTGCACAGGTCGATGGCGCTCATGACCATGCCCGGGGTGCAGAAACCGCACTGCAGGCCGTGGCATTCCTTGAAGGCCGCCTGCATGGGGTGCATGGTGCCGTCGGCGGCGGCCACGCCCTCGATGGTGGTGACGTCGGCGCCGGCCGCCTGCGCGACCAGGATGTTGCACGACTTGACTGCGCGGCCGTTCAGGTGGACCGTGCAGGCGCCGCACTGGGCGGTGTCGCAGCCGACGTGGGTTCCGGTGAGGTGGAGGTGCTCGCGGATCGCGTGCACAAGGAAGGTGTTGGGTGGGGCGTCGACCGTGACCGGCCGGCCGTTGACCTTGAAAGCGACCTGCATGTGGCTGTCTCCGTGAAAGGTGATGGCTGGTTCAGCGAGGCATCTTGGATGCCGCCCTTTCGCACTATCCTAGGCAAAAACCCTTGACACTTGCACAGAGCGCGGGAAATTCTCAAAATGAAACAGCTTGCCAACCGGCCGGCCCGCAAAAGCAGCCCTCCCCGCGCGAAGAAGAACTTTCACGATGATGTCCGCTTCCGCCGTCCCCCCTCCTGCTGAGCGCTCGCTGGCCATTGCGCAGGCGCGCCGCGAGCTGATCGACGGCGACGGCCCCCGTCCGCGCGGCAGCGTGCGGGTCGACCCGGGCATCACGCGCTCCTGGCAGCGCTGCCTGGAGGCCGGCCGCCGGCCCCAGCAGCGCGTGAGCTTCGAGCCCGTGAGCCGCACCGCCAGCCGCGAGGTCACGGAATGCAACCGGGCCCTGGTCACGGCGGCGCGTCCGGTGATCGAACGGCTCTCGCGCGCCATCGCCGACACCCGCTATTTCGCCATCCTGACCGACGCCCGCGGCATCGTGGTCGACGTGGGCACCTTGCCCGACGGCACCGACCCCGCCGCCCGCTATGCACGCGACATCGGGCGCATCGGCGTCGACCTGTCCGAAAGCGCCATCGGCACCAGCGCCATCGGCACGGCGCTGGCCGAGCAGGAATCGGTGTGGCTGCACCGGGGTGAACACTTCTTTGACGACACCAGTGTGTACAGCTGCGCCGGCGCCCCGCTCTTCGGGCCCCGGGGCGACTGCATCGGCATGCTCGACCTCACGGGCGTGCAGGTGGTCGAGCGGCCCGAGTTGCGCCACCTGGCCACGCTGTCGGCGCGCAGCATCGAGAACCTGCTGGTGCAGCGCGAACCCTGCGAGCTGCTGCTGCGCCTGCTCTGGCCCGGCTGCCCGAGCAGCGAGACCACCGAAGGCCTGCTGTGCATCGACGCCGCGGGCCACGTCACCGGCGCCAACGCGGCGGCGCGGCAGATGCTGCACCAGCCGCTGGTCTGCCATGCCGGCGGCCTGCATTTCAACGACCTGTTCGCGCTGCCGCTGCACATGATGTTCGACGCCGCCCGGCGCGGCGACGCCATGCTCGAGGTGCCGCTGTGGTCGGGCCTGCGGGTGCAGGTGCGGGCCCAGCGCGGCGGCAGCGAGCACGGCGGCGTGCCGGGCATGCCCGGCGACGCCACCGATGGCCGCCCCCGCCTGCGCGACGTGGAAGCCGCCCTGATCCGCAAGGCGGTGACCGACGCGCGCGGCAACGTGGCCGAGGCGGCGCGCACGCTGGGCATCAGCCGCGCCACGGTCTACCGCAAGCTCTGGCGCGGCCGGCCGGCGGGCGACTGACCTAGGGCCTGTTCACACTATTTCTGGCGTCGCGAAGGTCTGCCGCGGCGGGCCAATCAAGGCGCGCTCCTTGCGTGTGCATGCGCACACGCAAGGAG
>NZ_JBXAIT010000008.1:0-287769 GCF_058796495.1 Variovorax sp. GW823-FHT04B03
CGTCAACTTTCGAAGACTTTCTTCACCACCCACAACCAACGCTCCTGGGAGCACCGGCCGCTTCAAACACCAGAGGTGTTCAGCAGCGAAGCCTGCCAGTGTATGTCATTTTGGGCGCCGAAGCCAATACGAGATGAAAAGAATCTTGCAGTGAGACCGCTCCACAGCTTGCCGCGCCTTCAGGCACCGCTTGATCTCACGGCGCGCCCCAGGAGCGACTCCATCCGCCCCCTTATATATAGAGGCCTACGCCCCCCCAACCAGGGCGCCATCGAACAACTCCCGCAGCGCCTCCATGACAGCAGAGACATTCACCAACCTGCATCGGCTCAGCCCCCAATGAAAAAGGCCCGTCGGACATACGTCCGACGGGCCTTTGAACCAACTCAACTACAGCCGGCCGCTCAGCGCCCGGTTCAGCCTCGTTTAGTAATAGCGCGAGCTGTTCATGCGGCGCATCGCTTCGTACAGCGTGGGCATGCGCACTTCTTGCGAACGACGGTTCATGCGAGCCAGTGCGTCGACCTTGGCGACGGCTTCGACCGACACGACGTCGTCCGACTGCTGGCGCCACACCGCCGCTTGCAGCTCTTGCATGATGCGCGGATCGCTCTGGGCAGTCGCCAGGAAGCGGGCGTCTGCACGCGCTTGCGCACGGCGCTCTGCAGCTTCGCGCCACAGGGTGGCCAGGCTACTCTTGCGCACCGAGCCGACGAAGAGCGCGAACAAGGCGATGGCCGCGACGCAGAACACGGTCCATGCGGCGAGCAGCGCGCCTTCGTCCCAGTTGGAGACGATCTTGTCTGCGACCACGAGCACGGCAGCCGCGAGGGCCAGCACGAACAGTGCGATCAGCGGACGGGCGCCGTGGGCACCGGCACGGGCGGCCTGAATCTGGCCGAAGAGAATTTCGGCGCGACGGACGCCGGGATGTTCGGTGGGTTGGTCAACGTGGACAAAGCTGGTCATGATGCATCCCTCCTGGGGATAAGTGGTAATCAGTGGTGGCGAACAAGGCCGATGCCCCGATATTAGGGATTACCCCAGTGTTCCGCCACTTTATCTTTCTGATGTTTATCATTCATATCGCTGATGGACGTCAATTTCCGCACATTCGACCTCAACCTGCTGCGCGTCTTCGACGAGGTGATGGCAGAGCGCAACCTCACGCGCGCCGCCCGCAACCTCGCGATCACACAGCCGGCCGTGAGCAACTCGCTGCGCCGCCTGCGCGAATTGCTGGGCGACGAGCTGGTGCGGCGTTCCGGTGCGGGCGTGGAACCCACGCCGCGCGCGCAAGCCCTCTGGCCGACGGTGCGCGACGCCTTGCGCCAGCTGCAGCACACGCTGGCGCCCGGCGAGTTCGATGCCGGCACCGCCGACACGACCTTCCTGCTGGCCATGGCCGATGCCACGGCCGCCGAACTCATGCCGGGGCTGGTGAAGATTGCGGAAGAAGAAGCCCCGGCCATCTCGCTGCGCGTGTTGCCGCTGACCACGCGCGACCCGCGCCGCATGCTGGAGCACGAAGAAGTCGACATGGCGATCGGCTACTTTCCTGCCGTGATCGCGAGCCTGGCGGCGCGCGGGCAATCAGGGGTGGGGGTGCCGTTCGAGACCCAGCGGCTCTATCTGGGCCAGTATGTCTGCGTGATGCGACGCGGCCATCCGCTGGCCAGCGCACCGCTGACGCTCGACAGCTACTGCACGGCGCGGCACCTGCTGGTGAGTTTTTCGGGGCGGCCGTACGGCTTCATCGACCAGACGCTGGGCGCCATGGGGCGCGAGCGGCGGATCGCGGTGACGGTGAACCAGTTCTTCACCGCGGGGCGCGTGGTCGCGAATTCGGACCTGCTGGCGGTGTTGCCGCGTCACTTCGTGAGCGTGACGGGCATCGAGAATCAGCTGGTGGTGCGGGACCTGCCCTTCGACCAGCCGCCGGTGCACGTGGATGCCATCTGGCACCGGCGCGCCCAGCATGGGCATTCGCACGAGTGGCTGCGCACGGCGCTGTTGCGCTCGGCGGCCGCGGCGTTTGCGGGCTCGGTCCACGGGCAGGCGTGACCTGCCCTTGGATCCCGGGTGCGCCGCACGGGGCGGCGCGCGTCCGCGAATTACCTGACGACGCTGAGCCAGGCGGAAGCCGCCGCACGCAGCTCCTGCGCGTGGTGCGCACCGCGACCGGCACGGCTGTCGGCGCTTTCCATCAGCGCAGCGGCGTGGCTGGCGGGGGTCTGGCTCGGCGACGAACGGAAGAAACGGGCCACTTGGGCAAGAAGACTGAACATGACGGTGCGCGGCTTGTGGCTGCGACGGGGTTGATTAACGATGGATGTAGATTAAGGGTAATCCCTAGTAAAGCAAGCCCCAGGTTATGCATCTCACGCATAGTGCGATTCACCTAGACTGACCCGACGATGAAGCTGCAACTGCTCTCCGACCTCCACCTGGAATCCCACCCCAACTTTCATGCCGACCCCATCCCGGGCGCCGACTTGCTGGTGCTCGGGGGCGACATCGGCTCCTACCAGGAAGGCTCCCGACTGACGGACACCGATTTCGGGCTGGGCCGCTTCTCGCCGCGCAAGGGCTGGCCGACGCCGGTGGTCTACGTGCCGGGCAACCACGAGTACGACAACCTCGATTTCGACGCGACGCATGCGCGCCTGCGGTCGCTGTGCGACGAGCTGGGCATCCTCTGGCTGGAGCGCGAAACGCTGGTCATCGAAGGCATCCGCTTCATCGGCACCACGCTGTGGGCCGATTTCGACGCGCTGGTCGAGCCCCGCGACGACCTCGCCGAGGCGCTCAAGAAGCGCGGCAAGGCGATGCGTGCGGCCGACTTCTACCTCGAGAAAATGGCCGGCACACGCGACGGCAAGCCCTTCATGGCTGCCGAAATGAGAGAGCAAGCGCTCACCTGCCAGACCTGGTTGCGTGATGCGCTGGCCCAGCCTTACGACGGCACGACGGTGGCCATCACCCATTTCGCGCCCAGCTTGGCGAGCGCCGATCCCCGCTATGGGCTCACGCCCGGCACCGCGGGTTTCTGCAATTCGCTCGACGAGTTGCTGCCGCACGCGCAGCTGTGGCTGCACGGCCACCTGCATTGCCCGTTCGACTATGTGAAGGACGGCTGCCGCGTGGTCGCCAATCCGCTGGGCTACCGCAGCAACGGCGAGCAAGAGGGCTACCAGCCCCAGCTGCTGATCGAGATCCGCTGACCGGCCGTTTCGCCGCTCAGGCGGTGCGCCCCTTGGCCACGAGCCGGATGCCCGGCATGAGTTCAGCCGCGAGTTCGGGCCGCTCCAGCGCGTAGTCGAGGTTCATGCGCGCGATCTCGACGTGCTCCTCGCCAAGCGCCTGGGCGCGCGAGCCCTGGCCGCGCTCGATGGCCTGCACCATCGCGTGGTGCGTGCGGTGCGCCTGGCGCATCCACTGCTGGCCCTCCTCCATCGACGACTGCATGGGCAGCATCGCGCTGGGCGCGGCAAAGGGCTGGCCGCCGAGCATGTCCATCACGCGCTTGAGCGCGAGGTTGCCGCAGCCTTCGAGGATTAGCCGGTGGAAACGGTCGTTCATCTCGACGTACGCCGCGTAGTCGTCGATCTCCATGCTGGGCTTGTTGACGGCGCGGTCACCATCTTCCAGGCAGTCCTTCAGGTCGCGCAGCAGCTGGCGCGACACGCCGTCTTCCGCCAGCAGGCGGGCGGCAAAGCCTTCGATCACACCCCGCACGCGGATGGCGTCGGCCACTTCCTGCGAGGTGAAGCGGCGCATCTGGTAGCCGCCGCTGGGCGACTGCTCGATGAGGCCTTCGTGCTCGAGGCTGGCCAGCGCCAGGCGCACCGGCGTGCGCGAGGCCCCGAGCTTCTCGGCCAGCGGGATCTCGGCCAACCGCTCTCCGGGCACGAATTCGCCCTTGAGGATCAGGTCGCGCAGTTGCACGAGCACGCGGGATTGTTGAGAGTCCATCGGGAGGCGCCAGGGCAACAAGGAGAGGGATGAATGGGCGGATTCTAGGAGACCCGCCCGCCACTGCACGCAGCATAGCCAAACGGGCGCGGTTGTTGCATGCACTGCAAACAGAAGTGTGTCAAAAACACACAACCACCTCAGAGTTAACCCTATATATGGCCGCTTCAAGCCCCAAAACAGGGCGAATCAGCCGATGAAAGTTTGACCTTTGTCAAAAATCACCAAGACAATGCATACAACTGCATGCAATGCCTGCAGGCCTTCTGACAAAGACCTCTCGATGGAGCCCGCACGATGATCAGCGCCGAGCAAAACGATTTCATCACCCGCGTCGGACCCGGCGCACCCGCCGGCAAGCTGCTGCGCCGCTACTGGCAGCCGGTGGCCCTGGCCGACGAACTGGCGGGCCCGCGCCCGGTCAAGCCCGTGAAGCTCATGGGCCAGGACTTCGTGCTGTTCCGCGACGAGAGCGGCCAGCTCGGCATGCTCGACCGCGACTGCCCGCACCGCGGCGCCGATCTGGCCTTCGGCCGGCTGGAAAACGGCGGCATCCGCTGCGCCTTCCACGGCTGGCTGTTCGACGCCAAGGGCAACTGCCTGGAGACCCCGGCCGAGCCCGCCACCAGCAAGCTGTGCAGCCGCATCAAGCAGTCGGCCTACCCGGTGGTCGAGAAGGCCGGCATCGTCTTCGCGTACATCGGCGAGGGCGAGCCCCCGGCGTTCCCCGACTTCGACTGCTTCGTTGCGCCCGACAGCCATACCTTCGCGTTCAAGGGCCTCTTCGAATGCAACTGGCTGCAGGCGCTCGAAGTGGGCATCGACCCCGCGCACGCCTCGTACCTGCACCGCTTCTTCGAGGACGAAGACACCTCCGAGAGCTACGGCAAGCAGTTCCGCGGCGCTTCGGCCGACTCCGACATGCCCATCACCAAGGTGCTGCGCGAGTACGACCGCCCCGACATCAGCGTGGAGCCCACCGACTACGGCTTCCGCCTGAAGGCGCTGCGCAAGCTCTCCGAAGACACCACCCACGTGCGCGTGACCAACGTGGTGTTCCCGCAGGCCTTCGTGATCCCGATGAGCGCCGAGATGACCATCTCGCAGTGGCACGTGCCCGTGGACGACACGCACTGCTACTGGTATGCCGTGTTCACCAGCTTCACCGGCCCGGTCGACAAACAGCAGATGCGCGACCAGCGCCTGAAGCTGTACGAGCTGCCCGACTACACCTCGCGCAAGAACAAGCGCAACAACTACGGCTACAGCATCGAGGAACAGCTGACCGAGACCTACACCGGCATGGGCGACGACATCAACGTGCACGACCAGTGGGCGGTGGAGTCGCAGGGCGCCATCCAGGACCGCACGCGCGAGCACCTGGGCAGCACCGACAAGGGCATCATTGCCTACCGCCGCGTGCTGGTGAAGGCCATCGAGGCCACGCTCGCGGGCGAAACCGCGCCGATGCTCATCGACGCCGCACAGGCCAGCGCCATGACCGGCCCGCCGTCGATCGACGGCATCGGCAAGGTGGTCGATGAAGCCGCCACCGAGGCCTACTGGCAGGACGCCGACCGCGCGCGCCGCCTGAAGTCCGACTGGGCGTCCGCACGCCTGGCCGCCACGGCCTGAGCACGCGCCATGAACAGCCACACCTTCGTCGACCGCTTCGGTCTCTGGTCGGCCGACCAGCATGCGCAGGCGCGCGAACTCGTGCGCCGCATCGACAGCGGCGAGGTGGACACCGTCCGCTTCGCCTGGCCCGACCAGCATGGCCTGCTGCGCGGCAAGACCCTGGTCGCGGGCGAAGCGCGCTCGGCCCTGTGGGAGGGCGTGAACCTCACCTCCACGCTGCTGGCCAAGGACACCTCGCACAAGACCGTGTTCCCCGTGTTCACCCAAGGCGGCGGCTTCGCCATCGAGGGCCTGCAGGGCGGCGCCGACTTCACCATCGTGGCCGACCCCGCCACCTTCAAGGTGCTGCCCTGGGCGCCGCGCACCGGCTGGATCCTGTGCGACGCCTACATGGCCGACGGCCGGCCCTGCCCCTTCGCCACGCGGCAGATCCTGCAGCGCGCGGTGACGCAGCTCGACGAACTCGGGCTGGACTTCATCGCCGGCCTCGAGGTCGAGTTCCACGTCTTCAAACTCGAAGACGCGCGCATGGGCCTGCCCGACTCGGGCCAGCCCGGCGAGCCGCCGCGCGTGTCGCTGCTCTCGCACGGCCACCAGTACCTGACCGAGCTGCGCTACGACCGCGTCGACGGCCTCATGGAGCTGCTGCGCTCGCAGCTCGTGGCGCTCGGCCTGCCGCTGCGCTCGCTGGAGATCGAGTTCGGCCCGAGCCAGTTCGAGCTCACCTTCGGCCCCACGGCCGGCGTGACGCCCGCCGACACCATGGTGCTGCTGCGCAGCGCCATCAAGCAGATCTGCCAGCGCGCCGGCCTGCACGCCACCTTCATGTGCCGCCCGAAGATCCCGAACGTGATGTCCAGCGGCTGGCACCTGCACCAGTCGCTGCGCCGCAAGAGCGACGGCGTGAACGCCTTCATGCCCGAGCCCGGCGGACGCGACCTCAGCGAGATCGGCATGCACTACCTCGGCGGCCTGAAGGCGCACGCCTGCGGCGCGGCGGCACTGGCCAGCCCGACGATCAACGGCTACCGCCGCTACCGCCCCTTCTCGCTCGCGCCCGACCGCGCGATCTGGGCCCGCGACAACCGCGGCGCGATGCTTCGCGTGCTCGGCGGCCCGGGCCAGAACGCCTCGCGCATCGAGAACCGCGTGGGCGAGCCCACGGCCAACCCGTACCTGTACCTCGCGTCGCAGCTGTTCTCGGGACTGGACGGCATCCGCCACCAGACCGATCCCGGCCCCTCGGCCGATGCGCCCTACGAAACACCGGCCGAACAACTGCCGCGATCGCTCGGCGACGCCCTCGCCTGCCTGCGCAAAGACGAGATGCTCAACACGCAGATGGGCAAGACCTTCGTCGACTACCTCTGCCACATCAAGGAAGCGGAAATCGCCCGCTTCAACCTCGAAGTCTCGGAGTGGGAACACCGCGAGTACTTCGACATGTTCTGAACCCTTCTTTCATGCCCACGATCCACTACATCCTCAAGGACGGCAGCACGCGCGAGGTCGACGCCAAGGTCGGCGCCAGCGTGATGGAGACCGCCATCCGCGGCAACGTGCGCGGCATCGACGCCGAGTGCGGCGGCTGCTGCTCGTGCGCGACCTGCCACGTCTACGTCGACGACGCGTTCCTCGAACTGCTGCCGCCGCCCGACGACATGGAAAGCGCGCTGCTCGACGCCGTCGCGTCCGAGCGCCGGCCCGGTTCGCGCCTGAGTTGCCAGCTCAGCGTGAGCGCTGCCCTCGATGGCCTCACGGTGCGTGTGCCCGATACACAGGTCTGACCAACGCGTCGGGCATCATCGCCCGCTGCCAAACATCCGGTTACAAGCCAGCGGCGCCCGTGCGGCGCATTCCACTCCCACTGAAAGGCGTTTTTTCATGACGACGACGATGACCAAGCGAACCCTCCTCTCGACCCTGCTGCTCGCCGGCCTCGGCATGGCGGGTGCTGCTCAAGCCCAGACCACGGAGCCGCTGCGCATCGGCCTCATCGCGACCTACTCCGGCCCCTACGCCGACTACGGCCGCCAGTTCGATGCCGGCATCGCGCTGTACCTGAAGGAGCACGGCGGCAAGGTGGGCGGGCGCACCGTCGAGATCATCAAGAAGGACACCGCCGGCCCCGCGCCCGACGCCGCCAAGCGCATCGCGCAGGAGCTCATCGTGCGCGACAAGGTGAACGTGCTCACCGGCCTGGACTTCAGCCCCAACGCCTACGCCGTGGGCGCCATCGCCACGCAGGCCAAGATCCCCACGCTGGTGATGAACGCGGCATCCTCGGCCATCACCACCAGCTCGCCCTACGTGGCGCGCCTGTCGTTCACCGTGCAACAGGTCACCGACCCGATGGCGCGCTACATGCTCAAGCAGGGCGTGAAGGACGCCTACACCGTGGTCGCCGACTACGCCTCGGGCGTCGATGCCGAGACCGCGTTCAAGAAGGCCTTCACCGCCGGCGGCGGCAAGGTCTCGGGCGAGGTGCGCACACCGATGAACAACCCCGACTTCTCGGCCTACGTGCAGCGCATCAAGGACGCCAAGCCCCAGGCCGTGTTCTTCTTCTTCCCCTCGGGCGTGATGCCGCCGGCCTTCCTCAAGGTGTGGAAGGAGCGCGGCATGGAGCAGGCCGGCATCAAGCTCTTCGCCACCGGCGAAGCCACCGACGACAGCTACCTAGACGCCACCGGCGACGTGGCGCTGGGCCTGGTCACCAGCCACCACTACTCGTTCGCGCACAACTCGCCCAAGAACCAGAAGTTCGTGAAGGACTTCGCCGCCGACAACGGCGCCAAGCTGCGCCCCAGCTACTTCGCCGTGACCGCCTACGACACCATGGCCGCCATCGACCTGGCGCTGGCCAAGACCAAGGGCGACACCGCCGGCGACAAGTTCATGGACGCGCTCAAGGGCCTGAGCTTCGAGAGCCCGCGCGGCCCGATCGAGATCGACGCCGCCACGCGCGACATCGTGCAGACCGTCTACATCCGCAAGACCGAGCGCGCCAACGGCCAGCTGGTGAACGTGGAGTTCGACAAGTTCGAGCGCGTCAAGGACCCGGCCAAGGAAGCCGCTCCCAAGTAAGCCAACGCCAGCCAGCACGCAGCAAGCAGGAAATTCATGGGCATCGTGATCTTCGATGGAGTGGCCTACGGCATGCTCCTGTTTCTCATCGGCGTGGGCCTGTCCATCACGATGGGACTCATGAATTTCGTCAACCTCGCGCACGGCAGTTTCGCAATGGTGGGCGGCTACGCGGCCAGCGTGCTCATGAACCAGTGGGGCCTGGGCTTCGGGCTCTCGCTGGCGGCGGCCTTCGTGGCGGCGGCGGTGGTGGGCGCGGTGCTGGAGTTCGTGTTCTACCGGCGGCTGTACCGCGCGCACCCGCTGGACCAGGTGCTGCTGTCGATCGGCGTGGTGTTCGTCTCGATCGCCGCCTTCACCTACTTCTTCGGCCCGACGATGCAGCCCTTCACGCTGCCCAAGGCGCTCGAAGGCCAGGTGTCGCTGCTCGGCCTCGAAGTGGGCCGCTACCGCCTGTTCCTGATCGGCTGCGGCGTGGCCGTGCTGGTCGCACTGCTGCTGGGCCTGGGCAAGACGCGCTACGGCGCGATGGTGCGCGCCGCCGTCGACAACCAGCGCGTGGCGGGCGGCACGGGCATCCACGTGCAGCGCCTGTTCTTCCTGACCTTCTCGCTGGGCTGCGGCCTGGCGGGCCTGGGCGGCGCGCTGAGCCTGGGCATGCTGGGGCTGGAGCCGTCGTTCCCGCTCAAGTACCTCGTCTACTTTTTGATGGTGGTGTGCGTGGGCGGTGCGGGCACCGTCACCGGGCCCTTCATCGCGGCGCTGCTGGTCGGCATCGTCGACGTGGCGGGCAAGTACTACCTGCCTGAAACGGGCGCCTTTCTCATCTACGTGTTCATGATCGTCATGCTGCTGGTGCGCCCGAACGGCATCGTCGCCAAGAAGGGGCTCGCATGAAGCCGCTGAGCCTCTCCCCCACGCAGCTGCGCGTGGCCGAAATCGCCTTCTGGCTCGCGCTCGCCTCGAGCTTCTTCCTGTTGCCCGACAAGCTCACGCTGATGAGCCAGATCATGATCTTCGGGCTCTTCGCCGTGTCGCTGGACATGGCGCTGGGCTACGCGGGCATCCTCACCGTGGGCCACGCGGCCTTCTTCGGCGCGGGCGCCTACGCGGCCGGCCTGCTCGCCAAGTACGGCTGGAGCGAGCCCTTCACCGGCCTGGTGTTCGCGCTCGCCGTGTGCGGCCTGCTGGGCTACGTGCTGAGCTACCTCGTGGTGCGCGGCGCCGACCTCACGCGGCTGATGATCACCATCGGCGTGTGCGTGCTGCTGTTCGAGCTGGCCAACCGGCTCTCGGGCATCACGGGCGGCACCGACGGCCTGCAGGGCGTGGTGATCGCGCCGGTGCTGGGCCTGTTCGACTTCGACCTCTACGGCAAGACCGCGTTCGGCTACGCCTTCGGCGTGGTGCTCGCAATGTTCCTGCTGGTGCGGCTGGTGCTGCGCTCGCCCTTCGGCCTGGCGCTGCGCGGCATCCACGACAGCCGCAAGCGCATGACGGCCATCGGCTCGCCGGTGGAAGCGCGCCTGCGCATGGCCTATGCGATGTCGGCCGCGGTGGCCGGCGTGGCAGGCGCGCTGCTGGCGCAGACCACGCAGTTCGTGGGCATCGAGTCGATCAGCTTCAACCGCTCGGCCGAAGTGCTCATCATCCTCGTGCTAGGCGGCACCGGGCGGCTGTACGGCGGGCTCATCGGCGCCATCGTCTACATGCTGGTGCACGACTGGTTCGCCGACATGAACCCGCAGTACTGGATGTTCTGGCTCGGCATCTTCCTGATCGCGGCCGTCATGCTCGGGCGCGGCGGGATCATGGGCGCGCTGTCGCGCGTGGTGCGCACGGGGAAGGCGCGATGAGCACCTCCACCACCACGCACGCCCTGCGCACGCAGAACCTGGGCATCCGCTTCGGCGCCTTCCAGGCCGTGAGCGACGTCAACCTGTCGCTCGAGCCCGGTGCGCGGCAGGCGCTGATCGGCCCCAACGGTGCCGGCAAAACCACGCTCATCAACCTGCTCACGGGCGTGTTCAAGCCCACCAGCGGATCGATCCGACTGGGCGAGCGCGACATCACGCGCCTGCCCGGCGACAAGCGCGCCCGCATGGGGCTGGCGCGCACCTTCCAGATCAACACGCTGTTCCCCAGCCTCACGCCGCTCCTGTCGGTGGTGCTGGCCATCAGCGAGCGCGAAGGCCTGGGCGCCACCTGGTGGCGGCCGCTCAAGGGCTGCACCGCCGTGTTCGACGAAGCGCATGCGCTGCTGGCCACGCTGAAGCTCGACGCCCTGGCCGACATGCCCGTGGCCGAGCTGGCCTACGGCAAGCAGCGGCTGCTCGAGATCGCGCTGGCGCTCGCCGCCAAGCCCCGCATCCTGCTGCTCGACGAGCCCGCCGCCGGCGTGCCGGAAGACGAGAGCGGCGAACTCTTCGAAGCCATTGCGGCGCTGCCGGCCGACATCAGCGTGCTCTTCATCGAGCACGACATGAAGCTCGTGTTCCGCTTTGCGCGCCGCATCTCGGTGCTGGTGGGCGGACGCATCCTCACCGAAGGCACGCCCGCCGAGATCGGCGCCGACCCGCGCGTGCGCGAGGTCTACCTGGGAAGCTCGCACCACCATGGCTGAAACCGCCGCCCTCGCCTTCGACCGCGTCACCGCCGGCTACGGCAACGCCGTGGTCCTCGACCGCCTCGACTTCTCGCTGCGGCCCGGCGAAAGCCTGGCCATCCTCGGGCGCAACGGCGTGGGCAAGACCACGCTGCTCGAAACGCTGATGGGCAACACCCGCGTGATGCAGGGCGCGATCCGCTGGCAGGGCGCCGACATCACGCGCTGGCCCGCGCACCAGCGCGTGCGCGCGGGGCTGGGCTGGGTGCCGCAGGAGCGCGAGGTGTTCCCCTCGCTCACGGTGGAAGAAAACCTCACGGTGATCGCCCGCCCCGGCAGCTGGACCTTGCAGCGCGTCTACGAATTCTTTCCGCGCCTGCGCGAGCGGCGCGGCAACTACGGCAACCAGCTCTCGGGCGGCGAGCAGCAGATGCTGGCCATCGGCCGCGCGCTCATGACCAACCCGAAGCTGCTGCTGCTCGACGAGCCCATGGAAGGCCTCGCGCCGATCATCGTGGAAGAGCTGGCGGCGGCGATCCGGCGCCTGTGCGAATCCGAAGGCCTGGCCTCGATCGTGGTGGAGCAGCACCCGGTGCTGGCCCTGGACATGACGCACCAGGCGATCGTGCTGGAGCGCGGCACCGTCGTGCATGCCGGCCCGAGCGCGGCGCTGGCGGCCGACAAGGAGCTGCTCGAAGGTTTGCTGGGCGTCGGCATCGCCGAGGCGCCGGCCGGCTGAACCGTCAGGCCAGCAGGCCGATCCTCCGGGCCCGCACGAAGAAACGCCACGACGCCAGTCCGCCGGCGATGATGCTCACGCCCCACGACAGCCACACGCAGGTGTAGAGGATGAAGGCCAGGCCGACGTCCACCACGGGCGCCAGGAAAGTCGTGTCCTTGCCGAACAGCACGTGGGTGCCCAGGCCCCACCACACGAAGTACGGCAGCGCGGCCAGGCACAGGCCGTAGACGAGGCTGGCCACCAGCGGGCCGAGATGCTCGCGCAGCACGGCCCAGCGCACGAGGAAGAACAGGGCCAGGTCCAGCAGCACCAGGGCCAGCAGGCCGAGGCCCAGGATGAGTTCGAGGGTCATGGCCGCACTGTAAGCACGCCGACCCGCGACAGGGCCGCGCGTGCGCCGGCGTACCGGCAGGCGCTACCGTGCGCCGCAGCGCGCGGTACGCCTCGACCGCATCAGCTCAGCATCTGCCCGCGGCTGCCGATCACGGCCACGTCCACGAACTGGCCGCCTTCGCGGTTGGAGCGGCCGTAGTTGATCTTCACGCCGCCCAGGTCGAAGTTCTCGATGCTCGCCATGCCGCCGAGCACGGCGGCGCGCGTCGGCGAGGGGCCGGCGCGGCGCAGGCCCTCGGCCAGCACGGCGGCGTTCATGTAGCCCTCCAGGCTGGTGAGCGAGAAGTCCTTGGTGCCGTTGGCCACCATGTCGGCCTGGTAGCGGCGCACGATCTCGAACTTGGTCGAGTACGGCGACGGCACCACGATCACGAAGCCCAGGCCGCGTGCCAGGTCGCCCATGGCCGACAGCGCGCTGGCCGTGATCGACAGCCCGTAGGCCGAGCTGCTGTTGCCCGCGCCGCGCAGCGCCTTCAGGAACACCGGCGCCGTGCCCGCCAGGCCGACCACCACCACCTGCGGCTTGGCCTTGGCGATAGCCTCGGCGGCCGGGCCCACTTCCATGCTCGTGGTGTTGGGCGTGGTGGCGATCACCGCCGGCTCCAGCTTGGCCTTGGCCAGCGCGTTCTTGAACGCCGCCAGCACCGACTGGCCCAGCGGGTCGTTCGAATGCACGAGGCCGATGCGGGTCTGGCCCAGCACGGCGGCCGTGCTCACCAGCTTGTCGACCTCCTGGTCGTAGTTGGCGCGCACCCAGAAGGTGTTGGGCGAGGTCTTCTTGCGCAGCGCGATGGTGCCGGTGATCGGGCCGACCACGGCCATGCCGGGCACTGCGTCCATCACCTCGGCAGTCTGGCGCGTGCCCAGCGGGTGCACCAGCGCGAGCACCGAGCCGTCCTTTTCGAAGGCCAGCGCGTTGGCCTTGGCCACCTCGGGCTTGAAGGTGTCGTCGGCCATCACGAGCTCGACCTTGCTGCCATGGATGCCGCCGGCCTTGTTCAGCGCGTTGAAGAACGCGGTGGAGCCCTGGTACAGCCCCTGGCCGTTGGCCTTTTCGACGCTGCTGTTGTCGAAGGTCGTCCCGATGCGGATCGCACGGTTCTGCGCGAACGCCGGAAATCCCAGCCCGACGCCGGCCGCGGCGGCCGTCGTGGCGGCCAGCCCGGAAAGGGCGCGGCGGCGGCTGGTGGAAAGCGGCGCGGTCGACTCGCGCGGCACGGGGACGGTCATGATCAAAGCCTCCAATAGTCGGTGACAAAAGTTCACATTTCAAACAGAAATGTAACGCACCTCACTGGATCGGTCATGACAAACCCTAGAGCAGCTCCTCGCCCACGATGGGTAAAAGCAACCAGTTCTTGAAGCGCAGCCAGAGGAATTCGCCCGGTTCGTCCTCGTGCACGATGTCCCCGCCGGCGTCGTCGTATTCGAGCCACTGCACGCGCCGCCCGCCCGGTGCGAGCCGCAGCCGGTAGCCCAGGTTGACGCGCTCGCCGCTCATGAGCTTGTCGTAGTCCTGCACCAGCCGCGGGCTGTCGATCACCAGCCCCATCTCGGTGTTGACGGCGGCCGAGCGGTGGTCGAGGTTCATCGAGCCGACGAAGAAGCGCTCGTCGTCCACGATGGCCAGCTTGGCGTGCAGCCGGCTGATCGACTTGCCGAAGTCGCCGAAGCGCCCCGAACGCCCGGTGAGCGTGGGCGCAATCTCGTAGATGGTGACGCCGATCTTCAGCATGTCGGCGCGGTAGCGCTCGTAGCCCGCATAGGCCAGCGGTTCGTCGGTAGCGCCCAGCGAATTGGTGACCACCGTGATGCGCCCGCCGCGCTCGATGGTCGCCTTCATCATCGCCATGCCGCGCGCGCCCGGAATGAAGTACGGCGAGCCGATCTTCACCTCGTGCTTCGCCGCTTGGATCACGCCGAGCGCGCCCTCGGTCACGCTGCCGCCGTAGGCCGCCTCGGCCTTGCGCGTGATCTTGTCGGGGTCGTCCACGAACAGCGTGGCCGGGGCCCAGTAGCGGTCGATGCGGCCGGTGGTGAGCTGCTCGCCGAGCGGCGACTTGTTCAGGATGTCGCGCTGGCGCATGGGCACGTCGGGCACGGCCGCGCGCGCCAGGGTGTCGAAGCGCCGCTGGGCTTCTTCCACCGGCACGCGCCGCGGCGCGATGCGCTCGATGGGCCAGGCGTGTTCGCTGTTCCAGTAGCGGTCGAAGCCCTCGGACATTCGGCGCACGATCGGCCCGCTGGACAGCACGTCCATGTCGATGAAGTTCGCCGCCGTGCTGCGCATGAAGTACTCGTTGGCGATGTTGCGCCCGCCCGAGACCGCGAAGCTGTTGTCGGCCACCAGCAGCTTGTTGTGCATGCGGTGGTTGATGCGCCCGAAGTCGCCCAGCGAGAACAGCAGCCGCGCGGCCAGCGAGCCGGCGCGCGAAGGCAGCGGGTTGAACAGCCGCACCTCGATGTTCGGGAACGCCGAGAGGCTGCTGAACACCTCGTCCTCCCCCGCCGTGTACAGGTCGTCCACCAGCAGCCGCACGCGCACCCCGCGCGCGGCGGCCTCGCGCAGCTCCTTGAGGAACAGCAGGCCGACGTCGTCGTTGCTGATCAGGTAGTACTGCACGTCGAGCGACTTCTGCGCATGCCGCGCCAGCGAGATGCGCGCATCGAACGCAAACGCCGCCTCGGGCAGCAGCCGGAAGCCCGACAGCCCCGCCGCCCCGCCCTGCGGCGCGTCCTGGGCGGCCAGCCGGCCCAGGTCGGTGTCGGCCACGTCGGTGATCGCGTTCGTGAGCACCGGGTGCGGCTGCGGCGGCGGCAGGCTGGCGCAGCCCGCGAGCCAAGCGAGGGCCAGCCCGCTCGACACCAGGGCGACGAAGCGACGAAGGCGGAACAGGGCGGCGGCCATGAGTCGCACTGTAGCGCCGCAGAGCCCGGCCCGGGCGGCATGCCGCCCTATGATCAACGGCACACACGGCAGCCAACGAAAAGAAGGAAAAAACGCGTGCTCAATGGGTTGTGGCTGGGGTTCTTCGGGATGGCGGCGCTCGCAGCGCTGGGACGGTGGCTCGTCGGCGGCGACCCGACCGTGTTCGCGGCGCTGGTCGAAAGCCTGTTCGCGATGGCGCGGCTGGCCGTCGAGGTGATGGTGCTGCTGTTCGGCACGCTCACGCTGTGGCTTGGCTTCCTGCGCATCGCGGAAACCGCTGGCCTCGTCGGCTGGCTCGCGCGCCTGCTCGGGCCGCTGTTCCGGCGGCTGATGCCGGGCGTGCCGGCGGGGCACCCGGCGCTGGGGCTCATCACGATGAACTTCGCGGCCAACGCGCTGGGGCTGGACAACGCCGCCACGCCGATCGGCCTGAAGGCCATGCGCGAGCTGCAGCGCCTGAACCCCGACCCCGTGACGGCCACCAACGCGCAGATCCTGTTCCTGGTGCTCAACGCCTCGTCACTGACCTTGCTTCCCGTCACCATCTTCATGTACCGGGCGCAGCAGGGCGCCAGCGACCCGACGCTGGTGTTCCTGCCGATCCTGCTGGCCACGAGCGCGTCCACGCTGGTGGGCCTGCTGTCGGTGGCGGTGGTGCAGCGCCTGCGGCTGTGGGACCCGGTGGTGCTGGCCTACCTGGTGCCCGGCGCGCTGCTGCTGGGCGGCTTCATGGCACTGCTGGGCACGCTGTCGGCGGCGGCCATCGCCTCGCTGTCGTCGCTGCTGGGCAACCTCACGCTGTTCGGCGTGATCATCGTGTTCCTGGCGGCCGGCGCGATCCGGCGCGTCAAGGTCTACGAGGCTTTTGTCGAAGGCGCGAAGGAAGGCTTCGACATCGCGAAGCACCTGCTGCCCTACCTCGTCGCGATGCTGTGCGCGGTGGGCGTGCTGCGCGCCTCGGGCGCGCTCGATTTCGCGCTCGACGGCCTGCGCTGGCTGGTGCAGGCGGGCGGCTGGGACGCGCGCTTCGTCGACGCCATGCCGACAGCGCTCGTCAAGCCCTTCTCGGGCAGCGCCGCCCGCGCGATGCTCATCGAGACCATGAAGACCCAGGGCGTCGACAGCTTCCCCGCGCTGGTGGCCGCCACCATCCAGGGCAGCACCGAGACCACGTTCTACGTGCTGGCGGTGTACTTCGGCGCGGTGGGCATCCAGCGCGCGCGGCACACCGTGGCCTGTGCCTTGCTGGCGGAGCTGGCGGGGGTGGTGGCTGCGATCGCGGTCTGCTACTGGTTCTTCGGCTGAGCCCGCTTACTTGCGGGGCTCGACCACCGGGAACATCAGGTCGAAGTTGTCGAGCATCCCGAACAGCTCGCCCAGCTTCGCCCGGTTGCCGTCGATCTTCACGAGCCCCGACTGCACCGCTTCCGGAAAGGTCGTCTGCTTCAGCGTGATCGCATCGAGCGTCGCCCGGCTCAATGTGACGGTGGCGTCCGCGCCGGCCGCCTGCTGGTTCTTCACGTGCGTGAGCGCCGAGTTCTCCAGCGTCAGCACGAACTTCTGGTTCGAATCGGTGAAGTTCCAGTTGACCACCATCGTCTTGCCCTCGGCCTTGGCCGCGTCGAGCCGCACGCCGAGGAAGTCGAAGAAGAGCTCGTTGCTCACCGCCTTCAGCGTGTCGCCGTTCGCGCTGCTGCCGCCCGGGATCTTCGGCACGCCGTTGCGCAGTTCCATCGCGCCCACCAGGTAGGCGCTGCGCCAGGTGCCCGCCTCCGACTGGTAGCCCAGCTGCTCCAGCGCGTCGGCGCCGAGTTCGCGCGCCGCGCGGTTGGCCGGGTCGGCGTACACCACCTGGCTCATCGCGCTGGCCACCCAGCGGTACTCGCCCTTCTTGAAGTCTTCACGCGCGCGCGCCACCACCGCGTCGGCGCCGCCCATGTACTCGACCGTCTTCTTCGCCTGCGCCACCGGCGGCAGCGGGTTCAGGTTGGCCGGGTTCGCGTCGTACCAGCCCAGGTACTTCTGGTAGACCGCCTTCGCGTTGTGGCGCAGCGTGCCGTAGTAGCCGCGCGTGGACCACTCCTGCTCCAGGCTCGCGGGCATGCGCAGCGTCTCGGCGATCTCGGACGCCGTGTAGCCATGGTTCAGCAGGCGCAGCGACTGGTCGTTGATGAACTTGTACATGTCGCGCTGCTTCTTCAGCAGGTCGACGATGCGTTCGCGCCCCGTGGTGGGCCAGTGGTGCTGCGCGATGAGCACGTCGGTCTTGTCGCCGAAGGCCACGCGCGCCTCGTCGATGTACTTGGCCCACAGGTTGCCGTCGCGCACCTCGGCGCCGCGGATCGTGTAGAGGTTGTGCATGTTGTGCGTCACGTCCTCGGCCATGTTGAGCACGCGGAACTGCGGCAGGTACATGAGCATTTCGGACGGCGCCTCCGAGCCCGGCACCAGCTGGAACACGATCTGCACGCCGTCGATGGTGCGCTCCTCGGTGGTCTTCTCGATGGTCGAGGTGGGCGCGATCAGCGTCACGCTGCCGCGCGCCAGCGCCTTGCCCAGGCCTGTGTCGACCTGCCCGCGCGCGCCCGGCGGCAGCAGCGTGCCGAACTGGTACTGCGAGCGGCGGTTCATCGCGTTGCCCGCCAGGATGTTCTCGGCCACCGCCGACTCCATGAAGCCCGAGGGCGCGATCACCTGCACCTTGCCCGCGGCCACATCGGCCTCGCTGACCACGCCCTTCACGCCGCCGAAGTGGTCGGCATGGCCGTGTGTGTAGATCACCGTGCCGACCGGCTTCTTCGGGCGGTGCTGGTAGTACAGCTCGAGCGCGGCGCGCGCGGTCTCGGCGGCCAGCAGCGGGTCGATCACGATCAACGAGGTGTCGCCTTCGACGATGGTGACGTTCGCCAGGTCGAAGCCGCGCACCTGGTAGACGCGGTCGGTCACCTTGAACAGGCCGTGGATGGCATTGAGCTGCGCCTGCCGCCACAGGCTCGGGTTGACCGTGTCGGCCGCCTCGTTCGCCTTCAGGAAGTCGTAGGGCTTCATGTTCCAGACCGGGCGCGGGCCGCTGCCGCTCACCAGCGCGTCGGGCACGGTGCCGATGAAGCCGCGCATCGCGTCCTCGAAGTCCTGTTTGTTCGCAAAGGGCAGCGCCTTCGCCATGTCGGCGTTGGCCTTCAGCGTGACGGGCTCGGCCGCCTTGGGCGCGACCACCGGCTGTGCGGTGGCGGTGAAGGCACAGGCCCAGGCGACGAGGGCCAGGGAGAAGCGGGTAGGCGCGAAAGAAGCGGCAGTAGCAATGCGGGTCATCGATGTCTCGGGGTTGGGTCTGTCGGACGACGGAAGCACGGAAGGCAGCGGCCGATTTTCGGAAGCGCCCAACCCCTTGGCAAATGCAAAATGTGCGCTTGCTTTTGAATCAAAACGCAAAATGCAGCTGCGCCACCTCCAGCACCTGATCGCCCTCGCCGAGCAAGGCAGCTTCGGGCGTGCCGCGCAGGCCGTGCACCTGTCGCAGCCCGCGCTGTCGCGCAGCATCGACGCGCTGGAGCAGGCGCTGAAGGCGCGCCTGGTCGACCGCGCCTACGGCACCGTGCGCTTCACGCAGGCCGGCGAGCTGGTGCTGGCGCGGGCCCGCGAGCTGGTCGCCGACGCGCGGCAGATCCAGCGCGAGGTGCAGCAGCTCGAAGGCCTCACGCTCGGCAGCCTCAACGTCGGCCTGGGCCCGTTCGCGGCCGGGCTGCTGGGGCGCGCGGCGCTCTCGCTCATGACGCAGCGCCACCCGCAGCTGCTGATGCGCATGGAAGTGGCCGACACCCCCACCCTGAGCGAGCGCCTGCACCGGCGCCAGATCGACCTGTTCATCGCCGACACCCGCGACCTGAAGAAGCAGCCCGGCCTGAAGCTGGCGCGGCTGCCCAACGTGCCGGTGTCCTTCTTCGTGCGGCCCCGGCATCCGTTGCTCAGGCAGCCGGCGCCGGTCACGCTCGAGCAGCTCATGGACTACCCGGTGGCCGGCCCCAACCTGCCGGCCGAGGTGGCCGCGCATTTCGACCGGCAGATCCGCCGCACCGACCGCGGCGTGTTCAACGTGACCTGCGACGACGCCGACACGCTGCGGCACCTCGCGCTCACGGCCCACGCGGTGATCCTCGCGCCCCACGCGCCCGGCCTCGCGCCCGAGACCGCCGCGCTCGCGCCGCTGCCGGTGGCGGGCCTGTCGCGCATGCGCACCCACTACAGCCTGGTGACGCTGGCGGGCCGCACGCCCTCGGCGGCCGCCACGGTCTATACCCGGCTGGTGACCGAGTTGCTCGGGCCCGTTCAGCAGCCCGCCAGAGCCTGAGCCAAAATGGCCCCTTCTCCGCCGTTCACCGCCTTGCCGTCCGTTCTCCCGTGACCACCTCCCGCCGGGCCCAGCCCCCCACCTTCTCGCCCGGCGAATTCCGCAAGGCACTCGGCATGTTCGCCACCGGCGTGACCATCGTCACCGCACGCGCGGCCGACGGCAGCCTGGTCGGCCTCACGGCCAACTCGTTCAACTCGGTGTCGCTCGCGCCGCCGCTGGTGCTGTGGAGCCTGGCACGCGCGGCCGCGTCGATGTCGGCGCTGCGCGCCGGCTCGCACTACGCGGTCAACATCCTGGCCGCCAACCAGAAGACGCTGGCAGAGCGCTTCGCCACCAAGAACATCGACCGCTGGGCCGACGTGGCCTACACCGACGGCCTGGGCGGCGCGCCGGTGCTGCAGGGTGCGGCGGCGAGCTTCGAGTGCTTCAACCGCAGCCGCTACGACGAAGGCGACCACGTGATCTTCGTGGGCGAGGTGGAGCGCTGCACGCACGACCCCGACGCCTCGCCGCTGCTGTTCCACGGCGGGCGCTTCTACACCGAGCATCCCTTGTGAAGTACCCCGCGCTGCTGGCCGTCCTGCTGCTTTCCGCGCGGATCGCCACGGCGCAGGGCACCGCAGAGCCATCGCCGCTGCGGCAGAACTGGTTCGACGACCCCTTCTTCCAGGTCGCCGCGGGCCTGCCGGCCTGCCCCATGCCGCAGGGCCCCTACTACACCGCCGAGGAACGCCGTGCGCAGACCCACTCGCGGCTGGAGCGCGGCACCAGCTGCTGGCTCGCCGGCAAGTGCACCGACAGCAACGCCTACCGCTACGACAAGCCGCTCGCGCCGAAGGTGCGTGCCGCGCTGCGCGCGGTGCCGGGCGTGCGCCGCAGCAGCGTGTGGGTCACGGTGCAGCGCCGCTGGGTCTACCTGCAGGGCTGCGTGCCCGACGCGGCGCTGGTCCGCAGGCTCGAACGCGCGGCGCGCACCGTGGCCGACGTCGAGACCGTGGTGCCCGACCTGATGGTGGGCACGCGCGGCAAGCCGCCCTACCCGCTGGCCGGGCACTGAGCGGCGCCGCACGGGTTCTTCGCCGGCGCGATACGATCATCGGATGAATTCCGCGGCCCGTGCCGCCACCGATTGACCGCGAATGATCCAGCGCAAGACCCACCTCGACTCCTTGGCCATCGGCCTGCTCATCGTCTGCTGCGCGTTCTGGGGCCTGCAGCAGATCCTCATCAAGACCACCGTGACCGAGGTGCCGCCGCTGTGGCAGGCCACGGTGCGCATGGTCGGCGCGGTGGCGCTGCTGTGGCTGTGGTGCGCGGTGCGGCGCGTGCCGCTGTTCGAGCGCGACGGCACGCTGTGGCCCGGGCTGCTGGCCGGCCTGCTGTTCGCGGGCGAGTTCGCCGGCATCTACCTGGGCCTGCAGCACACCAGCGCCTCGCGGCTCACGGTGTTCCTCTACACGGCCCCGTTCTGGGTCTCGCTGCTGCTGCCGCGCTGGGTGCCGGCCGAGCGGCTGCGCGGCTTCCAGTGGCTGGGCCTGTTCATCGCCTTCGCGGGCGTGGTGCTGGCCTTCAGCGAGGGCTTCGGCCACATGAGCTCGTCGCAGCTCATCGGCGACGGCATGGCGCTGGCGGCCGGCATGCTCTGGGGCCTGACCACGCTCACGCTGCGCACCACGCGCCTGGCCACGGCCAGCGCCGAGAAAACGCTGTTCTACCAAGTCGCCGTGACGGCCGCCGTGTGCCCCCTGCTGTCGCTCGCGCTGGGCGAGACCTGGGGCTTCTCGTACTCCGCCTGGGCCTGGACCTCCATCGGCCTGCAGACGGTGGTCGGCGCCTTCGCCAGCTACCTCACCTGGATGTGGCTGCTGCGGCACTACCCGGCCACGCAGATGTCGTCCTTCACCTTTCTCACGCCGCTGTTCGCGCTGATCTTCGGCGTGGCGCTGCTGAAGGAGCCGCTCACGCTGCAGCTGGTGGTGGCGCTGATCGGCGTGGCGCTGGGCATCGTGCTGGTGAACCGGCGGCCTGCGGTACAACGCCCGGCATGAGCAAGACACTCCGCCGGTTCCAGCCCGTCCTCGACGAGATCGTCGCCACCCTGCGCCTGCAGCTCGGCCAGGGCGGCACCGTGGCCAGCTACATCCCGGCGCTGGCGCGCGTCGATGCGCGGCAGTTCGGCATCGCGCTGCGCACCTGCGACGGCGAGGAAGCCGGCGCGGGCGACTTCGAGACGCCCTTCTCCATTCAAAGCGTGTCCAAGCTCTTCACGCTCACGCTCGCCATGCAGCGCATGGGCGACGCGCTGTGGGAGCGCATCGGGCGCGAGCCCTCGGGCAACCCCTTCAACTCGCTGGTGCAGCTGGAGAACGAGCAGGGCAAGCCGCGCAACCCCTTCATCAATGCCGGCGCCATCGCGGTGGCCGACCGGCTCGTGAGCCAGGCCAAAGCCAAGGGCGGCAGCGCCAAGACCGACATCCTCGCGCTCATGACCAGCCTGTGCGGCGAGCGCATCGACTTCGACGGCGAGGTGGCGCAGTCGGAGTCCGACACGGGCTTTCGCAACGTCGCGCTGGCCAACTTCATGAAGAGCTTCGGCAAGATCGACAACGACGTGGCCGAAGTGCTCGACACCTACTTCCACCAGTGCGCGCTGCGCATGAGCTGCCGCCAGCTCGCGCGCGCCGCCGCCTTCCTGTGCCGCGACGGCGCGCACCCGATCGCCGGCGAGCCCGAGGTCACGGGCGAGCGGCAGACGCGCCGCATCAACTCGCTGATGCTCACCTGCGGCACCTACGACGCGGCCGGCGACGTGGCCTTTTCGATCGGCCTGCCCTGCAAGAGCGGCGTGGGCGGCGGCATCGTCGCGGTGGTGCCCGACCAGCTCACGCTGTGCGTATGGTCGCCGGCGCTCGATGCCACGGGCAATTCGCTGCTGGGCATGAAGGCGCTGGAGCTGTTCGTGGCGCGCACCGGGCTGTCGGTGTTCTGACCTGCGGTCAGGCCGGCACAGCCACCGGCGCCACGGGCAGGCAGCCCATGCCGTCGAGCGCCGCCTCCACGGCTTCCTCGAGCGGCGTGTGCGGCTCGCGGCCCAGGAAGGCCACCAGCTTCGCGTTGTCCATGCCCACGGGCGTGCGCCACAGGTAGCGCATCTCGCGCAGTTCGCGAAAGGTGACGACGAAGGGCGAAGCCAGCGCCAGCAGCCACCAGGGAAAGGCCGACACGCGCACCTGGGCGCCGGTGCGCCGGGCCACCACCTTGCGGATCGCGTCGCTCATGCGCGTGCCGTCGGCATCCCAGTGGCCGGCCATGTGAAAGCGCGCGAAGGGCGCGAGCCGGTCGCGCCGCGCCAGCAGCTCGACCATGGTGCGGGCCACGTCCGGCAGGTACGACCACTGGTGGCCCACACCGGGGTCGCCGGGGCAGCTGACGGCCCGGACGGGTTGGCCCGCCTTCACCAGCCCCTGCGAGAACCAGTTGTTGCCGGCCTTCGGGCCGAAGAAGTCGCCGGCGCGCACGATCAGCACGCGCGCGCCTTCGCGGCTGGCTTGTTCGAGGCGCCGTTCCATCTCGACGCGGATCGCGCCCTTGGCGGTGAGCGGGCGCTGCGGCGAGTCTTCGGCCAGCCGCGGGAAGGCATCGGGGCCGAAGTTGTAGACCGTGCCGGGCAGCACGACGGTCGCGCCCTCGGCCTTCGCGGCGGCGAGGGTGCTGTCGAGCATCGGCAGCACCAGCTCCGACCAGCCGCGGTAGCCCGGCGGGTTGACCGCATGCACGATGACCGCGCAGCCCTTCGCGGCCCGCCGCACGGC
Organism: Variovorax sp. GW823-FHT04B03; assembly: GCF_058796495.1. NCBI lineage: Bacteria > Pseudomonadati > Pseudomonadota > Betaproteobacteria > Burkholderiales > Comamonadaceae > Variovorax > Variovorax sp. GW823-FHT04B03. The sequence continues at coordinate 23,533 of NZ_JBXAIT010000008.1, forward strand.
CTGCGCGTCCATCGCGTCGCCGGCCAGCCAGGTGATGCCCTCGCGCTTTCCTTCGACCGCGCCGCGCTTCAGGGCGCGCACCTCCCAGCCCGCATCGCACAGCTGGCGGGCCACCTCGCCGCCAATGCCGCCCGTGGCGCCGAGCACCAGAACCGTGTTGTCGTTGCGTGCCATGAAATGCTCCTGAACAGTGATCGATGGACGAATTCTGGGCAGGATGGGGTTCGAATGGAATTGCCGAACATGCACCATCGGCCATACATTTCCGTATGACCTGGAACATCAGCTGGGAGCTGTACCGCTCCTTCCTCGGCGTGCTGCGCGAGGGCTCGCTCTCAGGCGCGGCGCGCGCACTCGGCATCACGCAGCCCACCGTCGGTCGCCACGTGGCGGCGCTCGAAGAAGCGCTCGGCGTGGTGCTCTTCACCCGCTCGCAGGTGGGCCTGCTGCCCACCGAAGTGGCGCTCGCCCTGCGCACGCACGCCGAGGCCATGGAAAGCACCGCCGCCTCGCTGCAGCGCGCGGCCAGCAGCCAGGGCGACGGCGTGCGCGGCGTGGTGCGGGTGTCGGTCAGCGAGGTGGTCGCGGTGGAGGTGCTGCCGCCCGTCGTGGCGCGGCTGCGCGAGGCGCACCCGGCGCTGAAGGTCGAGCTGGTGTCGACCAACCGCGTGCAAGACCTGCTACGGCGCGAGGCCGACATCGCCGTGCGCATGGTGCGGCCCCGGCAGGCGCAGCTGGTGGCGCGCCGCATCGGGAACATCGAGCTGGGCTTCCATGCCCACACGAGCTACCTCGCGCGCCACGGCACGCCGCGCACGCCCGACGACCTGGCGGCGCACGCGCTCATCGGCTACGACCAACCCTCGGCCTTCGTGCGCGAGGCGATCAAGTCGTTCAAGTCGGTCACGGGTTTCACGCGCGATGCCTTTGCGCTGCGCACCGACAGCGACCTCGCGCAGCTGGCCCTCATCCGCGCGGGCGCGGGCATCGGCGTGTGCCAGGTGGGCCTGGCCAAGCGCGACGCCGCGCTGGTGCGCCTGCTGCCGCGCGCGCTCTCGCTGAAGCTCGACACCTGGGTCACGATGCATGAAGACCTGCGCCACAGCCCGCGCTGCCGCGTGGCCTTCGATGCGCTGGTCGAGGGCTTGCAACAGTACGTTGGCGCAGCTTCCACGCCCGCGCCCCGGGCGACAATGCCCCGCGCAAGACCCAAAGCTTCTCCCTGAATGACGACGACCGATTCCCCCGACCACCTCCCCCTGCAGGAACCCCGCCTCTGGCGCGACGACCTCTGGACCGCCCGCATCATCAAGAACGAGGAAGACGACGGCTGGGCCGTCGAGATGACCCGCCACGGCGACCCCGAGCCCGCGCTCGTCGGCCCCTGGACCATGGGCCGCGACAAGAAGAACCCCAAGCCGCTGGACACCCCCGCCTTCCACACGCTGGTGAAGACCGCCGCCGAGGTGATCCGCCGCCACGAGCAGCAACTGCACGCCACGCTCAACAAGAGCGTGACGGTGACCGCGCGCAACGAGCAGCGCATCCGCGTGGCGCTGTCGATCGTGCCCGACGAGGACAACCCCTCGGCCACGCTCACGGCCTACGACGATGCCGACGACTCGGAGCTGGCGAGCGTGAACGTGTCGCCCGCGTTCCGGCTCACGACCTCGAGCGCCACCGCGTGGATCGAGTCGGACTACGCACGCCCGCGCAGCTGATGTGTTCAGGCGCTGCGCGCGAATAGCACACGCGCCGCCCTTTCGCCAATTAGCGAAAAAGCGTATGTTCACGCCGGGGTGAGTTGAGAAGAATCCGCCCCAACGAGCAATCGTTCCCAGTCATACGACGCCCGCTGCCAGTGCTGCCAGCGAGGTGTCGGGCAATTAAGCCCGAATCGGTTTCACCACCGGTTCGGGCTTTTTTGTTTTTTCGGTCGCAACAACGCCTTTTTCAAACGGATGCGCGCCATCCGGTGGCGCAGCCTTGCCCGGAGAAAACGCACTGGCAGCACAGCGCTCGTTTGCAGGGGCCGCGCGGCGGGAGGAGACACCCCCAACGCGGTTTCGAAGGTCGGATGTTCCTGATGACTCGCACAAAACCAAAGCAAAGGAATTTGACATGACGAACGCTTTCAACCGCCGCCAGATCGTGAAGACGGGCGGCTCGATGATCGTGCTGGGCGCCGCCTCCGGCGTGGCCGGCCTGGCCCGCGCGCAGGACGGCGCCACCGTGAAGCTCGGCCTGCTGCACTCGCTCTCGGGCACCATCGCCATCGCCGAGGCCTCGCTGGTCGACGCCGAGAAGCTGGCCATCGAGGAGATCAACGCCGCTGGCGGCGTGATGGGCAAGAAGATCGAGGCCGTGGTCGAAGACGGCGCGAGCGAGAACTCGGTGTTCGCCGAGAAGGCGCGCAAGCTGCTGGAGCGCGACAAGGTGGCGGCCATCATCGGCTGCTACACCTCGGCCTCGCGCAAGGCGCTGCTGCCGGTGCTCAACCAGGCCAAGGGCCTGCTGTTCTACCCGACCTACTACGAAGGCCAGGAGCAGGACAAGCGCGTGTTCTACCCCTCGCAGGAAGCCACGCAGTCGGTGATCGCGGCGGTGGAATGGATGGCGCGCGAGAAGGGCAAGAACTTCTTCCTCGTCGGCTCCGACTACATCTACCCGCGCACCTGCAACAAGATCGCCAAGCCCGCCATCGCGAAGGCCGGCGGCAAGGTGCTCGGCGAGGAGTACGCGCCGCTGGGCCACACCGAGTTCTCGTCGATCATCAACAAGATCAAGGCGGCCAAGCCCGACTGCATCTACAGCACCGTGGTGGGCGGCTCCAACGTGGCCTTCTACAAGCAGCTGCGCGCGGCGGGCCTGGACGGCGCCAAGCAGGTGCTGCTCTCGACCGTGGTGTCCGAGAACGAGATCGACGGCATCGGCAAGGACAACGCTGCCGGCTACTACGCCTGCATGGGCTACTTCCAGAGCATCAAGTCGCCGGCCAACGAGAAGTTCGTGAAGGCCTTCAAGGCCAAGTACGGCCAGGACCGCGTGATCGGCGACCCGATGGAGGTGGCCTACAACAGCGTCTACCTGTGGAAGCTGGCGGTGGAAAAGGCCAAGTCCTTCGACGTGGACAAGGTCACGGCCGCCGCCGCGGGCGTGAAGATCGAGGCGCCCGAGGGCACGGTGCGCATCCACGCCACCAACCACCACGTGTGGAAGAAGGTGCGCGTGGGCCGCGCGCGGCCCGACGGGCAGTTCGACATCGTGTGGGAATCGCCGCAGCTGGTCGAGCCCAACCCCTTCCCGAAGGTCTGAACGCGATGAACTTCGACATCGCGGTGATGCAGGTGTTCAACGGCGTGAGCCTGTTCACCATCCTGCTGCTCATGGCCATCGGGCTGGCCATCGTGTTCGGCCTGATGGGCGTCATCAACATGGCGCACGGCGAGCTGATGGCGCTGGGCGCCTACATGACCTACCTGGCGGCGCGCTTCTTCGCGCACTACGCGCCGGGCTTCATGGACCTGTACCTGTTCGCCGCGATCCCGTTCGCGTTCGCCGTGACCTTCGCGTTCGGCTATGTGCTGGAGCGGGGCTTCATCCGCTTCTTCTACGACCGCCCGCTGGACACCCTGCTGGCCACCTGGGGCCTGAGCCTCATGCTGCAGCAGGCCTACCGCTCCATCTTCGGCGCGCAGGAAGTGAGCGTGCCGCTGGCCTCGTGGCTGGCGGGGGCGTGGGAGCCCACGGCGGGCATCCAGCTGCCGCTGAACCGCATCTTCATCGTCGGGCTCACGGCCCTGGTGGCGGTCGGCGTGTACCTGCTGCTGTACCGCACGCCGTGGGGGCTGAAGGTGCGCGCGGTGACGCAGAACCGCGCCATCGCCGGCGCGGTGGGCATCGACACGCACCGCGTCGATGCGATGACCTTCGCGCTGGGCTCGGGCCTGGCGGGCATCGCGGGCGCGGTGTTCACCATGATCGGCTCGACCAACCCCGGCACGGGGCAGCTGTACATCGTCGACTCGTTCATCGTGGTGGTGTTCGGCGGCGTGCAGAGCCTCATCGGCACCGCGCTCTCGGGCTTTGCCATCGCGCAGTCGCAGACCTGGCTCGAGTACCTCATGAGCGGCTCGATGGCCAAGGCCACGATCCTGCTGCTGGTGATCGCGGTGCTGTACTTCCGGCCGAACGGCCTGTTCGCCACGCGGTCGAGGAGCTGAGGCATGCACGGTCTTTCTCCTCAACGCAAGCGCGACCTCGGCGCCCTGCTCGCGGTGCTGGTGCTGCTGGCGGTGGTGCTGCCGCTCACGCTCGACCCGTTCCGCCTCAACCTCGTGAGCAAGTACCTGGCCTTCGCGTTCGTCGCGGTGGGCGTGGTGCTCACCTGGGGCTACGGCGGCGTGCTGAGCCTGGGCCAGGGCATGTTCTTCGGGCTGGGCGGCTACATGATGGCCATGTTCCTCAAGCTTGAGGCCTCCGCGCCCGAGCTGCCGGACTTCATGGTGTGGAGCAGCGTCGAGCAGCTGCCCGCGTGGTGGCAGCCCTTCCACTCGCTGGGCTGGACGGTGGCGGGCATCCTCGTGATTCCTGCCGTGCTGGCCTACGTGTTCTCGTACGCGATCTTCAAGCGGCGCGTGAGCGGCGTGTACTTCGCGATCGTCACGCTGTCGCTGGCGCTCACGCTCACGGTGGTGGTGGTCGGCCAGCAGGGCGACACCGGAGGTGCCAACGGCATCACCGATTTCCGCACGCTGCTGGGCTGGGACATCGCCACCGACGCGGCCAGGCGCACGATGTACTTCGTCGAGGTGGCGGCCATTGCGCTGGTGATGATGGTGTCGCTCGCCATCGTGCGCAGCCGCTTCGGCAAGCTGCTGATCGCCATCCGCGACAAGGAAGACCGCGTGCGCTTCAGCGGCTACAACACGGCGCACATGAAGGCCTTCGTGTTCGCGGTGGCCGCCGTCTTGTCGGCCATCGGCGGGGCGTTCTACAGCCTGCAGGTGGGGCTCATCGCGCCGGGCGTGATCGGCGTGGTCGCCTCGGTCGAGATGGTGATCTATGCGGCGGTCGGCGGGCGGCTGTCGATTCCGGGCGCGGTGATCGGCGCGCTGCTCATCGGCTTCCTCAAGTCGTACCTGTCGGAGACCTTCCCCGAAGGCTGGCTGTACGTGCTGGGCGCGGTGTTCATCCTCGTGGTGTGGGCGATGCCGAACGGGCTCGCGGGCCTGGGCGAGAAGCTCATGCGCCGACGCGCCGCCGCGGAGGTGGCGCCATGAACGCCGCGATGACGATGCCCAGCAGCGGGCTGCCGCAGGCCGCCTCGGCGGTGCCGCCATCGAGCGAGCAGATCCTGCGCATCGAAGACCTCACCGTGTCCTTCGACGGCTTCAAGGCCGTGGACGGGCTGAGCCTCTCGGTCGAGCGCAACGAGCTGCGCGTGATCATCGGCCCGAACGGCGCGGGCAAGACCACGCTGCTGGACATGGTGTGCGGCAAGACCAAGCCCAGCGCGGGCCGCGTGCTGTTCAACGGCCAGGACCTCGGTCGCCTGAACGAGTACGAGATCGTGCGCGCCGGCGTGGGCCGCAAGTTCCAGACGCCCTCGGTCTACGAAGACCTCACGGTGCTCGAAAACTTCGAGATCTCGCTGCCTCGCATGCACGGCCTGCTGCAGTCGCTGACCTTTCGCCGCACGCCCGCCGTGCGTGCGCGCATCGACGCGATGGCCGAGCAGGTCTTCCTGGCCGATCGGCTGGGCCACCGTGCCGGGCAGCTCAGCCACGGGCAGAAGCAGTGGCTCGAGATCGGCATGCTGCTGATGCAGGAGCCCGAACTGCTGCTGCTCGACGAGCCCGTGGCCGGCATGAGCCCGCGCGAGCGCGAGCAGACCGGCGACCTGCTGCGACGCATCTCGGCCGGCAAGTCGGTGGTCGTCATCGAGCACGACATGGACTTCGTCAAACGCATCGCGCACCGCGTCACGGTGCTGCACCAGGGCAAGTTGCTGAGCGAAGGCACGGCCGCCGAGGTGCAGGCCGACCCGCGCGTGATCGACGTGTACCTCGGCCACTGAGAAGAAGGAGAAATTCACATGCTCGAAGTCTCCGAACTCAACGTGGCGTATGGCGAGTCGCACGTCATCCGCGATGTGTCGCTGCGCGTCGCGCCCGACGAGGCGGTCGCCATCATGGGCCGCAACGGCATGGGCAAGACCACCTTGCTGAAGTCGCTCATCGGCCTCTTGCCCGCGCGCGGTGGTCACATCCGCCTGGGCGGCGCCGAGCTCACGACGCTGCCCAGCTACCAGCGCGTGGCGCAGGGCCTGGCCTTCGTGCCGCAGGGGCGCATGGTGTTTCCGTTCCTCACGGTGGAGCAGAACATCCTCGCCGGTGCCGCGAAGTCGGGTCATCGCACGGTGCCCGACTACCTCTACACCTTCTTCCCCGTGCTCAAGGACATGAAGCAGCGCAAGGCCGGCAACCTCTCGGGCGGCCAGCAGCAGATGCTGGCGATTGCGCGCGCGCTCATCTCGGAGCCGAAGGTGCTGATCCTCGACGAACCCACCGAGGGCATTCAGCCTTCGATCATCAAGGAGATCGCGCAGACGCTGAACGTGCTGCGCGCCGAGCGCGGCTTCGCCGTCGTGGTGTCGGAGCAGGTGCTGAGCTTCGCGCTCGACCTGGCCGACCGCTTTCTCGTCATCGACCGGGGCCGCATCGTGCACGACGAAGCGCGCGCCACGCTCGACCAGGACAAGGTCAGGTCCTTTCTGACCGTGTAAGCCCTTCCCTCTTTTTCTTCAACCACCCCTTCAGGAGCAGCGTCATGAGACATGGTGATATTTCGAGCAGCAACGATTGCGTCGGCGTCGCGGTCGTCAACTACAAGATGCCCCGCCTGCACACCAAGGCCGAGGTGCTGGACAACGCACGCAAGATCGGCGAGATGCTGGTCGGCATGAAGAAAGGCCTGCCGGGTATGGACCTGGTGATCTTTCCCGAGTACTCCACGCACGGGATCATGTACGACGCCAAGGAGATGTACGACACCGCCTCGGCCATCCCCGGCGAGGAGACCGCGATCTTCGCGGACGCGTGCCGCCGCGCCAACGTGTGGGGCGTGTTCTCGCTGACCGGCGAGCGCCACGAGGAGCACCCGAACAAGGCGCCCTACAACACGCTGATCCTCATGAACAACCAGGGCGAGATCGTCCAGAAGTACCGCAAGATCATGCCGTGGGTGCCCATCGAGGGCTGGTACCCGGGCGACTGCACCTACGTGAGCGAAGGCCCCAAGGGCATGAAGATGAGCCTGATCATTTGCGACGACGGCAACTACCCCGAGATCTGGCGCGACTGCGCGATGCGCGGGGCCGAGCTCATCATCCGCTGCCAGGGCTACATGTACCCGGCCAAGGAGCAGCAGATCATGGTCTCCAAGGCCATGGCCTTCATGAACAACACCTACGTGGCGGTGGCCAACGCGGCCGGCTTCGACGGCGTGTACTCGTACTTCGGCCACTCGGCGCTGATCGGCTTCGACGGCCGCACGCTCGGCGAATGCGGCGAGGAAGAGATGGGCATCAACTACGCCGAGCTGTCGATGGGCCTGATCCGCGACGCGCGCAAGAACGGCCAGTCGCAGAACCACCTGTTCAAGCTGGTGCACCGCGGCTACACCGGCACCATCAACTCGGGCGACGGCGACAAGGGCGTGGCGGCCTGCCCCTACAACTTCTACACGCAGTGGATCAACGACCCCGAGGGCACGCGCGAGCGCGTGGAGTCGTTCACGCGCAGCACGGTCGGCACGCCCGAGTGCCCGATCGAGGGCATTCCGAACGAACCGGCCAAGCACCGCTGAAGCGCCGCCCCATGGACCACGACATCTTCGACCTCGGCGATGTCGCGCTGCAGCGGGGGGCCACCCTGCGCGGCGCGAAGCTCGCCTACAAGACCTACGGCACGCTCAACGCACAGAAGAGCAACGCCATCGTCTACCCGACCTGGTACTCGGGCCAGCACACCGACAACGAATGGCTCATCGGCCCCGGCATGGCGCTGGACCCGGCGAAGTACTTCATCATCGTGCCCAACATGCTGGGCAACGGCCTCTCGTCCTCGCCGAGCAACACGCCCGAGCCGTACAACCTGGCGCGCTTTCCGGACGTCACGCTCTACGACAACGTGACGCTGCAGCACCGGCTGGTGACCGAGCAGTTCGGCATCGAACAGCTCGCGCTGGTGGTGGGATGGTCGATGGGCGCGCAGCAGACCAACCAGTGGGGGTGCCTCTACCCCGAGATGGTGAAGCGCATCGCGCCCTTCTGCGGCTCGGCGAAGACGGCACCGCACAACATCGTGTTCCTCGAAGGCGTGAAGGCCGCGCTCACGGCCGACGCGGCCTGGAACGGCGGCTGGTACACCACGCCGCCGACACGCGGGCTGCGCGCGGTGGGCCGCGTGTACGCGGGCTGGGGTCTGTCGCAGCCCTTCTACATGCAGCAGCTGTGGCGCGAGCTGGGCTTCAGCTCGCTCGAAGATTTCCTGGTCGGCTACTGGGAAGGCTTCTTCCTGAAGAAGGACGCCAACAACCTGCTCGCGATGCTGTGGTCGTGGCAGCACGGCGACATCAGCGACAACCCGGTGTTCAAGGGCGACTTCAAGAAGGCGCTGGGCGCCATCCGGGCGCGCGCGATCGTGATGCCGGCCGAGCGCGACCTGTACTTTCCCGTGGCCGACAACGAGTGGGAGGTGTCGCACATGCCGAATGCCGAGTGCCGCCCGATCCCCGGCGTGTGGGGCCACTTCGCGGGCGGCGGCAGCAGCCCGGTCGACACCCGCTTCATCGACAACGCCCTGCAGGAACTGCTCGCCACGCCATGAACGCTCCCGTGCACGATCCGCTCGCCGCCTACCGCATCGAGACCGAGCCCTTCTACCGGCCCGCCGGCCACGAGGTGGCGCTGTACCGGCACGCGTACCGCCACCGCATGCCGTTGATCCTGAAAGGCCCGACGGGCTGCGGCAAGACGCGCTTCGTGGAGCACATGGCGTGGTCGCTCGGGCGGCCGCTGGTCACGCTGGCCTGCAACGAGGACATGACGGCGTCGGACCTCGTGGGCCGCTACCTGCTCGATGCGAACGGCACGGCCTGGCACGACGGGCCGCTGACGCTCGCGGTGCGCCACGGCGGCATCTGCTACCTCGACGAGGTGGTGGAGGCGCGGCAGGACACCACCGTGGTGATCCACCCGCTGACCGACGCGCGCCGCATCCTGCCGCTGGACAAGAAGGGCGAGCTGGTGCACGCGCACCCCGACTTCCAGCTCGTGGTGTCGTACAACCCCGGCTACCAGAGCAGCGCCAAGGACATGAAACCCTCGACGCGCCAGCGCTTCGCGGCGCTGGAGTTCGACTACCCCGACGGCGCGCTCGAAGCGGAGATCGTCGCGCACGAGGCCGGTGTCGACCCCGGGCTCGCCGCGAAGCTGGTCGCCATTGCGCACTGCTCGCGCGAGCTCAAGCACCGCGGGCTCGACGAGGGCGTGTCGACGCGCATGCTGATCTACGCGGGCGTGCTGATCCGCGACGGCGTGTCGCCGCGCGACAGCTGCGACATGACGATGACGCGCGCCCTCACCGACGACCCCGACATGGCGAGCGCGCTGCAGGGCTTTGTCGAGGCGCAGTTCGGATGAACGACGGGCACGGCGCCCTCTCGCTGCTGGCGCGCGGGCTGGCCGGCGTCGATGTCGACGTGCAGCCGCTGGCCGGTGCGCGGGCGGTGCTCGTGGGTCGACGGCTGCTGCTGCCCGAGGGCGACGAGGCCTTGCACCAGCACCGCGCGATGGTGGCGCATGCGATCGCGCACCTGCGCCACTCGACGCCCGCGCGGCCGGCGCGCACGCTCAAGCCGATGGGCATCGCGGTGGTCTCGGCCCTTGAAGACGCGCGCGTCGAGCGGCTGCTGTGCCGCGACTTTCCCGGCCTGCACGGCTGGTTCGTCGCCGCGCTGCCGCCCGCGCCCGATCCGCTGGACCTGCGCTTTGCCGCGCTGGTCGCGCGCATGGACCGCGTGCTGCTGCTCGCCGAGGCGCCCGACGACAACCACTGGGTGAACAAGGCGCGCCGCCTGTTCGACGAGACGGTCGCCCGCGCGGGTCTGGAAGACTACGACGCCTTCCGCGCCGTCGCCTCGATCCTCGCCAACGACCTGGGCCAGATGCGCGTGCGCTTCGAGCCGCAGGACTACGCCGTGCCCGCGCCCTGGCGCGACGACAACAGCTACCTGTGGGATTTCGGCGAGGCCGAGACGCTGCCCGACGACGCCATCGCGTTGCAGCAGACGGGCGTGCGACCACCACCACCTTCCGATGGACCGCGCGAAGGCAACGAAGCGCCACCCGAAGGGATCGCCGACATGGAACTCGGCCGCTACACCTACCCCGAATGGGACCGCACGCAGGAGCGCCTGCGACCCGACTGGTGCACGGTGATCGAGAAGCTGCCCGCGTGGCAGGGCCTGGGCGCGGCGGGCACTTCAGGAGCGGCGGGCAGTGAGCGCATCGCGCCGCTCGCCCTGCCCCGCGCGCGCCACCTGGACCGCACGCACCGCCTGCGCCGCCAGTGGGAAGGCGACGACATCGACCTGAACGCGGCCATCGAGGTGCTGGTCGATCGCCGCCTGCGCCTGCGGCCCGATGCGCGGCTGTTCATGCGCCCCGGCAAGGGACCGCGCCCCTCGAGCGTGCTGGTGCTGCTCGACCTGTCGGAGTCGGCCAACGACCCGGGCCACGGCGATGGCGCCGTTTCGCTGCTCGACCTCGAGAAGCAGGCCGCGCTGCTGCTGGCCGCCTCGAACGCGCGCGGCATCGACCGGCTCGCCATCCACGGCTTCTCGTCGAACACGCGCGCCGAGGTGTACTACTACCGCCTGCTCGAGTTCGGCCAGCCGCTGGCTGCGCCCTCGCGCGCGATGCTCGGCGCGGTGCGCGGGCGCTACTCGACGCGCATGGGCGCCGCGCTGCGCCATGCGGCCTCGCACCTGCAGGCCGAGCCGGCCGGGCCGCGCGCGATCCTGCTGGTGACCGACGGCGCGCCCTCGGACATCGACGTGCACGACCCGAAGTACCTGATCGAAGACGCCCGCCAGGCCGTGGCCGAGGCGCGCGACGCTGGCGTGCGCAGCGCCTGCATCGCGGTGGACGGCGCGGCCGACGCGTACGTGCGGCGCATCTTCGGCTGGCGCAACTATTGCATCGCCGACGACGCGCGCAGCCTGCCCGCGCGGCTGGCCCGCATGAGCACGCGGCTGGCCGCCGCCCATTGACCGACGGAATGAAGAAAGCCAGGGAGGAGCACACAATGAGGGCCCACACATCCAGGAGACACCCCAGTGGCTGACAGGGACCCTCTTCGCGTCGGCATTCTGTATTCCGAGACCGGCGTCACCTCGACCATCGGCCTGTCGCAGCTGCAGGGCGCGCTGCTGGCCATCGAGGAGATCAACGCGGCCGGCGGCGTCGACGGCCGCGAGCTCGTTGCCGTGCGCTACGACCCGCAATCGAACCCCGTGCGCTACGCCCAGCTGGCCGAGCGGCTGATCGTGCAGGACCGCGTGAACGTGCTCTTCGGCTGCTACATGTCGAGCAGCCGCAAGGCGGTGATCCCGGTGATCGAGAAGTGGAACAAGCTGCTGTTCTACCCCACGCTGTACGAAGGCTTCGAGTACTCGGGCAACGTGATCTACACCGGCGCGGCGCCCAACCAGAACAGCGTGCAGCTGGCCGAGTTCATGACCACGAACTTCGGCGCGCGCGTGTACCTGATCGGCTCCGACTACATCTACCCCTACGAGTCGAACCGCATCATGGGCGAGCTGGTGATGCAGCGCCCCGGCAGCGAAAAGCTCGGCGAGCGCTACGTGGCGCTGGACGCCACCGAGAAGGACTACCGCGCGATCATGGACGACATCCGCGACAAGCGGCCCGACTTCATCTTCTCGACGGTGGTGGGCGATTCCACAGCCAGCCTCTACCGCGCGTACGCCGAGGCCGGCTTCGACCCGAAGACGATGCCCATCTCGAGCCTCACCACCTCGGAGGCCGAGATCTCGCAGATGGGCCCGGGCGTGGCCACGGGCCATTTCACGGCGGCGCCGTATTTCCAGTCGATCGACTCGCCCGCCAACCAGCGCTGCCTGGCGCGGCTGCGCGCGCGCTTCGGCGACGGCTGCGTGCCCAACCTGTGCTGGGAGGCCTCGTACTTCCAGATGCACATCTTCGCCAACGCCTTCCGGCAGGCGGGCACGGACGGCATCGCGGAGATCCTGCCGCACATCCTGGGCAGCGAGTTCGATGCGCCGCAGGGCCGCGTGAAGATCGACCCGACCAACCACCACACCTGCCTGTACCCGCGCATCGGCCGCGTCGACGCGCACGGGCAGTTCACCATCGTGCGCCAGGCGACGCGCCCGGTGTACCCGGACCCGTACCTCGTCACGCACTCGCTGGGCGACTGGACGGCGCGGCTCGATGCGCTGGAGCTCTAGGATGAACCCGCAGCGGTCGTTCATCGGCGAGCCCCGGCAGCGCGTCCCCGTGCGCAGGACACCAGGTGCTTCCCGCAGCGAAATCAAGGAGGAGCCGAAGGCGGGGGACATTCGCGGAGGGAAGTACCCGGTGGCCTGTGCACACGCCCCGGACAACAGCAGCCCCCAACGAAAGCGCTGACCGTGGACAGCACAGCCCCCAAGCGACACACCCTGCGGGTGACGCCACCGCAGCTCAAGGAGCTGCGGCTGCTGAAGATCGCGGTGATCCACCCCGACGACGCAGACGGCCGGCAGCTCACCCAGCAACTGCAGCGCATCGGCTGCCAGGTGCAGGCCTTCTGGCCGCCCGTGCAGCACCTGCCCGAGGGCATCGACGTGGCCTTCATGGCTGTGCAGCCCGACTTCATCAACCTGCGCTTCGAATGGACCCAGAGCGAGGACGCCCCCGCCGTCATCGCCGTCGTGACCTACGAGAACCCGACCATCGTCGAGGCCGTGCTCGAGATCCGCGCCAAGGCCGTGCTGCCGTCGCCGGTGCGCTCGTTCGGCCTGCTGTCGGCGCTGGTGGTCGCGCGCGAGGCCCACAAGGAAAGCCGCTCGCTCGCGCGGCGCCTGCGCAAGACCGAGGCCAAGCTGCTCGGCGTGCGCCAGCTGGCCGAGGCCAAGAGCATCCTCATGAAGACGCACGACGTGTCCGAAGGCCAGGCCCACGACCTGATCCGCGAACAGGCCATGAGCAAGCGCACCACCATGGAAGACATCGCCGCGGCCATCGTCAACGCCAACGAGATCCTCTCGCTGGGCACCCGCAGTAACAAGCCCGGGCCGGGCTGAACGCGCTCAGAGCTGGCGGAACGCCGTCAGCACCTTCAGCACGCTCTGCGTGGCGCCGTCGAGCGTGGCGTGCGGGCGGTGCGCGATGCCCAGGCGGCGCGTGAGCTTCGGCGTGACCGGCACGATCTGCATGCGCTCGTTGAGCGCCGCGTCGGTGGTCTGCTGCAGCGGCAGCAGCGCCGCGCCATAACCCGCCGCCACCAGGCTGCGGATCGCCGCGTCGTAGTTGAGCTCGATGCGCGCGCGCGGCGCAAAGCCGGCCGCGGCAAACCACTCCATCGACAGCCGGTACATGTGCGTGGTCGCGTCGTTGAAGATCAGCGGCTGCGTCGCCAGCCAGGCCGGCGTGGCGCGCTTGGGCGCCTTCCAGCGCGGCGGCACGAAGGCCATCATGGGCTGCGTGCGCCACGGCGTGACCACCAGCTCGCGCTGCAGCGGCTGCGGCATCGCCACCAGGCCGATGTCGAGCGTGCCCGCCGCCAGCCGCGCCATCGCCTCGGCCGAACCGAGGATGCTCACCTCGACGTCGATGCCCGCATGGCCCACGCCCAGCGCCTCGAGCACCTGCGGCAGCAGGTCGACCACCACGCCGGTGGAGGTGCCCAGCCGAACGCGGCCCGTGCGGCCCTCGGCCTGGCGCTTGACGGCCTCCACCGCCTCGTCGGTGTCGCGCAACAGCTTGCGCCCGCGCTCGACCAGCGCCGCGCCGGCCGCGGTGGGCGTGACGCGGCGGTTGCCGCGCACCACCAGCTGCGCGCCCAGGCGCGATTCGAGCTCGCTGATGTGCAGGCTCACGGTGGGCTGCGCCAGGTGCAGCGCCTGCGCCGCCGCCGAGAAGGTGCCCAGGTCGGCGATGGCGATGAGGGTTCGCAGTTGGTCGAGGTTGAGCTGTCGCATCAGGAATGCTGATTGAAGGTGTCAGAAATCTCAACTTCCACAATAGCACGCGCCGCCGGAAGATGAGCGCTCCCCTACCAGGAGCCCACCGTGACCGCGACGAAGCCACCGTCTTTTCATCAACGCCTGCTGCACGCCCTGCACGACTGGCGCCGCCGCGCCGTGACACGCCGCCGCGCCCGCGACGACGTGCTGCTGCTGGCCGGCATGAGCGACCACGACCTGCGCGACCTGGGCATCGGCCGCAGCGAAGTGCCCGAGCTGGTCGACCGCAACCGCTACTGAGCCGCCCGACCTCGCCTGCGGTTTCTTCAGGAAGCCGCGGGCAATTTGAGGTTCAATCCGGGGCGTGCCCTCCACCGCCTCCCCTGCCCTTCTTTCCATCGAACTCACCTCGCCGCAGTCCGTCGACGGACGGCGCGCAGCCTTCCAGTCGCTGTGGCTGCTGGTGCGCATGCAGCACGCCCATGCCCACGGCGGCGGCAGCGGTGTCGTGCGGCTGGCCGACCTGCGCGGCGAGGTGTCCGACGCCAGCACGCTGCGCATGGTCGTGAGCCGCGCGTTCCGCGACTTCAAGGCCTGGGGCCTGGAGGTCGGCTGGGGCGAAGACCTGCAGCGCGAGCCGCGCTTTCTCAACGCCGAGCGGCGCAGCCAGGGCCCGTTCTGGCTGCCGGCCGCGCAGGCCAAGCGCCTGCGCCTGCTCGTGGACAACCGCCCGGCCACCGCCGCCGAGGTGGCCTCGTTCCTCGGCCTGCGTTCGCGCAAGGCGCAGGCCGCCGGCGCGATCACGCCGCCCGACGCCGTGCACCTGCAGGACGCCGCCTTCTGGAAGCAGCTGGTCGCCTCGCAGCAGGCCGCGCGGCAGGGCCGGCTGATGTCGCCGGTGGCAGGCGGAACCGGCGGCAGCGCGCTCGAAGCCATCCGCCTGGCGGGCACGCTGGCCGCCAGCGACTTCCAGCGTGCGCTGGTCACGCTCAACGAGGCCATGCTGTGGCGCCGGCTCGGCGACAACGAACAGGCGCGCCGGCGGCTGCAGGCGCTCAAGAAACAGCGGCTCGCGCACCACGTGGCGGGCAACGACTACCTGGGCGCGATGGAGTGCATCGTCTCGGCCTGGTGCGCCTACACCGCGCGCGACCTGCCGCTGGCGCAGTCGCTGCTGGGCGGCATGGCGCAAGACCCGGCGCGCGCGCTGGTGCTGCGCCACCACCCCGACGTGCGCTTCGAGTGGTGCAACCTGTGGGCGCTGGCCTGCCGTTCGCGCGCCCTCGCGCTGGCCGCCGACGACCGCCCGGCCGCCGCGGCACTCGCCGAAGAGTCGCTGCAGCGCTTCGGCGAGGCGCTGGCCGCGGCCTTCGAGTCGCACTCCTTCGATGCCGCGCAGCACGTGGCGGCCAACATGGGCATGGCCGCATGGCTGTTCGACCGCGTGGGCCTGGGCGACCTGCCGGCGCTCGCGCACGACGGCCACCGGGCCGATACCACGCGCCGCGCGGTGCAGTGGATCGCCTTCAGCGAATGGCTGTGCGGCCACACCGACGGCCAGGGCCGCTCGGCATGGAACGCGATCTACCTGATGCGCATCGCGCGCGGCCACTGCCGGCCCGACGCGCAACCCACGCTCGCGCAGTTCCGCGCACAGAAGCCGCTCGACCCGGGTGCGGTGTCGAAGCTCGCGGGCCCGCTCGCCGACGCCTTCGACACCGCGAACTGGCCCGCACGCTGGGTCGACGTGGCGCAGGCGCGGCTGGCCGACCACCAGGCCGGGCGACGCCGCTACCCCGGACTGCAGCAGGGCAGCCTGCTGTTCGAGCACGCGTGGTACGCGGCGCATGCGGGCGACCTGAAGGCGGCCGAGCACTCGCTGGGCCTGTTGCGCGAAGTGCTGCCGCAGCTGGTGCCGAGCGACCGCGCCTACTTCACCGAGTCGTGGAACGATGCGCTGCCGGCCGAGCTGGTGCTCGAAGCCAAACCGCCAAGGAGGCCGTCGGCCCCTAGGAAGAAGGCGCGCTGAGCGCCTGCTGCACGCGCTCGCGCAGCACCGGCAACACGTCGCGCTCGAACCACGGGTGGTGCTGGAACCACGCGGTGTTGCGCGGCGACGGATGCGGCAGCGGGACGAAGCGCGGCGCGTAGTCGGCAAAGGCCTCGACGGTCTCCGTCACGCCGCCGCGCGCGGTCTTGCCGAGGAAGTGGCGCTGCGCGTACTGGCCGATGAGCAAGGTCAGCGCGATGTGCGGCATCTGCGCCAGCAGGCGGTCGTGCCACAGCGGCGCGCACTCCTTGCGCGGCGGCAGGTCACCGCTCTTGCCTCGGCCCGGGTAGCAGTAGCCCATGGGCGCGATCGCGATGCGCGCCGCGTCGTAAAACACGCCGCGGTCGATGTCGAGCCAGCGGCGCAGCTGGTCGCCGCTCTTGTCGTTCCACGGCACGCCGGTCTGGTGCACCGTGAGGCTGGGCGCCTGGCCGACGATCAGCAGCCGCGCGCTCGCACTGGCCTGCACGATCGGGCGCGGCCCGAGCGGCAGATGCGCCTCGCATGCACGGCAGGCGCGAATGTCGGCGAGCAGCGCATCCACGACGCTGGAGCTAGTCTGCGAACGGGCGGAAGAAGGCGTTCAGCTCGGTGCCCGGCGTGGCATCGGCAAAGCCGTCGAAGCGGCCCTGCTCGGCCAGCGTGCGCGCAGCGCGGATGAAGCCGCCCCAGGCCGCGCGCGCCATGCCGCCACCCACGCTCACGCGGCGCACACCGAGCGCGGCGATGTCCGCCATCGTGAGCTCGCTGGTCGCGCCGACCAGCAGGTTGACCGGCTTGGGCGCGACGGCGGCCACCACGGCCGCGATCTGCTCGCGCGTCTTGATGCCGGGCGCGTAGAGGCAGTCGGCGCCGGCCTCGGCGTACGCACGCAGGCGCGCGATGGCGTCGTCGAGGTCGGGGCGGTTGGCAAAGAAGTTCTCGGCGCGGCCCACGAGCAGCGTGTCGCCGCCCGCCGCGTCGATGGCCCGGCGCGCAGCGCGCAGGCGCTCGACCGCCACGCCGATGGGGAACAGCGGGTCGTCGGGGTTGCCCGTCGAATCCTCGATCGACAGGCCCGCCACGCCGGTCTCGACCGCGAGCCGCACGCTCTCGGCCACGCCCTGCGCGTCGGCGGCGAAGCCGTTCTCGAAGTCGGCGTTCACCGGCAGGTCGGTGGCGGCCACGAGTTCACGCAGGTGCGCGAGGATCTGGTCGCGCGACAGGGCGCCGTCGGCATGGCCCTGCGACCACGCGAAGCCCGAGCTGGTGGTGGCCAGCGCCTGGTAGCCCAGGCCTTCGAGGTAGCGCGCGCTGCCGGTGTCCCAGGGGTTGGGAATAACGAAGCAGCCTTGGGTGTGAAGCGCGCGAAAGTCTGCGCGCTTCTGCGCGATGGAGCGGGTCATGGGAGCCTCATCTTTCCTTCGGGGTTCAGGGAGGGGTTGCGGCCACCGGTGCGGCCGCGAGGATGTGTGCCGCGAGCACGGCGAACTGGTCGGTGCGGACCTCGCTGCGTTGGAACCAGCCCTTGCTGTTGTCGACACGGTGCACCACGACGAGGTCGCGCTTGCGATCGACCATCATGAACTGGCCGCCGGCACCCACGGCCAGAAGCAGCTGATTGGGCCCGCGCTGCCAGAACGGGAAGCCCTTGAGCGGCACCCACCACAGATAGCCATAGCCGCTCCAACCGGGTCCGACGGTCGTGTACGAGGTGGTGCTTTCGGTCACCCAGCCGGCCGGGACGATGCGCTTGTCGTGCCACATGCCGTCGCGCGCCATCAGCAGGCCGATGCGGGCCAGGTCGCGCGCCGACAGATGCATCACCTGGGCCGGGTGCTCGGAGCTGCGTTCGAGCCGGGACTCGGTGTCCTGCGGGTAGCGGAAATCCTGGAACTGCAGCGGTTCGGCCAGGTCGGTCTTCAGCGCCTCGAAGACGCTGCGTCCGGTGCGGCGTTCGAAGATGGTGCCCAGCACGTTGGCGTCCCAGTTGTTGTAGTACCAGAACTCGCCCGGCGCATGGCTGCCCCGGGCCGGTCGCTCGGCCTTGGCCTGGGCGGTCTCGTAGGCGGCCGGATGGTAGACACCCGAGCGCAGCTGCAGCAGCTGCCGCACGGTGGCCGTGCGTTCGGTGTCGCTGAGCCCGTCCTTGTCGCCGATGCCGAGCTGGCCCAGCGTCTGGTCCAGGTCGATCTCGCCGCGGCCGACGTGAATGCCGTAGAGCACGCTCTGCACGCTCTTGCGCACCGAGGCCAGGTTCATCGGCTTGTCGATGTCGCCGTAGGCATGCACGAGCACGCCCTTGTCGATCACGAGGTAGGCGTCGGACTTGATCGATGCGGCAAACGCATCGGCCACCTTGAGCTTCGCTTCGGACCAGTGGCTCGGTTCAGCCACGCTCGGGGTAGCCCACTGCGCGGCGGGGAACACGCCGGCCGCGGGCACGGCGTGCGCGGCGCACAACAGCAGCACGGCAGACAGCGCGGTGCGCAACACGCCGGGCAAGAAACTGCGCGGAAGACCGGCCATGGGCATCTCGACTCCTGAAAGTCGTGCGCCTTGGAAACGACGTGGGAACCTGGGGGCTGCGGGGCCCGGCGCGACGAGCTTCGCATTCTGACGCAGCGACGCCAGCCTTGCTGCCTCAGCACTCCACGACGTTCACCGCAAGCCCCCCCAGCGAGGTCTCCTTGTACGTGGACTTCATGTCCTCGCCGGTCTGCTTCATGGTGCGGATCACGGCGTCGAGCGAGACGTAGTGGCTGCCGTCGCCGCGCAGCGCCATGCGCGAGGCGTTGATGGCCTTCACGGCGCCCATCGCGTTGCGCTCCACGCAGGGAATCTGCACCATGCCGCCGACCGGGTCGCAGGTCAGGCCCAGGTTGTGCTCCATGCCGATCTCGGCCGCGTTCTCGACCTGCGCGGGCGTGGCGCCGAGCACGGCGGCGAGCGCGCCCGCCGCCATCGAGCAGGCCACGCCCACTTCGCCCTGGCAGCCGACCTCGGCGCCCGAGATGGAGGCGTTGGTCTTGTAGAGCATGCCGATGGCCGCGGCGGTGAGCAGGAAGTCGACGATGCCCTCGTCGCTGGCCTGCGGCACGAAGCGCTGGTAGTAGTGCATCACGGCGGGCACCACGCCGGCCGCGCCGTTGGTGGGCGCGGTGACGACACGGCCGCCGGCCGCGTTCTCCTCGTTCACCGCCATCGCGAAGGCGTTGACCCAGTCCATGGCCGCGAGCGGATCGGCGGCGCCGGCCTGCGCCAGCAGCTCGCGGTGCAGCTCGGGCGCGCGGCGGCGCATGCGCAGCGGGCCGGGCAGCGCCTGCGCGGCCAGCGGGTTGTCGATGCCGAAGCCGCGCTGCACGCACTGCTGCATCACGCCCCAGATGCGCAGCAGGCCCGCGCGCACCTCGGCCTCGGGCCGCCACACGCATTCGTTGCGCAGCACCAGCGTGGCCACGGAGATGCCGTGCGCGCGGCACTGCGCCATGAGCTCGTCGCCGGTCGTGAAGGGATGCGGCACGGCCTCTGCAGCGGCTGCCGTTTGCGCCACCGCTTGCCCGCCCTCGACGACGAAGCCGCCGCCGACCGAGAAGTAGGTGCCTTCGGCCAGCGTGCCGCCGTCGGCCGCGAAGGCCGTGAAGCGCATCGCGTTCGGGTGTTCGGGCAGCGACTCTTCGCCGCGAAAGGCGATGTCGCGCACGCGGTCGAAGGCAATGGGCGTGGTGCCCAGCAGCGCGAGCTGGCCGGTGCGGCGCAGCGCGTCGAGGCGCGGCTGCACGGTCTCGGGCTGCACGGTGTCGGGCGCGTCGCCGAAGAGCCCGAGGATCACGCCCTGGTCGGTCGCGTGGCCGTGGCCGGTGGCGCCGAGCGAGCCGAACAGGTCGACGTGCAGCCGCGCCGCCTGCGCGAGCAGGCCGCGCCGTTCGAGCGATTGCGCGAACAGCAGCGCGGCGCGCATCGGCCCGACGGTGTGCGAACTGGACGGCCCGATGCCGATCTTGAAGATGTCGAAGGCGGAGAGCATCAGCGCATCATGCGACCGGAAGCTGCTGTTTGACCAGCGCCACCCAGTAGGCCGCACCGAGCGGCAGGATGTTGTCGTTGAAGTCGTAGTACGGGTTGTGCACGTTCGGGTCGTTCGGGCCCTCGCCCGCGCCGATGCCGATGTAGGCGCCGGGGCGCTTTTGCAGCATGAAGGCGAAGTCTTCCGAGCCCATGGCGGGCGGGATGTCGGTGTGCACCTGCTCGAGGTCGACCAGGCTGGCCGCCGCCGCGATGGCTGCGTCGGTCTCAGCGGGCGTATTCACGACGCCGGGGTAGCCGCGGCGGTACTCCAGCGCCACCTTGGCGCCGTGCGTAGCGGCCACGCCGTCGCAGATCTGCTGCATCGCCGCCTGGGTCTTGTCCTGGATGGCGGCGTCGAGCGTGCGCACGGTGCCGCGCAGCACCACGGTTTCGGGAATGACGTTCCAGGTGTCGCCGCCGTGGATCTGCGTGACGCTGACCACGGCCGCGTCGGTGGCGCCGGTGCGGCGGCTCACGATGGTCTGCAGCGCGTTGATGAGCTGGGCCGAGATCACCACCGAGTCGATGCCGGTCTCGGGCATGGCGCCGTGAGCGCCCTTGCCGGTGATGACGATCTCGAAGGTGTCGAGAAAGGCCGTCATGGTGCCCTTGCGGATCGCGAAGCGCCCGCGCGGCAGGCTCGGGAAGTTGTGCATGCCGTAGACGGCGTCGGCCGGGAACTGCTCGAACAGGCCCTCTTCGACCATCACGCGGCCGCCGCCTTCGTTTTCCTCGGCGGGCTGGAACACGAAGTGCACCGTGCCTTTGAAGGGCTTGTGGCGCGACAGGTGCTCGGCCGCGCCCAGCAGCATGGCCGTGTGGCCGTCGTGGCCGCAGGCGTGCATCTTGCCGGCGCACTTCGAGGCGTGCGCCTGCGTGCCGAGCTCCTGCATGTTGAGCGCGTCGAGGTCGGCACGCAGCGCGATGCTGGGGCCCTCGCCGTTCTTCAGCGTGCCGACCACGCCGGTGCCGGCCAGGCCGCGGTGCACGGGCAGGCCCATGAGCATCAGCGCATTGGCCACCACGTTGGCGGTGCGGTGCTCTTCGAAGGCGGTCTCGGGGTTGGCGTGGATGTCGCGGCGCCAGCTGAGCATGCGGGCACGGGTGTCTTCGGCAATCTCGGGGTCGCGGTACATGGCGTGAATCTCTCGTGGGATGGAATCAGTGGAAGAACTCGGCGATGAAAGTCGCGCCGAGGAAGGTGCCGGCGGTGGCGGTGAGCGACACCACCACGATGCGCCAGCCGAGGCGGCGGAACACGGGCAGGTCCTTGGCGACCGAGAAGCCGGCCAGCGCCAGCACCGGCGTGGTGAAGGCCAGGAAGTTGAGCTTGGCGGTGATCGCGATCAGCGCGTCGGAGAAGGGGAACAGGCCCGGGATGCCGACCACGGTGGCCACCACCGAGAGCACCAGCACCATCGGCAGGCGCGGCACGACGCGCTTGATGGCTTCGACGGCGCCGGCAATCGCCACCACGGCGAGCACGCCTTCGAGCGACACCAGCACCGGCACCTTGTAGGTCACGGCATTGCCGATGAGCACGCCACCGCCCACCACCAGCCAGGCCAGCAGCGTGTCGCGCAGCGAGGTCGGCGCGGCGTGGGCCACGTCGGCGCTCGAGACGTTCGCGCCCGCGTCCACGGCGGCGCCTTGTTGTGCGCCATGCTTCGAGAAGCGGCCCAGCACCGGCTCCAGCTTGCCGTAGAGCCACGAGCACAGCGGCAGCGACAGGAACAGCGTGAAGTAGAAGCCGGCCACGGTGGTCAGCAGGTTCGACGCGGCGGCAATCGCCGTGAGCTGCGGCAGCATCTCGGGCGGGCTCTGCGCGGCGATGGCGCCCAGCGCCGCCGCCATCAGGCTGCCCGAGCCCACGCCGGCGCCCATGGCCAGCGAGCGCGGGTCGAAGATGTGCAGGCTGGCGATGAAGCCCGCCAGCACCGCAATGAAGAGCGCGCCCAGCACGGTGCCGGTGATGTACTCGGCCAGCACGCCGCGGCCTTCGGGCGAGGCCATGCCGTACTTCTCGCCGATGATCACGAGGTTGCCCTCGCGGCCCACCGAGAAGGTGGCGCCCACGGCCTCGCGCTTGATGCCCAGCAGCAGCGCCAGCGGCAGGCCCAGCGCCAGGGTGCCCAGCGCATGGCCGAACTCCTGGAACAGCAGCGCCCAGCCGGCCTGCTTCACCTGCGGCAGCGCGGCGCCGACCGTGAGGCCCAGCTTCACCACGAACAGCAGCAAGCCCGCGTTGAGCAGCCCGCCGGCCAGCGACTGCTGCGCCGTGGCCACGCGCACCACGCCCGGCACGCGCCGGTGCGCGATGCCCCAGGCGGCGGCCATGAGCAGCGCCCACAGCATCGGCAGCAGCACCACCTTGCCGGGGCCGACGCTGAACTGCGTCGGGCCGATGAGCTCGGCCACGGCCACGAGGACCAGGGTGACGACGAGGAGCTTGAATTTGCCGGCGGCGCTGGAAGGCGCTACGGCTGCAATCGTGGAGGCAGCGGAGGTCATGGGTGGGCGTTTTCGAGGGGTGCCGGCGAGTTTCGGGCTGCGAGCCTCTTGCATCAATGACCGCAAATAAGGATATTCGTTGCATTGAATGCAACACTCGGAGACGACTGCCATGGACGACAAGCTCGACACCCGCCGGGTGCGCTACTTCATGCAGGTGCTCGACAGCGGCTCGGTGCGCGGCGCGGCCGACGTGCTCGACATGGACCCGTCGGCCGTGAGCCGCGCCATCGGCATCCTGGAGACCGAGTGCGGCCTGCCGCTGCTGGAGCGCCACGGACGCGGCGTGGTGCCCACCGACGCGGGCCAGCTGCTGGCCGGCTACGTGCGCAGACAGCAGGGGCAGAAGCAGCACCTGCTGGCGCAGATGGACAGCATCCGCAAGATCGAGAGCGGCCACATCGACATCGTGGCCGGCGAAGGCTATGTCGACTGGCTCATGCGGCACAGCCTGCGCATCTTCATGGCCAGCCACCCGAAGATCACGGTGAACCTCGATGTGGCCAGCACCGACGAGATCGTGCGCCGCGTGATCGAGGAACGTGCCCACATCGGCATGCTGTTCCAGCCGCCGAAGGACGAGCGGCTCACCTCGCACCAGTCGCACGCGCAGCCGATCCAGGCCATGGTGCTGGCCTCGCACCCGCTCGCGCAGCTGGAGCGCCCGCTCAAGCTGGCCGACCTGCTGCCCTACCCCGGCGCCACGCTGCACCGCAATTTCGGCGTGCGCCAGCACATCGAGGCGGCCGAGATCAGCGAGGGCGTGCGACTGCCCGCGCTGCTGACCACCACCTCGTTCAGCGCGCTGGGCCACTTCGTGTCGGCCGGCCTGGGCTACACGCTGGGCACGCGCATCTCGCTCACGCCCAACGCCGACCACCCCTCGCTGGTCGAGCTGCCGATGAAGAACCCGCTGCTGTCGCAGGGGCGCTCGCACATCGTGTCGCGCCACGGCCGCCTGCTGCCGCCGGCCGCGGCGACGCTGCTGCGGCAGGTGGTGGCGGACATGAAGCGCTATGCCGATTCGATCGCGGGCACGGGCACCAGCAAGCCCCGCGCGAACACGCGCGGGCGCGGCGCGACAGGTTGAAGGCCATGGGGGCTTGCGTTGCGTGCGCGGCCGGTTCGGTGTTCTGATCGGAGCCCATGTCCTACCTCGCTCCCCTCTTCGTCCACCTGCTGTGCGCCGCCTTCTGGGTCGGCGGCATGGCCGTCATGCACTTCGCGGTGCGCCCTGCCGCCGTCGCCACGCTGGAGCCGCCGCTGCGCCTGCGCATGATGGCCGCGACGCTGCGGCGTTTCTTCATCGGGGTGGACGCGTCGGTCACGCTGCTGTTCGTGAGCGGCTTCGCGATGATCCTCGCGACCGGTGGCTTTCGCGCCGTGCACTGGCGCGTCGAGGCCATGATGGGCATCGCGCTCGTGATGGCAGCGATCTACGTCTACATCCGCGCTTCGGTGTTCCGCGCCTTGCGCCGCGCGGTGGACGACAACGCCTGGCCCGTGGCGGCCGCACGGCTGAACACTGTGCGCCAGCTGGTGACGCTGAACCTCGCGCTGGGCGTGGTGGTGTTCGGGGTGGCGGTGATCGGGCGCGGCGGCTAGGCCGCAGGGCCCTTCAATTCAACGCCGTTGCCGTCAGGATCTTCGATGTAGATCGAAGGGCCACTGCCCTCGGCCCCGAAGTTGTTCTGCACCTCGCCCTGCACCGGCACGCCGTGCCGCGCCATGCGCGCGCGGATCGCAGCCTCGTCGAAGGGCTCGATGCGCAGGCAGAGGTGATCGACGTTGCGCCCCTCGCGCCCGGCCAGCGCGCCGCCCTGGCGGCCCAGCTTGCCGTCGTGCGTGACGAGGTCGATGAGGCTGCTGCCGACGCGCAGGTGCACGAGGCCGAGGTCGTCGCGGCGCTTCTCGAGCGTGCAGCCGAGCACGTCGCAATAGAAGGCCATGGACCGCGCGGCGTCGCGCACGCGCAGCACGACGTGGTCGATGCGCAGCACTGCGAACGGGGCTGCGTCGGTGGCAGTGTCAGGAGACGACGAAGCAGGCGGGCGCGTCATGCCCGCCAGTGTGTCAGACCACCCCGGCCGCGCGCAATGCCTCGAAGCGCGAGGCGTCAACGCCCATCTCGGCCAGCACCTCTTGCGTGTGCTGCCCGAGCGCGGGCGGTGCGCGGCGCAGCACCGGCGGCGTGGCCGCGAGGCGCAACGGGCTCGCCACGCCGGTGATGCTGGCGATGCCGTCGCCCGCATCGCGCGGCAGCGTGACGGCCAGGCCGCGCGCCTGGACCTGCGCGTCGTCGAAGGCCTGCGCGATGTCGTTGATGGGGCCGCAGGGCACGGCCTTGTCTTCGAGCAGCGCGACCCAGTCGGCGGTGGTGCGGGTACGCGTGAGCTCTTCCATCATCGGGATCAGCACGCCACGGTGTTTCACGCGCAGCGTGTTGGTCGCAAAGCGTTCGTCGGCGGCCCACCCGGCGTGGCCGGCGGCTTCGCAGAAGCGCGCGAACTGGCCGTTGTTGCCGATCGCCAGCAGCATCGAACCATCTTGCGTCGGAAAGTCTTGATAAGGCGCGAGGCTCGGGTGCGTGTTGCCCTGGCGGCCCGGCGCCTTGCCGGTGTTGAGAAAAGCGCTCGCCTGGTTGGCGAGGATGGCCATGCCCACGTCGAGCAGCGCCATGTCGATGTGCTGGCCTTCGCCCGTGCGGTCGCGCACCTGCAGCGCCGCGAGGATGGCGGTGCTGGCGTACACGCCGGTGAAGAGGTCGGTGAGTGCCACGCCCACACGCAGCGGGCCACCGCCGGGTTCGCCGTCGGGGCGGCCGGTGATGCTCATCATGCCGGTCATGGCCTGGATCATCAGGTCGTAGCCGGCGCGCTCGGCGTACGGGCCGTCGTGGCCGAAGCCGGTCACGCTGCAGTAGATGAGGCGCGGGTTGGCCGCGCGCAGACTCTCCTGGTCGAGGCCGTACTGCTTGAGGCCGCCGGTCTTGAAGTTCTCGACCACGATGTCGGCCTGCGCCGCCATCTGCTGCAGCAGCGCCTGCCCCTCGGGCGTGGCCATGTCGATGGTGACCGAACGCTTGTTGCGGTTGCAGGACGTGAAGTAGCTGGCCTGGTCGGTGTCGTGGCCGTTCGCGTCCTTCACGAAGGGCGGGCCCCAGGTGCGCGTGTCGTCGCCGACGCCGGGGCGTTCGATCTTGACGACGTCGGCGCCCAGGTCCGCAAGGATCTGCGTGCACCACGGGCCCGCGAGCACGCGGGACAGATCGAGGACCTTGATGCCGTCGAGTGCTGCGGGCTTGGTGCTCATGCGTTCGTTCAGTTGGCGAAAGCTGCGATGCCGGTGATGGCGCGACCCAGGATCAGCGCGTGGATGTCGTGCGTGCCTTCGTAGGTGTTGACCACTTCCAGGTTCACCAGGTGGCGGGCCACGCCGAACTCGTCGCTGATGCCGTTGCCGCCCATCATGTCGCGCGCCATGCGGGCGATGTCCAGCGACTTGCCGCAGTTGTTGCGCTTCATGATCGAGGTGATCTCGACCGCGGCGATGCCTTCGTCCTTCATGCGGCCCAGGCGCAGGCTGCCTTGCAGGCCCAGCGTGATCTCGGTCTGCATGTCGGCCAGCTTCTTCTGGATGAGCTGGTTGGCGGCGAGCGGGCGGCCGAACTGCTTGCGGTCCAGCGTGTACTGGCGGGCGCGGTGCCAGCAGTCTTCGGCGGCACCGATGGCGCCCCACGAGATGCCGTAGCGGGCGCTGTTCAGGCAGGTGAACGGGCCCTTGAGGCCTTGCACTTCGGGGAAGGCGTTTTCTTCAGGGCAGAACACGCCGTCCATGACGATTTCGCCGGTGATGCTGGCGCGCAGGCCGACCTTGCCGTGGATGGCCGGGGCGGTCAGGCCCTTCATGCCCTTTTCGAGCACGAAGCCGCGGATCGGGCCGACCGTGCCGCTTTCGCTGACTTCCTTGGCCCACACGACGAACACGTCGGCGATGGGCGAGTTGCTGATCCACATCTTCGAGCCGCTGAGCGAGTAGCCGCCCGGCACCTTCTTGGCGCGCGTGGCCATGCTGCCGGGGTCGGAGCCGTGGTCGGGTTCGGTCAGGCCGAAGCAGCCGATCCATTCGCCGGTGGCGAGCTTGGGCAGGAACTTCTGCTTTTGTGCTTCGGTGCCGAATTCGAAGATCGGCACCATCACCAGCGAGCTTTGCACGCTGGCCATCGAGCGGTAGCCCGAATCGACGCGCTCGACTTCACGGGCGATCAGGCCGTAGGCCACGTAGTTCAGGCCGGGGCCGCCGTACTGCTCGGGGATCGTCGGGCCGAGCAGGCCGAGCGCGCCCATTTCGCGAAAGATCGCGGGGTCGGTTTCGCCGGTGCGAAAGCCTTCGATGACGCGGGGCGCCAGGCGCTCCTGGCAGTAGGCGTTGGCCGCGTCGCGGATCATGCGTTCTTCGTCGGTCAGCTGCTGGTCGAGAAGAAGGGGGTCGTCCCAGTGGAATTGCGCTTTGGCGGCCATGTGGATGTCTCCGGAAAAGGAAGAAGAAACAAAAGAAGGGGGAATGCGGTCGATCGTAGCCACGCAGGAGGCCCGGCGCAAACGATGAATCCTCACCCAGATATGCGTCCAACGCACATCTTGAGAGATACATCTTGTTGATTTACTGGTGAAACCAGGACGCCAGTCATACACTCTCGGCATACATGCGCCGCAAGATCCCGCCCCTGCAAACCCTCGTGTGCTTCGACGCCGCCGCGCGCCACGAGAGCTACACGCGCGCCGCGCAGGAACTGGCGCTCACGCAGAGCGCGGTGTCGCGCCAGGTCGGGGCGCTCGAGGCCTTCCTGGGCGTGGCGCTGTTTCGCCGCACACGGCACGGCGTGGCGCTCACGGCCAGCGGCGCCGCCTACGCGCGCCAGATCGCCCGCCGCCTGGAGGCCATGGAGCGCGACACGCTCGACGCCATGGCGCACCAGGGCGAAGGCGGGTCGCTGTCGCTGGCCGCGGTGCCCACCTTCGCCACGCGCTGGCTGGTGCCGCGCCTGCGCGGTTTTGCGGCGCTGCAGCCCGACGTGGTGGTGCACATCGAGACGCGCACCCGCCCCTTCCTCTTCGCCGACGCGGAATTCGACGCCGCGCTGTACGCCGGCACGCCCGCGCAGGTCGAGAACTGGGCCGGCACGCGCGCGCTGCTGCTCATGCATGAAGACGTGGTGCCCGTGTGCAGCCCTTCATTGCTGCCTCACGGCAAGGCCGTGTCGCCCGAAGCCATCGCACAGATGCCGCTGCTGCAGCAGAGCACCCGCCCTGACGGCTGGCGCCAGTGGTTCGACGCGCAGCAGGTCGACGCGCCCACCGCCCGCGGCGGCCCGCGCTACGAGCTGTTCTCGATCCTCGCCGCGGCGGCCTCGCACGGCCTGGGCGTGGCGCTGATGCCGACCATGCTGGTGGCCGACGAGCTGGCGCGCGGCGAGCTTGTGGTGGCCTGCCCGCGGGCGCTGTCGGCGGAGCGCAGCTATTACCTGGTGACGCCGGAGCGGGCGGATCAGCGGCCGTTGTTGAAGCTGTTCAGTGACTGGTTGCTCGCGCAGGCGCGCGAGAGCTGAAAGAGCGCTCTGAACGGATAGATCGTCGTGCTGTTCATTCGCGCGAGTTCCGAATCATCGTTACTACCTCTTCGACCCTCGTTCTAAGGTCAAGAACCGCTAGATTGGCTGGCTGTCTGCAAACCGCTCGAGCGACAGCCACTTTGTCCACTTCCTTAAGGGTGGTCCCGTCAGCCCTTACAAACGGCAGGACGTGCTCGTATTGGCCGCTGCGAAGTCGGCGTTGAAATCTTGATGGATACACCTCTCTCAGGGCTACCGTCATTTGTTCTTTTTCTATGTAGTTTTCAATTTCACGGCCATCAGTTACCCATCCAATACCACCGTGCTGCGCCAGTTCCGCGATTACTCGTTGCTTGGTGGAATTGATCGAGGCGCCGCTGCTCGCCCGATCACTATCGATGACCACACATAGATTTCGATTGAGCTGACGTACCTCGATGAGCGCCTCAACATCTTTATCCTCGTCAAGAGGATCGCTGCCATCAGTTGCAGTCAAATGACTTAGCAAGCGCCCTCCGTAGAACATCACAGAATAGTCAGTTCCTTCGCGCAGCGATTCATCGATCGCAGCGATCCAATGATTCAAGTAGATACGATCTGATGGCCCCTCCACCCAAATGATGGAATTGGTTTGCAAGATGTCTGAAGCTCGGTAACCGAGATCCCGGCAAGCTTGAAATCTCGCGGCGGATGTCAACGCAGGCACGATATTCGTGGTCGCTGCTTTGTTCGACACATGAAACACAGCCGCTTCGGTGGCGTCAATGATGCTCGCCGAATGCGTAGCAACGAAATATTGGTTAGATGTGTGATCCGCGAGGTATTGCATCAGACGCCGCTGAAGCAGCGGGTGCAAATGAATTTCCGGCTCTTCAATGCACACGATCTGCTGCTCGAGCAACGTACAAAACGCAGCCAACATGATGACCTCATGAATGCCCGTTCCCAACGAGTGAAGCGGCAGGACTTTGTCATCCATGTGAACCAGTATGTGTTGCCGGTCATAAGGGATTTCGATTCTGGCTGAAGGGTTGTCGGTCACCACTCTCACAAAGTCATTCACAGCCTCGAACTTTGCGATCTTCAAGCGCTCCGAATAGTCTGGATTTTGGTGCTTCGCTAGTTCTTCGATCAGGCCTTTTCCAGACCAGTCTGAAAACTCTTGGCCTCTCTCAGAAATCTGACGGATTGCAGGAATCAGGGCAATCGAGGGTAGAGAAACGTCAATCCCATTCAGCAGCCGTTCGACGGTTTGGCCGACCCAATAAGATGGCCCGCCTCCAGTATTTCCCGTCAATTTTTTCCACAATGCCTGGATACGACTCCCTTCAGCGTCCACCATCCTCTCTGCGGGTGGCCAGCGGTTTAGTGGGATTGGCGCTAGAAATTTTGTTCCATCTGATCTGCGCTGGAACCACAAAAAATCGCCATCTTGGATAAATTCAAATATCTGTTCAATGGCCTTCATATAGATGGCTTTTTGGTTTTGAGGGTCGCTTTCAAATAGTGGCGCAAAACCTTCAAGCACTCGTGATATTGGAACACCAATGCCCATCAATACAGCGCCATTAGTTTTCGTATTTTTATCCAACGCGCCTAACTCAACGGGTGTACCTCTCGAGCCTCTCGGTGGAGAGGCAACGTGCGAATCTAGGTGTTTGGCGATGAAATTCAATACTGTTGACTTGCCGGAGTTGTTGGGGCCTATAAAAAAATTAAACCGTTGAAAACTCCCAACGCGAACCACGTCGGAACCTATCCCTCGATAGTTTGCAAGTGCAACACCATGAAGAAAAACTGATCCTGGCATTTGCTCTCCTCCTCAAACAATATGAGTGGAGAAGATAACGCTTTGAGGAAGACCGAAGCCCCGTGCACGTATGCGAGACGCGCGGCGTGGACATGGCGCATGGCGAACTCGTGGCGGCGTGCCCTGATCTCCTCAAGCAAGTGCAACTAATCCCTAATAAAGCCTGAGTGCGCCGATGAGCTACTGAAGTTCTCCACCGGCTGATTGCTGGAGCAGGTGCGCGGAGGTTGAGGTTGCCGCAATGCACTTCATGCTAGACACTTTCTTGAATTTGCCTCATATGAGATACACATATGCCATCCACCGCACCTCCGACTCTCGAAGGAGCCAACCAACGCCTTGAAGCGTTCGGCCGGCACATCTATGCCCGGCGGAAGTCGCTCAGGATCAGCGCCACCACGGCCGCCGAGGCGGCAGGCATGTCGCGCATGACGCTGCACCGCATCGAACGCGGAGAGGCCTCCGTCACGATGGGGGCCTACATGAATGCGCTGGCGGCATTGGGTCTCGATGTCGAAGTGACGGCGCCGGTCGAAGGCGCCGCCAAGGAGATGGTGACGCCGGCGTCTTCGCGCACGCCGACGAAGACCGTCCGGGTGGGCGACTTCGCGCAGCTGCGTCGCCTGGCCTGGCAATTGCCAGCGGACGCAGAACTCACCCCCGAAGAGGCTTGGGGCACCTACGAGCGCAACTGGCGCCACGCCGATCCATCCGCGCTCGAGGACAACGAACGTCAGTTGCTGGCCGCATTGGCCCGCCTGCTGGGTCGAAAGCCTCTGGATGTTTGAACGCGCGCACCAGGACTACCCACCGGCGCGGGCAGACCAGCGGCCATTGCTTGAGTTCTTCAGCGACTGGTTGCTCGCGCAGGCCCGCCAAGGTTGAGAATGCGCGCCATGCCGCGCGACAGCCGCTCCGAGTACGAATGGCGCATGCACAAGGTGCTGACGCACATCGACGACCACCTGGACGAGGCGCTCGATCTCGCGGTGCTGGCCGACGTGGCGCATTTCTCGGCGTACCACTTCCATCGCCTCTTCGCAGCCTGGGCCGGCGAGACGCTGGGCGACTACATCCGGCGCCGCCGCGTGGAAGTGGGTGCGCTGCGGCTCGCGACACAGCCGCGCCTGTCGGTGCTCGAGGCAGCGGTGTCGGTGGGCTTCGGTTCGGGCGAGGCGTTCACCCGCGCGTTCCGCGCGCGTTTCGGCAGCGCGCCCAGCGCGTGGCGTGCATCGCACGACTGGGCGCTGCCCTGCGACGATCCCGCACGCAAGAGCAATCCTGATCAGATCGCCCTGCATGGCTTCGCGAAGAATGGATCTCCATCGCGCAACGCCGCGCATCATCAGGAGCCACCCGTGAATGTCCAGCTGATCACCCGCTCTCCCGTCACCATCGCCTACCTGCGCTACACCGGCCCGTTCGGCGCGCCGGTGGGCGCGTTCTGGGCCGAGAAGGCCGCGCCCTGGATCGGCGCGCACCACCTGTGGTCGCGTGCGCGCTACGGCATCAGCCACGACGACCCGAGCATCACCGCGCCCGAGCACTCGCGCTACGACGCCTGCGTGGAAGTGCCCGACGACTTCGTGCCCGATGGCGGCTTCCAGAAGACGGTGCTGCCGGGCGGACGCTATGCCGCGCTGCGGTTCCAGGGCCTGCCCGAGGAGATCAACGACGCATGGACGCGCCTCATGCGCGACTGGCTGCCCGCGAGCGGCTTCCAGTTCGACAGCCGGCCCGCGTTCGAGTACTACGCGCCCGACATGGCATTCGACGAGAAGACGAGCGCGTTCGAATGCGACATCTGCATTCCGATCGCGCCGCTCTGAAAAGCGCGGGACGGCAACTGGCCAGCGCGGCGTGATCAGCCCTTCGCAGGCCGGGCGCCTTCCCGCGCATAGGCTTCGATCATCGCCGGAAAGGCGTCCATCGCAGGCAAGGTGCCGAAGCTGTGCTTCGCGGGCGTCGTGGCCCACGGCAATTTCTCGTCGGTCCAGGTTTCCGCAAAGGGCGCGACCCATTCGTGCCGGTCGAGCATGGTGGCGCGCAGGTTGACGAAATAGTCCATGCCCTCGGTGCGCGTGAACATCCAGCTCATGCAGTGCGGGCAGAAGAAGTGGTGCGACTCGTCGCCGTGCAGGCCGCCGATGACGGGCTCGCCCGACACCACTTCGAAGCCCGGCGTGGGGATGGCCAACGACAGCGAGAACGCACTGGCGCTCATGCGCTGGCAGCCGGTGCAGTGGCAGGCCATGGCCAGCAGCGGCGGCGCGGTGATCCGCAGGCGCACCTGGCCGCAGCGGCAGCCGCCAGTCCAGGGGAGTTGCCAGTCGTTGGCGGTGTCTTGGGGGGTGTGGTTCTGGGTGCTCATTGAATGTGAATGCTTTCAGGCTGGGTCTTCGGGATGATCGCTCAAGCCGGGCCCTGCCCCACCGAAACCCGCGTCCGAAAACGGCGAGCCCGCATCCCGCCGCCGCGCGACACTGCCCGCATGAGTTCTTCCGTCGCCGCCCGCATCCACGCCCTCGACTGGCCCCGCATCGATGCCGACCTCGCCGCCCGCGGCTGCGCCGTCACCGGGGCGTTGTTCACGCCCGCGGAATGCGCCGCGCTCACGGCCATGTACGACGAAGGCTCGCGCTTTCGCAGCCGCGTGGTCATGCAGCGCCACGGCTTCGGCCAGGGCGAGTACCAGTACTTCGCGAACCCGCTGCCTTCCAAACTCGTGGCGTTTCGCAGCGCGCTGTACGAACGCCTCGCGCCGCTGGCCAATGCCTGGGCCGCGGCCATGGGCCAGCCGGCCGACTACCCGCCGGACCACGCGGCCTACCTCGCGCGTTGCCATGCGGCGGGCCAGTTGCGCCCCACCCCGCTGCTGCTGCGTTACGGCGAAGGCGACTACAACTGCCTGCACCAGGACCTGTACGGCGACCTGCAGTTTCCGCTGCAACTCACGGTGCTGCTGAGCCGGCCCGGCGAAGACTTCACGGGCGGCGAGTTCGTGCTGACCGAGCAGCGCCCGCGCATGCAGTCGCGCGCCGAGGTGGTGTCGCTCGCGCAAGGCGAGGCCGTGGTCTTCGCGGTGAACCAGCGGCCGGTGGCGGGCACGCGCGGCAGCTACCGCGTGACGATGCGCCACGGCGTGAGCCGCGTGCGCAGCGGACAGCGCCACACGCTGGGCCTGATCTTTCATGACGCGCGCTGAATAGAACGAACGTCCGTTCGCAATCAAGCCCTCGGGCGCAGCAACATCGCACCAAGCGTGCAAAGTTGCACACATGTACCAAATACAGGCGAAAATCCCGCGCGCATCCGGGGGATTGCCAGGATGGCCGGCGCACACGATCGGCCCCGCAACCCCCTCCGGACGCCGGACCACGACCTCGTGAGGAGGAGCCGGGGTCCGTTCCGAGTTGTCGTCAGGGAGCTGTATGTACAAGGAATCGTCCGGGCCTCCGGATGGGACGGGTCGCCCGTCTTTCGCGCACGTCACCACGCCGGTGCCACCATCCCCGTCCCCTTCCACCGCCGAGAGTCCCCCGCCCAGACGCCCGCGTCGCTTCCGGGTCGATGTCGGCTCCATCGTCAGTGCCGTGGCGCTCGCGCAGTCGCTGCTGCTGGTCACGCTGGGCTACTGGGGCTCGCAGCGGCTGGTGACGACGATCGGCACCTCGGCGCACAAGTCGAACCACGACCGCACTGAAGACAAGGTGCTGGCCTTCCTGGCCAAGGCCGAGTCGGCGGTCGGCGCGATCGGCAGCTCGCCCAGCCTCACGCCCGCGGGCGAGAACGTGGACCGCACGGCCGAGCTCCTGTGGACGCTGCTGCAGCAGTCGCCCGAACTCGACAGCGTCTACGTGGCGAACGTCGAGGGCAAGATGCTGATGGCGCTGCGCTACCCCGTGCCGGCGATCCGGCACATCGCGCGCGGCGACGGCTTCACCACCGAGACCTGGCAGTACAAGCTGCCGCTGGGCTCCGAGGCCGACGTGCAGCAGCGCTTTGCCACGCAGCGCGTGGAGGCCTACCGCAGCAACTACAACCCGACGCAGCGCAGCTGGTTCGTGCAGGCGCGCAAGACGCAGGGGCCGGTCTGGACCGTCCCCTATGTGTTCGCCGCCGCGCAGGAGCTGGGCGTGACCTACGCGCTGCCCAGCCAGCGCCGCCAGGCCGAGGGCAGCCCGCAGGCGATGGTGGTGGCGGGCGACGTGTCGCTGGGCCGGCTGTCGGAGTTCGTGCGCCTGTTCAGCCGCAACGGCAACGGCAACAGCGCGCTGCTGAGTGCCGACCACAAGGTGCTCGCGCGCAGCGACATGCCGGGCGTGCTGCACACGCTGGAAGCGCCCACGGGCGCGCTCGGCGCACTGAACGCACAGATGGTGGCCGACGGCATCGCCGGCAGCGGCAGCGACAAGGCCTTCGCTTTCAGCCACGAAGGCCGGCGCTACCTGGTGCAGGCCTCGCGCATTCCCGCCACCGGCTGGCAGCTGGTCAGCTGGGTGCCCGAAGACGTGCTGCTGGGTGGCCTGCGCCGCGCGGTGGCGTGGTCGCTGCTGCTGGCGCTGGTGTTCCTGGGGCTGGCGCTGTACATGTCGCTCAAGCTGTCGAAGCTGGTGACGGCACCGGTCGAGAACCTGTCGCGCATCGCGCACCGCATCGGCCGCCTCGAGCTCGACAACCTGCCGCGCGAGCCCAGCCGCGTGCTCGAGATCCAGCACCTGGACCAGGCGCTCGACGACTCGGCGCGCAGCCTCAAGGCCTTCAGCAAGTTCGTGCCGGTGGACGTGATCAACCAGCTGGTGGCACAGGGCCACGCGCTCGCACCCAACGGCTCGCCGCGCCAGGTGACGGTGATGTTCACCGATGTGGAAGGCTTCACGTCGATCTCCGAATCGATCGCGGCCGATGTGCTGGTGCGCCAGCTGACCGAGTACTTCAACCTCGCGGCCGCGGTGTTCGCGCGCCACGGCGGCGTGATCGACAAGTTCATCGGCGACGGCATCATGGTGCTGTGGGGCGCGCCGGCCGACCTGGAAGACGCCGAGTACAAGGCCTGCTGCGCCGCGCTCGAGCTGCACGTCGAGATGCACCAGCTCAACCGGCAGTGGGCCGAACAGGGCCTGCCCGAGTTCCGCACGCACATCGGCATTCACACGGGCGTGGTGGTGGCGGGGGTGCTGGGCTCGAACGACCGGCTGTCGTACACGGCGTTCGGCGACGTGGTGAACGTGGCCAGCCGCATCGAAGGCGCGAACCGCCAGCTGGGCACGCGCATGCTGATCTCGGAAGTCACCTACGCGGCCCTGAACGGCCGGCTGGCCACGCGGCGCATCGAAGAGCTGGTGGAGCTGCGCGGCCGGCAGACGCGCATGGTGCTCCACGAATTGCTGACCTGATCTGATCCGCGCGAGCCTGTCGCGCGGGTCGGTCGATCAGCGCGAGGGACGCGGCGGCGGCGGTGGCGTGGCCACGCGCACCAGCATCAGGTTGGCGGTGGTGCCGTTGCCCTGCGTGAGCACCGAATACTGCGTGTCGTTGATGAACAGCAGCTGCTCGCCGCGCGTGATGCGTGCCGCCACGGCGTAGCGCATGCGCGGGTCGATGCGCGCGGCATCGACGCTGAGCTCGAAGGCGAAGGGCGGCTGCTTGCCGTTGGCGGGAATGCGCTGCTCGGCGAGCACGACCGAGGGCGCGTCCATGCGCGACACGTCGAGCAGTTGCACGCGCACTTCGGCCGCGGGGTCGAGTGCGATGCGCTCGCGGTAGGCCACGGTGCCCGTCACCCGCAGCGGTGCGGCGGCGGGTTGGGCCGGCGTGCCCGGCGAGCCGCCCGCGCAGGCGCTCAGGACGGAGGCGCCGGCAACGGCGGAGAGCATGAGGAGGCTGGTGCGTCTTTTCATCGCCCCATTATGCGGAGGCCCGCTGCGCAGCGAAAGCCACATACCAGTCCAGGCTGCCGGGGTTTGCCATCGCCTCGCGGTTCACGACCTTCTCGATGGGCTGGCCCAGCAGCAACTTCTTGATCGGCAGCTCCTGCTTCTTGCCCGACAGCGTGCGCGGAATCTCGGCCACCTGGAAGATGTCGTTGGGCACGAAGCGCGGCGACAGCGAGGTCTTGATCGCGTTGTTGATGCGCGTGCGCATGGCCTCGTCGAGCGCCACGCCGGGGCGCAGCACCACGAACAGCGGCATGTAGCTGTCGCGGCCCAGGTATTCGAGGTCGACCACCATCGAGTCGAGCACCTCGGGCAGGCCTTCGACCGCGCTGTAGATTTCGCTCGTGCCCATGCGCAGGCCCTGGCGGTTGATGGTGGCGTCGCTGCGGCCGTAGATGATGCAGCCGCCGTCGCTGCCGACCTTGATCCAGTCGCCGTGGCGCCACACGCCAGGGTAGGTGTCGAAGTAGCTCGACACATAACGTGCGTTGCCTTCGTCGCCCCAGAAGTACAGCGGCATCGACGGAATGGGCTGCGTGCACACCAGCTCGCCGACCTCGCCGATGACCGGTTGGCCCTGCTCGTTCCAGGCCTCGACCGCATGGCCGAGTTCGCGGCACTGCATCTGGCCCGGCACTTCGGGCAGCTCGCGGTTGCCGCCGACGAAGGCGCCGCAGAAGTCGGTGCCGCCCGAGATGTTGCACCACCACACCGCCTTCGAGCCCGCGTCGAGGATCTGCTGCGAGCCCCAGCGCTGCACCTCGTCGGGCAGCGGCGAGCCGGTGCTGCCGAGGGCGCGCACGCGCGACAGGTCGCCGCAGTCTTTCGCGACGAGCCCCGCCTTCATGCAGTTGGTGAAGTAGGCCGCGCCCGCGCCGAAGAAGGTGACGCGGTGCTTCGCAACGAAGCGCCACAGCACGCCCCAGTCGGGCTTGTCCTTGCTGCCCGCCGGGTTGCCGTCGTAGATGCAGATGGTGGCGCCGAAGGCCAGGCCCGAGAGCTGCGAGTTCCACATCACCCAGCCCGTGGAGCTGTACCAGTGGTAGCGCTCGCCGAAGTTGTTGGCGCCGTAGCTCGCGCCCACGTCGTTGTGCAGGCCGCAGGCGTGCATGGTGAGCAGGATGCCGCCCTGCCCGTGCACGATGGGCTTGGGCAGGCCGGTGGTGCCGCTCGAATAGACGATCCAGATCGGGTGGTCGAAGGGCAGCCACTCGGGCTCGAAGGCTGCGACTTCGGCATCGTCGCGCGCGATGGCCTGCTGCCATTCGACGTCGTGCGCCACCGCGTTCGCAGCAAAGGGCGACTGCACGAGCAGCAGCTTCTGCACGCTCGGCAGCTGACCGCGCAGCTCCTGCAGCACGGTGCTGCGATCCAGCGGCTTGCCGCCGTAGTGCACGCCGTCGACCGCGATCAGCAGCGTGGGTTCGATCTGGCGGAAGCGGTCGGCAACGGCGGCCGTGCCCATGTCGGGCGCGCACACGCTCCACACCGCGCCGATGCTGGAGCACGCGAGAAACGCCACCATGGTCTCGGGCACGTTCGGCATGTAGGCGGCCACGCGGTCGCCGCGGCGCACGCCGAGCGACTTCAGCGTGAGCGCCACCGAGGCCACCTGCCGGCGCAGCTCGGGCCACGACAGCTCGCGCACCTCGCCGCGTTCGTTGTCGCTCACGATGGCGGGCAGGCCGGCCGCATGGGCCGCGTCGGCGTGGCGCAGCACCTCGCGCGTGTAGTTGACCTGCGCACCGGGAAACCAGCGCGCGCCGGGCATGCGCCGTTCGGCGAGCACCGCGGTGTGCGGCGTGGGCGAGCGCAGGCCGGCGTAGTCCCAGATGCTCTGCCAGAAGGCATCGAGGTCGGTGACGGACCAGCGCCACAGCGCGTCGTAGCTGTCGAAGGCCAGGCCGCGCGTGTCGCGCAGCCAGTTCTGATAAAGGCGGATCTGGGGGATGTTGGGAGCGGGCATGCCACGAGCGTAGCGCCGCGAACGGCCGTGCTCAATGAGGGTTGACCTCAGGGTTTGTACGTGTGTTCAACATTTTTGTACAGCCGTTCAATACGCCCCCATGAACGCTCGCACACCGCCGGCCCGAAAACGCAGCGCCTCGCCTGCATCACGCGCCTCGACCGTCGCGCCCGAGGCCGCGCGGCCCGACCGCCGCCAGGCGATCCTGCTGGCGGCCGAGAAGCTCTTTGCACAGCACGGCTACCACGCCGTGACGATCCGCCAGATCGCCGAAGAGGCCGGCGTGCCGCTCGCGCTGGTGGGCTACTACTTCGGCCCGAAGCACGAGCTGTTCCACGCGATCTTCGAACACTGGAGCCACAGCATCGAGGAGCGGCTCGCGCGCCTTGCGGCCGTGACCATCGACCCCGACGACGCGCGCACGCTGCCGCGCATCATCGAGGCCTTCACCGCGCCCGTGCTGGCGCTGCGCGCGAGCACCGAGGGCGAGTACTACGCACTGCTGGTGGCGCGCGAGCTGTACCACGCCACCGAGGAAGCCGACCGCGTGCTGCGCGGCTACTTCGATCCGCTGGCCGAGGCCTACATCGACGCGCTGCACGTGGCACTGCCGCACGCCACGCGCAGCCAGGTCGCATGGGGCTACCAGTTCGCGCTGGGCGCGCTGCTGCACCACCTGACCGACAGCCGCATCGAACGACTCTCGCGCGGCGAGAACACACGCGCCGACCCGGCCGTGGCGCCGATGCTCGTGAACTTCATCGCCGGCGGCCTGCGCGCCGCGCTGCCGAAGCCGAAGGCGGCGTCAAAGACCGTCGTCGCCAAGTCCTCACGCACGAAAAAGACCATCCCCAGGAGACCCCAGCCATGATGAAAAGACGCACCCTGCTGTCGGCGCTCGCGGCCGTATCGGCCACCGCCTCGTTGCCTTCGCGCGCCCAGCAGGCCCACCCGAAGATCGTGTTCGGCTACACGGCGGTGACCGACTTCGCCTCGGTCTTCGTGGCGGCCGAAGAGGGCTACTTCAAGAAGCGCAACCTCGACGTGGAGCTGAAGTTCATTCCGCTGAACTCCACCATCCCGGCCGCGCTGCAGTCCGATTCGCTGCAGATCGGCGGGCCCACGCCCTCGGTGTTCTTGCAGGCCGTGGACGGCGGGCTCGACCTGGTGCTGGTGGCCGGCGGCGGCCTCACCTCGAAGACGATCACGGGCTTCGGCCTCGTGGCACGCGCGGGCTCGGGCATCAAGAGCGCGCAGGACTGCGTGGGCAAGAAGATCGGCGTGCCGGGGCTCGGTGCCTTCCTGCACGTGACCTTCCGCGCGTGGCTGAAAGACAGCGGCGTCGACTACCGCAAGGTCAACTTCATCGAGGCCGCGTTCCCCCAGCATGCCGACCTGCTGCGCGGCGGCTCGGTCGACGCGGTGGTGTCGGCCGACCCGTTCATGAGCCGCATCACCGAGAGCGGCGCGGGCTACGTGGCCTCGTACTACTCGACCTTCCTGCCCGAGAACAACCAGACCATCGTGCACGCGGCCAAGCGCGAGTGGGTGGCGAAGAACCCCGCCACCGCGCGCGCCTTCCGCGAGGCGCTGGTCGAGGCCGGCGCCTTTATCCAGCAGCCGAAGAACGACGCGAAGGTGCGCACGGCCATCGGCAAGTACATCAAGCTGCCGCCCGAGGTGCTGGCCAAGGTGCAGGTCTCGCCGCCCGGCCCCGTGGTCACCGACAAGCAGCTGGGCTACTGGACCGGGCTCATGAAGGAGCAGGACATGCTCAAGACGAACATCGACGTTGCGAAGCTGATCGCCAAGTGAGCGCGGCCGCCGATTCCTTCCTGCGCTTCGACGGCGTCACCATCCGCCTCGGCGGGCGCGAGATCCTGTCGCCCACCTCGTTCGACGTGGCGCGCGGCGAGTTCGTGTGCATCGTCGGCCCGAGCGGCTGCGGCAAGACCACGCTGCTGCGCGCGGCCAGCGGCCTCGTCACGGCCAGCGCCGGCGAGGTGCGGCGCAAGGGCGTGCCGATGACGGCGCCCTCGCGCGAAGTGGCCTTCGTGTTCCAGGACTACGGCCGCGCGCTGCTGCCGTGGCGCACGGTCGAAGGCAACGTGAGCCTCGCGCTCGAAGCGGCCGGCGTGCCCGCGACCGAGCGCGCTCCGCGCATTGCCGACGTGCTCGGCAAGGTCGGGCTTGCGAAACACGCGCACAAGTTTCCGGTGCAGCTGTCGGGCGGCATGCAGCAGCGCGCGCAGATTGCCCGCTGCCTCGCGCAGAAGCCCGAGCTGATGATGATGGACGAGCCCTTCGGCGCGCTGGACGCACTCACGCGCCAGAGCCTGCAGGACGAGCTCGCGCGGCTGGTGCGCGACGACGGGCTCACGGTGCTGTTCGTCACGCACGACCTCGAAGAAGCCATCTACCTCGGCGACCGCGTGATCGCGCTGCAGGCCAACCCCGGGCCGGGGCGCCCGAGCCTCGCGCGGATGATCGACGTGAAGATCCCGCGCCCGCGCGACCAGCTGACGACCAAGGAGCATCCGGAGTACCTGCAGTTGCGGCGTGAGCTGTTCGCCTTCATCGAGCAGGGCCATGACTGAAGGCCGCCTCCTTCGCTGGCTGCGGCCGTGGGTGTTTCCCGCGCTGCTGGTCGGTGCCTTCGAGTGGTACGCGCGGCGCGCGGCGGCGCTGGGCAGCGATGCGCTCGCTCCGCCGAGCGCGGCGGCCAAGGCCTTCGTCGGCGCGGCAATGGACGGCTCGCTCTGGCAGGCCACGGGCTTCACGCTCGGCACGGCGGCGCTCGGCCTGCTGCTCGGTGCGGTGCTCGGCATTGCACTTGGCCTGGTGCTCGGGCTGTCGCGCCGCGCGGCGCAGCTGGGCGCCGTCTCCATCGAAGTGCTGCGCCCCGTGCCTTCCGTCGCGCTGATCCCGCTCGCGATGCTGGGCTTCGGTTTCGGCGTGCGCATGGAAGTGGCCATCGTCGCCTTCGCCACCTTCTGGCCGCTGCTGGTGCTGGTGCAGTCGGCGGTGCAGCAGATCGAGCCCCGGCTGCTCGAGGTGAGCCGCGTGCTCGGGCTGTCGGCGCGCGACCGTGCCTTCAAGATCGTGCTGCCGGCCATCGTGCCTCGCCTGTTCGTCGCGCTGCGCCTCGGTGTGGCGGTGGCGCTGGTGGTGGCCGTGACGGTCGAGATCGCCGCCAATCCGCACGGCATGGGCTACGCGATGATGATCGCGCAGCAGAGCTTCGACCCCGCGCTGATGCTCGCGTGGCTCGGCTGGATCGGCGTGGTGGGCTTCGCGGTCAACGCGGGCATGGTGCGCCTGCAGGCCCTCGTCGCGCGACGCATGGGGGTGCAGCCATGAACAACCACCGCAACGATCGGTTCGATCTGGGGTGGTTGGGCTCGGTGGGCGTGCTGCTCGCACTGGTCGCTCTGTGGTGGGTGGCGAGCAACGCGGGCTGGGTCAGCCGCGTGTTTTTGCCGACGCCGCAGGCCACCTTCGCGAGCCTGCTCGAAGGACTCAACCTCTCTTCGGGCAACGATGGCAACGGCGAACTGCTCGCCTTCACGCAAGCCACGGTGGGCCGCATGGTCGAAGGCTGGCTGCTGGCGTCGCTCTTCGGCGTGCTGCTGGGCGCGGCCATCGGCGTGTCGCCCTCCGTGCGTGCGTGGGTGCAGCCGACGCTGGAGTTCATCCGCCCGTTGCCTGCTTCGGCGCTGCTGCCGCTGGCCATTTCGATCTTCGGGCTGAACCCCGGCATGGTGCTGTTCGTGGTCGCCTTCGGCGCGATGTGGCCGGTGCTGCTGGCCACGGTGCACGGCTTCGCGGCCGTGGAGCCGCGCCTGTCGGAAGTGGCGCGCTGCCTGCAGATGTCGCGCACCGCGTACATCTGGAAGATGGGCCTGCCCAACGCCATGCCCGACATCCTGGCCGGCATGCGGCTGGCGCTGACCATCGCGCTGATCGTCGCGGTGGTGGGCGAAATGATCGCCTCGCAAAGCGGCCTGGGCCAGGCCATCCTGCTGGCGGCGCGCGCCTTCCGCGCCAGCGATCTGTTCGCCGGCATCGTGCTGCTCGGGCTCATCGGCTTCGTGAGCAACGCGCTGCTGGCCTTGGCCGAAAAGCGCCTGCTGCGCTGGCAGCAGCCCTGACCGATTCGATCGATTCCTTCAAAACCTACACCCCACAAGGAGCCTCGCCATGCCACGCAAGTTCGTCGACCTGTCGATCTTTCTCGAAAACGACGTGCTGTCCGATCCGCCGGCCTTCGCGCCGAAGATCCAGTACTTCACGCACGAGCACACCTTCGAGCAGATCGAGCCCTTCTTTCCCGGCCTGAAGAAAGAAGACCTGCCCGACGGCGAAGGCTGGGCGGTAGAGCTGGTGCAGCTGTCCACGCACAACGGCACGCACCTCGATGCGCCGTACCACTTCCACTCGACCATGGACAAGGCGCTGGGTGAGAAGAAGCCCGCCATCGCCATCCACGACGTGCCGCTCGAATGGTGCTTCCAGCCCGGCGTGAAGCTCGACTTTCGCCACTTCGCCGACGGCTACGTGGTCACGGCGGCCGACGTCGAAGCGGAGCTGAAGCGCATCAATCACACGCTGAGCCCGCTGGAGATCGTGGTGGTCAACACGCGCGCCGGCTCGCGCTACGGCAACCCCGACTATGTGTCGGCCGGCGCGGGCATGGGCTACGAAGCCACCATGTACCTGCTGGAGCGCGGCGTGCGCCTCACGGGCACCGACGCGTGGAGCTGGGACGCGCCCTTCGTGCACACCGCGAAGAAATACGGCGAGACGCACGACGCCTCGCTGATCTGGGAAGGCCACAAGGCCGGGCGCGACATCGGCTACTGCCACATCGAGAAGCTGCACAACCTCGAGGTGCTGCCGCCCACGGGCTTTTTCATCAGCTGCTTCCCGCACAAGATCCGCGGCGCGTCGGCGGGCTGGACGCGCGCGGTGGCGATCTTCGACGACGCGCTGATGGCGTCGGTGTGAACATGAACGGACTCAACCACACGCACGACGTTGGCGCCCGCAGCTGGGTCGCTTCGGCCAACGTCGCGGGCAGCGACTTTCCGATCCAGAACCTGCCGTACGCGATGTTCCGCCGCACCGGCAGCCCCGAGCCGTTTCGCGGCGGCGTGGCCATCGGCGACCAGGTGCTCGACCTCGCGGCGCTGGCCGCGGGCTCGCACGTCGACGGCCTGGCGCTCGATGCGGCGCGCGCCGCCGCCCTGCCCGCGCTGAACGATTTCTTCGCGCTCGGCCCGCCCGCCTGGCAGGCGCTGCGCCATGCGGTCTTCGCGCTGCTGCACAGCGATGCGCGGGCCGCGACCGCAGACGACCTGCGCGGCTGCCTCGTGCCGCAGGCCGAGGTCGAATACACCGTGCCCGCGCGCATCGGCGACTACACCGACTTCTACACCTCGATCGACCACGCGCTGAACATCAGCCGCCTGATGAACCCCGACGGCGACGTCACGCCCAACTTCCGCTGGGTGCCGACCGCGTACCACGGGCGCGTGTCCACCATCGGCGTGAGCGGCCAGCGCTTTCACCGGCCGATGGGCCAGGCCATGGCGCCCGGCGCGAAGGCGCCG
The DNA here is from genome assembly GCF_058796495.1 of Variovorax sp. GW823-FHT04B03. Taxonomy (NCBI): domain Bacteria; kingdom Pseudomonadati; phylum Pseudomonadota; class Betaproteobacteria; order Burkholderiales; family Comamonadaceae; genus Variovorax; species Variovorax sp. GW823-FHT04B03. The sequence continues at coordinate 67,353 of NZ_JBXAIT010000008.1, forward strand.
ACCTACCAGGCCTGCGCGCGGCTCGACTACGAGCTGGAGCTGGGCGTGTGGATCGGCCAGGGCAATGCGCAGGGCGAGGCGATTCCGCTCGCGCGCGCGGAAGACCACATCTTCGGTCTCTGCCTGCTCAACGACTGGTCGGCGCGCGACATCCAGTTCTGGGAGATGGCGCCGCTCGGGCCCTTCCTTGCGAAGAACTTCGCCACCACGATCTCGCCATGGATCGTGACGATGGAAGCGCTGGCGCCCTACCGTCAGGCGTGGACGCGGCCCGCGAACGAGCCGCAACCGCTGGCGTACCTGGAAGGCAGCGCGAACCGCGACGGCGGCGCACTCGACATCCGGCTCGAGGTGTGGCTCGAAAGCGAAAAGGCGCGCGAGCAGAAGACCGGGCCGTCGCGCCTGTCGGGCACGAGCTTCCGGCATCAGTACTGGAGCATTGCGCAGATGGTGGCGCACCACACGGTGGGCGGCTGCAGCCTGAACCCGGGCGACCTGTTCGGCAGCGGCACCATCTCGGGCCCTGGCGAGGGCGAGGCCGGCGCGATCATCGAGCTGACCCGCGCGGCGCAAACGCCGGTGACGCTCGCCAACGGCGAAACGCGCGGTTTCCTGGAAGACGGGGATGCGGTGCTGCTGCGCGGCTGGTGCGAGAAGCCCGGCCATGCGCGCATCGGTTTCGGCGAGAGCCGGGGGACCGTGCTGCCGGCGCGAGGTTGAAAGCGACGCGCCAATGAAAAAGGCCACCTGGTGAGGTGGCCTTTTCATGCGATTTGGAGCGGGAAAAGAGTCTCGAACTCTCGACCTCAACCTTGGCAAGGTTGCGCTCTACCAACTGAGCTATTCCCGCGTGAGCCTCAGATTATAGGGTGGTTTGAGGCGGTTTGCCATCTTCCCCCGAAAAAATTTGAAATCAGGCGCCGAACACCAGCGCGCGGTGCATCGACACCCCGGCGAACAGCCCGTCGGCCGAAGCCAGCGTGGCGTTGGAAAAAGCCATCGCCACATCGCCCGCCGCGTACACGCCGGGCACCGTGGTCGTCTTCATCGCGTCGACGCGCAGCACCGGGCCCGTGGGGCCGTCGTCGAACGCGCAGCCCAGCTGCTCGGCCAGCGGACTGGTCGGGCGCGTGTGCGGCGCTACGAACAGCGCCTCGATCGGCACGTGCCGGCCGTCGTCCAGGCACACGGCCGCGAGGTCCGTCCCCTGCCCTTCGAGGCCGGCGATGCGCCCGGGCTCCACGGTCACGCCGCGTGATTGCAGCCGGGCGCGTGCCTCGGCATCTGGCCCTTCCTCACCATTCAGGAAGAGCGTGGTCGGGCCCCACTCGGCGATCAGCAGCGCGTGGTCCGGCGGGTGCGCGCTGTGAAAGAGCACGCCCAGCGGGCGATCACCGAACTCGTAGCCATGGCAGTAAGGACAGTGCAGCACGCTCTTTCCCCAGCGCTCGCCGAGGCCCGCGATGTCCGGCAGGCCGTCCTGCACGCCGAAGGCCAGCAGCAGCTTGCGCGTCGACAACTGTTCCCCGCTGTTCAACGAGACCGTGAAGCCCTCCGCGCCATCGGCCGTCGCTGCAGTCGCCGTGCCTTCGACGAAGGTGACCGACGGATAGGCGAGCAGCTTGTCGCGCGCATCGGCAATCATCTGCAGCGGCGCCATGCCGTCCTGCCCGAAGAAGCCATGCGAGGCCGCGGCGAAGCGGTTGCGCGGCGCGCCCGCGTCGACCACGCAGACCTTCCTGCGTGCGCGCGCCAGTTGCATGGCGGCGGAGAGGCCGGCAAAGCTGCCGCCCACGATGAGTGCGTCATGGCGCATGTGCGATGTCCTTCGCGGTGAAGCCGCCGCCCGTCATGCGGCGATGAAAGTCCCTGGAGAGATCGGCCAGCGTGATCCCGTTGAGCCGCCGCAGCAGCAGCGCCGCGGCTTCCTGGCAGGCGCCGTCGAGCGCCGCGTTCACCGCCTGCTCGACGATGCAGCCCGGGCTCTCGGTGCGGTTGCCCATGGCCAGCAGCGCGGGCGCGCCGACGGCGTTGTGGATGTCGCCCAGCGTCACCGAACTCAACGAACACGACAGCACCCAGCCGCCGCCATGCCCCTTCGCCGAACTCACGAAGCCGGCCTGCCGCAGGCCCGCCATGAGCCGGCGCACGACCACGGGGTTGGTCTGCATCGCCGCGGCGAGCGCCTCGGAGGTGATGGGGGCGTCCAGCTCGGCCATGTGCAGCAGCACGTGGAGCACACCGGAAAGCTTGCCGTCTCGTTTCATGCAACATTATGAGTTGCATGTTTTCGATGACGTGGCGCATCGCGCCAAGAAACCCCGGATCGGGCGGGGATTTGCAAACGCCGCCCTAACGCACGAGCCCCCGATTCCGCCGACGGCCGATTCCCACAGCGTCGAGCGAACGCGCCGCACATGGCGACAACCTGCCGGCCCGTCATGGTTGCCCCCGAATCGATCGAACCCCGGTCGGTTCTGCAAACCGTGACTCAGCAACGAAAGGAACTGTCACTCATGACTACACATGCAACCAACCGCATCTTCATCGGCGCCATGCTGGCGGGCCTGCTGGCCCTCGGCGGGACGGCCCAGGCGCAAGGCGTCGGGGTCGGCGTGGGGGTCAACGCCGATGTGAAGGCCTCGGGCAGCACCGGCGCGACGCCACAAGGCGGCGCCGCAGGCGCACGCACGCAGACCGGTGCGTCGGCCGATGCCAACGCGGACACCTCCACCTCCGGCGCGACCGGCGGCGTGGGCAATGCCGTCGGTGGCGTGCTCGGCACGGCCACGGGTGCGGTCGGCGGTGCCACCGGCGCCGTGGGCGGCGCGACGCAAGCCGTCGGCGGTGTGACCAACACCGTGGGCAGCACCGTGAACAGCGCGACCGGTGCCGCTGGCGCCGTGAAACCGGCCACGGCCGGCGCCAAGGCGAGCGGCAAGGCGCAGGGCTCGGGCGCGGTCGACTTGCACAAGAAGTAAGTCGCACGCCGCATGGTTGCAGCGGCCGGACGCGGCTGTTGCAGCGCATCGCTCCGCAAGTAATCAAGCCCGCAGCGCTAAAGCGTTGCGGGCTTGTGTCGTTCAGAGGTCGGGGGCAGGCAGCTTGAAGAGGCTGGTGACTTCGGTGTCGAGCACCACCAGCGCACGCTGGTTGAACAACCGCCAGCGCCAGCGCAGGATGCCGAGCGTGGGGCGCTTTTCGGAGCGACGCACCTCGATCACGTCGGCCACGAGCCGCAGCGCATCGCCGGGTCGCACGGGGTTCGGCCAGCGCACGTGCTCGAGCCCGGGCGACGCGAACGATTCGGAACCGGCCAGCGCCGCCTCGACCACCAGCCGCATCGCGATCGAGCAGGTGTGCCAGCCGCTCGCGATGAGCCCGCCGAAGGGGCTGCCTGCCGCCGCCTCGGCGTCGGTGTGGAACCACTGCGGATCGTAGGCCCGCGCGAACTGCACGAGCTCGGCTTCGGTGAGCACATAAGGCCCGGCCTCGATGACCTGGCCTGCATGGAAGTCGGCGAACTGCATCCGCCGCAGCTTAGTACGTTTCGAGGTGCAGGCGGCCTTCGCGCTTGAGTTGCGCACCGACGGTGTCCCAGTCGAGCCCCGCTTCCTTCGCCACGTCACGCAGTGCGAGCACCACGCCCTCTTCCATGCTCTTGAGGCCGCACACGTAGAAGTGGCTGGCGCCGTCTTTCAGCAGCGCGGCCAGGTCGGCGGCGCGTTCGCGCATCAGGTCCTGCACGTAGCGCTTGGGTTGGCCCGGCGTGCGCGAGAACGCGAAGTTGATGTCGATGAAGTCTTTCGGCAGCGATTGCAGCGGGCCGAAGTACGGCAGCTCCTGCTGCGTGCGCGCGCCGAAGAACAGCATGAGCTTGCCGCCTTCGAACTTGCCGCTCTTGCGCAGGCGCCGGCGCCATTCGGTCATGGCGCGCATGGGCGCGCTGCCGGTGCCGGTGCAGATCATCACGATGTGCGACTTGGGGTGGTTCGGCATCAGGAACGATGCGCCGAAGGGCCCCACCACCTGCACCGTGTCGCCCACCTTGAGGTCGCACACGTAGTTGGAGCACACGCCGCGCACCGGATCGCCCTCGTGGTCCTCGGTGACGCGCTTCACGGTGAGCGAGACGTTGTTGTAGCCGGGCCGCTCGCCGTTGCGCGGGCTGGCCACCGAATACTGGCGCGCATGGTGGCGCTTGCCGATGGCATCGACGCCCGGGGGCACGATGCCGATCGACTGGCCCTCGAGCACGGGGAACGGCACCACGCCGAAGTCGAGCACGATGTGGTGGGTCTCGCTGTCGAAGCCGGCCTCGGTGCAGTTGAAGTTGCCCACCACGGTGGCGGTGGTCGGCGTCTTCGGCGGAAAGAGATTGGTGTAGGCGTGCGCGGCCGACCAGGGCGGCACGCTGGCGCCGTACTGCGCGGAATTGAAGGCGGGCTCGGTGCCCTGCACGGCGGCCTGGGCCTGCGTCTGGGCAGGCACTTCCGCGGCCTCGGCGGCAGCGCCGGACACGCCCGCCGCCTCGAGTTCTTCGGGCGAGAGCTCGGCGGGGAGCTCTTCCCACGTGAGCTGTTCTTCGATGGTGTACGCACGCACCAGCGGCATGGTGCGCCAGTTGTCGATCGAGCCCGTGGGGCACGGCGAGATGCAGGCCATGCAGCCATTGCAGACGTCCGCACGCACGACATAGTTGTTGTCGTCGTGCGTGATCGCGTTCACGGGGCAGGTCGCCTCGCAGGTGTTGCAGCGGATGCAGATCTCGGGGTCGATCAGGTGCTGCTTGATGACCCCGGCTTCAACGACCATGTCCATGTTGTTCTCCATGCCCTCGCCGTGGGGACGAGGGCTTCATATCCAGACGCTCAGCCGAAACGCACGTACTCGAAATCCACCGGCTGGCGATTGATGCCCATCACCGGCGGCGAGATCCAGCCTGCGAATTTGCCCGGCTCGATCACGCGGCCCATCAACGATGCCACGAAAGCGAAGTCTTCGGAACTCGGCAGCCATTCGTCGCGCTTGGCGGCCCATTCGATGTCGTTCACCACGCGGCCTTCGGGCGACATCTTGATGCCGGCGAGGGCGCCGATCTGGCGGTTGAAGGCCTTGTGCGGCACGACCAGGCGGGTGGGGATGCCGGCCTTCTCGAGCACCTTGTTCCAGCGGCCGACGCCGGCCACCGAGTCCTTGATGAAGTCATCGCGCAGCACTTCGTTCAGGGCGTTGAGCATCGGCACGTCCTTCTCGACGAGCTGGCCGTCCTTCACTTCGAGCACCTTGTAGGTCTGGCCCTTGAGCACGTGATCGTCGTCGCGCTTGCCTTCTTCGTAGCGGCCCTTCAGGCCCGAGCTGTAGAAGATGGCGGCGTTGCTCGACTGGTCGGCGCCGAACAGGTCGATGGTCACCGAGTAGTGGAAGTTCAGGTAGCGCTGGATGGTGCCCAGGTCGATGCAGCCTGCGGCGCGGATCTTCTGCGCGTCGTCGGTCTTGAGCTCGTTCATCACCTGCGCAGTGCGTGCGATGACGCGCGACACGCCGCTCTCGCCCACGAACATGTGGTGCGCCTCTTCGGTCAGCATGAACTTCGTGGTGCGCGCCAGCGGGTCGAACGCGCTTTCGGCCAGCGCGGCCAGCTGGAACTTGCCGTCGCGGTCGGTGAAGTAGGTGAACATGAAGAACGCGAGCCAGTCGGGCGTCTTCTCGTTGAAGGCGCCCAGGATGCGCGGGTTGTTGGCGTCGCCCGAGGTGCGCTGCAACAGCGCGTCGGCCTCTTCGCGGCCATCGCGGCCGAAGTGCTTCTGCAGCAGGTAGACCATGGCCCACAGGTGGCGGCCTTCTTCGACGTTGATCTGGAACAGGTTGCGCAGGTCGTACATCGACGGCGCCGTGAGGCCCAGGTGGCGCTGCTGCTCGACCGACGCGGGCTCGGTGTCGCCCTGCGTGACGATGATGCGGCGCAGGTTGGCGCGGTGTTCGCCGGGCACGTCCTGCCAGACCTTCTCGCCCTTGTGGTCGCCGAAGTGCACTTCGCGGTTGGCATCGCCCGGGTTCAGGAAGATGCCCCAGCGGTAGTCGCGCATCTTCACGTGGCCGAACTGCGCCCAGCCTTGCGGGTCGACGCTCACGGCGGTGCGCAGGTACACCTCGTGGTTGGTCGAGCCTTCGGGGCCCACGTCGTCCCACCAGTTGATGAAGTTGGGCTGCCAGCCTTCGAGCGCGCGCTGCAGCGTGCGGTCTTCGCCGAGGTTGACGTTGTTGGGGATCTTCTCGCTGTAGTTGATCGTGCTCATCGTTGTTCCTTGGGTTGTGCGGACTGCTCTGTGCTCAAACGCGGTTCAGGTCGAAGCCGGCTTTCTGGCCGGTGCCGTAGACCTTCAGCGCGCCCTTCTCGCCGACGGCGTTGGGGCGGTTGAAGATCCAGTTCTGCCAGGCCGTGAGGCGGCCGAAGATGCGGGTGGCCATGTTCTCCTTGCTGGCGAAGCGCAGGTTGGCTTCGAGGCCGGTGAGTGCGTCGGGCGACATGGCGGCGCGCTCTTCGATGGCGATGCGGATCTCGTCGTCCCAGTCGATGTCGTCGGGCGCGGCGGTGACGAGGCCGAGCTTCACGGCTTCGTCGGCGTCGAGCGCCTGGCCGGCGGCGGCGCGCGCGGCTTCGAGCGGTGCGGCCTCTTCATAGAAGCGGCGCTGCAGGCGGCTCTGGTCGTTCACCATCGGGAAGAAGCCGAAGTTGAATTCGTTGAGCGTGAGCTTCGGTGCGCGCGCGGCGTCGTCGGGCAGCGCGAGCATGTAGGTGCGGTCGGCCGCAAAGGCCAGCTCGGCCAGCGTGCCGGCGAAGCACGAGCCGGCCTCGACCAGCGCGAACAGGCTGCGCGACGACACATCGAGGCGCGCCAGCGTGCGGCGCAGGCCGCCGATGGTCTCGCGCACCAGCCAGTGGTCCTTGTTCGCGAACATCACGGCATCCGATGCGAGCACGGCGGCGGCGTCGCCTTCGGTCTTGAGCAGCCAGGTGCCGACGTCGAGTTCGTTGGTGCGCAGGTTGAGGATGGCGTCGTCGAGCTCGCGGCACACGGCCAGCGGCCACCAGGCGGCGCCCGCGGCTTCGATGGCGGCGATGTCGGCCGGCTGCGCGCCGGTGGGTGCCTTCACGGTGATCGTCGCGGTGCGCTTGCTGCGATCGATCTGCACGTTGACGTTGGCGTACGCGATGCCGTCGGCGCTGTCGGTGCGCTCGACGCGGGTCAGGGCCACGCCCTTGGCGCCAGCGGGGCGGTCGCTGCCGGCGGCGAGTTGCGTGGCGCGTTCCTGCACGGCGGCCGGGAACTGCGCGGGCTTGGCCACGGCATCGACCAGGCGCCAGTCGACCGCGCGCTGGCCGCGCACGCCTTCGACGCTGGTGCAGAAGATGTCGGCGAGGTCGTGGCGCACGTGGCGCTTGTCGGTCACGCGGGTCAGGCCGCCGGTGCCGGGCAGCACGCCGAGCAGGGGCACTTCGGGCAGCGAGACGGAAGAAGAGCGGTCGTCGACCAGCAGGATCTCGTCGCAGGCCAGTGCCAGTTCGTAGCCGCCGCCGGCGCAGGCACCGTTCACGGCCGCGAGGAACTTCAGGCCCGAGTGCTTGGAGGTGTCTTCCATGCCGTTGCGCGTCTCGTTGGTGAACTTGCAGAAGTTCACCTTCCAGGCGTGGCTGGAAACGCCCAGCATGAAGATGTTGGCGCCCGAACAGAAGATGCGGTCCTTGCCGCTGGTGACGATCACGCTGCGCACTTCGGGATGCTCGAAGCGGATGCGGTTGAGCGCGTCGTTCAGCTCGATGTCCACGCCCAGGTCGTAGCTGTTGAGCTTGAGCTTGTAGCCGGGGCGGATGCCGCCGTCTTCCGCGATGTCGAGCGTGAGGCGCGCAATGGCGCCGTCGAAGCTCAGCGACCAGTGGCGGTACTGGGCGGGTTCGATGCGGTAGTCGACGCGCTGGGGCGCCTGGAGCGTGGTGTCGGTCATGCGGAAGTCTCCTGTGGGGCTGTGTTCAGAAAACCGTGAACAGGAATAATAATGCACTTCCTTGTTCCGATGACATGCATCATGCTGCATGCAAACAGGCAAGTCAATGCCTGTTGTGCTTTTTTTCAGATTTCAGGCGGACAAGGGATCAGGGGGCGTGCGCAGGACACCGGGTACTTCCCTCCGCGAATGTCCCCCGGGCTTCGCCCTCCTCCTTAATTTCGCTGCGGGAAGCACCCAGTGCCCTGCGCACGGGGGCACGCGGTCGGTTCACGGCCGATCAACAACTGCTCTGAAACGCTCACGCCGATGGGGTGCCTTGCGCAGCGAAATCAAGGAGGAGGCCGCAGGCCGGGGGACATTCGCGGAGCAAGGTACCCCGTCGGCGGGAGCGTCGCCCTGAACAGCGAGCGCCCCAACGCCAACAGCAAGAAACTCAGCCCAGCCCCATCGACTGCCGGGCGACCGCGCGCAAGGCCTGGAAGCTCTGCGGCAAGGTCTTCCCACTGGTATCGACCGACAGATCAGCCTTCGAATAGAAAGCGGCGCGCCCGTTCAGGATGCGCCGCAGGTCTTCCATGGCCTCCTTGCTGGCCGCCATCGGGCGGGTGTCGCCCTGCGCGGCCACGCGGCCCATGTGCTCCTCGGGCGCGGCCTGCAGCCACACGGTGGTGCAGTGGGCCAGCAGCTCGTTGAAGGTGGCCGGGTCGGACACGATGCCGCCGGGCGTGGCAATGACCACCTCGCTGTAGATCTGCACCGCTTCTTCCAGCGCGCGGCGCTCGTAGCGGCGGTAGGCGTTGGTGCCGTACAGGTCGTGGATTTCGCGCACGCTGCAGCCCGCGAGCTTCTCGATCTCGCGGCTCAGTTCGATGAACGGAATTTCGAGGTCTTCGGCCAGCATCTGGCCCAGCGTCGACTTGCCCGCGCCGCGCAGCCCCACGAGCGCGATGCGCCGGTGCCGCGCCGGGTCGACCGAGGCCGTGCCCAGCATCTCGCCGAGCGCCACGCGCACGCGGCGCAGGTCGGCCTCGCTGCGGTGCTCCAGCAGTTCGCGGATCAGCAGCCACTCGGGCGAGCTGGTCGTCACGTCGCCCACCAGCTCGGCCAGCGAGCAGTGCAGCGCCCCGGCCACCTGCTGCAGCACCAGGATCGATGCGTTGCCGATGCCGTATTCCAGGTTCGCCAGGTGGCGCTCCGACACGTCGGCCGACAGGGCCACCGCCTTGCGCGTGAGGCCGCGCTGCGCGCGCAGGTTGCGCACGCGGTCGCCCAGTGCCACCAGCAATGGGTTCTTGGCCTCCCCGGCCACGGCGGCGCCGTGGTTGCCGGTGCCGCCCTCGGGCGCGGTGGCCAGCACCGCGTCTACATGCTCGTTCATGCCATTCCTCGTTCTTCGCCGGGATTGTGCGCGCTCAGGGTAAACACCATAGATGCACTATATTGCTTGACACCTGTTGTCTCGCTGCTTATTGTTCGATCACACGCAAGATACTGCACACGCAGACTTCCTGCAAGAAGTCGATAGTTCATCCGTTCGAGGCCCACGATGTCCGACACCCCCACGCCCGCCACCGGCAAGGCGGCATTTCACCAGCTGATCGCCGACCTGACCGCCGAGATCGCCGGCCAGCCGCTGGACGACACGCTCGACCAGTGGCTCAACGCCACCCACGGCGCCGGCAGCGCCCGTTTTGCGCAACTGCGCCAGGCCTGCATCGGCGGCGTCGCCGAAGGCTGGCTGTGCGATCGCGAAGGCGGCGGCATCAAGTACGGCCGGGTCTTCAAGGCCGAGGACGCGCTGCACCGCTTCTCGGTCGACGTGGTCGACATGCAGGACCTCGCCGGCCCGCACCACACGCATCCCAACGGCGAGATCGACCTGATCATGCCGCTGGACGACACCCCCGCCGCCACCTTCGACGGCCGGCCCGCGGGCTGGTGCGTCTACGGGCCCGGCACCGCACACCGCCCGACCGTGGCCCAGGGCCGCGCGCTCGTCCTCTACCTGCTGCCCGAGGGGCAGATCAAGTTCACTTCATGACCGACCTTCTCGCCAACCACGTCGCCGGCCGCTGGCAATGCGGCACGGGCGCCGGCACGCCCCTGTTCGACCCGGTGCTCGGCACCGAACTCGCGCGCGTCGACGCCACCGGCCTCGACCTGCCCGAGGCCTTTGCCTTTGCGCGCGAACAAGGCGGCCGCGCGCTGCGCGCCCTCACCTATCGCCAGCGCGCCGGCCTGCTCGCCGCCCTCGTGAAGGTGCTGCAGGCCAACCGCGACGCGTACTACGAGATCGCCACCGCGAACTGCGGCACGGTGAAGAACGACTCCGCCGTCGACATCGACGGCGCGATCTTCACGCTCGGCCAGTACGCGAAGTGGGGCGATGCGCTCGGCGACGTGCGCGCGCTGCGCGACGGCGATCCTGTGAAGCTCGGCAAGGAGCCCGTGTTCCAGTCGCAGCACCTGCAGGTGCCGACGCACGGCGTGGCGCTGTTCATCAACGCCTTCAACTTCCCGTCGTGGGGCCTGTGGGAAAAGGCCGCGCCCGCGCTGCTGTCGGGCGTGCCCGTGATCGTGAAGCCCGCCACGGCCACCGCCTGGCTCACGCAGCGCATGGTGAAAGACGTGGTCGATGCGGGCGTGCTGCCGGCCGGCGCGCTGTCGGTCATCTGCGGCAGCTCGGCCGGCCTGATGGACCAGCTCCAGCCCTTCGACGTGGTCTCGTTCACCGGCTCGGCCGAGACGGCCGCCATCATCCGTTCGCACCCGGCCGTGGCCGAGCGCTCGGTGCGCGTGAACATCGAGGCCGACAGCCTCAACAGCGCCCTGCTGCTGCCCGGCGCCGCGCCCGGCAGCGAGGCCTTCAACCTGCTCGTGCGCGAAGTGGTGCGCGAGATGACGGTCAAGTCGGGCCAGAAGTGCACCGCCATCCGCCGCATCCTCGTGCCGGCCGAGGTGTACGACGCCGCCGCCGAAGCCATCGGCGCGAAGCTCGCGGGCGTGACCGTCGGCAACCCGCGCAACGAGAGCGTGCGCATGGGCTCGCTCGTGAGCCGCGCGCAGCTGAACGCCGTGCGCGACGGCCTCGACGCGCTGGCCGCGCAGACCACCGTGCTGCACGACAGCAGTAACAAGCCCCTCATCGACGCCGACCCGGCCGTGGCCGCCTGCATCGGCCCCGTACTGCTGGGCGCGCGCGACGCCGATGCGGCGCAGCGCGTGCACGACGTGGAGGTGTTCGGCCCGGTCGCCACGCTGCTGCCCTACAACGACCTCGCGCACGGCATCGCGCTCGCGCACCGGGGCCAGGGCTCGCTCGTCACCTCGCTCTACGGCAGCGACGATGCCGCGCTGGCCCAGGCCGCGCTGTCGGTCGCACCGAGCCATGGCCGCGTGCACGTCATCACGCCCGAGGTCGCGCAAGCCCACACCGGCCACGGCAACGTGATGCCGATGTCGATGCACGGCGGCCCCGGCCGCGCGGGCGGCGGCGCCGAACTGGGCGGCCTGCGCGCGCTCGATTTCTATCACCGCAGGAGCGCGGTGCAGGCGAGCCCCGGCGTGCTCGCCGCGCTCGGCCTCTAGCGCCACGCACAGGCCCCAAGGAGACACACGATGAACAGCAGCCTGCCCGCACGATTCAACTTTGCCGAACACCTGTTCGCCCTCAACCGCGGCCGCGCCGCACGCACCGCCTACATCGACGACCGCGGCACGCTGGGCTACGGCCAGCTCGAAGACCGCGCGCGCCGCCTGGCCGCCGCGCTGAAGGCCGCGGGCATCCGCCGCGAAGAGCGCGTGTTGCTGCTCATGCTCGACGGCAACGACTGGCCCGTGAGCTTCCTGGGCTGCCTCTACGCGGGCATCGTGCCCGTGGCCGTGAACACGCTGCTCACGCCCGACGACTACGCTTACATGCTCGACCACAGCCGCGCGCAGGCGGTGCTGGTGTCGGGCGCGCTGCTGCCGACCTTGCAAGATGCGATGGCGCGCGGCGGCCATGAAGTGCAGACGCTGTTCGTGTCGCAACCGACGGGCCCGCTGCCCGAAGGCGCGCAGGCGTTCGAAGCCGCGCTCGCCGCCGTCGAGCCCCTGCCCGCACCGGCACCCACCGCGTCGGACGACCCGGGCTTCTGGCTCTATTCCTCTGGCTCCACCGGCAAGCCCAAGGGCACGGTGCACACGCACGCCAACCTGTGGTGGACCGCCGAGCTCTACGGCAAGCCGGTGCTCGGCCTCACCGAAGGCGACGTGTGCTTCTCGGCCGCCAAGATGTACTTCGCGTACGGCCTGGGCAATGCGCTGACCTTCCCGCTGTCGGTGGGTGCCACCGTCGTGCTGATGGCCGAGCGGCCCACGCCCGACGCCACCTTCCGTCGCTGGACCGAGCACAAGCCCACCGTGTTCTTCGGCGCGCCCACGGGCTTCGCCGGCATGCTCGCCTCGCCCAAGTTGCCCGCGCGCGAGGCCGTGGCGCTGCGCATGTGCTCGTCGGCCGGCGAGGCGCTGCCCGGCGAGATCGCACAGCGCTTCAAGACGCACTTCGGCTGCGAGATCATCGACGGCATCGGCTCGACCGAGATGCTGCACATCTTCATCTCCAATCGCCCCGGCGACGTGCGCTACGGCACCACGGGCAAGCCGGTGGACGGCTACGAGGTCGAGCTGCGCGGCGAAGACGGCCGCCCCGTGCCCGACGGCGAGGTGGGCGACCTCTACATCCGCGGCCCGAGCTCGGCGCTCATGTACTGGTGCAACCGCGAGAAGTCGCGCGACACCTTCCAGGGCGGCTGGACCAAGAGCGGCGACAAGTACACGCGCGACGCCGACGGCTACTTCACGTACGCCGGGCGCAGCGACGACATGCTCAAGGTCAGCGGCATCTACGTCTCGCCCTTCGAGGTCGAGGCCACGCTGATGCAGCACCCCGCCGTGCTCGAGGCCGCCGTCATCGGCAAGGACGACGCCGACGGGCTCACGAAGACCAAGGCCTTCGTCGTGCTGAAAGACGGCGCCGCCGCCACCGAGGACGAACTCAAGGCCTTCGTGAAGGAGCGCCTGGCGCCTTACAAGTACCCGCGCTTCCTGGAGTTCGTGAGCGAGCTGCCGAAGACGGCCACCGGCAAGATCCAGCGCTTCCGGCTGCGCGAACGCGAGAAGCAGGCATGAGCACGCCGACGGTCGCCACCGACTTCGCCACCATCGACTGGCGCGGGCGCACCGTGCGCATCGAGTGCCAATGGATCGCCCCCGAGCGCGGCGCCGACACCCCGCTCATCGTGTTCCTGCACGAGGGCCTGGGCTCCGTCGCGATGTGGAAGGACTTCCCCGCCCAGGTCTGCGAGGCCGCCGGCGCGCGCGGGCTCGTGTTCTCGCGCCCCGGCTACGGCCGCTCCACGCCGCGCGCCGAAGACGAGATCTGGGACGTCGACTTCATGCACCGCCAGGCGCACGAGGTGCTGCCCGCGCTGTTCGACGCGCTGAAGCTCGGCGATGAGAAGCCCTGGCTCTTCGGCCACAGCGACGGCGGCTCGATCTCGCTGCTGTACGCCTCGCGCTTCTCGGACAAGGTCGCGGGCCTCGTGGTGCTCGCGCCGCACATCTTCGTGGAAGACAAGACCGTCGCGAACATCGAGATTGCGCGCACCGCCTACCGCAGCACCGACCTGCCCGCCAAGCTCGGCCGCTACCACGACAGCGCCGACTCGGCCTTCTGGGGCTGGAACCGCATCTGGCTGCACCCGCCCTTTCGCGACTGGAACATCGAGGCCGAGCTGGCCACCATCCGCTGCCCCGTGCTCGCGGTGCAGGGCATCGACGACGCGTACGGCACGCTCGCGCAGATCCGCGACATCGCACCGCGCGTCGGTGGAGTTTGCGAGCTGCTCGAAATCCCTGAATGCGGGCATTCCCCGCATCGCGATCAGCCGGATCGTGTCATCGTCGCGACCGCTTCTTTCATCACCAACAACAGGAGACAGACACCATGACGAACCTTCGCACCGCGCGCCTGGCGCTCACGGCCATCGCCCTCGCCGCCCTGGCCTCCGCGGCCGGCGCACAGGGCACGGCAAAGCTCAAGGTCGGCCTCATGCTGCCCTACAGCGGTACCTACACCGCCCTGGGCGTGGCCATTGAAAACGGCTTCAAGCTCTACGTGGAACAGCAAGGCGGCAAGCTCGCCGGCCGCGAGATCGAATACTTCAAGGTCGACGACGAGTCCGACCCGGCCAAGGCCACCGACAACGTCAACAAGCTCATCAAGCGCGACAACGTCGACGTGATCGTGGGCACCGTGCACTCAGGCGTGGCCATGGCCATGGCCAAGGCCGCCAAGGAAAGCGGCACCGTGCTCATCGTGCCCAACGCCGGCGCCGACGCGGTGACGGGCCCCATGTGCGCGCCCAACATCTTCCGCAGCTCGTTCAGCAACTGGCAGCCGGCCTACGCCATGGGCGAGGTGGCGGCCAAGCAGCAGGGCAAGAAGAAGGTCATGACCATCACCTGGAAGTACGCGGCCGGCGAAGAGTCGGTCAACGGCTTCAAGGAAGGCTTCGAGAAGAACGGCGGCAAGGTCGACAAGCAGCTCACCCTGCCCTTCCCCAACGTGGAGTTCCAGGCCCTGCTGACCGAGATCGCGGCGGCCAAGCCCGATGCGGTGTACGCCTTCTTCGCGGGAGGCGGCGCGGTGAAGTTCGTCAAGGACTACCAGGCCGCCGGCCTGAACAAGACCATCCCGCTGTACGGCCCCGGCTTCCTGACCGACGGCACGCTCGACGCGCAGGGCGAATCGGCGCAAGGCATGCTCACCACGCTGCACTACGCCGACGGCCTGAACACCCCGCGCGACAACGCCTTCCGCGTGGCGTATGCCAAGTCGTTCAAGCTGCAGCCCGACGTGTACGCGGTGCAGGGCTACGACGCCGCGCAGATGCTGGGCGTGGGCCTGAATGCCACCAAGGGCGACATCTCGAAGAAGGCCGAGTTCACGGGCGCGATCGAGAAGGCGAAGATCGACAGCCCGCGCGGCACCTTCACGGTGAGCAAGTCGCACAACCCGGTGCAGGACATCTACCTGCGCAAAGTGGAAGGCAAAGAAAACAAGCTCGTCAGCACGGCCATCAAGGGCCTGTCCGATCCGGCACGCGGCTGCCGGATGTAAGCCAGGCCACGGCCTTCGGTTCTCTCTCGTTCCCTCGCGGCCCTGACCGGGTTCAGGGCCGCGAGCCGCCTTGCGGCAACCACACTCAACTGGGATCACACGGTGGATTTCGGAACCTTCTTGGTGCAGTGCCTGAACTCCGTTCAGTACGGCCTGCTGCTCTTTCTCGTGGCCTCGGGGCTGACGCTGATCTTCGGGATCATGGGCGTCATCAACCTCGCCCACGGGAGCTTCTACATGATCGGCGCCTACATGGCGTTCTCGCTGGCGCCGCTGTTCGGCGACCAGTTCCTGCTGATGCTGGTGGCCGGCGTGGTGCTGGCCGCGATCTTCGGCTATGTGCTGGAGTGGGCCTTCTTCAGCTACCTCTACCAGCGCGACCACCTGCAGCAGGTGCTCATGACCTACGGGCTCATCCTGGTGTTCGAGGAACTGCGCTCCATCTTCGTGGGCAACGACGTGCACGGCGTGAAGGTGCCCGCGTGGCTGGACGGCAGCTTCGCGCTGGGCAACGTCATGAGCTACCCGTGGTATCGCCTGTTCGCCTCGGCCGCGTGCATCGTGCTGGCCGTGGGCCTGTACTACGTGGTGAACCGCACGCGCCTGGGCATGATGATCCGCGCCGGCGCCAGCAACCGCGACATGGTGCGCGGCCTGGGCATCGACGTGAAGCGGCTGTACCGCATCGTGTTCGCGGCCGGCGTGGCGCTGGCGGCACTGGCCGGCATGATCGCCGCGCCGATGTCCTCGGTGTACCCGAACATGGGCGCCAGCGTGCTCATCATCTGCTTCGTGCTGGTGGTGATCGGCGGCATCGGCTCGATCACCGGGGCGCTCGTGGCCTCGCTGCTGGTGGGCTTCGTCGACACCTTCGGCAAGGTGTTCTTCGCCGACCTGGCGGGCATCGGCATCTACCTGCTGATGGCGATCGTGCTGATCTGGAAGCCCGAAGGCTTGATGGGGAGGCGGCCATGAGCCCGGTGGTTGCATCCGCACCTTCGTCGCCGCGGCGCGGTGCCTTCATCGTGCCCGTGCTGTGCGCCATCGCGCTCGCCGTGGCCGGCCCGCTGCTGGGCAACTACGCGTCGGACTTCATCGTCAAGGTGATGATCCTGTCGATCTTCGCGCTCAGCCTGGAGCTGCTGGTGGGCATGACCGGGCTCGTGAGCCTGGGCCATGCGGCCTTCTACGGCATCGGCGCGTACGTCACCGTGCTGGCCTCGGGCAACGAGGGCGGCAACTTCGCAGTGCTGCTGGTGCTGTCGATGGGCGCGGCGGCGCTGTATGCGCTGTTCGTGGGCGCACTGAGCCTGCGCACGCGCGGCGTGTACTTCATCATGGTCACGCTGGCCTTCGCGCAGATGGCGTTCTTCGTGTTCCACGACACCAAGGTCGGCGGCGGCAGCGACGGCATCTACCTGTACGTGCGCCCGGCCCTCGGCGCGCTCGACATGGAAAACCGCACGGTGCTGTTCTACGTGGTGCTGGCGGCGCTGGTGTTCACCTACGGCCTGCTGGCGCTCATCCGCCGCTCGCGCTTCGGCGCCGCGCTCGCGGGCATCCGCGTGAACGAGCAGCGCATGCGCGCGGCGGGCTTCGCGGTGTACGGCTACAAGCTCGCGGCCTTCGTGCTCGCGGGCGCGCTGGCCGGGCTCGCGGGCTTTCTGCTGGCCTCGCGCGACGGCGTGGTCAACCCCGAACTGATGGCCTGGCACAACTCGGGCGAGGTGCTGCTGATGGTGATCCTGGGCGGCCTCGGCCACCTGCGCGGCGCGGTGATCGGCGCCGTGGCCTTCACGCTGCTCAAGGAAATCTTCTCCACCCACGCCGTGATGGGCCCGCTGGCCGACCACTGGCAGCTCACGCTGGGCATTGCCATCATCGTGTTCGTGGCGCTGCTGCCCAAGGGCCTGATCGGCCTGGTGCAGCGCCTGTCGCCGAAGGGAGGCGCATGACCGCCGCACTGCTGTCCGTGGACAAGCTCACGCGCCGCTTCGGCGGCCTCACGGCCGTCAACGCCGTCACGCTCGACCTGCACATCGGCGAGGTGCATGCGGTGATCGGCACCAACGGCGCCGGCAAGTCGACGCTCATCAACATGCTCTCGGGCGAGATCGAAGCCTCCGAAGGCCGCATCGCACTCGACGGCGTGGACATCACCGCGCGCGCGCAGTCGCGCCGCGCCCGCGACGGCGTGGGCCGCAGCTACCAGCGCACCACCATCTTCCCGGAGTTCACGGTGCACGAGAACTGCCGCCTCGCCGCGCAGGCCGCCACGGCGAAGCCCTGGGCGATCTGGCAGTCGTCGCAGCGCTGCGCCACCAGCAACGCCTCGGCCGATGCGGCGCTGGAAGCCGCCGGCCTCACGGCCGAAGCCCGGCGCGTCGCCGGCACGCTGAGCCACGGCGCGCAACGCCAGCTCGAAGTGGCGATGTGCCTGGCCACCCACCCGCGCGTGCTGCTGCTGGACGAACCGCTCGCCGGCATGGGCGCGGAAGAGACCGACCGCATGCTCACGCTGCTCGCGCGGCTGAAAGCCACGCACGCCATCCTGCTGGTGGAGCACGACATGGACGCCGTGTTCCGCATCGCCGACCGCATCACGGTGATGGTGAACGGCACCGTCATCGCGACCGGCAACCCCCAAGAAATTCGCGAGAACCCCGAAGTGCGCACGGCGTACCTCGGCGAGGAGCAACACTGATGCTGATCGTTCGCGACCTCAACACCTACTACGGCAACAGCCACATCCTGCGCGGTGTGCATGCCGGCATTCCGGCGGCGACCTCCGTCGGCCTGCTCGGGCGCAACGGCATGGGCAAGACCACGCTGATCCGCACCATCATGGGCTACGTGCGGCCCGCGTCAGGCGAAGTGCAGGTCGACGGCCGCACGGTCACCGGCCTGCCGCCCGAGAAGATGGCACGCCTGGGCATCGGCTACGTGCCCGAGGGGCGCGGCATCTTTCCGAACCTGTCGGTGCGCGAGAACCTCGTGATGAGCGAACGCGCCGGCGTCGACGGCCAGCGCGCCTGGACCTTCGACCGCGTGATGGCCACCTTTCCGCGCCTGTCGGAACGGCTCACGCACGGCGGCCAGCAGCTGTCGGGCGGCGAGCAGCAGATGCTCTCCATCGGCCGCGCGCTCATGACCAACCCGCGCCTGCTGATCCTCGACGAAGCCACCGAAGGCCTCGCGCCGCTGATCGTGGCCGAGATCTGGCGCGTGATCAGCGAGATCCGCGCGACCGGCATCGCCACGCTGATCGTCGACCGCGACTACCGCAAGGTGCTCGCGCACACGGACCTGGCGGTGGTGATGGAGAAGGGGCAGATCGTGCGGCATGGAGCGTCGGCCGATCTGCTGGCGGAGCCGACGGTGCTGGAGGAACTGCTGGGCGTGTGAGCATGCGTGGCGGGCGTCACCCGGTCCGCTGCGCCATCAGGAAATCGATGAACACCCGCATGCGCAGCGGCACGTGGCGCCCGTCCGGGTACAGCAGCGTGTAGGGCCGCGAACGGCCCGCGAAGGGCTTCAGCACCTCGACGAGCGAGCCGTCCGCCAGTTCCTTCTCCACGACGAAGCGGTAGGTCTGGAACAACCCGGCGCTGCTTTTCGCGAGCGTGACGCCGCCAAGCACGTCGTCGGAACAGCTGTAGGCGCTGTCCGCGAAGACTTCGCGGTCCTTGCCGTTCTCCTTGAAGAGCCATGAGATGCGGCGGCCACTGCTGGGCAGCTCGAACTGGATGCACTCGTGCGCGGCGAGGTCGTCCAGCGTGCGCGGCGTGCCGGCCTTCCTCAGGTATTTGCGCGTGGCGACCACGACCAGGTCCGCATCCTCGAGGTGCCGCGCGATCAGCGTGGAGTCGGGCTGGGCCCGCACGCGCACGGCCATGTCGTAGCCCTCTTCCACGAAGTCGATGTTGCGGTTGCTCAGGTGCACGTGCAGCCGGATGTCGGGAAAGCGTTCGCGAAACGCCGGCAGCAAGGGCAGGATGCGGTGGTGGCCGTAGGTGGTCGGCACGCTGATGCGCAGCGTGCCCGAAGGCAGTGCCTGCTGGCCCATCACCTCGCGCTCGGCCTCGGCGAGCTGCGCCAGCGCCTGTCGGCACTGTGCAAAGTAGGAGCGGCCCGCGTCGGTGAGCCGCACGCTGCGCGTGGTGCGCACGAAAAGCCGCAATCCCAGCCGCTTCTCGAGCCGGGAGATCGATCGGCTCACGGCCGCGGGCGTCACGCCAGCGGCGAGTGCCGCCGAGGTGAAGCCGCCGCTCTCCGCAGCGAGGCAGAACAACTCGATGCTGCCCAGAAGGATGTCGCCGAACTGCCGCTGCATGGATTGATTACCTTGTGTATCAAGTGAAGTGCGAGTCTAGTGATTTATCTGTTTCTCTGTCATCAATACAGTTCTCCCCACGTCATCAACTTCCCTGGAGAACCGACATGCAGGACAACTCTTCCCCCACCGTGGTCATCACCGGCGCCTCGAGCGGCATCGGCCTGGGCCTTGCGCAGGCGTACCTCGCGCGCGGCTTCAACGTGGTCGCGAATGCGCGCACCGAAGAGCGGCTCGCAGCCGCCGCGAAGCAGCTCGGCAATCCGGCGCGTCTTCTCGGCGTCGCGGGCGACATCGGCCGCCGCGACACCGCGCAGCAGCTCGTCAACCGCGCCGTGGCGCGCTTCGGCCAGGTGGACGTGCTCATCAACAACGCGGGCATCTTCAACGCGAAGCCTTTCGTCGACTACACCGAAGACGAACTCGACCAGCTGGTCGCCACGAACCTCAAGGGCTTCGTCTACGCCTCGCAGGCCGCGGCAAAGCACATGGTTGCGCGCCGCCAGGGACACATCGTCAACATCACGGCGAGCATCGCGCTGCAGCCGAACCAGCAGGTGCCGGCCGTGTTGCCGGTGCTGATCAAGGGCGGCATCAATGCCGCGACGCGCGCGCTGGCGCTCGAACTCGCACCGCACAACGTCAAGGTGAATGCGGTGGCACCCGGCATCGTGGACACGCCGCTGTACACGCCCGAGCAGCACGGCTTCCTCAACGGCCTGGCGCCCGCCGGCCGCATCGCGACCGTGCAGGAGATCGCCGATGCGGTGCTCTACCTCACGAGCGCCGATTTCACGACCGGCGTCGTGCTGCCCGTGGATGGCGGCATGAGCACCGGCAAGTGGTAATCACCTCAGTCATTCACCCAAGGAGCACACCATGCCTTTCATCAACCTGAAGATCACCCGCGACGGCGTCACGCGCGAACAGAAAACCCAGGTCATTGCCGAGTTCACGGAAACGCTCGAACGGGTGCTGAAGAAGCCGCCGGAATGGACGCACATCGTGATCGAGGAAATCGACACCGACGACTGGGGCTTCGCGGGCCTGACGACCACCGAGTACCGCAAGCGGCTGGCCGACCGTGCGAAGCCGCCGCAGTGAAGGAATGACGCCGGACCGGGCCGCATTGCCCTCGATGTGAGGGGGAGTAACACGTCCGTTCCACCGGGTTTCACCTCTGTCCTGCGACAGCGCGACAGCCGAATCATGTCCGACTGCGCAGCCCCTCCCCGTGCCGCGCCCACTCCACGCACGAGGCTGCGCATGACGTCCCTGCAATCGCGCCACATCGACAACGTCTATTCGATCGCCACCGGCACGGCGCTGCGGGCCGATCCGGCGGCGAGCCTGGTGCACAAGTCGTGGGCGCGCTGCGTGCGCGACCATGGGCTCGATCCGTCGCGACCGACGCCCGCGCGCATCCTGCCGGCGCAGGAGGTGCGCGTGCACCAGCAGCAGCTCGAGCACTTCCTGCGCGCCGCGCGCGCGGGCATGGAAGACATCTACCGCCGCGTGGCCGAGCTGGGCTACATGGTGCTGCTGACCGATGCCGAGGGCATCACGGTCGACTACATCGGCAACCCGGCCTGGGACGACCAGCTGCGCCGCGCCGGCCTGTACCTGGGCGCGGACTGGAACGAGGCGCACGCCGGCACCTGCGGCGTGGGCACCTGCCTCATCGAGCGCCAGCCGATGACCTGCCACCAGACCGAGCACTTCGACGCCACGCACATCGCGCTCACCTGCACGACCGCGCCGCTGTTCGACCACAGCGGCAAGCTCACGGCGATCCTCGACGTGTCGGCGCTGCGCTCGCCCGAGGCGCGCGAGAGCCAGCACCTGGTGGGGCACCTGGTGTCGATCTACGCGCGGATGATCGAGGATGCCGACTTCCTGCGGCACTTTCGCGGCCACTGGATCCTGCGGCTGGGCAGTGCCTTCGGGCTGGTCGACGTGGCGGGCGAAGTGATGCTGGCCTTCGACGACGGCGGCACGGTGGTGGGTGCCAACGGGGGCGCGCGCGAGGCCTTCCTGGGGCGCCAGCCACCGCTGCTGGGCGGCGCGGTGTCGGAGCTGCTGCACCTGCCGATGGACGCGATCTGGCGCCTGGGCAACGGCGGTGCGTCGGCCCTGCCCTTCGCGCACACGGTGCTGCTGCCCGGCGGCGGCGAGTACCACGCCTCGCTGATCGCACCGCGCCTGCGGCGCTCACCAGTCACGACGCCCGCATCACCGGCGCCCCAGCCTTCGGACCGCCTGCCGCCGCTCGAGCGCATCGCGGGCGACGACGACCCCGCCATGCAGCAACTGATCGCGCAGGCGCGCCGCCTGGTGGACCGCGGCATCCATGTGCTGGTCGAGGGCGAGACCGGCAGCGGCAAGGAGGTGCTGGCGCGCGCGCTGCATGGCGCGAGCCGGCGTGCGGCGCTGCCCTTCGTGGCGGTGAACTGCGCGGCCATTCCCGATTCGCTGATCGAGAGCGAGCTCTTCGGCTACACGCCCGGCAGCTTCACGGGTGGCCGCGCCAAGGGCATGAAGGGGCTGATCGCGCAGGCCGACCGCGGCACGCTCTTTCTCGACGAGATCGGCGACATGCCGATGGCGCTGCAGACGCGGCTGCTGCGCGTGCTGTCCGAAGGCGAGGTGCTGCCGCTGGGGGCCGAGTCGCCACAGCGCGTGGACCTTGCGGTGGTGGCGGCCACGCACCGCGACCTGTCGGCGCTGGTCGCGGCCGGGCGCTTTCGCGAGGACCTGTACTACCGCCTGTGCGGCGCGATGCTGAAGCTGCCGCCGCTGCGCGCACGGCGCGACCGGCGTTACCTGATCGAGGCGATGTTCCATGAAGAGGCGGCGGCGATGGGCTCGACCGCACGGCTGTCGGAGGCCGCGATGCTGCGGCTGATGGCGCATGACTGGCCGGGCAACCTTCGCGAATTGCGCAATGTGCTGCGGCTGGCGCTGGCGCTCTGCACGGGGGCCAGCATCACGCCCGAGGAGCTGCGCCTGGCGCCGCATCGGCCGTCGCTCGACCACCGCGACGCCATGCCTTCCACGGTCGACGATGACGACAGCGCCGCCGACGCCACGCGCCTGCTCGACGCATTGCAGCGCCACCGCTGGCATGTGGCGCGGGCCGCGCAGGCGCTCGGCATCAGCCGCGCCACCGCGTACCGGCACATGAAGCGCTTCGGCATCGTGGCGCCGCAGCGCGGCTAACGCCTCAGGATCTGCGCGATCGCGCGCACGGCCGTGCCCAGGCCGTCTTCCGCGCGCATGCGTTCGCCCAGCGCCCGGGCCCGCGCGCGCACCTGTGGGTCGTGTGCGAACACGATGCCACGCGCCAGGTCGTCGGCGCAGAACCGGGCACCCGCCACGGCGGGCGGTGCCACGCCCGCCAGCGCGAGGTGGTGCGCCCAGAACGCCTGGTCGCCCGCGAACGGCACGACCACCGAAGGCACGCCCGCGCGTGCGGCCGAGTGGCTTGTGCCTGAGCCGCCGTGGTGCACCACCAGCGCCATCTGCGGAAACAGCCAGTCGTGCGGGGTGTCGCCGATGGCGTGGAAGTTCGGCGGCAGCTGCTGCACATCGAGGCCGCTCCATCCGGGGTGCAGCACCGCGCGCCGGCCGGCCATGCCATCGACGAGGGCCGCGAGCAGCCGCGCCTTGTCGAAGCCCGTCATGCTGCCGAAGCCGATGTAGACGGGCGCCTCGCCGGCCGCGAGGAAGTCGTGCAGCGCCGCCGGCGGCTGCCAGTCGGGCACGGGTGCGAGCCACTGGCCGCACACGGCGGCGTTGGCGGGCCAGTCGGCGGGACGCGGCAGCAGGCTCGGCGAATAGCCGTAGAGCGCGGGGTGCGTGGTCCACAGGCGGCGGCGCGGCGGCAGGCCGCAGACCTCCGCGCGCGCGGCATTCACGGCCGGCCGGAAGGCGCGCCAGAGCAACCCGTTGACGAGGTGGTGGCTCGCGCGGTTCAAGAAGCGCGGCACGCGGGCGGGCGGCAGAAAGGGCGAAGCGAATGCGGCCGTCGGCGTGAGCGGGAACATGCCCGCGCCGATGGCCGGCACGCCCAGCGCCTCGGCCGCCGACAGGCCCACGAAGGCCGCGAGCCCCGCGCAGACGATGGCGTCGCAGCCCTGCGCGGTCTCGACGGTCTGGCGCAGCCAGGGCGTGGCGTTGGCATTGGCGATGTCCGCCAGCGCCTTCGCGGCGGCCGCCGGCTTGTCGCCCTGCGCGATGACGCCGCCGAGCGCCTGCCGGATGTTGCCGGCCAGCGCCTGCGAGCGCACGCCGAGCCGTTCGGCCGCGCCGAGCGTGGTCGCGTCCGCCAGCAGCACCGACGCATGGCCCGCGTCGTCCAGCGCACGGCACAGCGCGGCGAGCGGGCGCGCGTCGCCCTCGGTGCCGTAGGTGAGCACGGCGAGTTTCATGGGGCGCGCCTCCTTGCAGCAGGTGGCTTCGGGGCCGTGCGCGCGCCGCCGACGAAGAGCTCGACGACCACCGCGAACTCGTCGCGCAGCACGAGGCCGGGCAGCGTGAGCCAACGCATCAGCGCGCCGAAGTACAGGTGGTGCAGCAGGCTCGCGAGGTGCGCGGCCGAGACGTCGGTGCGCAGCGTGCCGGCCTGCTGGGCGGCGGCGATGAGCGCCTCGAACAGCCCCGACAGGTCGCGCGGCGTGCCGCGGTCGCCGCCGCCGAGTTCGCTTTCGATGTTGAGGAAACGAAAGCGGAAGTAGTCGAGCAGGTAGGCGCGGTAGCGCTCGGACCATTCGGCCGAGGCATCGAGCAGGCCGGTGAGCTGCGCCGTGAAGCCCGCCTTCGGGTCGATGGCCTCGTGCAGGCGCTGCGCATCGACCACGAGCTCGAGGTGCACCCAGTGCGCCAGGATCGCTTCCTTGGTCGGGAAGTGGTTGTAGAGCGTGCCCTTGGCCACGTCGGACTGCTGGGCGATCTGCTCCATGGTCGTCGCGTCGTAGCCCTGGGCTTCGAACAGGCGCATGGCGGTGGCGGCGACGTGGTCGAGCGTCTGGGTGCGGCGGCGCTCGCGGCGGCCTGGGGGGTCTGGTTCGGTCACGGTTTTGGGCCCTTGAATTTGAACGTCGTCCAATTTTATACGTCGTTCAAATTCTCATGCATCGTCTCAGTCTCGGTGAGACAGCGACAGGCGCCTGCGACAAAACCCCCGCCAACCCCTTGATTCTTCGTCGTGCCCCACGCGGCACGAAAGCTGCGCCACGCCCTTCGCGTGCGCCTTGCCGCGCCGCGATTCGATTCGTTCAACGACACAACGGAGACATGCAATGACAGACCCGACCACCGGCCCCACCCGGGCCGCCGCCCAATGGCTGGCCGACTTCGCCGCCGCGCTCGCGCGCGGCGACATCGATGCGGCCGTTTCGCTGTTCGAGGCCGACAGCTACTGGCGCGACCTTGTCGCCTTCACCTGGAACATCCGCACGCAGGAAGGCGCGGGCGCCATCCGCGCGATGCTGCAGGCGCGCCTGGCCGACACGCAGCCCACGGCCTTCGCGCTCGAAGGCGAGGCGACCGAGGCCGACGGCGTGGTCGATGCGTGGTTCGGCTTCGAGACGCGCGTGGCGCGCGGGCGCGGCCACGTGCGCTTGCGCAATGGCAAGGCCTGGACGCTGCTCACCACCATGACCGAGCTGAAGGGCTTCGAGGAAAAGACCGGCGACAACCGCATCAAGGGCGCGGAGCACGGCGTGCACAAGGGCCGCAAGAACTGGCTCGAGAAGCGCCGCGACGAAGAAGCCGCGCTGGGCTACACCGAGCAGCCCGAGGTGGTGATCATCGGCGGCGGCCAGGGCGGCATCGCGCTGGGGGCGCGGCTGCGGCGGCTGGGCGTGCCGACGATCATCGTGGAGCGCAACGCCAAGGCCGGCGACTCCTGGCGCAAGCGCTACAAGTCGCTGTGCCTGCACGACCCGGTCTGGTACGACCACCTGCCCTACATGCCCTTCCCCGACGACTGGCCGGTGTTCGCGCCCAAGGACAAGATCGGCGACTGGCTCGAGATGTACACGAAGATCATGGAGCTCAACTACTGGAGCTCCACCAACGCGACCAAGGCGCGCTTCGACGAGGCCACGCAGCGCTGGGAGGTGCAGGTGGAGCGCGAGGGCAAGCCCGTGACGCTGCGCCCGAAGCAGCTGGTGTTCGCGCTCGGCGTGTCGGGCTACCCGAACGTGCCGAAGGTGGCGGGCGCCGAGAACTTCCTGGGCGACCAGCACCACTCCAGCCAGCACCCCGGGCCCGAGGCCTACGCGGGCAAGAAGTGCGTGGTGCTGGGCTCGAACAACTCGGCGCACGACATCTGCGCGGCGCTGTGGGAGCACGGCGCCGACGTGACGATGGTCCAGCGCTCGTCCACCCACATCGCGCCCTCGCAGTCGCTCATGGAGCTGGCACTGGGCGGGCTGTATTCCGAGCAGGCGGTGAAGAGCGGCATCGACCACCACAAGGGCGACCTGATCTTCGCCTCGGTGCCCTACAAGATCATGCACACCTTCCACATCCCGGTGTACGAGGAGATGAAGAAGCGCGACGCCGACCTGTACGCGCGGCTGGAGAAGGCCGGCTTCCTGCTCGACTTCGGCGTGGACGGCTCGGGCCTGTTCATGAAGTACCTGCGGCGCGGCTCGGGCTACTACATCGACGTGGGCGCCTCGGAGCTGGTGGCCAACGGCAGCATCCACCTCAAGAGCGGCGTGAACATCGAGCGCGTGAACGCACGCTCGGTCACGCTCACCGACGGCACCGAGCTGCCGGCCGACCTGCTGGTGTATGCCACGGGCTACGGCTCGATGAACGGCTGGCTGGCCGACCTGATCTCGCCCGAGATCGCCGACAAGGTCGGCAAGTGCTGGGGCCTGGGCTCCGACACGCCGAAGGACCCGGGGCCGTGGGAAGGCGAGCTGCGCAACATGTGGAAGCCGACGCAGGTGCCCCAGCTGTGGTTCCACGGCGGCAACCTGCACCAGTCGCGCCACTACTCGCAGTTCCTGGCGCTGCAGCTGAAGGCGCGCATGGAAGGGATCGACACGCCGGTGTACGAACTGGCGGCGTCGCACCACAAGCGCTGAGCGGCCCGGTTTCCTCTCCCCTCGGGGAGAGGGAGTCATTCACTCCTGGATGAAGCGGCGCAAGCCTTCGAGGTCGGTCACGGTGATGCCGCCGTACTCGATGTGCAGGAACCCGGCCTCCTTCAGCCGGTTGAGCGCTGCGTTGCAGCGCTGGCGCGACACGCCAGACAGGTTGGCGATTTCTTCCTGCGAGGTCTGCAGGTGCGGCTCGCTGCCCGGGTGCAGCCAGGGGTGGAACAGGCCGGCCAGCGCGCGCGCCACCTGGCTGTCGGCGTCGAGCAGGCGGTGCGCCGCGTAGCTGCCCATGAACCAGTGCAGCCGCTCGTTGATCTGCTGCAGCAGGAAGTGATCGAAGCCGCGCTGCGTGCGGTGCAACCACTCGAAGGTCTCCAGCGGCAGCTGCGCCACGCGGCTGGGCCGCAGCGCGATGATGTCGGCCGAGCGCGGCACGGCGCGCAGCAGCGTGCCCTCGCCGAACCAGCTGCCCACCGACAGCCCGCCCAGCGTGACCGAGCGGCCGTCGCTGGAGGTGATCGACCACTTGAGCAGCCCTTCGAGCGTGCCGTACCAGTGCAGCGGCGTGTCGCCGCGCCGGCACAGCGCGGCGCCGGCGGCCACCTCGACCTCGCGCATCTCGTCGAGCACGCGCTCGCCCGCGCCCACGTCGAGCAGCGGGAACCAGGCCGAGCCCTGCAGCAGCTGCGGAATGGTCAGGGAGGCCGCGGGGATCGCCGGCTTGGTCGGGGGCATGCCGTCTTTTTTGTTTACTGCGCGCCCTTGAGCTGCTGCAGCTCGGCCTGCGCCTCGTGCAGCTTCTTCTCGCGGTCGGCGATCTTGCTGGCGCGCCCCTTCTCCTGGGCTGTGCGCAGGTCGCGCTCACGCTCGGCCACCTTGCGCTCCTGGGCGCGGATGCGCTTCTGGTGCTCGGCCGCCAGCTTGGCGTCGGTGCAATTGCGGTTCACTTCGGCCAGCGCCGTCTCGAGCCCGCGCACGCGCTGCTTCTGGCCCTTGGACTGGGCCATCTCGATGTCGCGGCCGATGGCTTCGCGCTTGGCGTCGCAGGTGGCGGGGCCGGCGGGTTGCGCGGCGGCGCCGAGGGCGGTGAACGCGGCCGCGGCGGCCAGCACGAGGGGCAGAAATTTCATGGAGAGGTTCCTTGTGTGCGCAACGGCGCAGGGGCGACTTTAGCGGCTGGCGCCGCGTAAACCCTGCCCCTGAATGTCGTCGCGATGACTGAGTACGAACGCATCACAAAAAATAATGGCGCGCCCCCATGAAAGACACCAGGAGTTCCCGAGCATGTCGAAGCGCAAAGTGATCGTGACCATCGCCCCCACCGGCGGCATGGCGCACAAGTCGCAGAACCCCCACCTCCCCACCCAGCCCGCCGAGATCGCCGCCGACGTGCTGCGCTGCTGGAACGCCGGCGCCAGCGTGGTGGCGATCCACGCACGCCGCCCCGACGACGGCGCCACCTGCAACGCCGAGGTGTACCGCGACATCAACAGCCGCATCCGTGCGCTCGGCAGCGACATCGTGCTGAACAACTCCACCGGCGGCGGCGTGCACGGCGACATGGTCAAGCCGCTGGCGACAGGCCGCTGGGAGATCGCGTGGGAAGAGCGCATCAAGGGCATGGACGCCGGCGCCGAGATGTGCACGCCGGACGCCACCACGCTCAACCTGAGCTTCGAGGGCAAGCAGATCCTGATGGACACGCCGATCACGCGCGGGCGCGAACTCGCCGCCGGCATGAAGGCACGCGGCATCAAGCCCGAGTGGGAGGTGTTCAGCCCCACGCACATCCTGCAGGACACGACCACCTTGATCGAGGAAGGCCATGACGACGAGCCCTATTTCATCAACCTGGTGATGAACGTGCACCGCAACTTCCAGAACGCGATGCCGTACTCGCCGCGCAACCTGCAGATGATGGTCGACACGCTGCCCAAGGGCGCCATCTTCGGCGTGAGCGGCATCGGCATGTCGCAGCTCGAAGCCAACGTGGCGGCGCTGCTGCTGGGCGGGCATGCGCGCGTGGGGCTGGAAGACAACCTCTACTTCCGCCACGGCGAGCTGGCCACCAACGTGCAGCTCACCGAGCGCATCGTGCGCGTGATCCGCGAGCTCGACATGGAAGTGGCCACGCCGGCCGAGGCGCGCCAGATCATGGGCCTGCCGCGCGTGGGCGGCCCGCGGCCCGAGTTCGCGCTGGACTGAAGACGCACGAGAACAACGAACGGAGACACGCACATGAACATTCCCCGCACCGCCCTGGCTCTCGCACTCGCCGCCGCATTCGCATCGGGCGCATCGGCCCAGGTGTCCGACGACACCATCCGCATCGGCTTCATCAGCGACATGTCAGGCCTGTACCGCGACTACGACGGCCCGGCCGGCGCCGAAGCCATCCGCATGGCCATCGCCGACATGGGCGGCGCCATCGATGGCAAGAAGATCGAGCTGGTCACGGCCGACCACCAGAACAAGCCCGACATCGCCGCCGCCAAGGCGCGCGAATGGTTCGACGTGAACAAGGTCGACATGCTGATCGGCGGCGTGAACTCGGGCGCGGCCATTGCCATGGCGGGCGTGGCGGCCGACAAGAAGAAGCCGTACTTCGTGGTGGGCTCGGGCGCGTCGAGCCTCACCAACGAGTACTGCTCGCCCTACACCGTGCACTACGCCTACGACACGGTGGCCATGGCGCGCGGCACCGCGAGCGCGGTGGTCAAGGCCGGCGGCAAGAGCTGGTACTTCGTGGCGGCCGACTACGCCTTCGGCGCCGCGCTGCAGAGCGACGCCACCAAGACCGTGCAGGCCAGCGGCGGCACGGTGGCGGGCTCGGTGAAGCACCCGCTGGGCGCGAGCGACTTCTCGTCGTTCATGCTGCAGGCGCAAAGCTCGAAGGCGCAGGTGCTGGCGCTCGCGAATGCGGGCGGCGACACGGTGAACGCCATCAAGTCGGCGGCGGAGTTCGGCATCAGCAAGAACATGAAACTCGCCGGCATGATCATCACCATCAACGACGTGCACGCGCTGGGCCTGAAGGCCTCGCAGGGCATGTACCTCACCGACAGCTGGTACTGGAACCAGAGCCCCGAGTCGCGCGCTTGGGCGCGGCGCTTCTTCGACAAGCACAAGCGCATGCCCTCCTCCTTCCATGCCGGCGACTACTCCGCCGCGCTGCAGTACCTGCAGGCCGTGAAGGCCGCGGGCAGCGACGACGCCGACAAGGTGATGGCGCAGCTGCGCAAGACGAAGTTCAACGACATGTTCGTCAAGGGCGGCTGGCTGCGCGACGACGGCCTCATGGTGCACGACATGCACCTCATGCAGGTGAAGGCGCCGGCCGAGTCGAAGGAGCCGTGGGACTATTACAAGGTGATCGAGAACATCCCCGGCGAAGCCGCGTGGACCACCAAGACGGAGAGCCGCTGCGCGCGGTGGAAATCGGCATGAACCTCACCACCGACGTGAAGCGCGTCGCCGTCGTCGGCACCGGCGTGATCGGCGCCAGCTGGGCCGCGCACTTCCTCGCGCACGGGCTCGACGTGAACGCGACCGACCCCTCGCCCGGCGCCGAAGACCGGCTGCGCGCCGCCGTGGCGCAGCACTGGCCGACGCTGGAACGCTTCGGCCTCGCCGAGGGCGCCTCGGTCGAACGCCTGCGCTTTCACGACAGCCTGGAAGACGCGGTGGCCGTGGCCGACTTCGTGCAGGAGAACGGCCCCGAGCGCATGGACTTCAAGATCGACCTGTTCCGCCGCATGGACGCCGCCGCGCCGCCGGAGACCATCCTCGCGTCGAGCTCGTCGGGCCTGGCGATCAGCGGCGTGCAGTCGGGCTGCGCGCACCCGCAGCGCGTGGTGCTGGGGCATCCGTTCAACCCGCCGCACCTGATTCCGCTGGTGGAAGTGATCGGCGGCGAGCAGACCTCGCCCGACACCATCGCCCGCACGATGGCCTTCTATGCCGCCATCGGCAAGCGGCCGATCCACGTGAAGCGAGAGGTGAAAGGCCACATCGCGAACCGGCTGCAGGCCGCGCTGTGGCGCGAGGCTTTTCACCTCGTCAACGAAGGCGTGGCGAGCGTGGCCGACATCGACACCGCCATCGCGCACGGCCCCGGCCTGCGCTGGGCCGTGATGGGGCCCTTCATGAACCTGCACCTCTCGGGCGGTGCGGGCGGCATCGAGCATCTGCTGGCGCACCTGGGCGGGCCCATCGAAGACTGGTGGAAGGACCTGGGCGCGCCCTCGATGACGGACGCGTTGAAGCAGCAAGTGGTGCAAGGCGTGGACGACGCCCTGGGTACGCGCCACACCGCCGACCTCGAAGCCGCGCGCGACACCCTGCTGTTGAACCTGATTCGCGCCAAGGCCGAGACGGGTACGCTGGATTGACATGACCGACTTCCTTCTCGACGACACCCTGGTCGCGCCGCCCCGCACGGTGCGCATCGACTTCGACGACGGCTCGTTCGTGCTGCGCTCGCCGACGGCGTTGCAGCCGTATGCGCGCTGCATCGGCGAATGGATCGAGCGCTGGGCGCGCGAGACGCCTGATGCGCTGGCGTTTGCCGAGCGCGATGAGACGGGCGAAGGCTGGCGCAGGCTCGACTACCGCGCGCTGCGCGCCGCCGTCGGTGCCGTGGCGCAGGGCCTGCTCGACCTGGACCTGCCCGCCGGCCGACCGGTCGTGATCCTCTCGGACAACGCCATCGACCACGCCGTGCTGATGCTCGCGACGATGCACATCGGCCGCACGGCGTGTTCGCTGTCGAGCGCCTACTCGCGCATGACCAAAGACCCGTCGCGGCTGCACGGCATGTTGAAAGCGCTGCAGCCCGGGCTGATCTACGCCTCCGACGCGAAGGTGTACGGCACATCGCTCGCAGGCAGCGGCACCGAGGCGGTCACGGTGTTCAGCCGCCACGCCGACACGCATCCGGGCGCGCTGGCTTTCGACCAACTGCTCGACGCGAAGGAAACGCCCGCCGTCATGCAGGCCTTCGCGGCCGTGGGCCCCGACACGCACGCCAAGTACCTGCTGACCTCCGGCTCCACCGGCCAGCCCAAGGTGGTGATCAACACGCACCGCATGCTGTGCGCCAACCAGCAGATGATGGCGCAGACCTGGCGCTTCCTTTCGCAGGAGAAGCCGGTGCTGGTCGACTGGCTGCCGTGGAGCCACACCTTCGGCGCGAACCACAACCTGCACATGGTGCTGTGCCACGGCGGCGCGCTCTACATCGACGAGGGCCGGCCCGCGCCGGGCCTGATCGAGAAGACGGTGCGCAACCTGCGCGAGGTGAAGCCCACGCTGCTGTTCAACGTGCCGCGCGGCTTCGACATGCTGCTGCCCTTTCTCGAGGCCGACGACACGCTCGCCGCCGAAGTGCTCTCGCGGCTGCGCCTGGCCTTCTACGCGGCGGCCGCGCTCGCGCCTTCGACCTGGCAGCGCCTCGAAGCCGTGGCGCGGCGCGTGCGGCCCGCGCGCCCGCTGTGGCTCACCACCTCGTGGGGCGCCACCGAGACCTCGCCCGCCATCACCTCGGCGCACTGGCAGCTCGACGGCGCCGGCTGCATCGGCGCGCCGCTGCCGGGGCTGGAGCTGAAGTTCGTGCCCAACGGCGAGAAGCTGGAGATGCGCGTCAAGGGCGTCTCGGTGTTCCCCGGCTACCGCGACGCGCCGCGCGAGACCGCCAGCGCCTTCGACGCCGAGGGCTACTACCGCATCGGCGACGCGGGCTTTCTTGCGAACCCCGGCAACCCCGCGCAGGGCGTGATCTTCAACGGCCGCGTGGCGGAAGACTTCAAGCTCTCGACCGGCACCTGGGTGTCGGTGGGCACGCTGCGCGTGAAGCTGGTGTCGCTGCTGGCGCCGCATGTGCAGGACATCGTGCTCACGGGCCACGACCGCGACGCGATCGGCATGCTGGTGTTCGCCAGCCCGCAAGGCGCCGCGCTCGCGCCCGGGGCGCTTGCCACGCGCATTGCCGAAGTGCTGCGCGCCCTGCGCGACGAAGGCGCGGGCTCGTCGCAGTGCCCGGCCTGTGCGCTGGTGCTGGCCGAACCGCCCAGCCTCGATGCGGGCGAGATCACCGACAAGGGCTACATCAACCAGCGCGCCGTGCTCACGCGGCGCGCGGCCGAGGTGGCGCGATTGCATGCGCTGGCGGAAGGCGATGCGGACGTGATCCGCGCCACCTGAACGCGGTGGGGTTGGAGAACCCGGGAATGTTTTCTACGATGGCCGGGCCACCCGCCATTTCAACTTCCCGGAGAAGCCACCCATGTCCACCCCACCCTGCGTGACCTTCGAAGCGGACGGCCCCGTCTGCACGCTCACGCTGAACCGTCCCGACAAACGCAACGCCGTGGACGGCGTGGTGGCCGCCGCGTTGCGCGCGGCCTTCGAACGCTTCGAGGCCGACGACGCCTTGCGCGTGGCCGTGCTGACGGGCGCCGGCGGCCACTTCTGCGCCGGTGCCGACCTGGGCGCCGTGGGCGATCCGGCGCGCCGCAACGAGCTCGACCCCGATGGCGGCGGCACCGGCCCGATGGGCCCGACGCGCATGGCACTGTCCAAGCCGCTGATCGCGGCAGTGAACGGCTACGCGGTGGCGGGCGGGCTCGAGCTGGCGCTGCTGGCCGACCTGCGCGTGGCCGACGACGACGCGGTGTTCGGCGTGTTCTGCCGCCGCTGGGGCGTGCCGCTGATCGACGGCGGCACCGTGCGGCTGCCACGCCTCGTGGGCATGGGGCGCGCGCTCGACCTGATCCTCACGGGCCGCCCCGTCGGCGCGGCCGAGGCGCTGGCGATGGGCCTGGTGAACCGCACCACGCCGCCGGGCGGTGCGCTCGCCGCCGCGCAGGAACTGGCGCGGCAGATCGCCGCCTTTCCGCAGCAATGCATGCTGGCCGACCGCCGCTCCGCCTTCGAACAGTGGGACCTGCCGCTGGCCGAGGCGCTGCGCCGCGAAGGCGCGCAGGGCGTGCCGATCGTCGCGGCCGAAGGCGAAGCCGGGGCCGCGCGCTTTGCCGGCGGCGCGGGCCGGCACGGCACCTTCACCGGCTGATTCAAGCGCGCCGCCGCAACGCGGTGCGCAGCGCCTTCGCAAAGCGCGGATCGGCCATGGCGCCGACGTTGAAGCGCGACCAGCGCGAGACCTGCGTCGAATCGACGCTGAAGATGCGCCCCGGCGCCATCACGATCTTGCGCGGCAGCAGTTCCTTCGCGAAGGCCAGCGAGTCGTCCACGCCGGGCAGCGCGGCCCAGATGTAGAGCGACTGCGGGCTGCGCGCGAAGACCTCGGCGTCCACGGCGTCGAACAGCTTCAGCGCGTCGCGCGTGGCCTCGCCCAGCCGCTGCTGCAGCCGCTTGAGGTGCCGCTGGTAGTGGCCCTCGCTCAGGATGACGTCGACCGTGCGCTCGCTGTACTCCGAGCTGCTCACGTGGATCAGCGCCTTCAGGTCGGCCAGGTCGCTCGCCAGGTCCGCCCCGCAGGCGATGAAGCCCACGCGCAGCGCGGCCGAGAACGACTTGGAAAAACTGCCGATGTAGATCGTGCGCTCCAACTGGTCGAGCGCCGAGAGGCGCGGCAGCGCCGTGGGCTTGAAGTCGGCCAGCGGATCGTTCTCGACGATCAGCAGGTCGTACTTCTGCGCCAGCTGCAGCACGCGAAAGGCCTTGGCCGGCGAGATGTCGGAGCCCGTGGGGTTGTGCGCGAGCGACTGCGTGAAGAACAGGCGCGGCCGTTCGGCGATGAGCAGCTGCTCCAGCACCTCGAGGTCGGGCCCGTCGGCCAGGCGCGGCACCGCCAGCATCTGCGCACCCGCGAGCTTGAGCTTGCCGAACAGCGGGTAGTAGCCCGGGTCGTCCACCAGCACCTTGCCGCCGGGCGGCACGAAATAACGGATGACGATGTCCATCGCCTCGTTGGCGCCGTGCGTGAGCACGATCTGCCGCGGCTCGGCGCCGATGCCGAAGTCCGCCAGCTTGCGCACGAGGTGGTCGCGCAATGGCGCGTAGCCGAAGCGGCTGCCATAGCGGAACAGCGCACCGAGCCCCGTGCGCACGACCTTCGGGTGGTACTTGTCCAGCCGCACGTCGGC
This sequence comes from Variovorax sp. GW823-FHT04B03, assembly GCF_058796495.1. Classification (NCBI taxonomy): domain Bacteria; kingdom Pseudomonadati; phylum Pseudomonadota; class Betaproteobacteria; order Burkholderiales; family Comamonadaceae; genus Variovorax; species Variovorax sp. GW823-FHT04B03. The sequence continues at coordinate 102,084 of NZ_JBXAIT010000008.1, forward strand.
CAGCCATTCGACGGGCGGAAAGCCGTCGCCCACGGCCACCGCATCGGGCTGGGTCTTGAGCTGCTCGCGCATGAGCCACACGATGTCCATCGCGCGGCCGAGGCTGCCCGCGTCGTCCTCGGCGGGCTTGGGCGTGGCCGCGGCCTGCGCGAGCACGTAGTAGCCCGAACCGCGCCGCGGCTCGACGAGGCCGCGCGACACCAGCAGCTCGAAGGCAGCCACCACGGTGTTCTTGGCGTAGCCGTGCAGCTGTGCGAGTTCGCGCAGCGAGGGCAGCTTGTCGCCGGCCTTGTAGGCGCCGCTCGCGATCTGGCGCGCGAGGGTGTCGGCGAGCGAATCGGCGATCGTGGTCATGGTCATGGGCTTGGACTGTGACACAGCGAGGCGTGGCGGCGCACCACTGTCCGCACTGTCCCGCCAAACTGTGCCTTCCGCGGGCGGTACAGCCGGCCTAAATTGCCTGCTCCCGAATTCACCTTCCGAAGAGACACGCACCGATGGCCGCCGATTCCCGCATTCCCAATTTCCGCGCACTCACGCCCGCCCAACGCCTGGCCCACATCGCACAGGCCGCCGCGCTCACCGACGACGAGGTGGCGCTGCTCGCGCAACCCGGCGCACTGGGCGTGGAGCGCGCCAACGGCATGGTCGAGAACGTGATCGGCACCTTCGAGCTGCCGCTGGGCGTGGCCGGCAACTTCACCGTGAACGGGCGCGACTACCTCGTGCCGATGGCGGTGGAAGAACCCTCGGTGGTCGCCGCCGCCTCGTTCATGGCCAAGCTGGCGCGCGAAGGCGGCGGCTTCGAGGCCTCGAGCACCGGCCCGCTGATGCGCGCGCAGGTGCAGGTGATCGGCATCACCGACCCGTACGGTGCGCGGCTGGCGCTGCTGCGTGCGCGCGACGAGATCCTGGCCGTGGCGAACAGCCGCGACAAGGTGCTGATCGGCCTGGGCGGCGGCTGCCGCGACATCGAGGTGCATGTGTTCGGCGACACGCCGCGCGGCGCGATGGTGGTGATGCACCTGATCGTCGACGTGCGCGACGCGATGGGCGCGAACACCGTCAACACGATGGCCGAGGCGGTGTCGCCGCTGGTCGAGAAGCTCACCGGCGGCACGGTGCGCCTGCGCATCCTGTCGAACCTGGCCGACCTGCGGCTGGCGCGTGCGCGCGTGCGGCTCGCACCGGCCGTTCTGGCCACGCGCGAGCGCAGCGGCGAAGAGGTGGTCGAGGGCGTGATCGATGCCTACACCTTCGCGGCCATCGACCCGTACCGCGCGGCGACGCACAACAAGGGGATCATGAACGGCATCGACCCGGTGATCGTCGCGACCGGCAACGACTGGCGCGCGGTGGAAGCCGGCGCGCATGCGTACGCCTGCCGCAGCGGGCGCTACACCTCGCTCACCACGTGGGAGAAGGACGCGGGCGGCGCGCTGGTCGGCACCATCGAGATGCCGATGCCGGTGGGCCTCGTGGGCGGCGCGACGAAGACGCACCCGCTCGCGCGGCTCGCATTGAAGATCCTCGATGTGAAGTCGGCGCAGGAGCTCGGCGAAGTCGCCGTGGCCGTCGGCCTCGCGCAGAACCTCGGCGCGTTGCGCGCGCTCGCCACCGAAGGCATCCAGCGCGGCCACATGGCACTGCACGCCCGCAACATCGCGCTCGTCGCGGGCGCCACCGGCGACGAGATCGACGCCATCGCCAGACAGATGGCGGCCGAGCACGACGTGCGCACCGACCGCGCCGTGGCGCTGCTCGACGCGCTGCGCAAGAAGTAAGCAACGCGGGAGCCTCCCGCACCACGGTCCGCGGCCGACACCGCGGCGGTCGCGCACGCGGCCGTCACACAACCACAGACGGAGACAACTCGAATGAACGCAGACAGTGCAACGCCCGCCCGCTGGCGGCTGGTGGAGATATGGGGCGACACGGCCGACCTGGGCCACCTCGCGTGGTCGATCGCGATCGGCGTCGCGGTGAGCCTCACGGGCTACCTCGTGGCGAGCCGCGTGCTCGCGAGCGTGGTGAGCACGCCCGAATTGGCGCGTGCCTACGCGATGCTCGCGGGCCTGGGCGGCTGCGTGGTCTCGGGCGTGATCTGCGCGAAGCTCTTCACGCCCAAGCGCGAAGTGGTCGAAGGCACCGCCGCCGATCCGCGCTGGCGCGAGGAGGTGCTGGCCGAGCTGGCCGCCGAGCACGGCGACCTGGGCTCGGTGGACGACCTGCCGCCGGTGGTGGTGCGCGAGATGAAGGAGCTCGAAATCTACGAGCTGTTCGCGTCGTACAAGCCCCAGGCCGCCAAGGCCGCCGAAGGAGCCGCCTCGTGATCGACGCCGCCCTGTTCAACCAGATCCTCGTCGCCACCGGCATGGGCCTCGTGGGCGCCATCGTGTTCGCGGCCATCGGCCTCGTCTCGGGCACCGACGAAACCACCACGCTCGCACCGCTCACCCTGCTGGTGGTGCTGCTGGGCGTGCCGCCCGAAGGCGTGTTCACCTTCTTCCTGGCGGCGGCCGTGGCCAAGCACATGACGCACGCGGTGCCCACCGCGCTGCTGGGCATTCCGGGCGACACCATGGCCACGCCGCTGCTGCAGGACGCCAACGTGTTGCGCAACCTGGGCGTGCCGCACATCGCGCTGCGCAAGATGGTGTCGGGCGCGATCATCGCGGCCTTCCTGGCGGTGCCGCTGGCCGTGCTGTTCGCGGTGCTGCTGGCGCCGTACGGCGCGGCCATCACCAAGGCGGCGCCGTGGATCTTCGTGGTGGCGGCCGTGGCCATTGCCTACTTCTCGAGCGGGCGCTGGGCCTCGGTGGCCACGCTGGTGCCCTTCGTGATGGTGATCGTGGCGCTGCAGGCGCTCACGGGCAAGTACGGCGTGAAGCTGAGCATCAGCTACTTCCTGGGCATCGCCATCGGGCCGCTGGTGGCCGACCTGTTCTCGGTGATCTCGCCGGCGGCGCGTGCGCGCATGAAGCGCGACAAGGTCCGCACCTTCTCGCTCGCGCCCGACGTGAAGGGCTGGTCGGGCTACTTCCCGAACCCGTTCAAGGTGCTCGACCGCAGCCAGGTGAAGTGGACCTTCGCGACCGCCGCGATCTCCAGCGCCACCTTCGTGTTCAGCCCGGTCGCGATGACGGTGGTGCTGGGCGAGCTGGTCGGCTCGCGCATCAAGCATGCGTACCACCGCCTCACGACCACGCTGGCCGCGCGCAACGGCGTGACCGAGGCCACGTACATCGCCGAGGCGCTGATCCCGCTGATCGCCATCGGCCTGCCGCTGAGCCCGGTGGCGGCCGGCCCCGCTGCGCCGCTGTTCAATGCGCCGCCGGTGTTCACCATCGATTCGGCCACGGGCCAGACGCACAACCTGCACAACCTGCTGAACCACTGGGAGTTCCTGGGCTACGGCATGCTGGCCGTGGTGCTCGCGGCGCTGGTGGCCTACCCCTTCACGATGAACTTCGCGCGCCGCGCGGCACTGTTCGTCTCGCGCAAGGTGAGCCACGAGGCGATCATCGCGACCTTCGTCGGCTTGATCGTGGTGATCAGCGTGTGGGAAGGCCAGCTGCTCGGCCTCCTGGTGATCCTGACGATGGGCCTGCTCGGCGGCCTGCTGTCGCGCGCCATCGGCTTCAACACGGGCGTGCAATTCATGGGCTACTACACGGCGGTGCTGACGGTGCCGGCAGTGATCAAGGCGTTCTCCTGATCGGTTGCACACCAGCAGCGCGTCCAAGTGCCCAGGACACTGGGTGCTTCCCGCAGCAAAATCAAGGAGGAGGGGCGAAGCCCCGGGGGACATTCGCGGAGGGAAGTACCCGGTGGCCTGGGCACACGCCCTGAACACGCCGGCAGCCAGTCAGCGCTTCGATGCAGGCTTCTTCTTCGCCGGCTCATCCCCACCAAACAGCTTCTCCACCTGCTGCCCCACACGCGCCCCGATCGCCGTGCCCACCCCCGGCAGCACCGCGCTGCCAACGGCCGCCCCCGCCAGCGCACCGCCGGTCATCGACACCTCGGGCTCGGCCACGCTGCCGCCGATCTTCAGCGGCACGCCGACCACGCCATCGACCAGGTCCACCGCCATCTCGCCCGACATCTGGCGGTTGAAGAGGCGCAGGTTGCCGCTCGCGGTGAGCACGCCCGAGCGCGCCTTGAGGTTCGTGTAGCGCATCACGATGCCGTCTTCGGTGCCCTGGGTGTCGAGCGTGCCGGTGAGCTCGTTCAGCGCCGTGGTGCCGCCGCGGCTGATGCCGGCGGTGGTCACGGCCTTGGCCAGGTCGAGCCGGGTCAGCGTGGCGGGCTGCACCGAGAAGGTGGTGCGCGTGTGCAGGCCGCGGATCAGCGCGCCCACCTCGCGGGCCTCGGCCACCAGCGAGGTGTGGCCCGAGACCTTGCCCGCCACCGCCGAGCGGCGCCCGAAGGCCTGCACCAGCGCCTCGATGTCGACCTGCCGCGGGTCGAGTTCGGCCGACACGCGCAAGCCCCGCCCTTCAGGCAGCACCTCGAGCCGCGATTCTCCGTTCCACGTGCCGCCCCCGGCGTCGATGCGGGTGCGCCAGCGGTCTTCCGTGCCCTCACGGTCCAGCCGCAGGCGCACGGGCGATGCCGCGCCGGCGCGCTCCAGACCCAGGTTGCGAGGGCGCCAGTTGTCGTCGAACGTCACCTCGCCGTCGTAGGCCAGCGCGATGTCGCGGCGGTCGATCCAGACCACGTCGCGCCAGCGCACGCGCTCCACCGGCACGGGCGCCAGGGTCCAGGGCGCGGGCAGCGGCACGATGCGCTCGCTTTCCTGCGGCTCGGGGCCTTTGTCCCGGAAGGCGCGCACCGAGGCGCGCGGCAGCACCAGGCTCTCGAGCGCGATCTCGTCGATGGCCACCTCGCGGCGCAGCAGCAGCGGCCACAGGTGGAGGCGCACGCTCACGCGGCGCAGGGTGATGGGCTGGGGCTGGTCGGTCGCCAGCTCGGACAGCGCCAGCACGGGCACCGGCCACAGCGACCAGTGGGCGCCGCCCACGGTCAGCTCGACGCCGTAGCGCTGCGAGAAGCCGGCGGCGATGCGGGCCGCCACCTCCTCGTCGTCGGGCAGGCGCGCGGCCACCACGAGCGCCAGCGCGCCGATGCCCAGCAGCAGCACCGCCACCGAGCCCAGGAGCCACCGCCGCACCGAAGGGAAGGTCATCGGGCCAAGGTAGCACGCAAAGGCGACTGCGGTTGTCAGCCGTCGTCGCTATAGTGCCCTCGCACCCCCTGTATCGGAGACCCCTGCATGCGTATCTGGAAGAAAGAGATCTCGGTCGAATCGCTGACCGCCAACCACGTGGGCACGGCCGTGGCCGCCCTGGGCATCGAATTCCTGGAGGTGGGCGACGACTTCATCCGCGCCCGCGTGCCGGTGGACGAGCGCACCCGCCAGCCCTACGGCATCCTGCACGGCGGCGTGTCGGTGGTGCTGGCCGAGACGCTGGGCTCCTGCGGCGCGCACTACTCGGCCCCCGAGGGCGACCGCGCCGTGGGCCTGGACATCAACGCCAACCACATCCGCTCGGCCACCAGCGGCTGGGTCATCGGCACGGCGCGGCCGGTGCACCGCGGGCGCACCACGCAGGTCTGGCAGATCGACCTGACCAACGAGGCGGGCGAGCTGACCTGCGTCTCGCGCATCACCATGGCGGTGCTGCAGCCGCGCTGAGCGCGGGCGCGCCCCCCGGGGCGCTTCTTCTTTTTTCTTCTCCCGCTGGTACGCCTCTTGCGGGTGGCACCCGTGTTCAGCAGGGGGTGGATCGACCACAATCTCGCCCCAGGGAGCGCGTCGACCCCCCACACACACCAACCGAGGAGAAGAAAACACATGTTCAACTGGACTGAAAAGCCGGTGTCCACACTGGCCAATGGCGCCGTCATCGCGCCCGACGAGCGGCTGCCCTGGCTGCAGACCGGCGCGATGGGCATCCAGCACGTGATCGCCATGTTCGGCGCCACGGTGCTGGCGCCGATCCTGATGGGCTTCAACCCCAACATCGCGATCCTGATGAGCGGCATCGGCACGCTCATCTTCTACCTCGTGACGGGCGGCAAGGTGCCCAGCTACCTGGGCTCGAGCTTCGCCTTCATCGGCGTGGTGATCGCGGCCAGCGGCTACGCCGGCAAGGGGGCCAACGCCAACATCGCGGTGGCGCTGGGCGGCATCGTGGCCTGCGGGGTGGTCTACATCCTGATCGGGGCCATCGTGCAGGCCGTGGGCACGGGCTGGATCGAGCGCTTCATGCCGCCCGTGGTCACGGGCGCGGTGGTGGCGGTGATCGGGCTGAACCTGGCGGGCATTCCCATCAAGAACATGGCCGCCAGCAACTTCGATTCGTGGATGCAGGCCGTGACCTTCCTGTGCGTGGGCCTGGTGGCGGTGTTCACGCGCGGCATGGTGCAGCGCCTGCTGATCCTCATCGGCCTGATCCTGGCCACGCTGGTGTACGCCGCGCTCACCAACGGCATGGGCCTGGGCAAGCCGGTCGACCTCAGCGGCATCGCCAACGCGGCCTGGTTCGGCCTGCCGACCTTCACGGCGCCGGTGTTCACGGCCAACGCGATGCTGCTGATTGCGCCCGTGGCGATCATCCTGGTGGCGGAAAACCTCGGCCACCTGAAGGCCGTGACGGCCATGACCGGGCGCAACCTCGACCCGTACATGGGCCGCGCCTTCATCGGCGACGGCATCGCCACGGTGGTGAGCGGTGCCGCCGGCGGCACGGGCGTGACCACCTACGCCGAGAACATCGGCGTGATGGCGGCCACGCGCATCTACTCGACGGCGGTGTTCGTGGTGGCGGCTTTCATTGCGCTCATCCTGGGCTTCAGCCCCAAGTTCGGCGCGCTGATCCAGGCCATTCCACTGCCGGTGATGGGCGGCGTGAGCATCGTGGTGTTCGGCCTGATCGCCATTGCCGGCGCCAAGATCTGGGTCGACAACAAGGTCGATTTCTCGCAGAACAAGAACCTGATCGTGGCCGCCATCACGCTGATCATCGGCACCGGCGACTTCACGCTGAAGTTCGGCGACTTCGCCCTCGGCGGCATCGGAACCGCCACTTTCGGCGCCATCATCCTCTACGCCCTGCTGGGCCGTTCGCGCAACGCCTGAGCGCAGACAAAGTGAAACCTCGTGCAATAACTGTTGTGCGGGGTCAGTGAACGCGGCGCCGGTCACCGGGCTTTGGCCGGCGCCCGTTAGACTCCAACGCTTTTCGCACCGACGTTCACACACGTTTTCCAATGGCCGATGTTTCCGCCGCTCGTACCAAGGCGGTTTTCGAATTCAAGAGCGCCACACTGCCGCTGATCGCAGTGATCCTCAAGACAGCCGACCTCGACGTGCTGGCCGAGGCGCTCGACGCCCAGTTGGCGGACTCGCCCGACTTCTTCGAGCAGGAGCCGGTGGTGATCGACCTCTCGCTGCTGCAGGAACAGGCGGCCGAGGGCGGCACCGACGCCCCCGAAATCGACTTTGCCGCCCTGCGCAGCCTGCTGGCGCGCCACCAGACCCAGCCGATCGCCGTGCGCGGCGGCAGCCCCGAGCAGCATGCCGCGGCACGTGAAGCCGGCCTGTCGGTGGCCGCCATGCCCGCGGCCCCCGCGCCCCGCCCGCCGGCCCCGCCCGCCGAGGCGCCCGCACCGTCGGAAGCCCCGCAGATCGTGCGCGAGCTGCCGGTGCCGGCCAACGGCACGCTGCTGATCGACAAGCCGCTGCGCTCGGGCCAGCAGATCTACGCGCGCGGCGGCGACGTGGTGGTGACGGCCATCGTGAGCTTCGGCGCCGAAGTCATCGCCGACGGCAACGTGCATGTGTACGCGCCGCTGCGCGGCAAGGCCATTGCCGGCGCGCGCGGGAACACCGAGGCGCGGATCTTCTCGACCTGCATGGAAGCGCAGCTGGTGGCCATTGCGGGCATCTACCGCACGAACGAAGTGCCGCTGCCCGAGCCCGTGCTGGGCAAGCCCGCCCAGGTGCGCCTGGACGGCAAAAAAATAGCGATCGACGCGATTCCCTGATGAAAAACCAGGAACGCGGCAGCGCTGAGCATCAATCGACAACTGAATCGAAACAAGAAGGAATGGCGATGGCCAAAATTGTGGTGGTGACCTCGGGCAAGGGCGGCGTCGGCAAGACGACCACGAGCGCCAGCTTCGCGTCGGGCCTTGCGCTCGCCGGCAAGAAGACGGCCGTGATCGACTTCGACGTGGGCCTGCGCAATCTCGACCTGATCATGGGCTGCGAACGCCGTGTGGTGTATGACCTCATCAACGTGATCCAGGGCGAGGCCAACCTGAGCCAGGCGCTCATCAAGGACAAGCAGTGCGACAACCTGTTCGTGCTGGCCGCCTCGCAGACGCGCGACAAGGAAGCCCTGTCGCAGGACGGCGTGGAGAAGGTGCTGACCGACCTGGCCGCCATGGACTTCGACTACATCGTCTGCGACTCCCCCGCGGGCATCGAGACCGGCGCCATGATGGCGATGCACTTCGCCGACGAGGCGCTGATCGTCACCAACCCCGAAGTCTCCTCGGTGCGCGACTCGGACCGCATCCTGGGCATGCTCAGCAGCAAGACCAAGCGCGCCAAGGACGGCGGCGAGCCGATCAAGGAGCACCTGCTGATCACCCGCTACAACCCGAACCGCGTGGCCGGCGGCCAGATGCTTTCGCTGGAAGACATCCAGGACATCCTGCGCATCAAGCTGATCGGCGTGATCCCCGAGTCGGAAAGCGTGCTGCACGCCTCCAACCAGGGCGTGCCCGCCATCCACGACAAGGACACCGACGTGGCCCAGGCGTACAGCGACGTGGTCGCGCGCTTCCTTGGCGAAGACAAGCCGATGCGCTTCGTCGAAGCCGAGAAGCCGGGCTTCTTCAAACGGATTTTCGGGAGCAAGTAGGCATGTCGTTTCTTTCGTTCCTGCTTGGTGAGAAGAAGAAGACTGCGAGCGTCGCCAAGGAGCGCCTGCAGATCATCCTCGCTCACGAGCGCTCCAGCCTCAGCGGCAAGAAGCGCCCCGATTACCTGCCCGAGCTCCAGCGCGAGCTGGTGGCGGTGATTTCCAAGTACGTGTCGATCAACGCCGACGACATCAAGGTGCACCTGGAAACCCAGGACAACCTCGAAGTGCTGGACATCAAGATCGAACTGCCCGATCCGGTTCCGGCGCGCTGAGCGCCAGAACCCCGATCAACCGGGTCACTCCGGTTGATCCGGGGCCGCAGCGGGCAGCACCTCCAGCCGCTGCGTCCACGCGCGGGCCTTGTCCTCGTCGAAGAGCGGACTTTCGCGGTCGCCGTAGAACTGCTCCGCCAAAGATTCCACGCAGGCGCGCTGGCTCTCCAGGTTCTCTTCGCAGTCATCGAGCGCGGCACCGGTGAGCAGCCAGCGCTCGGCGGCTGCCCCGTCTTCCGGCGCGCCCTGGCCCTGCATGCGCATCCAGCCCAGCTCGTAGCAGGCCCAGCCCTGCTGGCGCTGGGTGCCGTCTTCCGCCACCTTCTGCAGCGCGTAGAGGGCTTCGGCGTACAAGGCCTTCACTTCCGTTTCTCCCTGGCCCTGTTCGGCCAACGCCCCTGCGCGCAGGCACAGCGTGCGGCCGAGCTGCATCGTGGCGCTGACGTCGCCGGCTTCGTGGCCACGGCGGAAGTAGCCGATCGCGCGGGCCAGGTCGGGCTCTCCCGGTTCGCCGAGCTTGTACGCCAAGCCGAGGTTGTAGAGCGCCATCGTGTTGTTCTGCTCGGCGGCCCGTTCGTAGTGCCGCATGCCGCCTTCCAGGTCGCGCTCGCCCCCCTCGCCTTCCGTCAGCATGTAGCCGAGATGGGCGTGCGTGGCGGCGTCGTCCTCGCCGCCATGGGCGATGGCGTGCAGCAGCCACGCGCGCGCCAGGGCGGGTTCGGCGCCGAGGCCCGCCGTGTCCCAGCGCAGCATCTTCGAGAGCTCGCACATGGCCACGGGCAGGCCCTCGGGTGACGCCGTTGCAGGGGCATCGCCGGGCGCGCGCACGCCGGCGGCGTGCGCCATCCAGCGCAGGGCTTCGCGCGGGTCGGCCTCGATGCCCTCGCCGTCGCGCAGGTGGCAGGCCAGCTCGTAGGCGGCCCGCAGGTCGCCGGCGGCATGGCGCGCGGCCATGTGTTCGGTGTGCGCCTGCTCGCGGCCGTCGGCATGCAGCCAGACGTACAGGCCGGTGTCGTTGCGCGCGGCCTGCACCGGCTCGCCCGCGCTCCAGCGCTTGCACAGCTGCGAGCGGACCGCGACGGCCATCCAGCCGTCGGCGACCGACAAGGCGGCGGTGATCCACGGGTAGGCCTGCGGGTGCAGCACGGCGCCATCGGCGCGCAGCACGCCCACGGCGAGTTGCCCCTTCTCGACCTTCGCGGCGCGCGGCACCGGATCGGCGACCAGCCAACCGATGTCCTGCGTGCCCCAGGCCAGCGGCTGGATCGTGCGGTGCCGGCACGGCACCAGCTCGCGGCCGGCGGCCACGTCGTAGATGCCGCGCAGCCACGGCGCGTTCTTCGCCGCGCGCCCGCCCTTGGACGCCACGCGCACCAGGTCGCGCCGGACCATGGCGTGCGCGCGCTCCTCGCCGGTCAGCGGTTCCAGGGTTTCGAAGCGGCCGTAGTCGAAGGGCACGAGCACGCGGCCCTGCCCGTCGACGAGGCCGCACAGGCCATCGGCGCGTTCCACGGCGAAGCGCTTCGGCCGGGCCGGGGTGCCGCGCTCGTTCGACGGATCGGTGTCCTCGGTCGTCAGGATCTCGATGGGGTATTCCTCGAGCAGGTCGACCTGTTCGTAGACCGGCTCGATCATGACGCGGCCTTGCGCATCGAGCAGCCCGGCCTTGCCGTCGCGCTTGGCGTCGAAGCCCTCCCAGTCATGGCGCCACTGAAGGCTTTCGAAATCCGGCGGCACGGCCCATTCGCCGTCCGCGCGCACCAACCCCCAGCCGCCCTCGTCGCCGCGCGCCGGGGCGAGGCCGAAAGGCGTGAAGTCTTCGGCTTCTTCGAACCGGGGCGAAATCGTCCATTGGCCCTGCAGGTCGACATACCCGATGCGCTCGCCCACGCGGGCGCGCACCCGGCCTTCGACAAAGCTCCAGACCTCGTCGACCGAGGGCGCCAGCAGCCAGCTGCCGTCGGTGCGCAGCAGGCCGACGTGGTCGCCGACCAGGGCCGTCGCAACGTCGCCCTCGAAGGCCCAGACCTCGTCGAGCTGCGGCTCAAGCAGCACGCGCGGCGCCTCGGCGTCGGCGAGCAGCAGGCCGGAGCGCTCGCCTTGCGAGATCCAGAGCAGGCGCCGGTCGCTTCCGCCGGCGTAGCGGATGTCGTCCCACGCGGGCTCGACCACGGTGGTGCGCTGGCTGCGCCCGTCGTCGTCGTACACCACGCGCATCACGCCCCAGCGGCCGTCGACCTCGAAGCGCCAGAGGTCCTCGCCCAGGTGGTTGTCGTAGTCGGGGCGTTCGCCGTCGTCTTCGTCTTCTTCCGGCTCGAAGTCGGCAAAGCGCTCGTCGCGCGGCGCCTCGTAGCCGTCGAAGTACGGATGCGACAGGCTGCCGAAGCCGAACTCCCACGCCCAGGCCTCCCAGTCGGCGAAACGTTGGACGCCGAGCACCGCGTCCACGCCCGGGTGGTTGCCGCTGTCGATGCAGCGCTGCACCTCGGCCCACAGTTCATTGCACTCGCGGCGGTTGCGTTCGATGAAGCCTTCGCCGTCGGCATCGCCGCCCAGCCAGGACAGCTCGTCGAGGTTGGCGGAAAAACGCGGCGCGCTGCCCTCCGGCGTGTTGTCGATCAGTTCGGCCAGGTGCAGCGCCAGCGCCTCGAACTGCAGTGCGATCTGCGGCAGCGTGTGCAGCATCGGGTGCCGCGCGACAAAGGCGTGCAGCTGCCGGATGCGCGCGAGCGCTGCGTGCGCGTCGCTGACCAGATTGTCGGTGCCCGCATCTCCGAAGACGCGCTGGTGGTCGATGGCGTCGCCGGCCGCGCCATCGGCCAGCAGGAGCTGCCAGAGCACGGGGAAGTTGTTGTTGGCTTCGGCGATTTCGTCGGCCGATGCTTCTTCGGTGTCGGGAAGACTGTGTTCGAGATAGAGCCAGGAACGATTGCCCATGTGTGGTCGGTGCGTGTGTCGTCCATGGCGAAGGCCATGGGTGGCACCCAGTTTAGGGGCGCCGTTTCACGCGCACGTGACCACCGGCCGCTACGCCAGGAACTGCGTGACCTGCGCGAGCACGGCCTGCTCCTTGAGGATGCGGCGATGGCCCCAGCCCTGCGTGGGAAAGAGCCGCGCGCCGGCGATCGCGTCGCGAAAGGCCTCGGCGTCGGCGAAGCGGTTCACGCGGTCGTCGCGGTCATGCACGATCAGCGTCGGCTGCGCGATGCGCGGGCCCACGGCGGCGGGCTCGAGCTGCTGCATCAGGATGCCTTCGCGTGCCTCGATCAGGCGCTGCATGCCGGCGCGCGTGCGCTCGCTGAGGCCGAACACCTGCGCGAAGTAGCGCGTGTACTCGCGCGGCGAAGCCGGCGGCGCCAGCAGCACGAGCCGCTGCGCCGGCAGCCCGCGCCCCGCCGCATAGGCCAGCGCATTGGCCCCCAGCGAATGCGCGACCGCCGCGCGCAGCACGTGCCCGTCGGCGCCGAGCCGCGCCGCCACGTAGTCGATGGCGCGCGCGAACTGCGGCAGGTTGCTGGCCGTGCCTGCGCTGCGGCCGTGGGCCGGCATCTCCAGCAGCACGGGCCTCAACCCTTGCGCGGCGACGGCCTGCGCCAGCGGCAGCATCTGGCCCGCGTGGCCACCCCAGCCGTGCACCAGCAGCACGACCGGCGCCGACTCGGCGCCCGAGTCCTGCGCGGCCAGGTGGTAGATGCCGAGGTTCGCGTCTTCGAACGACCAGGCCTCGCGGCGCCAGTCGGCACCGGGCTGCTGGCCGCGGTACAGCCATTTGGGCGGCAGCGGCGTGCCGAACACGCGGTAGGCCGCGCGCACGCCGAGCGCGGGCCACAGGCGTTGCGAGGCGCCGAGGCCGAAGCGCATCGCGCGCATCAGCGGGCTGGCGCTGTAGTAGCCCACGGGGGCGGTGGTGTGGGTGGTGGTGGTCATGAGGAAGGCTTTCGTTCAGGGGCTCAGTACCAGACCCAGTCCTGGTTGCTGCGCGGCAGGCTGCGCAGCGTGTCCTGCACGCCGCGCACACCGAGGAGCACCGCATAAGCGGCGAGAAAGAGGGCGATGATCAGCATGGTGCTTCTCCTTTTTTATCGCACGGTGGTGCGAAATTAAGGCAAACGAAGAGGCGGTGGCCGTCGTCTGCGGGTGCGCCTCAGGCGCGGTAGCTGGAAAGAAGGCGCTGCCAAGTCTGGCCCGCGCGCTCGGCCGCATGCCCGTCGCGCAGGAAGCGCGCGTCGTGCAGCTGGTTCATCATGATCCCGTTGATCTCGCTCACGAGCTGGGCCGGGTCGGTGTCGGCCTGGAGCTCGCCGGTCTCGACCGCCTGCAGCACCGTGCGGCGCAACGCGGCACGCCAGCGCGTGATCTCGTCGAAGAGCAGGTCGCGCAGTTCGCCTTCGCGGTCGTCGAATTCGAAGGCGCCGGCCACGTAGAGGCAACCGTTCTGCGCTTCGACGTCGCGCGTGCGGGCGATCCAGCGCGCGACGATGTCGTTCAGGCGGGGCAGGCCCTTGGGCTTCTGCATGGCGGGCACGAACACCTCGGCCAGGAAGCCGCGGCCGTATTCCTCGATGACGGCCTTCTGCAGCGCCTCGCGCGACCCCACGCGCGAGAACACACCGCTCTTGGACAGCCCCAGGCGGCTTGCCACGGCCTGCAGCGAAATGGCTTCCAGCCCCTCGGCCAGCGCGAGGTGCATCGCCGCGCCGACGATGGCGGCGCGGGTGAGTTCGCTTTTCTGGGTCTTGGCGTCCATGCGGCAAACTTTAGCACAGTCGTGCGAAATATCAATCTCCCCACGCAGAAGGGCTTCATAGATGTTTTGCTCATGTGGAACCAACAAACGCATCGTTCCCTGCATAAGCCCTTCTGCCGAGAATCGCCGGTCGGCCCCGACCCGGGGTCCGGACCTCTTTTCACCTCCTGCGCGCCCGATGAACTTTCAACAACTGCGCTCGGTACGCGAGGCCGTTCGTTGCGGCTTCAACCTGACCGAGGTCGCCCACACCCTTCACACCTCGCAGCCCGGCGTGAGCCGGCAGATCCGCGAACTCGAGGAAGAACTCGGCATCGAGCTCTTCGTGCGCGCCGGCAAGCGGCTCACGGGCCTCACCGAGCCCGGCGGGCACGTGCTGCCGATCATCGAACGCATGCTGATGGAAAGCAGCAACCTCAAGCACGCGGGCCAGGAGTTCGTGGCGCAGCAAAGCGGCCTGCTCTCGGTGGCGGCCACGCACTCGCAGGCGCGCTATGCGATGCCGGTGGCGGTGCAGGAATTTCGCGCGCAGTTCCCGAACGTGAAACTGCACCTGCACCAGGGCTCGCCCAAGCAGATCGCGCAGATGCTGCTCGACGGCGAGGCCGACGTGGGCATCGCCACCGAGGCGCTGGGCGACTACCCGCAGCTGGTCGCCCTGCCCTGCTACCGCTGGACGCACTCGGTGATCGTGCCGCCCGGCCATCCGCTGCTCGACGCGCCGCTCACGCTCGAGGCGCTCACGCAGCATCCGCTGATCACCTACGACACCGGCTTCACGGGCCGCTCGCGCATCGACGAGGCCTTCGAGCAGCGCGGCCTGCAGCCCAACATCGTGCTGGCCGCGATGGACGCCGACGTCATCAAGACCTACGTGCAGCTGGGCCTGGGCGTGGGCATCGTCGCCGGCGTGGCCTACGAGGCCGAGCGCGACACGCAGCTGCGCGCGCTCGATGCGGGGCGGCTGTTCGGCATCAACCTCACCAAGCTGGCGGTGCGGCGCGGCACCTACCTGCGCAAATATGTCTACGCGTTCATCGAGTCGTTCGCGCCGACATTGACGCGCGCCATTGTCGAGAAGGCCTTGGGCGACGAGGTCAAGGTGTCTCACTACGAGATTTAGCTCAAGCGCAACGAAATCGACACTTCCGGCTCCAGGGTTGAAAAGAATGCGCGCAGCTTCACACAAGCGGCGTACATTCGGGTTAATTCCTTGGCTTCCGGAACGGATCAGCAATGGCATCGACTTCGCAGCAGCAGCAGCAACTACAGGCCACCCGGGCCGCCCAAAAGGCGGCCGATGCAGCGGAGAAGCGCGAACGCCTGAAACGTGCCCTGCCCGCCACGGTCGAGCTGCTGCAAAGCCGCCAGGCCGATCGCATCGACGATCGCGACATCGACGCCTACGTCGATCTCAACTGGCTCGAATGGCATGGCGGCGGTTTGCGCCTCACCATCACCGGGCGCAACGTGTGCGCCCAATCGGCCGCCACCGCGGTGGCCTGACAAGCCCCTCCCCCAGTTCCCCAAAGAAAAACCGCCACAGTCTCCTGTGGCGGTTTTTGCATGTGCGCGGTGCGAGCGCAGTGCGAAGGCTTACTGACCCGCGATGATCTGCGCGATGAGGCCGGTGGCAATGGCTGCGAGCACGTAGTCGCCACCCACGCCCACCCACTGGTAGCCGCGCGGCGGCTGCTGCAGGCGGTAGGCGCGCCAGTCGTTCACCACGTAGTTGCGGCCCCGGTATTCGGTCGGCACGCGGCCGCCACGGCGCCACTCGCTGTGCGGCTGCGGGAAGCCCCGGCGGTCGAACTGGCGGCCGTCGCGGAAGTCCTGGTCGCCGCGGTAGCCGGCGTGAGGGCCGCGATGCCCGCGATGGTCGTCGCGCTGGTCATAACGACCGCCGCCAGGACGGTGGTCATCGCGCTGCTCGTAGCGGCCGCCGCCCGGGCGGTGGTCGTCGCCCCGGCGATCTTGCGCCAGCGCGCTGCCTGCCGCCAGGGACATTGCGAGCGCCGCAACGGCGGCAGTGGTCAGGCGCTTGGTACGGAAGATCATCTGGAACTCCTTTGGTGTGTCTGTGATGACGCCTCCATTCTGTGCAGCGCGTGTGTCTGCTTCGGGTGCGTCAGGTCACCGTCAGATGAAATCCGGTAAGCGCAGGTATCTCCGCGGCGTGTTGTCCTGCACGCGCGTGACGGACTTCACGCGGGCGCGTAGCGGTTCACCACCATGCCGCAGTCATAGGCCGTCGATCCGAGCAGGCGCAGCGCGTGGCCATGGCGCGTGTCGTCGAACACCGAGCGGCCCGCGCCGACGGCCGTGGGGTTCACGAAGAACTGGAACTCGTCGACCAGCCCCGCCGACGTGAGCGACGACGCGAAACCGACACCGCCGATGGTGAGGATGTCCTGGCCCGGCTGGCGCTTGAGCGCATTCACTTCGTCGGCCATGGCACCGCGCGCGATGTCGGTGCGTTCCCAGCGCGAGGCCTGCAGCTTGTTCGTGAGCACGACCTTGCGCGCCTCGACGATCCGCTGGGCAAAGGCGTAGTCGGGGTTCGCCGGAAAGCGCGTCGCCGCGCGGCCCCAGTGGTCGAGGTAGCCCTCCTCGATGATCTTGCGGCTCAGCAGGATCGTGTCGACGCCCGCGAACACGGCGTTGAAGTCGCGCCTGAGCGCCGCATCCCAGCGCCACCGGTCGCCCCAGCCCCACAGCTGCCAGTCGATGTCGCCGTTGGCCGGCGACACGAACCCGTCGACCGACATCTGCATTTGCACGACGAGCTTTCGCATCGGAGTCTCCTGAGAGTCGCTTGCGAAAACCGATCTCGAAATGCAAGCAGTTTCAGTATTCTCAAACTGATGCGAAAATGCAAGCAGTTTCTCGAACCGGCGGAATCCCGATGGCCATCCAGCAGAAGTCCCTGTGCCCGATCAACCTCGCGCTCGAAGTCGTCGGCGACCGCTGGAGCCTGCTGATCGTTCGCGACCTGATGTTTGCCGGAAAGCGGCACTTCCGCGAGTTCCTGCAGTCCGAGGAAGGCATCTCCTCGAACATCCTCACGGAGCGGCTGAACACGCTGGTCGCGCACGGCGTGCTCAGCAAGACCGACGACCCCACGCACAAGCAGAAGGCGCTCTACAGCCTCACGCCCGTGGGCATCGACCTGCTGCCGGTGATCACGCAGCTCGGCATCTGGGGGCGCAAGCACCGGCCGGTGACGGCCGAGAGCGGCGCGCCCGCGGCCGCGCTGGAAAAGGGCGGGCCGGCGCTGCAGAAGAAGATGCGCGCCGCGCTGCGCAAGGCGCACCTGGGCGGCCGCTAGGGCTGCGCCCTACCCGCCCACCGTGCTGTTCGCCGCGTCGGCACGCACGCGGCCCTGCGCCTCCAGCGCGTCGACCGGCGGCAGGTCGAGTTCGATCCACGCGCCGTGCGCGCGTGCGAGGTCGAAGGTGCCGGTCGATTGCGGCCGGTCGGTGTGCAGCACCAGCGCGTAGGGGCCCTCGCCGCGCACGGCGAGGCGCTGCGCGAGCGCGTCGCCGCCCAGCTCCGCCGCCGGAGCGCGATCGCGCGGCGACGACAGCACCAGCACACTGCTGCCCAGGGCGATCACCGCCACGCGCACCTGGCTGGCCGGCACGGCCACAGGCTCGCCGATGTGCGTGCTCGTGTCGTCGGAGACCGTGCCCAGCAAGGCGCGGTAGCGCGCCAGCGTGGCGTCGAGGTCGCGCACGGCAATGGCCAGGCTGGCCACGCCGAGCACGCCGTTGGGGTGCACGCGCGCGGCGCCCTCGGGCACGCGCAGGGCGCGCCGCGTGAGGTCGCCGCACAGGAACGGCAGGTCGGCCGACGGGGCGCGCGCGGTCTGCCAGCGCAGGTGTTCGCCGTCGGGGCGCACGCGCCCGCCGTCGAGCGGGCCTTCGAGCACGAGGCCGCGCGCTTTCGCGTCGGCCACGGTGACGGCGGTGTCGCGCGGCAGCAGGGCGAAATCGACGATGCCTTCGCCGTGCCGCTGCAGCAGCTGCCACCAGCGCTCGGCGGGCGCCGGTTCGCGCCACGCGATGAGTTCGAAGTAGCTGCCGTCGCTGAACACGACGAGCGCGTTGTGCGTGCTGCGGCCCGGATGGTCGCCGCCGCGCAGCACATGGAAGCCGAGCGCGGCGTAGTCGGCGATGGCGCGTTCGAGGTCGTGCACGGCGATCACGACGTGGTCGAGGGTCAGGGGCATGGTGAAGGTCTTCCTCGCAGCTAAGGGGTCGTCGTCAGGAGGCGGTGCGGGCGGCGCCCTCGCCGCCCAGGTAGGCATCGCGGATGCGCGCGTCGGCCAGCAGCGCGCGCGCCGGGCCCGAGAGCACGATGCGGCCCGTCTGCAGCACGTAGCCGTGGTGCGCGATCTGCAGCGCGAGGCTGGCGTTCTGCTCGACCATGAAGACCGAGACGCCCTGCGCGTTGATGCGCGTGATGAGCTCGAGCACCTTGTCGACATACAGCGGCGACAGGCCCATGGTGGGTTCGTCCATGCACAGCAGCTGCGGCCGGCCCATGAGCGCACGCGCCATGGCCACCATCTGCTGCTCGCCGCCCGAAAGCGTGCCCGCCAGGAAGCCCAGGCGCTGCGCCACGCGCGGGAACAGCTCGAGCATGCGTTCCAGGTCGTCGGCCACGCCCGCGCGGTCGCGGCGCGCATAGGCGCCCATGAGCAGGTTCTCGCGCACGGTCATCGCGGGGAACAGGCGACGTGCCTCGGGCACCGAGCCGATGCCCTTGCGGATGATCTGCGGCGTGCTCAGGCCGAGCATCGATTCGCCGTTGAAGCGGACCTCGCCCGAGCGCGGCTTGAGCAGCCCGAGCACGATCTTCATCGTGGTCGACTTGCCGCTGGCGTTGCCGCCGAGCAGGCTGACGATCTGGCCCTTGCGCACTTCGATGTCGAGATCGAAGTGGGCCTGCACGGGGCCGTAGAAGCTGTTGACTTTCTTGAGCTGCAGCAGGGGCGCAACAGCACTCGCTGGCGCCTGCGTGACGGCGCGTTCAGGCAGATCGTCGTTTCTTCCCTCTCCCCAGAGGGACGAAGGTGACAGGCCGGTGCGCGCGACGGTGGCGATCATGCGGGCACCGCTTCTTCCTGCGCTTCGCCGACCTGGCGATGGCCGAGGTAGGCCTCGATCACCGCGGGGTCGTTGCGCACGTCGTCGGGCAGGCCTTCGGCGATCTTGCGGCCGTCGTCGAGCACGGCCACGCGGTCGGACAGCTGCATCACGAGGTCGAGCTTGTGCTCGATCAGCAGGATGGTCTGGCCGCGCGCCTTGAGGCCGCGAATGATCTCCAGCATCTCGGCCGTCTCGCTCTCGTTCATGCCGGCCGTGGGCTCGTCGAGCAGCAGCAGGCGCGGCCGCAGCGCGAGCGCGCGCGCGATCTCCACGCGGCGGCGGTTGGCGTACGAGAGGCTGTAGGCCGGATGGTCGGTGCGCGGCGTGAGCCGTTCGCCGAAGAGCGCGATGATCTCGCGCGCCTCGTCGCGCAGCGCCTCTTCCTCGCGTCGCACGGCGCTTGGCTGCACCAGCGCAAGCGCCAGCTCGGCCAGCGCCCCGAGGCCCGGCACACCGCCGACACGTGGTTTCACGGCGCGCAGCCGCGTGTGTGCGCCGACCAGCACGTTGTCGAGCACCGAGAGGTTCGCGAACACGCGCCCGTGCTGGAAGGTGCGCGCCAGGCCGCGCTGTGCGAGCTCTTGCGCGGGCAGGCCGGTGATGTCTTGGCCGTCGAAGCGCACCTGCCCGGCATCGGGCTTGTCGAGGCCGGTGACGAGGTTGAACAGCGTGGTCTTGCCCGCGCCGTTCGGGCCGATCACGCTCAGCAGTTCGCCCTCGCCCACCTGCAGGTCGACGGCGTTGACGGCCGTGAGCCCGCCGAAGCGGCGCACGAGGCCGCGGACCTCAAGCAGTGACGGCATCGGCGACCTTCGCCTTCGAGTTCACGAGCTTCACCTCGGCGCGAATGGCCTGCGGGTTGCGCAGCAGATTGAGGATGGGGCAGTTGCGCTCCACCGCTTCGAACAGCGCGTCGATCTCATCGCGGCTCGCGGGCGAATCGATGTGCACGGTGTAGCCGATCTCGTGCGGCCAGATCGGCGTCTGCTCGTGGCCCGGCTTGCCGCCGCGCGGGTCGATGACACCGGTCACCTCGACCTCGAGGCTTTCGAGCGGCACCTGGCGTTCGGCCGCCTGGATCAGGAAGATGTGCGTCACGCAGGTGCCGAGCACGCCCAGCTGCAGCTCGGGCGAACTCGGGCCGAGGTTGTAGCCCGCGAAATCGGGCGGGCTGTCGCTGATGACCTGGTGCTCGCGGATGCGCAGCCGGCGCACGCCGCTGCGGCCTTCGGCACGCACGCTGGCCTTGAGCTGCGAGGGCTGTGCAGTGCCGGCCGCGACCGCGGCGTTGCGGACCAGCACGGCGGCGCGTTTCTCGGCGAGGTAGTCGTTGAGGTGGCTCATGAGATGGGGTTCTTTCAGACGGTGCCGAGCAGGCCTTGGGGACGGAAGCGAATCAACAGAAGCAGTGCCACGCCGTAGATCAGCATGCGGTACTCGGCCGTCACGCGGAACAGCTCGGGCAGGCTCACGAGCGCGACCGCACCGAGCAGTGCGCCGCTGATGTTCCCGAGCCCGCCGAGGATCACCATCGTGAGCGCGAGGATCGAGATCTGCGAGCCGAAGGTCTCGTGGTTGATGTACGAGTACATGTGCGCGGTGAAGGCGCCGCTCACGCCGGCCGCGAAGCCGCCGAAGCCGAAGGCCAGTGCCTTGTAGCGGTCGGGGCTCACGCCGTAGGCGCGCGCGGCCACCTCGTCTTCGCGCACCGCGCGGAAGGTGCGGCCCAGGTGCGAACGCAGCAGGCGCCACTGCAGTAAAGCCAGCAGCACCAGTGCGCCGAACGAGGCCCAGTAGATCGCCTCGTTCGACGACGCATCGCGCCCGAACAGCGACAGCGGCGGAATGCCCGACACGCCGATGGGCCCGCGCGTGAGGCTTTCCCAGTTGAGGATGGTGAGCGCCACGATCTCGCCGATGCCCAGCGTGGCGATCGACACGTAGTGCCCGCGCAGCCGGAAGGCCGGGAAGATCAGCGCCGTGCCGATCAGCGAGGTGAGCACGCCCGCGGCCACGATGCCCGTGCCCACGGGCAGGTGCAGGTCGAGCACCAGCAGCGACGAGGCATACGCACCGATGGCCAGCAGCCCCGCGTGGCCCAGCGAGATCTGGCCGATGGTGCCGGCCACCAGCGTGAGACTCAATGCGAGCGCACCGTAGAGCCACGCGTTGGTGAGCGTCTGCAGCACATAGGGCGACGGATCGAACAGCGGCAGCAGCACGGCCGCGGCGAACAGCGCGAGCAACAGGCGCGGCGGCACGCGCCACGGCTTGCTCGGTGCGATGAAGGTGCCGGTGAGCGGCTCGGGCGGCAGCACACGCTTGCGGCCGAACAAGCCATTGGGCTTCCACACCAGGATGACCAGCAGCAGCGCAAACGCAAACAGGTTGCGGTACGGCGTGCCGAGGATCGCCACGCCATAGCTTTCGATGAGCCCCAGCAGCAGGCTGCCGACGATGGCGCCCGGCACATTGCCCACGCCACCGACCACCGTCGCCACCACGCCCTTGAGCGTGGCCTGGAAGCTCATCGCCGGGCTGATGTTGTTGTAGTACATACCCACCAGCAGGCCCGAGAGCCCGCCCAGTGCGGCGGCGATGGCGAACACGGTCTGATTCACGCGGTTCACATCCACGCCCATCTGCTGCGCGGCGTCGCGGTCCTGCGCGGTGGCGCGCACGGCCCAGCCCAGCTTCGTGAAACGTAGGAAGCCGAACAGCACGGCCGCGCTGGTGATGCCGATGCCTGCGATCAGCAGATCGAGTGCGCCGATGGTGCCGGTACCGATCTGCAGGCGCCAGTCGGGCAGCTGCGTGGGCAGCGCGCGCGGGTCGGGGCTGAACACCAGCTGCACGAGGATGTCGAGCACGAAGCTGATGCCGATGGTGGCCAGCAGCGGCGCGATGCGCGCGGCGCCCTGCAGTGGCCGCAGCCCCACGCGCTCGATGAGCATGCCGAGTGCGCCCGAGCCGATCACCACCAGCGCGATGGTGACCGGCAGCGGCGTGTGCAGGTAGGTGATGCTGGCCCAGCCGATGTACGCACCCACGGTGTACACCGAGCCGTGCGCGAAGTTGATGAGGTGCGAGACGCCGAAGATCAGCGCGAGCCCGACCGCCAGCAACGCATAGATGTTGCCGATGATCAGGCCGTTGACCGTGTGGTCGAAGAAGGAGGTGACGCTCATCTACTTGGCCGATGCCAGCGCCGCCGCCTTCTCGTCGATCTGCGCCCACTTGCCGTCCTTCACCACCAGGTTGACGCTCTTCACGCCGATCACGCGGCGCGTCTGCGCGTCGAAGGTGGCCTTGCCGAAGATGACGCTGGGCACGTCCTTGATCTTGTAGAACGCATCGCGCACGGCCTTGCGGTCGGCCTTGGGGCCCGCCTCGCGCAGCGCGGCGGCGGCGTACACCACGGCGTCGTAGGCATAGGCATTGAAGGCGTCGGGCTCCTTGCTGTACTTGGCGCGGAAGCTCTTCACGAAGGCCTGCACCTCGGTGCGCGGCTCCTCGGGGAAGAAGGCGGTGTTGGTGTGGATGCCGTTCACGGCCGCGCCGCCGAGCTCGATGAACTTGGGCGAGTACACCGAGCCCACGGCCGCGATCGGCTGCTTCAGGCCCACGCTGCGCACCTGGCCCGCGATGAGCGCGCCGTCGGGGTAGTACGAGATGAGCACCACGCCGTCGGGGTTGGCGTCGCGCACGCGCACCAGGGTCGAGCGGAAGTCCTTCTCGTCGGGCTGGTAGCCCTCGGCAATGGCGAGCTGCGCGCCGCGCTCCTGCGCGGCCTTCACGAGCACGTCCTTGCTGGTGCGGCCCCAGTCGGTGTTCAGGAACAGCACGGCGATGCGCTTGAAGCCCAGCGTCTTCACGGCGAGGTCGGCCAGCAGCGGCTGCGCGTCGGCCTGGCTGATCGAGGGGCTCCAGATGTAGTCGCCGCCCTTGGTGAAGTCGGGGTGCGAGTTGGTGAAGCCCAGCTGCACGAGGCCCGCGCGCTGGTAGATGGGCGAGGCGGCCATCGAGGCGGGGCTGGAGAAGTCGCCCAGTTCGATGAGCACGCGCTTGTCGTTCACGAGTTTTTGCGCAATGGCGACGGACTGGCGCGGGTCGCTCTGGCTGTCCTCGAAGTTGTAGGCCAGCGGCCGGCCGTGGATGCCGCCCTGCGCATTGATGTGCTCCAGCGCGAGGTCGAAGCCGGCCTTCCACTGCGCGCCGTACTGCGCGTTCTGTCCGGTGAGCGGACCGCTCACGCCGAACCACACGGGCTCGCCGCTGGCGGGCGCGGCCCAGGCCGCGAGCGGCGCGGTGAGCAAGGCGGCGGACAGTGCGACCGCATGGCGCAGGAAACGATGGCGGGTGTACAGCGGCGGCAGCATGGCGTCGGACCTCGGTGGCAGTGAAAGGATGTGCAGGGCCGCGATTCTTCGCCGCTGTCCCCGTGCCGGGAAGGAACGAAAACGGAGAGGCTTATGCGCTTTCCGAGCAAGCGAAGGGGCAAGCGCCAACGGCCGCGCGGCCTCGTTTAAGCTGCGCGCCACATGAAGCGACGCCACCTCCTCCAGATGCTCGCCGGCGTGCCGGCCTCCGCCCTGCTGCTCTCCGCGTGCGGCAAACGAAAGGCCTCAGCCAACGCGTTGAAGCCCGATGCCCGCGTGCTGGCGCTGGGCGACAGCCTGACCTTCGGCTACGGCGCATCGCCCGAGACGGCATGGCCCGCGAAGCTGAGCGAGCTCACGGGCTGGCAGGTCGAGAACGCGGGGGTCAACGGCGACACCTCGGCAGGTGCACTGGAGCGCCTGCCCGCGCTGCTGTCCGCCGGCAGCTACGACGCGATCCTGATCGGCATCGGCGGCAACGACATGCTGCGCGGCGTGTCGCCCGCCAGCACGCGCGAGAACCTTGCCGCACTGATCGAGCAGGCGCGCGCGCACACGCCGCATGTGGCGGTGCTGGCCACGCCGGCGCCCGATGCGATGCGCGCGGTGGTCGGCTCGCTCAGCGACGCGCCGTTCTACGAAGAGGTCGCGAAGTCGGGACAGGCGTTGCTGGTCGCCGGTGTGTATTCGGGCGTGCTGTCGGATGCGGCCCTGCGCTCGGACCGCATCCATGCGAACGCGAAGGGCTACGCCAAGGTGGCGGAGCAATTGGCCGAGCAGCTCAAGGCTGCGGGCTGGCGCTGAGGTTTGTTGCGCTGTTGGAGCGCATCGGTGCGCCTGCTGTGGCACTGCGCACCGGCAGGCTCTCGAGCACGCCGAACAGCAGCTCCATCGCGGTGAAGCCGAGGATGATCAGGCTGGCGCCCTGCGTCACAGCGTAGACCTGCCAGGTCGCGAACAGGAAACGCGCCACGGCGTCGTAGCGGCCATAGCGCAGGCGCGGATCGCGGATGCGCAGCACAGCCCAGATGGTGACCACCGAACCGAGCAGGTTGGCCATCAGCATGTGCACGGGGTCGAAGGCCGGAAAGCTGCCCGGCAGCTGCAGCGTCTGGATGGTCCACAGCAGCAGGGTGTGCACGGCGGCGAAGGTCCACGGCGTGGCGAAGCCGATGGTCACGACGAGGTCGTACCAGGCGCTGGCGCGGACGATGCGTTGGTAGGTGGGAAGCGCGATCATGAAGAAGAGCCCTGCAGGAGTGAAGAAGCCCCGGAAGCTAAAGCCTCGGGTACGCTCCAGGGTCAAGCACATTCTTCGGCGAAGGAACAACGACCATGCAGATCGGCCAGCTGGCTTCGGCGACAGGCTTGAGCCGCGACACGCTGCGTTTCTACGAAGAGCGCGGCCTGATCCGTGCGCAACGCGGCAGCAACGGCTACCGGGTCTATGCGAAGGAAACCGTGCAGATGGTGGGCTACATCCGCACCGCGCAGAAGCTCGGCTTCAGCCTCCACGAGATCGGCGACAACCTGCCCGCGGTGTGGGAGTCGGTGGCGCCCGACGATGCCATTGCGGCGCTGCTGGCCGACAAGGTCGCGGTCATCGACCAGAAGATCGCCGAGCTGAACGCGCTGCGGCAAGACCTGCTGGCACGCGTGCCCGCCGGCTGCCCGATGGCTCAGGCAGCCTGCGCGCGCAACAGGTCGACGTAGGCGCCCTGCACCAGTTGGTCTTCAGCGACGCCGAGCCGGGCCATGAGCGCATGGGCTTCGGCCACGCCGGCGTCAACGGGCTCGCCCTCTTGCAGTACCACCTCGAGTTCGAGGAATTCACCGAGCCCTTCGACGCGGTCGAGGTGCACGCGCGTGCGGCCCACGAGAAACAGGCGGCGCTGCTTGCGCACGCGGCCGGCCTGGCCCCAGGCGAGCGTGAGCGATTCGCGCAGCGCGTCGGGCGTGGTGACGGGCGTGATCAGGTAGAACGATTCCTTCGGGCCGGTGCTGTCGGCGCGGCGGTAGAAGATGAGCTCGGCGCGGTCGGGCGCGAAGGTGCGCAGCTTGAGGCGGTCGGCGCTGTGCTCGCAGCGGAAGAAGGTGTCGTCCTGGGCGATCTCGATGGGGCCCTGGTCGGCGAGCGTTGCGACGATTTCTGCGATGCGGTCGACGCTGTCGATGCGGGCCTTGATCTCTATGTTTCTTGCCATGTCTGTGGGCTTCTGTGAGATGGGATTCGGGGCGCGTGCACAGGCCACCGGGTACTTCCCTCCGCGAATGTCCCCCGGCCTTCGGCCTCCTCCTTGATTTCGCTGCGGGAAGCACCCAGTGTCCTGCGCACGGGGCACGCTGTCGGTTCACGGCCGATCAACAACCGCTCTGAAATCGCTCACGTCGATGCGGTGCCTTGCGCAGCGAAATCAAGGAGGAGGCCGCAGGCCGGGGGACATTCGCGGAGCAAGGTACCGCGTCGGCGTGAGCGTCGCCCTGGACAACAGGGCAGCAGCAAAGACTCAGGGCGCGTTGCCCTGCGGCCCCACAGGCGGTGGCGCCGCGCGCCCACTCGAGCCCGGTGCCAGCTTGCGTCCGAAGGACTCGCCCACGTTGCGCACGGGCCGGCTGGCTTTTTCCGACACGTTGCTCACGCCGCGCCGCGTGGCCGCATCGGCGCGGTTGACGCCGCGGCCTGCGGCGTTGGTGCCGCGTTGCACGCTGCCCACCACCTTGCCGCTGCGCGAGGGCGACTTGATCGTGTGGGCGCGTTCGGCCTGGGGCGGGTTGTCGGCGCTTTGCGCCTGCGCGGTGACGGGCAGCCAGAGCGCGGCGGCGATGGCGGCGAGCGATGCGGTGGTGATGTGAAGCTTCTTCATGGCGTCGTCCCCTGGGAGTGGTCTTCGGATTCGGCGGCGGCCGCGCGGGCCATGCGTTCGCTCTTCCAGTACACGTCGTCGCCGCCGTTCATGCGGTTGAGCACGCGTGCGAGCACGAAGAGCAGGTCGCTGAGCCGGTTGAGGTACTGGCGCGGCGCGTCGTTGAGTTCGGTGGTGGCGCCCAGCGACACCACCGCGCGCTCGGCACGCCGCGCCACGGTGCGGCACACGTGCGCGAGCGAGGCGGCGCGCGTGCCGGCGGGCAGGATGAATTCGGCCAGGCGCGGCAAGGCGGCGTTGTGGTCGGCCAGCGCGTTGTCGATCTGCAGCAGCGCCTCGGGCTTGAGCAGCGTGAAACCGGGCATCGAGAGTTCGCCGCCGAGGTTGAAGAGCTGGTGCTGCACGTCGACCAGCAACTCGCGCACGGGCTCTGGCAGCGGTTCGCACAGCAGCACGCCGATGTGCGAGTTGAGTTCGTCCACGTCGCCCATCGCGTGCACGCGCAGGTGGTCCTTGGGCACGCGGGTGTTGTCGCCCAGGCCGGTAGTGCCGTCGTCGCCGGTGCGGGTGGCGATCTGGGAAAGTCGGTTGCCCATGGGCGCTCCTCGGTTCAGGTCGAAAGGCCGGCGGCGTCGATCTTGCCGGCCAGCCATTGCAGTCCGGCCAGATGCTGATGGTCGTGGCTGCACAGGTAGTGGATGAGGCTGCGCATCGTGAGCGGGCCGTAGCCCTCGAACACGGCCGTGCGCGCGAGCTGCGCGTCGCTCAGCTGCGAGATGATTTCCATCGTCTGCACGCGCGCCTGGCGGAACTCGGCGAGCACCGCTGCAGGGTCGGCCGCGCCGTAATGGCGCTCGATGGCCAGCGGCTCGCTGTCGATCGATGCGAGCGTCGGATGGGTTTCGGCCAGCGTGCGGCGAAAGCGCACGTGGTAGCCCTCGATCTCGATGTCGCGCACATGGCACAGCTGCTCGATGGCGGTGAAGGCCTCGCTGGGCACGCCCTCCCACGAAGGCGGCGCCCAGTGCCGGAAGGCTTTGGGAATGGCCGCGTAGTGGGCTTCGAGCTGCGAGGGAAAGGCCGCGAGGGCTGCAAGGGTCGTGGGGTTCATGTCTTTTACCGAAGCGCATTATGGTGCGCGCTCCGTAAAATGACCGATCCCCCTCAGCCCCTCCAGGAGACGCCCGATGAACGCCCCGACTTCCACCTCGCACCTGATGCCGGCGCTTCATCTGCGCGACGTTCCCGCGGCCCTGATCGACGGGCTGAAGGCGCGCTTCGGCGACAACTGTTCCACGGCGATGGCGGTGCGCACGCAGCACGGGCGCGACGAGTCGTCGTTCGATGCACCGCCGCCCGCGGCCGTGGTGTTCGCCGAAAGCACGCAAGATGTTGCCGATGCCGTGAAGCTCGCCAGCGAACACAGCGTGCCGGTCATCCCCTTCGGCGTCGGCTCTTCGCTCGAAGGCCACCTGCTCGCGGTGCAAGGCGGCATCAGCATCGACGTGTCGCGCATGAACCAGGTGTTGTCGATCAACGCCGACGACCTCACGGTGACGGTGCAGCCGGGCGTCACGCGCAAGCAGCTCAACGAAGAGATCAAGAGCACGGGCCTGTTCTTCCCCATCGACCCGGGCGCCGACGCCTCCATCGGCGGCATGACGGCCACGCGCGCCAGCGGCACGAACGCGGTGCGCTACGGCACGATGCGCGAGAACGTGCTGGCGCTCGAAGTGGTCACGGCCAGCGGCGACATCATCCGCACCGGCACGCGCGCCAAGAAGTCGTCGGCCGGCTACGACCTCACGCGCCTCATGGTGGGCAGCGAGGGCACGCTGGGCGTGGTGACCGAGGTCACGCTGCGCATCTACCCGCTGCCCGAGGCGGTGTCGGCCGCGATCTGCTCGTTCCCGAGCATCGAGGCCGCGGTGCGCACCACCATCGAGACGATCCAGCTGGGCGTGCCGATCGCGCGCGTGGAGCTCATCGACGTGAACACGGTGCGCATGGTGAACGCCTACGCCAAGCTCAACCTGCGCGAAGAGCCGATGCTGCTGATGGAATTCCACGGCTCGCCCGCGGGCGTGAAGGAACAGGCCGAAACGGTGCAGGAACTCGCGAGCGGCCACGGCGGCAACGCCTTCGAATGGGCCAGCACGCCGGAAGAACGCACGCGCCTGTGGACCGCGCGGCACAACAGCTACTTCGCGGCCGTGCAGTCGCGCCCGGGCTGCCGCGTGATCTCGACCGACACCTGCGTGCCGATCTCGCGCCTGGCCGACTGCCTGCTCGACTCGGTGGCCGAAGCCGATGCCAGCGGCATCCCCTACTTCCTCGTCGGCCACGTGGGCGACGGCAACTTCCACTTCGGCTACCTGCTCGACCCGAACATCCCCGAAGAGCGCGTGAAGGCCGAAGAGCTGAACCACGCGCTGGTGAGCCGCGCGCTGGCGCTCGAAGGCACCTGCACGGGCGAGCACGGCGTGGGGCTGCACAAGATGGACTTCCTGGTGACCGAAGCCGGCGTGGGCGCGATCGACATGATGCGCACGATCAAGCGTGCGCTCGATCCGAAGAACATCATGAACCCGGGCAAGATCTTCAGCCTCTGATCCCTCGCGATCACGCATCAATGAAAAAGCCCGGCGGCTCGCAAGAGCGCCGGGCTTTTTCGTGGCCCGAAGGCCCGCGTTTTGTTCTTACCTGCGGCGACGTGCCGGTGCCGGCTCCGGCGGCACATAGGTCTGCGAAGGCGCAGCGCCCCCATCGACACCCAAGCGGCCACCACCGCCCAGGCCCTGGCCGCGCACCGTCTGCGCCTTGTAGTTGCGCAGCGAACGGACCATCTGGTTGAACGCGTCCATGAAGGCCGCGGCAATCACCTTGCCCTGTGCCGTGTTGGTGTAGCCGCCGAGGCCACCGGCGCCGCTGCGGCCGGCCAGGCCGCCGAAGGCGCCGAAGTCGGTCTTGGAGGCGCTGCCCTCGGCTGCCGCGACCTGCACGCCCGAGCGGTTGTCGATGAGCGTCAGCAGCGCGCTGGCTTCCTTGGTCTGCAGGCTGCCGCCGACGGCTGCGATGGCACGGCCACGGCCGCCACCCACGAGGCCGCCGAGCGCGCCGCCGATGCCGCCGGCATCGCTGTTGCTGAACACGATCTCGGGCGACAGGCCGTAGTCGGACGCCACCATCTGGCCGCGGCCGAAGTTGCTGCCGCCGCGCATCTCGCCCGACTGCTGCAGTGCACGTTCACGCGTCATGGCGTTCATGCCGGCCGCGCCGCGCTCGACCACGATGAAGCAGTTCGACTGCTGCACCAGCAAACGCAACAGATTTGCAGTAGGCGGCAGGCGGTACTCGCCCGTGAGGATGGTGTACCAGCCGGCGTTGACGTTCTCGACCAGCGACACGGTCCCGAGCGGCGATTCGCAGCGCTCGAGCTGGCTGCTCTCGCCCGAGGTGGCACCGCCGGCGGCGCTGCCCGTGGCCATGGTCTTGGCCGACTGGCTGCCCATCTGCATGTCGGTGGTGGCGCAGCCCGTGAGCAGCAGCGCGCCGACGGCGACTGCGGCGAGTGGGAACTTGGTGGCGAAGAACGGCATGGTGGACTCCCTCGTTTCGATGGTGGTGGTCTTGCAGGGCTGAAAGAAAAACCGCGATCGAGGATACGCGCAAAGGATTGCAGGAATCAATCAAACGAACGCTGGGGTCCGTCTTCGCAACGCAAGCCGAACTAGGCCGTTCGGCGGATGCGCTCGATGAGCCCGTTGAGTGCTTCGATGGAGCCGAAGTGAATCGCCAGCTCCCCGCTTTCGCCGCGCTTCGTGCGCTTCTTGATGCGCACCTCGACCTCGGCCGTGAGCAGGTCGGCCAGCTCTTCTTCCACGCGCTGCAGGTCGCGCGACTTCTCGCCGGCATTGCCGCGCCGCGAGGGCGTGAGCGTGAACTCGGCCGCGAGCTTCTTCACCAGCGCCTCGGCCTCGCGCACCGACATCTTCTTGGCGGCGATCTGGTTGGCGGCGGTGATCTGCGTGCCGCGGTCGAGCGACAGCAGCGCGCGCGCATGGCCCATGTCGATGTCGCCGGCCATCAGCATCAGTTGGGCGGGCTCGGCCAGGTTCAGCAGGCGCAGCAGGTTGCTGGCGGCACTGCGCGAACGGCCCACAGCCTGGGCCGCCATTTCGTGAGTGAGCCCAAACTCGGTCACCAGGCGTTGCAGGCCTTGGGCCTCTTCCAGCGGGTTGAGGTCTTCGCGCTGGATGTTCTCGATGAGCGACATGGCCGCCGCGGCCTCGTTGGGCACGTCGCGCACCAGCACCGGCACGGTGTCGAGGCCGGCGAGCCGGGCGGCACGGAAGCGCCGCTCGCCCGCGATGATTTCGTACTCGGCGTTCTTGGCCGCAGCCGACTCGGCATCGAGCCGGCGCACCAGGATCGGCTGCATGATGCCCTGCACCTTGATGCTCTCGGCCAGCTCGTACAGCGCGCCCTCGTCCATGCGGGTGCGCGGCTGGTAGACGCCGGCCACCATCTGGTCGAGCTTCAGGGTGTTGGGGTTCTGCGGGGCGCCGCCCTCTTCCGTGGCGCGGTCGCCGCCATTGCCGAGCGGATCGGCGGAGGGTGCGGCCGTCGGGCCGAGCAGCGCTTCGAGGCCGCGGCCCAGGCCCTTGGGTTTCTTGGTCGCCATCAGTGCGTGTCTTTCGAGAGGTCGTTCAGGAGTTTCCGGCCTTCGGGCCAGTCGCCCAGGCCGGATTCGGCGTTCAGGTGGCCGCCGGTGCCGGCATCGATGAAGCGTGCGCCCCAGTCGCGGGCCAGCTGCTTCGAGCGCGAGGCTTCGCAGTACGGGTCGTCGTTGGCGGCGATGAGCACGGCCGGAAACGGCAGCGGCTGGCGCACGATGGGCGCCCAGCCGGGAATCAATTGGCGCAGGTCGTCGCGCTCCAGGTCGCCGGGCGCCACCAGCAGCGCGCCGCGCACCTTGTGCGTGTTGCGCGAATGGGCCGCCCAGGCGGCGGTGAGGATGCAGCCGAGGCTGTGGGCAGCCAGCACCACTTGGCCCGGCGCGGCCAGCACTTCTTCTTCGAGGCGGATCGACCAGTCGCCGCGCAGCGGGCGCATCCATTCGTGCTGGTCGACGCGGCGGTCGCCGTAGACCGACTCCCAGAGGGTCTGCCAATGGCCGGGGCCGCTGTTCTGCCATCCGGGCAGCAGCAGGATGCGGGGTTCACTCATGGCTGGTTGCTACGAACTTGATAGCGCCTGCCGCCCATTGGGCGAACATCAGACGGGGTTTTGGTCGGTATCGGCGACGGAGGCAGAAGGCGCGGCGGCCAGCACATCGTCGGGAATCGGCAGGTCGGGCACCACGCGCGGCGGGGGCGTGACCGGCGGTGCCACCGCGCCCGAGGCGAAGGCGCTCGCGGGCGGCATCTTGGCGACCAGCTCTTCGGCGAAGGCGATGAAGGCCTGGCTGCCGCGGGCGGACGGGTCGAACACCACGCCCGGCAGGCCGTAGCTCGGCGCTTCGGCCAGGCGCACATTGCGCGGGATCACGGTATCGAACACCTTGTCGCCGAAGTGGGACTTGAGCTGCTCGCTCACCTGCTGCTGCAGCGTGATGCGCGGATCGAACATCACGCGCAGCAGGCCGATGATCTGCAGGTTCTTGTTGAGGTTGGCGTGCACCTGCTTGATGGTGTTGACCAGGTCCGTGAGCCCTTCGAGCGCAAAGTACTCGCACTGCATCGGCACGATCACGCCGTGGGCCGCGCACAGGCCATTGAGCGTCAGCAGGCTCAGGCTCGGCGGGCAGTCGATCAGCACGAAGTCGTACTCGGCGCCGACGGCAGCCAGCGCGGTGCGCAGGCGTTTTTCGCGGCGGTCGAGCGCCACCATTTCGACTTCGGCGCCGGCCAGCTCACGGTTGGCGCCCAGCACGTCGTAGCTGGCTTCGGCCTCGACAAGCTTGTCGGACTTCACCCGCGCCTCGGCCACCGAGGCCGACTCGAGCAGCACGTCGTACACCGTGAGCTCCAGCTGACGCTTGTCGATGCCCGAACCCATGGTCGCGTTGCCCTGGGGATCGAGGTCGATCATCAGCACGCGCTGGCCCACCTTGGCCAGGCCGGCGGCGAGATTGACGGTGGTGGTGGTCTTGCCGACGCCGCCCTTCTGGTTGGCGATGCAGAAAATCTTGGCCATGTGTCGTCAGTGCGGGTCGTCGGGGTCGGTCAGCGCGAGATCGCGAGCTTGATGCCGAAGGCAATCAGGAAGGTGCCGGCCAGCTTTTCGAGCGTGGCCGAGATGCGGGGATTGGCGCGGATGCGCTCGGCCAGGAAGTGCGTGAGCAGCGTCGAGGTCAGGCCGTACAGGAAGGTCAGCGCGGCGATGGTCACGGCCATGGCGCCGAAAGTGATGACGCCCTGGTGGCGCGCCGGATCGACGAACAGCGGGAAGAAGGCCATGTAGAACACGATCGCCTTGGGGTTCAGCAAGGTGATCGTCAGCGCCTGGCGCAGGAAATGGCTCGGGCGGATGTTCAGGATCGGTGCCGCGCCGGGCTTGGCCAGCAGCATCTTGAGGCCGAGCCACGCCAGGTAGGCGGCGCCCAGCCACTGCACCGCCTTGAAGGCGGCCGGGTAAGCGGCCAGCACGGCCGACACACCCGCCACCGCTGCCCACATCAGGACCTGATCTCCCAGGATCACGCCGAAGGTCGCTGCCAGGCCGCCGCGAATGCCGCCTTTGCTGGTCGAAGTGATCAGCGCCAGATTGCCCGGGCCGGGAATCAGAAGGAACAGGACGATGGCGGCGACGAATGCGCCGTAGTCAGCGATGCCGAACATGGGATTTGCCTCGAAAAAGAGAGCCAGGGGGAGGCTTCGAGTCTAAGGCAGGCCAGCGCCGGGAAGATTGCTCCGGCACCGGCTTTTGCCGGCGCCGTCGCATCTTTTACGAAATCAGGCGGCCTCTTTGCGCGCCCAGACGATGCAACGCTCGGCGTCCAGGCCCGGCACCGTCAGTTGTTCCACGTGAAACACTGCGACGCCGGCCGGCAAGACGGCCAGTTCGTCGGTCGGCACCTTGCCCTTCATGGCCAGCCAGACGCCGCCCGGTGCCAGCAGATGCACCGAGCCGTTGAAGAAATCGGGCAGCGACGCGAAGGCGCGCGAGCTGATCACCTCGTAGCTGCCGGCCAGCGATTCAACTCGCGCATGCAGGCCGCGCAGGTTCGGCAGCTCCAGTTCGGCCGCCACCTGCTGCACGAAGGCCGCCTTCTTGGCGACGGCGTCGAGGCAGCTGACCTCGATGTCGGGCCGCATGATGGCGATCACCACGCCCGGCAGACCGCCGCCGGAGCCGACGTCGAGCAGCCTGCCCTTCCCTGCCCACTCGCGCTGCAGTGGTGCGACGGCTGCGAGGCTGTCCAGCAGGTGGTGCGTCATGACACCGGCCGGGTCGCGCACGGCCGTCAGGTTGTAGACCTTGTTCCACTTGAGCATCAGCGTGCCGTAGGCCAGCAGCTGTTCGCCCTGCATGTCGGACAGGGCCACGCCCAGGGCGGCTGCGCCTGCGCGCAGCGTGTCGAGGGGCGTCGCGCTCATGGTGCGGTGTGCGGCTCGGTGGCAGCAGCTTCGGTGGTTTCTGTGGTCGTGGCGGTATCGGCGGCGTCGCGGGCGAAGGCCTTGTGCCCGCCCTTGCGCAGGTGAATCATCAGCAGCGAGATCGCCGCGGGCGTGACGCCCGAGATGCGCGATGCCAGCCCCAGTGTTTCGGGCCGGTGCTTGTCCAGCTTCTGGCGCACCTCGAAGCTCAGGGCCTTGACCTGGCCGTAGTCGAAATCGGCCGGCAGCTTCAGGTTCTCGAAGTGGGCGGCGCGCTCCACTTCGTCGTGCTGACGCTCGATGTAGCCGGAGTACTTGGCCGAGATCTCGATCTGTTCGATCTCGGAAGCGCTCAGCGCCGACGACGGGCCGTACTTGCCACCGTCCAGCGACATCAGGGTTTCGTAGTTCACGTCGGGCCGGCGCAGCAGGTCGGCCAGGTTGTATTCGTGCTCGATGGCCTTGCCCAGCACCCGGGCCGACTCGGTCGCCGGCAGGTTGCGCGGGTTCACCCAGATCGACTTGAGCCGCTCTGTTTCACGTGAAACAGCGTCGCGCTTGCGGCTGAAAGCGTCCCAGCGCGCGTCGTCCACGAGGCCCAGCTTGCGCCCTGCTTCGGTCAGGCGCATGTCGGCGTTGTCCTCGCGCAGCTGCAGCCGGAACTCGGCACGGCTGGTGAACATGCGGTACGGCTCGGTAACGCCCTTGGTGATCAGGTCGTCGACCAGCACACCGAGGTAGGCCTCGTCGCGGCGCGGCAGCCAGGCGTCTTCGCCCCGGCATTGCAGCGCGGCGTTGATGCCGGCGAACAGGCCCTGGGCCGCGGCTTCTTCGTAGCCGGTGGTGCCATTGATCTGTCCGGCAAAGAACAGGCCGCGGATCGCACGCGTCTCGAAGCTGCTCTTGAGCTCGCGCGGATCGAAGTAGTCGTACTCGATGGCGTAGCCCGGACGCAGGATGTGGGCGTTTTCCAGGCCCGGCATCGAGCGCACCAGCTGGTACTGGATGTCGAACGGCAAGCTGGTCGAGATCCCGTTCGGGTAGTACTCGTTGGTCGTCAGGCCTTCGGGCTCGAGAAAGATCTGGTGGCTGTCCTTGTCGGCGAAGCGGTTGATCTTGTCTTCGACGCTCGGGCAGTAGCGCGGACCGACGCCGTCGATCTTGCCGGTGAACATCGGGCTGCGGTCGAAGCCCGAGCGGATGATGTCGTGCGTGCGCTGGTTGGTGTGCGTCACCCAGCACGGCATCTGCTGCGGGTGCATCTCGACCTTGCCCATGAAGCTGAACACCGGCATCGGCCCTGCCCCACCGGGCATGCCGTCGCCGGGTTGTTCGGTGCACTTCGAGAAGTCGATGCTGCGCCCGTCCAGGCGCGGCGGTGTGCCGGTCTTCAGGCGGCCCTGTGGCAGCTTGAGTTCCTTCAGGCGCGCCGACAGGCTGATCGCCGGCGGGTCGCCCGCGCGGCCGGCCTGGTAGTTGTCGAGGCCGACGTGGATGCGGCCGTCGAGGAACGTGCCCGCGGTCAGCACCACGGTGCGCGCGCGGAAAGAAATGCCCACCTGCGTGACGGCGCCGACCACGCGATCGCCTTCGATCATCAGGTCGTCGACGGCTTGCTGGAACAGGCTCAAGTTCGGCTGGTTCTCCAGGCGGTGGCGAATCGCGGCCTTGTACAGCACGCGGTCGGCCTGCGCCCGCGTGGCGCGCACGGCCGGGCCCTTGCTCGAATTGAGGATGCGGAACTGGATGCCCGCCTCGTCCGTGGCAATGGCCATCGCGCCGCCGAGCGCGTCGACCTCCTTCACGAGATGGCCCTTGCCGATGCCGCCGATCGACGGGTTGCAGCTCATCTGCCCCAGCGTCTCGATGTTGTGGGAGAGCAGCAGCGTCTTGGCGCCCATGCGTGCGGAAGCGAGCGCGGCTTCGGTGCCGGCATGGCCACCGCCGACGACGATCACATCGAATTCTTCGGGGTACAGCATTGGAAAAAGGGGGCGCACCACAGACGCGTGCGCGGCGCAAAAAAGGGCACTAATTTTAAGCGGCGATGCCCTGCCGCAACCCCTGTGTGGACAAGCTAGGGAGCCGCGCCAAAATCGGCCCGGAGCCTTGTCGGCATTGCGCAGTTTGCTATATATTTAATAGCAAACAACCCGCGTCGGGCGGTCACTTGGGAGGGTCAGAGCACCGGTTCGGGCTTCTCGATGCCGCGCAGCTCGCCACTGGGTGCCGGCGTGCGCGGCGCAATGACCCGCTCGTCCTGCAATTCGCGCACGGCGAGCTTCTTGTCGGTCATGCGCACCGCGCCGAAGATCGTGGAGAAGGCCACGTCCTTCGCGTCGCGCCCCGTGCCCACGCGCACCAGCCGGTCGACGGGCGCCATGCGCGTCGGGTCGAACAGCACCCACTGCCCGCCGAGCCAGGCCTCGAACACGGCATGGAAATCCTGCGGCGGTTCGTCGAACCACACGTAGCCCACCACCAGCCGCGCCGGGATGTTGAGCGCGCGGCAGAAGGTGATGCCCAGGTGCGCGAAGTCGCGGCACACGCCGGCGCGCTGCACGAACACTTCGCGCGCCGTGGTGGTCGAGTCGCTGCTGCCCGGCACGTAGACGATGCTGTCGTGGATCCAGTCGGCAATCGCCTGCACGCGGCCGATGCCCGGCGGCAGGTCGCCGAAGAGCTGCTGCGCGCAGCGCGCCAGCAGGTCCGACTCGCAATAGCGCGTGGGCAGCAGGTCGCCCAGCACCGCGTCGGGCAGCTGGCTCACCGGCACCTCGGGCAAGGTGGCCGGCACATGCACCACCGGGCGCCGCACCGTCGCGCGGTACGCGATGGTCAGCGGGCCGGGCGCCGCGTCGAAACGCACGAAGCGGTTGCCGCTGTCGGGCTCGCAGCCCACCCGCAGCCGCGCGGGCGGCGCGATGGTGAGCGTCTCGGCCAGCACCGCCTGCGCACCCGTGCGCGCGGCCTCGATGTTCAGCCGCAGGTGCGCCGGGGCGTCCACCTCGTAGTCCAGGCGCAGATCGACGTGCGACAGGTGCATGGCATGGGGCAAGGCGGTCAATCGAGCGCCTTCTTCACCGCGCCCACGCCAAGTGCGGCCAGCACCACGAACAGCACCGCCAGCACGAGGAACAGGCCGAACAGCAGCTTGGCGATGCCCGCCGCGCCGGCCGCCACGCCGCCGAAGCCCAGCAGACCCGCCACGAGCGAGATGACCGCAAAAATGATCGCGTACTTGAGCATGGTGAACCACTCCTTGGTTGCTTTGCGGCGGGCATGCGCCGCCGTGTCCGGACTGTAGGAAGGCCCACCGTGCCGCCCGATAGTCGGCGCGCGCGAGCCGCCGTAGGACAAAAACGCGATGCAGCCAAACCCGCTAGCATCCCTTTCGGTCGCACAGATCTTTTCCTTCTATCCATTGGAGTTTTTTCGAATGAAGCTGTACTACTCGCCCGGCGCCTGCTCGCTCTCCCCCCACATCGCGCTGCACGAAGCGGGCATCGCCTTCGAGCCCGTGCTGGCCAGCACCAAGAGCCACAAGCTGCAGGACGGCACCGACTACTACGGCATCAACCCGCTGGGCTACGTGCCGATGCTCGAGCTCGACGACGGCACCCGCCTGCGTGAAGGCCCGGCCATCGTGCAATACATTGCCGACCTCGCCCCCACCAAGAACCTCGCGCCCGCCAACGGCACGATGCCGCGCTACCGCCTGCAGGAGTGGCTGACCTTCATCGGCACCGAGATGCACAAGGGCTTCAGCCCGCTGTTCAACCCGGCCATGCCCGAGGAAGCCAAGTCCATCTCCAAGGACAAGCTCAAGGCCCGCTTCCAGTGGCTCGACAGCGAACTCGCCGCCAAGCAGTACCTGATGGGCGAGCATTTCAGCGTGGCCGACGGCTACCTGTTCACCGTGACCAACTGGACCAAGCCCACCGGCGTGGACATCTCGGACTTCCCCAACGTGCTGGCCTGGCACGCCCGCGTGGCCGCCCGCCCCGCCGTTCAGGAAGCGATGAAGGCCGAAGGCCTGCTGAAGTAAGCAAAAGCGCGCAGAACGCGACGCCAGCGACGATCCGGGCCACCCCAGGGAAAACCCGGATCACCGCAGCCACAAGCCGCATGCCGCGGCTTTTTTTTCGGGCGACGCTACGGCATCCGTCACCAGGAAGCCGAGCCGCCCATGTCCGAATCCCCTCCCCCTTCTTCTTCCCCGTCCCCTGTCGAGCTGCGCGAAGAGATGCGCGGGCCCGTCATGTGGCTCACCATCGATCGCCAGGAGCGCCGCAACGCCATCAACGCGGCCGTGCTCGAGGGCCTGTCCGATGCGCTGGCCCGCGCCAACCGCGACACCGCCGTGCGCGCCGTGGTCCTCACCGGCGCCGGCACGCGCGCCTTCTGCGCCGGCGCCGACCTGCAAAGCGGCACCTCCTTCAAGTTCGACTACGCCGCGCCCTATCAGGGCATCGCCAACCTCTTTCGCCAGGCGCGGCAATCGACCGTGCCGCTCATCGCGCGCGTCAACGGCGCCTGCATGGCGGGCGGCATGGGCCTCATGGCGATGTGCGACCTGGCCGTGGCCAGCCGCCAGGCCGTGTTCGGCCTGCCCGAGGTGAAGGTCGGCGTGTTTCCCGCGCAGGTGCTCAGCGTGCTCGGCGGCCTGCTGCCGCGCCGCGTGCTGGCCGAGATGTGCATCACCGGCGAACCGATCGACGCCGCGCAGGCGCTCGAACTGAAGCTGGTCAATCGCGTGAGCGACGACGTCGACGAGAGCGTCGACTGGCTGCTCGCCCGCCTGCTCGACAAGTCGCCCGCCGCCATCCGCCGCGGCCTGTACACGATGAAGAAGATCGAGGCCATGGCCTTCGAGGAATCGATGGCCTTCACCGAAAGCCAGATCGGCCTGTTCGCGCTCACCGAAGACGCGGCCGAAGGCCAGCTCGCCTTCCGCGAGAAGCGCAAGCCGCAATGGAGCGGACGATGAACAGCAGCAACAGCAATCGCGTCGTCCGCATCGGCGGCGCCTCCGGCTTCTGGGGCGACAGCAGCGTGGGCGCGCCGCAGCTCGTGGCCAGCGGGCAGATCGACTACCTCGTGTTCGACTACCTCGCCGAGCTCACCATGTCGATCCTCGCGGGCGCACGGCTCAAGAAGCCCGAGCTGGGCTACGCGACCGACTTCGTGGCCGTCGCGATGAAGTCCGTGCTGAAAGACGTCGTGAAACAAGGCATCCGCGTCGTGAGCAACGCGGGCGGCGTCAACCCGCAAGGCTGCGCCGATGCGCTCGCGGCACTGGCCGCCGAGCAAGGCATCACGCTGAAGATCGCCGTGGTGAGCGGTGACGACGTGTCGCCGCTGCTGCCCGAGCTGCGCGCCTCGCAACCGCCCGTGCGCGAACTGCAGAGCGGCGCGCCGCTGCCCGAGCGCGTGCTCAGCGCCAACGCCTACCTGGGCGCGCGCCCGGTCCAGGCCGCGCTCGACGCGGGCGCGCAGGTCGTCATCACCGGCCGCTGCGTCGACTCGGCCGTCACGCTCGGCGTGCTGATGCATGAATTCCAATGGCAGCCCGGCGACCACGACCTGCTTGCCGCGGGCAGCCTCGCGGGCCACATCATCGAGTGCGGCTGCCAGGCCACCGGCGGCCTGCACACCGACTGGGACACCGTGCCCGACTGGCCGAACATCGGCTATCCCATCGTCGAATGCAGCGCCGACGGCAGCTTCGTCGTCACCAAGCCCGCGGGCACCGGCGGCAAGCTCACGCCCGCCGTGGTCGGCGAGCAGATGCTCTACGAAATCGGCGACCCCGCCGCCTACCTGCTGCCCGACGTGGTGGCCGACTTCACGCAGGTGCGCATCGAACAGGCGGGCGAACACCGCGTGCGCGTGCACGGCGCGCGCGGCCGCGCACCCACCGGTAGCTACAAGGTCTGCGCCACGCATGTCGACGGCTTCAAGACCGCGGCGCAGCTCACGATCGTCGGCTTCGACGCGGTGGCCAAGGCGCGGCGCACCGGCGAGGCGATCCTCGCGCGCACCGGCGCCCTCTTCGCGCAACAAGGCCTCGGGCCCTACAGCGGCACGCAGCTCGAAGTGCTCGGCGCCGAGTCCTGCTACGGCCCGCACGCGCAGACACAGGCGCAGCAGATCCGCGAAGCCGTGCTGCGGCTCGCCGTGACGCATCCGCGCAAGGACGCGCTGGAGCTGTTCGCGCGCGAGGTCGCGCCGGCCGGCACCTCGTGGGCGCCCGGCACCACGGGCGCGGGCGGCGGGCGCGCCTCGGTGTCGCCATCGATCCGGCAGTACGCGTTCCTGCTCGACAAGGCGCGCGTGAGCCCGCAGGTGCGCGTCGATGGGCAGGCCGTCGATGTGCCCGCGACGCACGCCACCAGCGACGACCCGCCCGCCGTGCGCACCAACGATGAACTGCCCCTGGCCACGCCCGGCGACGACGCCATCGAGGTCCCACTGATCCGCCTCGCGTGGGCCCGCAGCGGCGACAAGGGAGACACCTCGAACATCGGCGTCATCGCGCGCCATCCCGAACTGCTGCCGCTGCTGCGCGCGCAACTCACCGAGGCCCGCGTGGCCGCATGGCTCGCGCACCTGGTGCAGGGCCGCGTCACGCGCCACGAGGTGCCCGGCATCCACGCCTTCAACTTCGTCTGCGAGCAGGCGCTGGGCGGCGGCGGCATGGCCTCGCTGCGCAACGACCCGCTCGGCAAGGGCATGGGACAGATCCTGCTGGCGCTGCCCGTGCGCGTGAACCCGGCGCTGCTGGCGCGGCTGCTTCCTTAGCACCAATCGGGACAACCGTGCGACAGCAGGGTTGAGACGGGCGGCTTAGCCTTGCGCCTGTTTCAACTCTGCCCCCTCAATCCACGATGTCCACCCTTTTCGACCCCGTCCAGGCCGGCGACCTCCAGCTCGCCAACCGCATCGTGATGGCGCCGCTCACGCGCAACCGCTCGCCCAACGCGATCCCGCCCGACATCGCCGCCACCTACTACGCCCAGCGCGCCAGCGCCGGCCTGCTCATCACCGAGGCCACCGCCATCAGCCACCAGGGCCAGGGCTACGCTGACGTGCCCGGCCTCTACGGCACCGAGCAGCTCGACGCCTGGAAGCGCGTGACCGACGCCGTGCACGCCGAGGGCGGCAAGATCGTCGTGCAGCTGTGGCACGTGGGCCGCGTCTCGCACACCGAACTGCAACCCGGTGGCGGCAAGCCCGTCGCGCCCTCGGCCATCACCGCCAAGACCAAGACCGTGCTCATCAAGGACGGCGTGCCCACCTTCGTTGAAACGTCCGAGCCGCGCGCGCTCGACGCGGCCGAGCTGCCCGGCATCGTCCACGCCTATGCCGCGGCCGCACGCAACGCCGTCGAGACCGCGGGCTTCGACGGCGTGGAGCTGCACGGCGCCAACGGCTACCTGCTCGACCAGTTCCTGAAAGACGGCAGCAACAAGCGCACCGACGACTACGGCGGCTCCATCAAGAACCGCGCGCGCCTGCTGCTCGAATCCACGCGCGCCGTGGTCGACGCGGTCGGCGGCGGCAAGACCGGCATCCGCCTGTCGCCCGTCACGCCCGCCAACGACGCGCACGACAGCGACCCGCAGCCGCTGTTCACCTACGTCGTGCAGCAGCTCGCGCCGCTGGACCTGGCCTACATCCACATCATCGAAGGCGCCACCGGCGGCCCGCGCGAGATCGCCGACCGCCCCTTCGACTACGAAGCCCTCAAGGCCGCCTACCGCGCCGCCGGCGGCAAGGCCGCCTGGATGGTCAACAACGGCTACGACCGCCCCCTGGCCGAAGAAGCCGTGAAGGAAGGCGACGACCTCGTGGCCTTCGGCAAGCCCTTCATCTCGAACCCCGACCTGGTGCGCCGCCTGCGCGAGCACGCGCCGCTGAACGAGCTCGACAAGGCGACGATGTATGGGGGTGGGGTGAAGGGGTATACGGACTACCCGGCGTTGGGCTGAGCGGGCCCTTCAGCGTCAACTTCTTCGCGCTTGCTTCGCCCTTTTTGACGAGCAGCGCGTGAGGTGACGATTGTTCGCAGTGTGCGCCGCGCAGTCCCTGCAGACTGCGCCGACCTCTCCTCCTTCTCTCAAGGAAGTCGTCGATGCCGCGCACGCTGTCTGTCTCTTCTGCTGCGATCCCTGTTGTTCTTGGTCAGGCTGCACTGGAGCCCGTGCGGCTGTCGGGGCATGAGGGGATCAACAGCCTCTTTGCCTACGAGCTCTTTCTCAAGACCCCGGATGCGCTGGCTCTGTCCGGCGTCTCTTCCGGCGCCGACTTCGACCTGGATGCCTTCATCGGCCAGGAGATCAGCTGCGAGATCGAGCTCGATGGCTCTTCCCCCCGCCAGATCAACGCCCTGATCACCGACGCAGCCCTGTGGGGCGAGGAAGGGCGCCACGCCCAGTACAAGCTCACCCTGCACCCCTGGCTGCACCTGGCCACCCTGCGCACCGACTGCAGGATCTTCCAGAACCTCAGCGTCGTCCAGATCCTGGACGAACTCCTGGGCGGCTACGCCTTCCCCGTGGACAAGCGCCTGATCGAGCACTACCCCGTGCGCGACTACCAGACCCAGTTCAACGAGAGCGACTTCGCCTTCTTCTCCCGCCTGTGCCAGGAATGGGGCATCAGCTATCACTTCGAACATTCGGACGGTAAACACCGCCTGGTGCTCTCGGACGCCATGGGCGCCTATGCGGCTGGCGATCCGCTGTACGAGCATGTGGAATACCACGCCCCGGGCTGGAAGATCGATACCGAGTACATCCACAGCTTCGTGCCTGCCCATCAACTCACGAGTGGGAAGTACGCGACTCGGGACTACGACTACACGCGCCCCAGGGCGGATCTGAGTGTTTCTCGAAGCGACCCACGCCCGACCGGGCAGGCCGAGGGCGAGGTCTACCAGTGGCATGCCTCGGGAGCGGGGGGTAGCCACTACGCCCAGCCCAATGCGGGAACTGATTCAGGTGCTGATCCTCACAGCGAAGGCCACTTGCTCTCCCTGCTGCGCATGCAGGCACTGCGCACCCACGGCGCCCGGGCCCAGGCCAGCGGCAACCTGCGGGGCATGGTGCCAGGATGCACCTTCCAGCTGAAGAATCATCCCAGGGAGTCGGCCAACGCCGAGTACCTGATCCTGGACACCCGCTTGCTCATCGAGGACGTGGCCGAAGACAGCCAGAACCGCGAAGCCACTGTCGACCGCAAGCAGCAATGGCGCGTGCAGGTGGACTTCACGGCCCACCCGGTCACAGAGCCCCTGCGGCCCGAGCCGACCCAGCCCAAGCCCGCCATGGTCGGCCCGCAGGTGGCGCTGGTGG
Organism: Variovorax sp. GW823-FHT04B03; assembly: GCF_058796495.1. Taxonomy (NCBI): domain Bacteria; kingdom Pseudomonadati; phylum Pseudomonadota; class Betaproteobacteria; order Burkholderiales; family Comamonadaceae; genus Variovorax; species Variovorax sp. GW823-FHT04B03. The sequence continues at coordinate 145,401 of NZ_JBXAIT010000008.1, forward strand.
TGGGCCCCGAGGGCCAGAACCTGTGGACGGACGAGCTGGGGCGCATCAAGGTGCAGTTCCCCTGGGATCGGCTGGGGCAGAAGAACCAGCACAGCAGCTGCTGGGTGCGGGTGAGCTCGCCCTGGGCAGGCAACCAGCTCGGGGGCATCCAGATTCCGCGCATCGGGCAGGAAGTCATCGTGAGCTTCATCGCGGGAGACGCGGACCTGCCGATCTGCATGGGCAGGGTGCACAACCAGGTGAACCTGCCGCCGTGGCAACTCCCGGGCCAGAGCTCATTGAGCGGGTTCAGGAGCCGGGAGCTGACCGAGGGCGGAGGCAACGGTGCGGCGGGCAGGTCGAACCACCTGATCCTGGATGACACGGCCGAGAAAATCCAGGCGCAGCTCAAGAGCGATCACCAATCCAGCAGTCTGAGCCTGGGGGCGATCACGCGCATCGAGGACAACGCTGGGCGCAAGGACCCCAGGGGTGAGGGGTTCGAGCTGCGCACTGACGCCCATGGCGTGCTCAGGGCGCAGGACGGCATGCTCATCACGACCGAAGGCCGCCCCGATGCGGCCCGCCACGCCAAGGACATGGGAGAAACCATCCAACGCCTGACAAGTGCACGCGACCAGATCGAAGGCCTGGCCGAAGCGGCCCGAACAGCCGAGGCTCAGGACAGCAACGACGACCAGTCCACCGTCGCCCAGGCCATCAAGCAGCAGAACGAAGACCTGCGAGGCCACGGCAGCCCATCGACCGAAGGCCGCTTCCCCGAACTGGCCGCACCGCATCTCGTGCTCGCCAGCCCCGCAGGCATTGCAGCCACGGCGACCACTCACCTGCATGCGCACACCGGCGCACACATCCAGTTCACCAGCGCCGGTCACACCTCACTGAGCGCCGCCCAACGCATCCTCGCCAGCGTGGCGGAAGGCATGCGCATCTTCACGCTCAAGAGCGGCATCAAGGCCTTCGCGTCGCAGGGCGACATCCGCATCGAAGCCCAAAGCGACGCCATCGAGGCCACCGCCTTGAAAGACATCGACATCGTGAGTACCGAAGACACGGTCTACATCACCGCCAAGAAGAAGGTCACGATCAACGGCGGCACCAGCTTCAGCGAATGGAGCGACGGCGGCATCCGGCATGGCACGCTGGGCACATGGATCGAACATGCCGCGATGCATGGGACGCCGGGGCCGGACAAGAAGCCAGGCCCCACCGCACAGACCGTGTGCTGGGAGTGCATGCAACGCGCCATGCGCCGCGCGACCGCGGCTGCACCTCGGGAGTGACATGCCGAACCACACCGCGCAACAGTCATCCGACCTCACACACGCTGCACGAACCAGACTCGATGTGGCGCTGCATCGAGCCATGTCGACGCAGATCGAACACTGGCTCAGTGCCGAAAGCGCTGCGACCGCCACGCCCATGCACCACTACGCGATCGTCAGTGCGGGGCAATGCGAAGAAGGCGTCGTCACCCGCATGGTCGCGATGCAAGAGCTCTCCTGCGAACGCTTGTTCATGCAGACACCCGAAGCCGAGATGGCCGACATCGGCCCCTGGCTCATCGAGATCCCCGCCTCATCTTCCGAGTCGCTGCGCCATGCGCTCGCGCATCAGGCTGCGGCCGAAGCGCTCACCCTGATGGCCAGCCCGCTGCGCTTGCAGAAGCTTTCCGCGCATCTGCGCGGTTTCCTGTCCGGCACATTACCCGATGGATCGTCCGTTCTGTTGCGCTACTTCGATCCCCGCATCGGCTTCGACATATTCGCGCACTGGTCAGACCCCGTGCAGCGCAAATTCAGCCGTCCGCTCGCCTGGTGGGCAGGCTGGGACGGTGACCTTCGCATTCGGTACATCAAGGGTAGCGCAGACACCGAGATCACGCCGTCGAACGAGGGAGTCGAACTTACTGCCGAATGGGTCCAGGCCATCGACAAGGCAGGGGAAGCGAATCTTGTCATCGCCCTGCTCTGCGAAGAACTGGAAACATCGAATCCCCCCGCGGCCGACCTGCTCGCACAGATGCATCCATTGCTTCGCCGGAAGATCGCACAAGCCGCGCTGGCATTCGCCCGTCGTGCAGGCCTGGCGGGTTGGGACAACAAGGCACACGCATGCCGCCTTGCCTTGCTCAAGCACGCGCGCTTCCACACCCACCCCGGCTTCCTCGACGCTTTGTCGGTTGCACGCACACCGCTGAATCTCCGTGATGTCCTGGCGCACACGCCATCGGCAGTGCAGAAAGACTGGGCGCACGACCGCGACGCGGCGCTGGTCCGCCTCTGCGACGAGCAGTCCAACACCCTTCAGTCTTCCTTCAACACCACGGGCGGTGACTTCATGTCCGACACCAAGACCTTCTGATCCATGGCAAACGAACCCAAGACCAGCGCATCGGTGTGCGACTGCAGCGACCCGGCGCAGCAAGTTGCCGTGATCCTCTATCCCAGCCTCGGCACGCCGTTGCTGATCTCTTCCAGCCAGAAAAAGTGTAGCCTCTTCATCGCCACCGCGACGCTCGGCGTGGCCAACAGCGCTGGCCGACGAACCACGCATGACAAACGCGCGGAGGTCGTCTCCATGGATGGAGACGAAGAGCAGGCCGCCGCGGCCACCGTGGCACGTCACCTGCGCCTCGTCGGCATGAAAGGCACCAAACCCGAAGCCGACATCCGCGTGGGTGGACTGACCGGAGACGGCGCAGACTGCGCCAAGGCCAAGGGCGCCATCAGGGTCTGGCGCGTCGCCAAGTTCGAAGCCGGCGCGCTCATCTACAACCAGAAAGGCGAAATCTTCGCCACCCTCAGTCCTCAGGCTGCGAGCGCGTACACCGCCTCGGGCTTCGCGGGCGGGCACATCTACGAAGTGGAGCTCGACATCGAAAAACTGGCCGTCCCGCCCGAGACCGACAGCTTCAAGAGCTTCGCCTGGATGGTCGAACCTACCCGCCAGCAAAAGGAAAGCTTTCCCACGTTGTGCGCCGCCAGCACGGTGCATTCTCAAGACCTGCTGGTCGAGTCCTTCCTTGCCGCCCAGGTCAACGACCTGCGGCACCGGCACCAGTCCGCCAACACCAACAGCGCGCCCAAAGGGAAGGAAACCAATCTGATGGAATACGACGTCGCGCAAACGGCGCAGAAAGCTCGCACGCTGGCCCTCGACGATTCCCAGCGCCTGGCGGCGTGGCACCCCGTCATCCGACTGGCCGGTGACGGGCCACTGAAGCTCGGGCACCTGAGCGACGTTCACATCAACGTGCGGCACAACGCACTGGCCAAGTCACCGGCGCGCATCATCGAAGACAGCAGCAGCTTCGACGGCCCTGCAGTGGGCGCACGCGTGTGCAACAGCTTCAACGCGCTCAAGGAGCTCTTCGACAAGATCGGTGCCGGCAAGAAGCCCGACACGGCCCTGCTCTTCACCGGAGACCTGATCGATTTCAATCGCAACATCGATCCCCGGCAGGTCGGCGACCGCATCGGCGAGCAATGGAAGAAGTTCAACGTATTGAACCACTTCAACACGCCAGGCCTATACCCACGCGGGCAGGACGACATGCTCGCCTTCAGCCTCGTCCGCTACGCCTACAACGAACTCAAGCTGCCTGTGTTCATGACCAGCGGCAACCACGAGGCATACACGGTGCCCTACGGCATCAGCCCACGCATCAACGACTGGGGCGCCGCCATGGGCGTGCTCGAAGACACCACCGACACACTGGACACCGATGGCTGGGGCAGGGAGCGTGCCTTCGAGCCCAGCACCACCGTCGCTACGCGTGCAGGTCCGCACCCAGCCAGCCGGATCGGGATCAAGGCCGAAATCGGCCGGCGAGTCGTCAACAGCAACAAGAACCTCCACATCGAGGATCTGGCGGAAACCTACCGGGACTTCGACAAGGCCAGCCAATGGCACAACAACAAGGCCAACGAAGGCATCTCGGCCGACCACAACATGAGCATCTACGAGACCACGCTGGCATACGGTCCCACCTACGCGCAGGCCCTCACCGGCAACAACTACAGGACCGAAAACTACGACTGGTTCTACGCCCTCTTCACGCCCCTCGAGGACGTGCTGATCGCGCTGGGCGTTGAACCCGACCGACCCGGACCGGCCACCCAGGTGATCGCGGCGCTGGGCTGGGGACAAGGGGAGAACTTCAAGAACCTCACGGTGAGTGGCCTGCTGATCACCTCGACCGACCGCCAGAGAACCGGCATCCTGCCCCGCGCAACCCAATCCTTCAGCAACAAGCAGCTGCAGTTGCTGGGGCAGGCCCAGAGCCACAAACGCGCAAGCCCGGGTGCCAGCCTCACGGTGGCGACGCACTTCACCATCATTAACTACGACGAACCGCTGCCCTACTCGGCCACGCCCGAACAGGCACGCTTTATTCCTTCGAGCAGTCCCTTGGGCGCCCCTCTTCGCGGGCAACCCGGATTCAATCACGTCAACACCGGCACGTGCGAAGTCAACCAGGATGTCTATTTCGAGCGCTTCGTGTGCGTCGACGGTGGCAGCACGGGCAAGGCAACACCCGAGACCGCGGTGGATTGGCACTTCAGTGGCCACAGCCATCGCAGCGGCGTTTACGACGTCGCGTGGTGCCAGCCGTCCTGTGGCGCGCGCATGGTCCAGGTCACCAGTGCTGTCGACCCCGGCATCCGCAAGGAGACCGTGAAAGCGCCGGCACGCCAGCGCACGCGCTTCATCGTCAGCAGCAGCGGCGGTCCGGTCGGCAAGCAGAACCTCGACCGAGAACTCGACAGCTGGACCTTGCGTCCGCCCTCGGGCACGCTCCTGGACCCTGCGACGGGCGTCATCACCCAGGTCATGACGCAACGCTCAAGCAAGAGCGCCGGCGCCCCACTGAACGAGAAGCCGCGCCTCGCGGTGGCACTCGACTACATGGCCGTGATGAGCCGGCATCCAGAAAAAGGCATTGATCCGCCCTTGGCATTTGCGCCCACACCGCTCATACAGGCAGGGTGGAAGGTGCCGATAACGTTGAGTGCAACCGTGGCCAAGCTGGAGTGCATTTCGGGGATCAGGTTTTGGATTTTCGAAAGTGGCAAAGATGAAGAGAAGCGCGTCGTGAAGCAATGGAACATGCTGACAACCACATTCAACCCGGACACCAAAGCGCCGTCCATCGCATTCACAGCGGAAGATCATGCCGTGCTGATCCGAGCTCTAGGCGAAGGCTCGATCACCGCGCAAGCCTTTTGCGAAGTGCTGCTCAAGCAACCGAAGGTCGGCAAGGACGATTGGAGCAAGGACATGGACTGCACCGACCCTTGGATGTTTCCACTCGAGATCGGCGTTTTCGGCACGGCGCTCAAGGGCGGAGGCATGACCTACGGAGTAACGGGGAGCTCGAAGTGGTTCTTCCGCAGACCCGCGGAAGAACGGGGGGAAGTTCCCGATTGGAAGTTCTTGGCGAAGTACTACGCGGGCAAGGGATATACACCGGCGGATGAGGCCATCGATCCCGCCAAAGCAAGCGAGAAAAAACAATGAGGGGGCAGCCATGCAACGTCGTTTTTTTCTCGAGAGCGCGGCCGCCCTTGCCGGAGGAGCATCTGTGTCACCTGGGTTTTGTTCTATGAAAAACCCAAACATCAAGAGCTTTGGCAAGAGCTACAGTTATTTGGCAGACCCAACGTTGCGCGCCAGAGAAATCGGTGACAGCGTGCTCACCATCGAGAACGCGGAGTTCAGCGACGTTAACTTCATGGACTTGACCTGGCGAAAAGTCAGGCTGGTGAACTGCGATTTCATTGGGGCCTATGAAACCAAACTCGAACGCTTGGAGCAGGCCCTCCTCGAGAATTGTCGATTCGTCGGAATTCACAGTTTCGGCAACATGGTCGACGTCAAATTTTTGCGATGTCAGGTCAGGGGACGCGCCTTTCTACAAGGGAAATCCGATAGCAAGAATCTCGTCTTCGAAGAGTGTTCCTTCACGGGGAATTCCGCTGAACCCAATGAATGGGGTTCTGTCGGGAGCTATGCCCAAGCCATGTTTTTGACCTGCAAGGCAAAGTGGTTCAACTTGCGTGGTCACACAAAACTCGATCTCGTCGATTGCAACATTGAGGATGTGAATGCAGCGCCTTGGCATGAACATGGCGGCTCCCACGTACTTATCGACAAGTGCAAACTGAAGGGCCTCGTCGATCTATCGGGGGCCGGCTCACTCTTGCATTCACTCACTGTTCGCGACACCTTGCTGGAACGTCTGGACCTTAGCGACACCACCATCAAAGGTGACTTGGTTGTGGAGCGAGTTAAAGGCGGCTACATCAACGCCTATGTCAAACAAGCTCGCAGCCTTCGCGTACGCAACAGCCAGATTCAGGGCAACGGCAAGAAGATTTTCGAGGCCTATGCCGGAGGGATTCTGTCGATCGAAATCGACGGGGTCGTCTTTGGCGGCGACCTCTCCTCCGAGCCAGTGATGATTGCGGGTGGCTTCTCGCTCAAGAGCGCCGACCGGATTTCGAATGTCAGTCAATCGATCGACATCAGGAATTCGACCATCCCCACGCTTGACGCAAGCTACCTCAACACCCAGCGTTTCGTGCTGACAAACAACCAGATCATGCGTGCCAACATTTCAAACAGTCGCATTGGAAATCTGGAGGTTTCCAGCACCAGCATCACCGGCAAACTCGATTTGCGTGGAACCCAGGCCGTGAAACAGAAAGTCGATTTGCGCGCCGGCAGTACCCTCGGACGCGTCGATCAGATGGATGGCTCGAACATCGAGTTAGAGCCTCGCGCCCAGCGCTGAAGTGCTCATTCCGGATTGCCACCCAGGACGTCCGCGCATACCCTCGGCGCCTGTCCATCACGCGCCTCCGACCATCGCCATGCCTCGCATCACCGATCGCCTCACTGCGTTGGGCCTCGCCCTTCCTCCCCCTGTCACGCCACCACCCGGCGTCGTCCTTCCCTTCCAGTTCGTCCGTCTCATCGGCCGACGCGCCATGATCTCGGGCCATGGTCCGTTGAATTCCGATGGCAGCATCGCCGCACCACTCGGCAAGCTCGGTGCTGAACTGACCGTCGACCAGGGCTACGCCGCCGCGCGCCTCACCGGGCTCGCGATGCTCGGCAGCCTGCAGCGCGCGCTCGGCGACCTGGACCGCATCACCGCATGGACGCGCGTGTTCGGCATGGTGGCCTCGGCACCCGGCTTCCAGCAGCAGCCGGCGGTCATCAACGGGTTTTCCGATCTGATCCTCGAGCTCTTCGGTCCCGAGGTCGGCGCGCATGCGCGCAGCGCCGTGGGCATGGCCGAGCTGCCTTTCGGCATCCCGGTGGAGATCGAGAGCGAGGTTGAGTTCGACGCGTGAGCGACAACGCTGCACCCTGGCATCTGCGCCGCGCCACCGCCGACGACGTGGCGGCCGTCACCGCGTGTGCCGTCGAAGCCTTCCGCACCTATATCCCGCGACTGGGCCTCACGCCGCGGCCGATGACGCGCGACTACGCGCAGGCCATCGCGCACCTGCAGGTGTGGGTGGCCGAGCGCAAGGGTTCGCAGATCGGTGCGGTGCTGCTGCTCGACGTGACTGACGAAGGCTTCCTCATCGACGTGATCGCCGTGCACCCCGACCACCAGGGCGATGGTGCGGGCCGCGCGCTGCTCGAACTGGCCGAGCGCGAGGCGCTGCGCCAGGACCACGCATCGATCTACCTGTTCACGAACGAGAAGATGACCGAGAACCTCGCGCTCTACCAGCGCATCGGCTATGTCGAGTTCCGGCGCGAATCCCTCGACGGGCGCACGCGCGTCTATCTGCGCAAGCCACTGACAAGCGCGTGAACGGTCAGGCGTCGTCCCCGAAGGTCACGCTCACGCGCAGGCCATTGGGCTCCGCGGCGTCGAGACGCAACTCGGCCCCCAGCAGCTCGGCATAGCGCGCCACGATCGACAGCCCCAGCCCCGCGCCCTGCCCCAGCTTCTGGCCCGCGGGGCCTTGCGCCCAGCGTTGCATGAGGTCGCGCTGCGCCTCGAGCGGAATGCCGGGTCCGTCGTCGATCACGCTCAGCGTGCGGCCCGCGAGTTCGACGGTGATGGTACGTCCGCCGTATCGCAGCGCGTTGTCGATCAGGTTATCGAGGATGCCCTCCACCAGCGCTTCGTTCGCGAGCACTGTCACGCCGTCGTCGAGGCCGCGCGCGCCCAGGTCGACGCCGCGCGCATCGGCGCGCGCCAGGTGGCGCAGCACGGTCTGCTCGGCCAGCATGTCCAGCGATACCGGCGTGCGCTGCAGGTCGGTGCGTGCCTCGTCGGCCAATGCCAGCGCCAGCAGCTGGTCGATGAGGTGGCTCGCACGCGCCTGCCGTTCGGACACACGCGTGAGCTGTTCGCGCCACACCTCGGTGTCGTGCTGCGCGAGCCCGTACTCGGCCAGCGCGCGAATGCCGGCGAGCGGCGTGCGCAGCTCGTGCGCCACGTTGCCCACGAACTCGCGCTGCGCACGCACGCTGTGGCGCAGCCGGTCGAACAGCGCATTGACGGCATCGCCCAGGCGCTGCAATTCTTTCGAGGTCTGCGCCACGGTCACCGGCGAGAGGTCGCGCACATCGCGGGTGTCGAGTGCGCGCTGCAGCTCGCCGAGCGGTCGCAGATCGCGCCGGATGCCGTGCCAGAGCCACACGGCCAGCAGCACGAGCAGCAGCACCTGCGGCGCCATGGCATAGAACAGCAGCCGCTGCACCAGGGCGGCGCGGCTCAGCGTGGTCTGGGCCACGATCACGCGGTAGGGCATGTGCAGGCCGGGCTCGGCGTCATGATCGAGCACGACGGCACGCAGCACATTGCCGTCGTAGTCGATGTCGGAAAAACGGTAGCGCGAACCTTCGTCGGGCAGCGGTGCCTTCAGGTCGACCCTGCCCGAGATGGGCGTGCCGTCGAGCCGCTGCACCGAGAAGTAGACCTTGTCGGTCTGGTCGAACAGCACGGTCGCCACCTCGCGCGGCGTGAGCAGCAGCTCGATGCCTCGTTCGCCGGCCTGCACGTTGGCCGACAGCGCATAGGCGTCGTCGAGCATGCCGCGGTCGAAGGCCTGTTCCGAAAAATAGTTGGCGATGACCAATGCGATCACCGCGCCGGCCATCCAGGTCAGCGCCAGCGGCACCAGCACGTTGCGCAGCACGCGCCGCGTGAGCGAAGGTGCAGTGCGCGTGACCGGTGGGATGGCCTCGCTCACGGGCGGCCTCACACCTCGGCTTCGAGCAGGTAGCCGATGCCGCGCAGCGTGCGGATGCCCGCGCCCGAGCCGAGCAGCTTCTTGCGCAGGCGCGAGATGAAGGCCTCGAGCGCGTTGTCGCCCAGCGATTCGTCAAAACCCGAGAGCTTGTCCGACAACGCCCGCTTGCTCACCGTGCGCCCCGGCGGGCTCATGAGTTCCCACAGCACCTCGAACTCGCGCGCCGGCAGGTCCAGCGGTGCGTTCGCGACCGCGAAGCGCCGCGCCTTGCGGTCGAGCTTGAGCTGGCCGAGCACCACGATGTCCTCGGTGCCCTTGGCGCGCCGCACCAGGGCGCGCAGCCGCGCCTCCACCTCGGCGAGGTCGAAGGGCTTGCCCAGGTAGTCGTCGGCGCCGGCGTCGAGCCCGGCGATGCGTTCTTCGGTGCGCCCGCGCGCCGTGAGCACGAGCACCGGCGTGCGGTCGCCGCGCGCACGCGCCTGTCGCAAGGCCGTGAGGCCGCTCGCCAGGCCGCTGGTGGGGCTGGCGGTGGCGGGCAGGTTGAGGTCGAGCAGCACGGCGTCGAAGGGCTGCACGCGCCACAGGTGGTCGGCATCCTCGACGTTGGTCGACACGTCGACCCGGTGGCCCGCGTCGGCGAGGCTGCGCAGCATCACGTCGCGCAACACGGTGTCATCTTCCACAAGCAGGATTCGCATGGTGAGTGAATGAGTGGTGGGTGATTTGTGGGTCTGCCCTGGCGATGGACGCGTCAGCGGCCGGTCAGTCGCTCACCGCGATAAACGCGACATGAGCATACGACACACCTTCCGATGAGTGCACGCGATCCCTCCGATCCCTTGAGCCTGGTGTCCCCCGCCGTGCAGCGCACCGCGGTGGTTCTGCTGCATGGTTTATGCAGCACGCCTGACGAGCTGCTGACCGTGCAATCGACCCTTCAGCGCCACGGGTATGCGGTGCAGCCGCTGAGCATCGCCGGCTACTCGTTCGACGCCGCCGCGCCGCTGCAGCAGGCCGTGCCCTTCGAGCGCTGGCTCGACACCCTCGAGGCGCACGTGAAGGCGCTGCGGCGCACGCACGACCGCGTGATGTTGGTCGGCATCTCGGCCGGCGCCTCGCTGGCCCTGGGCGGCGCCATCCGCTGCGGGCGCGAGGTGGACGCGCTGGTGCTCATGTCGACCACGCTGCGCTTCGACGGCTGGGCCGTGCCGCGCACGCGCTTCCTGCTGCCGCTGGCTTTCTACACGCCACTGGGCCGCTTCTGGCAGTACCGCGAGCGCCCGCCCTACGGCGTGAAGAACGAGCGCGTGCGCACCTGGATCGAGCGCGAGCTGCGCCATCGCCAGGTCTCGCGCGCCGGCAGCGCGGTGATCGGCGTGGGCCACCTGCGCGAACACGACCGGCTGATCCGCCACGTGCGGCGGCGCCTGAACGACGTGCAGTGCGAACAGGTGCTGGCGCTGCATGCGCGCGAGGACGAGGTGGCCAGCCTGTCCAACCTCGACCTGCTGGTGCGCGGGCTGCGGTGCGCCTCGCTGCGCACCGTGGTCCTGAACAACAGCTACCACATGATCAGCATCGACAACGACCGCCAGCAGGTCGTGCGCGAGACCCTCGCCTTCGCCGAGACCGTGGCCCACGGCCCGGTGCCCGAACCCGTGTTCCGCGCCCGCGGACTTGCTCTTCACGCCTGAAAGAAAGGAACCTCCTCATGTCTTCCTCTCCCACCTTCAACAGCATCGCCACCATCCTCGAGACCGACTTCCGCGTCGCACGCACGGCCATCTCGCCGACCACCGCGCTGTCGGACCTCGGTCTCGATTCGCTCGCGCTCATGGAGTTCGTCTTCGCGGTGGAAGACGCCTTCCACCTGCGCATTCCCGAAGACCGGCTCGACCCGCGCGAAGCCGGCATCACGCTGCAGCGGCTGTGCGAGGTGATCGACGCCGAGGGCGAGGCCGCCGCCGCACGCGCCGAACCCATGGCAGCGGCCGCATGAGCAGCGGCGCCGCCCATGCCGTGCTGGCGGCCACCGCCACGGCCCACACCGCCGCCGCACCCGTGCACGTGAGCGGGCTCGGTTTCATCACGCCGCTCGGACGCAGCATCGAAGCCTTCGACGATGCACTGTTCGCCGGCCGCTCCGCGGTGCGCGCGCAGACCCTCGAGATTCCCGGCATGGACCCGATGGCTATCGCCGCCGCCACCTGCGACTTCGACGCCAGCAGCGTGCGCAGCGCCTCGCGCCTGCCGCTCGACCGTGGCACCGCGATGGCCCTGGCCGCCGCACAAGACGCCGCGGTCGATGCCGGGCTCGACCTCGACACCCTCGACCGCGACCGCCTCGGCATCTTCTGGGGCAGCGGCCTGGCCGGCGCCGGCACCTTCGACGCCACCACACGCGCGCTCTACGGCGAGCAGCGCCGCATGCGCCCCACCACCGTGCTGACCGTGATGCCCAACGCCGCGGTCGCCGAACTGGCGCTGCACTTCGGCGCGCGCGGCGCGGCGCTGGCCTATGCCTGCGCCTGTGCTTCGTCCGCAGTGGCCATCGGCGAAGCCATGCGCGCCATCCGCGGCGGCTGGATCGACATCGCCATCGTCGGCGGCCACGACGCGATGCTCACGCCCGGCGTGATGGCCAGCTGGCACGCGATGCGCGTCATGGCCCCGCCGCCGGCCGATGCGCCCGCCACCGCCTGCCGTCCGTTCTCGGGCGACCGCGCGGGCTTCGCCATCGGCGAGGGCGCGGCCGCGCTGGTGCTCGAATCGGAGGCGCATGCGCGGGCGCGCGGCGCCGGCGCACAACCCTTTGTGCTCAGCGGCTACGCGAGCAACTGCGACGGCACGCACATCACCAACCCCGACCCGGCCGGCCAGGTGCGCGCCATGCGTGCCGCGCTGCGCGACGCCGGGCTCGTGCCCTCGGACATCGGCCACATCAACGCCCACGGCACGGCGACGAGCGCGGGCGACGCGGCTGAGGCCGCGTCGATCGGTGAACTGTTCGGCGACACCGCGCCGGTCAGCGCGACCAAGGCGATCCACGGCCATGTGCTCGGCGGCGGCGGTGCCATCGAACTCGTGGCCGCGTTGCGTGCATTGGCACGTGAGGCTTTGCCGCCCATCGCCCACCTGCACACGCCGGATGCTGCGTTCGGCAACGTCGACTTCGTGCGCGGCGCGGCGCGCGAGGCGCGGGGGCTGCGCCATGTGCTGTCGAATTCCTTCGCCTTCGGCGGCACCAACGCGGTGATCGTGGCGAGCCGGCGCTTCCCGGAGGGTTGAACTTCGGGGGAGAAAAAAGCGGGGCGGTTGTCAGCACCACCTTGCCATGGCTATGCTCGGCCGCATCCATCCTTGCGGACCTCATAGAAGAAGCGCGACATGCCCCTGCACCGCCTCGCCACATCCTCGGACTTCGACGCCGTCTTCGATCTCTACATGCACGAGCGGGTCGTGCCCTTCCTGGGCTACGACCCGATGCCGCGCGACGACTTTCGCCCGATCTTCCAGGGCCTGCTCGACAGCGGTGCGTTCTTCATCTTCGAAGTCGATGGCCAGCTCGCCGGCTTCTACCGCGTCACACGCTACCCGGGCCGCGCGCAGCATGTGGCGAGCCTGGGCACGCTCGCGGTCGATCCGGATCTGCATGGCCGCGGCGTCGCACAGACCATGGTGACCGACGTGCTCGCGCGGCTGAAGGCCGAAGGCGTTCGCCGCGTCGAGCTGATGGCCGAGAGCGACAACGCCACGGCCCTGCGTTTCTATGCCCGGCTGGGCTTCGTGCAAGAAGGCACGCTGCGCCAGTTCTACCGCCGGGCCGGTGAGGCGGACTTCGTCGACGAGCACCTGATGGCGCTGCTGTTCGACTGATCCGCTGTCGGATCAATGTTGTTGGTGCTTCGGCTTCCAGCGCCGCAGCAACAGCGCATTGGCCATCACGCTCACGCTCGACAGCGCCATCGCCGCACCGGCCACCACCGGGCTCAGCAAACCGAACGCCGCGAGCGGGATGCCGGCCACGTTGTAGGCAAAGGCCCAGAACAGGTTCTGCCTGATCTTCGCCACCGTGCGGCCCGAGAGCTCGAGCGCTTCGGCCACGAGCGCGAGGTCGCCGCGCATCAGCGTGATGCCGGCCGCTTCCATCGCCACGTCGGTGCCACCGCCCGACGGCGCCATCGCGATGCCCACGTCGGCTGCGGCCAATGCAGGCGCGTCGTTCGCGCCGTCGCCGACCATCGCCACCACATGACCGTTCTTGCGCAATGCACTCACCTGCTCGGCCTTGTCGGCGGGCAGCACATCGGCGCGCACGTCTTCGGCTGGAATGCCAAGCCGCGCCGCCATCGCCTGCGCTGCGCGCAGGTTGTCGCCCGAGATCATCACCACGCGCAGGCCGCGCGCACGCAAGGTGCGGATCGCTTCGGCGGCCTGCGGCTTCGGTTCGTCGGCGAAGGCCAACAGGGCCTGCACATGTGCGGAGCCGGCATCGTCGAAGCGCAGCAGCGCGGAGACCGTGGCGCCTTGCGACTGCAGGCGTTCGATGTCGGCGTCGGCCGGCATCGCATCGAGTTCACGGCACCAGCGCAGGCTGGCGATGGCCCAGGTCGCGCCGTTCACTTCGCCGCGCACGCCCCGCCCCGGCATCGCCTGCATCGCACCGAGCGGCGGCGCCTGCACGCCGCGTTCGGCGGCGGCAGACAGCACGGCGCGTGCCAGCGGATGCTCGCTGCCGCCCTGCAGGCTGGCCGCCGTGGCCAGCAAGTCGTTCTCCTTCGCCAGTGCACCGGCCGCGGGCAGCAACGCCGTGAGCACGGGGCGGCCCACCGTCAGCGTGCCGGTCTTGTCGAAGGCCACGGTGTCGACACAGTGTGCAATTTCCAAAGCCCGCGCGTCCTTGATGAGGATGCCGTGCTTCGCCGCCACACCCGTGCCCGCCATCACCGCCACCGGCGTCGCCAGGCCCAGCGCACAGGGACAGGCAATGACCAGCACCGCCACCGCATGGATCAGCGCAGTCTCGACGCCGGCACCCGCGACCATCCAGCCCGCGAAGGTGACCAGCGCAATCACCAGCACCACCGGCACGAACACGGCCGCCACCTGGTCGACCATGCGCTGGATCGGCGCCTTGGCGGCCTGCGCGTCCTCGACCAGCCGGATGATGCGTGCCAGCACGCTCTCGGCGCCGACCGCGCGCACTTCGATCACCATGCGGCCGTCGCCATTCACGGCGCCGCCGGTCAGCGCGTCGCCGGGGTTCTTGGCCACGGGCAGCGGTTCGCCCGTGAGCATCGATTCGTCGACCTCGGACTGCCCTTCGAGCACGCGCGCATCGGCCGGCACGCGTTCGCCGGGGCGCACGGCGAGGCGGTCGCCGACCATCACCTCGGCCAGAGGCACGTCGCTTTCCTTGCCGCGTGCGTTGATCAGGTGCGCCACTTCGGGCCGCAGCTGCTGCAGCGCGCGGATCGCCGAGGTGGCCTGGCGCTTGGCACGCGCCTCGAGCCACTTGCCCAGCAGCACCAGCGTGATCACCACCGCCGAGGCTTCGAAGTACAGGTGCGGCACCATGCCGTGCCCCGCATGCTCGCCAGTGGCGGCGCGCCACCACAGCCACAGCGACAGGCCGAAGGCCGCGCTGGTGCCCAGCGCCACCAGCAGGTCCATGTTGCCAGTGCGGGCCCTGGCCGCGTGCCAGCCCGCGCGGTAGAAACGCGCGCCGAGCCAGAACTGCACCGGCGTCGCGAGCAGCAGCTGCACCCAGGGCGGCAGCATCCAGCTCTGGCCGACCAGGTCGCCGAGCATCGGCGCCATCAGCGGGATCGACAGCGCCAGGCCGACGGCCACGGGCATGAAGCCGTGCCAGGGCGACATCGCGGCCGCCTCGTCCTGTGCGGTGCTTTCGGCACGCGGTTCGTAACCGGCGGCGCGCACGGCACGACGCAGCAGCAAGGCCATGTCCTCGCCGCCGGTGGCCACGATGCGGGCCGACTCGGTCGCGAGGTTGACGCTCACGTTCTGCACGCCGGGCACGTTCTTGAGCGCGCGCTCCACGCGCATCACGCACGAGGCGCAGGTCATGCCGCCGACCGAGAGGTCCAGCGTGGCGGCGGCCGCGGAAGGTTGAGGCTGAATGTGTTCCATGGTCCCGAGGCTAAAGCCTGACACCATGGCAAGGTCAAGCGCGGTGACTTCAAAGCCCTTGGCTGGACGTTGACATCGTGAGAGGGTTGAAACTGGCGTTGTCCCCGATTCGGGTGTTCAATCCTTCCACCCTTCATTCATTCCGACAAGGAGCAACGACGATGAGCCAGAAATTCCAGGTCTCCGGCATGAGCTGCAACCACTGCGTGGAGGCGGTGCAGGACGCGGTGCAGACGGTCGACCCGCACGCGCAGGTCACGGTCGATCTCGAAACCGGTCATGTGGACGTGTTGAGCCAGCAGCCGCGCCAGGACATCGTGGTCGCGATCGAGAACGCCGGCTACACCGTTCAATGATGACGGCGACCACGGCCCACGGCCGCCAGGTGGCCATCGGCGAAGCCGCGCGGCTGTCGGGCGTTTCGGCGCGCATGGTGCGCCACTACGAAGGCCTGGGCCTGCTGCCCGCGGTGGCGCGCACCGAGAGCGGCTACCGCCAGTACAACGACGCCGACATCCACACGCTGCGCTTCATCAAGCGCTCGCGCGACCTGGGGTTCTCGATGGAAGAAATCGCCGAACTGGTCGGCCTGTGGCACAACCGCCGCCGCGCCAGCTCGAGCGTCAAGCGCATCGCGCAAAAGCACCTGGGTGAACTGGAGCAGCGCATCGCCGACATGCAGTCGATGCGCAGCACGCTCGCGCACCTCGTGCATTGCTGCCATGGCGATGCGCGGCCGGATTGCCCCATCCTCGACGACCTGAGCCAAGTCTAGGGACTCCCCCAGGCTTCGCGCACTTCGTGTCGCTGCGCCAACCCCCTCGCCGGGGGCGATACCGGTGGCCCGGCAAAGCCGGTTCCACGGTATCCCTGGAAAAAGTCAGGCGTTTTTAACCAGCGAGAGGACCTGGCTCGTGTCCAGCGTGCGCGCCCGTTCCTGGATTGCCGGCAGGTACTGCGTCTGCAGGCCCTGCCCTTCCTTCACCACGTTGGAGAACGCGTCCTTCAGCATCTGCGTGGAAAGCGTGCGCCCGCCCGCGTAATAGCGCTTGGCCACATGGCCCAGCGCATAGGTCGACGCGAAGCTCATGCCCGAGCTCACGGCCTGCTTGCCGAGGCCGCCCAGCAAACCGCCCCCGACCTTGCCCAGCAGGCCGCCGAGCAGCTTGCGCCCCGCCTGCTCCAGGTACTGCGAGGTCAGGCCCACGCCCACGGTGGCCAGGAAATCCTTGATGTGGCCGGTGTCCAGCTGGTAGCCGTGCGCCTGCCCGATGCGGTAGACCAGCTTCATCTGCAGCGGAATGATGGCCATGGTCGACAGCGTCTCGGGCAGCAGCTCGAGCGCGCCGTTGAGGATGGCGGCGTTGAGGATCGCGCGGTCGAGCTCGGTGCTGTCGGGGGCCTGCGGCGCCGCAGGGGTTGCCGCGGTCGCGCTCGTCGCCACCGCCGCCGGCACCGCGGCGGCGATGTCTTCCGCCCGCTGCGAAAACTGCGCCGCCGAGGCGTCCAGGCCCAGCGAGCTGCGCACGTCCATCAAAAAGAGCCGCTCCGGCTCCGACTGCACGCCGTCGGCGTCGCACATGCACACCGCCATCTCGTACGCCAGCTGGCGCGACTCGGCGCTTTTCAGCTCGCCGGCCACCGACGCCAGCGACACCCGCTTCATGAGCACGTCCTGGTAGATCGTCGGCAGGTTCACGCCGTCGGCCTGCGACAGGCCCTCGGCGATGCGCTTGATCTCGGCGCGCTCGCGTTCGTGCTTCTCGCCGTCGACGAAGGCCGCCAGCAGGCTCAGGGTGACGATCGCTTTTGTTTCAGAAGGTGTCATGTTCGAGTTTTTTCGTCATGTGAAGGAGCCGATTGGGTCCGCGCGGCGCCCGAAGGTTCCTCCACGCGTTCTCCCCACAAAACTGGGGCAACTCTGTGGATAACCCCGGCACTGCTCTGTAGGGGCGTTGCAAGTTGTTGATTTTCAAAGGAAATCTACAACATGCTCAATTAACAGGCAATGAGTTTCTCGCCCCGAAAACCGCCTTTCGCAGAATTGGCGAAGGCTGTCAAAGGACAACTCTGGGGAGAGTTTTTGCACAAGCCATCGGTTATCCACAGGGCCGGCGGGTTACCCCATGTTGTCCAAGTTGCGGGTACACCACGGAAGCGCGGGTGCGCACAGTGACGCGGGCATGACAAGTCGTTGTCACGTCAAGGAAAAAGCGACCTTTCCACAGACGGGTGCGACCCTTATCTACTACTACTAATTTGAATAAGAAGAATAAGAAGACAGGAAGAGGAAAAGCCGCGCCCGAAAAAAAAAGCCGCGAAAGGCCGCGCCGGTCGCCGGCGCCTCGGGCGAAAAACCGGGCACGGGTGGTCCGTGGCCCTCGCTAACATCGCCGGATGAGCTTCAAACCCCGGATCCTGATTGCCGAAGACGAATCGGGCATCGCCGACACGCTCCAGTACGTTTTGAGCAGCGACGGTTTCCAGCCGATCTGGTGCGCCACGGCCGAAGAAGCCATCGCGCAGTTCGCGCAGGAACGCCCCGCGCTCGCCATCCTGGACATCGGATTGCCCGACCTGAACGGCTTCGAGCTCTTCAAACGCCTCCAGGCGCTGAACCAGTCGATGGGCGGCCCGGAGGTACCGATGGTGTTTTTGACGGCCCGCAGCGACGAAATAGACCGCGTGGTGGGCCTCGAACTGGGTGCGGACGACTACATTGCCAAGCCGTTTTCACCCCGCGAGCTGGTCGCTCGCGTGCGGACCATCCTGCGGCGCAGCGCCAGAAACGGCCCAGGAAGCCCGCCAGCGGCCGCAGCGCCGATTCATGGGGTACCCCATCAAAACGCGCCGGCGCCGCCTTCAGCGGCGCCACAGACCCCCGCAACCCCCTTTGCGCTCGACAGCGAGCGCATGCAAATCCGTTACTACGGACGGCTGCTGGAACTCTCGCGTTACGAATACGGCCTGCTGAAACTCATGGTCCAGCGCCCGGGGCGCGTGTTCACGCGCGACGAACTGCTGCAACTCGTCTGGGACGACGCCAGCGACAGCTTCGACCGCACGGTCGACGCGCACATCAAGACGCTGCGTGCCAAGCTCAAGACCATCGCGCCGGAGGTGGAGCCGATCCGCACCTTGCGCGGCACCGGCTACGCGCTGCACGAAGATCTGCCTGCCAGCAGGGAATGACGCGCCGGACCCGGATCTTCATTGGCATCCTGCTGATCTACACGGCGGGCATCGCCTTCCTGCTGTACCGCGTCGTTTCCGACATCGATCCGCGCTACCGCGAGTCGGCCGAGGAATCGCTGGTCGAGACCTCACAGCTCATGGCCAGCCTGGTCGAGCAGGACGTGATCGCCGGCGCCATCAACACCGCGCGGCTGGAGCCGCTCTTTCGCAGCGTCTACACGCGCGAGTTCTCGGCCCAGATCTACAACCTGCACAAGAGCCGGGTCGAGCTGCGCGTGTACGTGACCGACCGCACCGGCCGCGTGATGTTCGATTCGCTCGGCCGCCACCTGGGCAACGACTACTCGCAGTGGAGCGACGTGAAGCGCACGCTCGGCGGCCTGTACGGCGCGCGCACCTCGCGCGACGTCGACGGCGACCCGCGCACTTCGGTGATGTACGTCGGCGCACCCATCCGCTGGAACGACGAGATCGTCGGCGTCGTCAGCGTCGGCAAGCCGGTGCAGAGCTTCGGCCAGTTCGTCGAGGACGCGCGCGTGCGCACCATCTGGGTCGGCGTGGGTTCGGCGCTGGCGCTGCTGCTGCTCACCGTGATCGTCTCGGTGTGGCTGGTGCGGCCCTTCGGCCTGATCCGCGACTACTGGACCTGGGTGCGCGCGCAGCGCAGCCTGAGCCTGTCGCGCATGGCGCGGCGCGCGGTCGACGCGGTGCGCACCGGCTTCGGCGAGATGCGCGACGCGCTCACCGGACGCAACTACGTGGCCGACTACGTGCAGACCTTCACGCACGAAGTGAAGAGCCCGCTCTCGGCCATTCGCGGCGCGGCCGAGCTGCTGCAGGAACCGCAGATGCCGCACGACCAGCGCGAGCGTTTTCTGAAGAACATCGAACGCGAAACCCAGCGCATCCAGGAAATCGTCGACCGCATGATGGAGCTCACCGCGCTCGAGACGCGGCGCACGCTCGACCGCACCGAACCGGTGGCGTTGGGGCCGCTCATCGAGGACATTGCCGCCAGCGCGCAACCCGCCGCGTCGCGACGCGGCATCCGCCTGATCGTGAACATCCGAGAGCCTGCGCGCGTGGAGGGCGATCCGTTTTTGCTGCGCCGCGCGATCAGCAATCTGCTCGACAACGCACTCGACTTTTCACCGCCCGACAGCGAGGTGCTGCTGACGCTGGAAACCACCTCGCGCCTGGCGCGCATCAACGTGCGCGACCACGGCCCGGGCATTCCGGACTACGCGCAGGAAAAAGTCTTCGAGAAGTTCTATTCGCTCGCCCGGCCGCACAGCCAGAAGAAGAGCACGGGGCTGGGCCTGGCGTTCGTGAAGGAAATCGCGACGCTGCACCGGGGCCGCATCGACCTGGGCAACGCAACGCGCGGCGGCGCCGTGGCGACGCTCACGCTGCCGCTGCTGTCAACCCATCACTGACCCACGAGTGCACGGTAGGCCTCGCGCGTCTCGGGGCTCACGGCCTCGAGCAGCTGCTCATACGAAGTCTGGTGCCGCGCCAGCATGCGCGCCGAGGCCACGGCCTTCGATTTGCAGAACCAGTGGCAGGTGTGCTGCATCAGGAACAGCTCGGCCGACATCGTGAAGGCCTTCGATTTCGGTGAGCGGCCGGCGGCATTTTTCGCCACGCCCGCGATGCCGCGCGCATGAATGCGCAGCGCTTCGCGCAGGTCGAAGCTGGCGGCGGGGAACAGCGTGGTGGCGAACGGCAAGGCCACGGGCAGGCGGCTCACGCGCGTGTCGGCTTCGGGTTCGCGCGCCAGTTCGGCGGCGAAGGTTTCGAACTGGCCCGCGAGCTTTTCCTCGGTGGTGTCGAGCAGGTGCCAGATCTGCTGGCGGCGCTCGGCGTCGTCTTCGCCGAGGCAGCGCAGGTAACCCTGGGTCAGGCTCTCCATCAGCTTCTCGATCTGGTAGCGGCCCAGATGACGACCGAGCAGCGCGATGCGCTGGCGCTGTTCCTTGGACTTGAGGATGTAGAAGCCGGCAGCGATCAGGGCCACCAGGGTGAGGATTTCCATGGATGCGAGAAAAGGGGAGAAAAGAGAAGAGACAAAAAAGAAGCGGGGGCCGCGGCACCGAGTGTAGGCACCGCGCGTCCCCCGCGTCTTTGGGTGATCTCGCCGCTGGCTAGCGGAAGAAATCGAGGATGCGGTTGCGTTCCTCGGGCGGTGGCGGCGCACCCACCGGCGCGCCCGTCAGCACTTCCACCGGCTGGATCGGCTGCTCGGCGCTTTCCAGGCCCAGACTCGCCACGTTGTGGCCCGGCGTGAAGTCGTCGAAGTACCACTCGCCGTCGATGCTCACCACGCCGGGCGGTTCGGCCGGCAGGGTCACGGGCACGCCGCGCAGCGCCGACTGCATGTAGCCGATCCAGATCGGCAGGCTCAGGCTGCCGCCGGTCTCGCCGCGCACGCCGAGCTGGCGCGGCGTGTCGTAGCCGACCCAGGCGATGCCCACGCGCGTGGGCTGGAAGCCCGCGAACCAGGTGTCGAAGGAGTCGTTGGTGGTGCCGGTCTTGCCGAACAGGTCGTCGCGCTTGAGCGCCTGGTAGGCCTTGAAGCCGGAGCCACCCTTGACCACGCTCTGCAGCAGCGATTCCATGATGAAGGCGTTGCGCGCGGGAATGGCGCGGCGGCTTTCGTCGAGCACCGGGGGCTCGGTTTCCATCAGCACCTTGTCCTTGAGGTCGGTCACGCGGGTCACGAGGTACGGGTTCACGCGGTAGCCGCCGTTGGCGAACACCGAGTAACCCACCGCCATCTGCATCGGCGTGACCGAGCCGGCGCCCAGGCCCATCGGCAGGTTGGCTGGGTGCTTGTCCTTGTCGAAGCCGAACTTGGTGACCCAGTCTTGCGCGTAGGGCGCGCCGATCGACTGCAGCACGCGCAGCGTGACCAGGTTCTTCGACTTCATGAGCGCGTTGCGCAGCGGCATCGGGCCTTCGAAGCCGCCGTCGAAGTTCTTCGGGTCCCAGGGCTGGCCGCCGTTGGCGGCGGCATCGAACACCAGCGGCGCGTCGTTCACCACGGTGGCGGGCGTGAAGCCCTTTTCGAGCGCGGCCGAGTAGATGAAGGGCTTGAAGCTCGAGCCCGGCTGGCGCCAGGCCTGCGAGACGTGGTTGAACTTGTTCTTGCCGAAGTCGAAACCGCCGACCAGCGCCGTGATGGCGCCCGTGCGCGGGTCCATGCCGATGAAGGCGCCCTCCACTTCGGGCAGCTGCGTGATCTCCCAGGTGTTCTTGGGTGTCTTCGCGACGCGGATCACGGCGCCGCGGCGGATCTTGATGTTGGGCGGTGCCTTCGCGGCCAGGCCGGACTGCGCGGGCTTGAGGCCCTCGCCCGAGATTTCGAAGGCTTCGCCGTTGGCGCGCACCGCGGTCACTTCCTTGGCGCTGGCTTCCAGCACCACGGCCGAGATCACGTCGCCGTTGTCCGGGTGCTCGGCCAGGGCTTCGTCGACCGCCTCGTCGATCTCCTTCTGGCCGCTGGCCGGCAGGTCGACGAACTTCTCGGGGCCGCGGTACACCTGACGGCGCTCGTAATCCATGATGCCCTTGCGCAGCGACTTGTACGCCGCGGCCTGGTCGGCCGCCACCAGCGAGGTGTAGACCTTCATGCCGCTGGTGTAGATGCTGTCGCCGTACTGCGCGTACATCATCTGGCGCACCGTCTCGGCCACGTACTCGGCGTGCAGGCGGTTCGGGTCGGCGGCGTCGCGCAGGTGCAGCTCTTCCTTCTTGGCTTCGGCCGCCTGTTCGGCGGTGATGAAGCCGGTCTCGTGCATGCGGTCGATCACGTAGAGCTGGCGTGCCCGGGCGCGGCGCGGGTTGGCCACCGGGTTGTTGGCGCCGGGCGCCTTCGGCAGGCCGGCGAGCATGGCGGCCTCGGCGATGGTCACTTGCTGCAGCGGCTTGCCGAAGTAGGCCTCGGAGGCAGCGGCGAAACCGTAGGCGCGGTTGCCCAGGTAGATCTGGTTCAGGTAGATCTCGAGGATCTGGTCTTTGCTGAGCTGCTGCTCGAGCCGGAAGGCCAGCACGATCTCCGAGGCCTTGCGGCTGAGCGTGCGCTCCGAGCTCAGGTAGACGTTGCGCGCCACCTGCATCGTGATGGTCGAGGCGCCCTGCTTGCGCCCGCCCTTGAAGCTGGCCACGGCCGCGCGCGCGAAGCCCTTGTAGTCCACGCCGCCGTGGTCGTAGAAGCGCGCGTCTTCCACAGCCAGCACGGCGTCCTTCATGACCTTCGGAATGTTCGCGAAGGGCGTGAGGTTGCGGCGCTCCTCGCCGAACTCGCCGATCAGCGAACCCTCGGCCGTGTACACCCGCAGTGGCAGCTTGGGCCGGTAGTCGGCCAGCTCGGAAATGTCGGGCAGCTTCGGGTAGATGGCGACCACCCCCACGATGGCGGCGCCCAGCAGCGCGACGGCGCCGGCACCGGCCGCGATGGCGCTCCAGCCGGCGATGCGTTTCCACGGGAGCTGGCGCAGCGCACCGGCGGGTTGGGAAGGGCGAGGTTCTTGGGACATGGGATGGGGGCTAGCGAAGAGGTTGGAGCCGTGGCGCGCGCGGGCGTTCCGTCACCCGGGGATCGAGCGCGCCGCGCCGCACGCCTTCCAGCGCGCAGTGCATGGCATCGAAATACTTGTCGTGGTCGTAGGCGATGAGCAGCAGGTCCACCCCGGCGTCGAGTGCGCCCAGCGTGGCGTTGCAAAGACCTCGGTTGTAGGCCCCGCCCATTGTGAGGTCGTCGGTGACGAGCAGGCCCTGAAAGCCCCATTCGCCTCGAATCACCTGCCGCACGATTTTGCGTGAGAAAGAGACCGGCGCGTCCGCGTCGAGTTCCCCGAGGATGACATGGCCGAGCATGATCGCGGCATCCGAATGTTTCGACACGTCTTGAAACGGCTTCCAGTCGTGCGCGGCCAGCCGGGCCACGGGCGTGCGCAGTTCGGCACCCATGTGGTGCGTGTCCTCGGTCACGCCGGCCAGACCGGGAAAGTGCTTGAGCGTGCCGCGCACGCCAGCCGATTCAAGGCCTTGCTCGTAAGCGAGCGCCACCTGCGCGGTGACGTCGGGGTCGCTCGAAATGGCGCGTTCCTCGATGCGGGTGTGCAGGTCCCAGCGGCCCGGGGCGCGGCCGGGGCGCAGGTCGACCACGGGGCTGAAGTTCAGCGTGATGCCCAGCGCGGCGAGCGCCCCGCCCTGCTGCGCGCCGTAGGCGCGGGCACGTTGCAACAGTTCGTGTGCGGGCACGTCGGCCTCGAGCAGGCTGGCGAGTGCCGGCTGGCGGGGCACCATCGGCGACAGGCGCGAGACGCCGCCGCCTTCCTGGTCGGTCGCCACCACCAGCGGCGGCAGGCCGGCCGCCTGTCGCAGCGCCTGCAGGCTGGCGATTTCCGCGCGCAGGGTGTCGGCGCTGCGGCCCTTCACGTTGCGGCCGGTGACGAAGATGCCGCCGATCAGGCCCCGGCGGGCCAGCTCGCGCAGGTCGTTCGCGTCGTCGTAGCCGACGATGAAGCGCGCGCCCAGTGCCTGCGCCACCGGGCCCGAGGCCGCGTTCACTTCCAGCCGGTGCTGGCGCGAGGCCAGCTCGTGGCCCAGCGCCGTCAGCGTTGCGCCCACCGTCAGGGCCAGCGCCACGACACGGCGCGCGCCGCGCGCGCTGCGCCAGGCGATCGCGCCGCTGGCGCACAGCGCGGCGAGCAACAGCGGCAGCTCCTCCTCGCGCAGGAAGCGCAGGTGCGGGTCCTTCAGGTGCCAGGCCCAGGCGCACAGCACGGCCAGCAGCAGCCAGCCGAGCACGGCGGGGATGGCGCGCAGCAGTCTCATGCGTCCACCGTGGCCGCCGGGGTGGCCGGGGCGGGTTCGCTGCGGCGCGACAGCGCATACCAGTCGACCTTGCGCGTCACGAGCATCAGCGCGGCCAGCATGCCGAAAATCAGCAGCGCGCCCAGCAGCAGCGCATTGCTTTCCGAGGCCAGCAGGCCGTAGAGCGCGCCGTACAGCAGCGCCACGAAGGCGGCGAACGACAGGCCGCGGCGCCAGCCTTCGAGCACCGCGCTGAAGTACACGGCCAGCAGCGCCACGCTGGCCGCAGCCGCGCCTGCATAGGCCATCCAGAAGGCGAACTTCTCCGACAGCGCGAGCAGCAGCAAGAAGAACAGCGCGATCGACAGGCCCACCAGCCCGTACTGCACCGGGTGCAGGCGCAGCTTGCGGAACAGCTCGAACATGAAGGCCGCCATCAGCACCAGGCCGATGAAGAGCGCGCCGTACTTGCCGGCGCGCGTGCTCATCGAATACACGTTGACGGGCTGTGCGAGCGACACGTCGAAGGTCTGCAGCGGGCCCGAGGCATGGCGTGGCGGGGGCGCGGTGCGCACGACGGCCGCCGCGGCGTTCTGCGCGGCATCGCCTTCGCCGCCCCACAGGCCGGCGCGCACCTGTTCGCGCGCCGTGGTCACGAGCGAGGACACGCGCCAGTGCGCGTCGAAGCCCTGCGGCGTCACCTCGCGCTGCGTGGCCAGGAAGCGTCCGCCGAAGCTGGGGTGCGCCCACGGCGAACGCAGGTGCGCGGTGGTTTCCTCGGCGATCGGCACCATCGAGAGCGTGTCCTGGCCCACCAGCGAGAGCTTCATGTCGAAGGCCAGCGGCTTGCCCGTCTGCCAGGCGGCGAGCGCGGCGCCCGTGAGCGGCGCGTGGATGCCGTCGGCGTACGTGGCGTTGTCGGGCAGGCCGGGCACGCGCTGGCGAAAGCGCAGCGCCTCGCCGTTGACGGTGAGCGCGGGCGAGCCGTCGAGGCCGCGCAGGTCGCTCACGTGGAAGGCAACGAACGGCGGGCGGAACTCGATCGACGAGCCGCTTTCGCTGTGCGGCACGGCCTGCGGGTCGAAGCCCGCGAAGCCGCCGCCGAGCGCGGCCGTGAGCGTGTAGAACGGAATGCGGAAGATGCCGCGGTAGCGCTCCTGCGGCGCCATGTCGCCCTCGATGTGCAGCTTGTCGGGGAACACGGCGTGCACCATCTCCTTGCTCTGCGGGGCCTGCCCGATCACCTTGCCCTGCGCGTTGCGCAGCGGCTCCATCCAGCGCTCCACGTACGGCACCAGCAGCAGCGGGCCGACCATGGCCTGCGGCCCGGCGTAAGACTCGGCGAGCTCGCGCGCGGCCTCCTGCTGGCTTTCGCCGCGGGCGCGGTTCAGGTCGTCGATGCGCGCCAGCGGAATGCACAGCACCAGCAGCAGGAAGAACAGGCCGGCCACCTTGACCAGCACCGAAGCCTGCAGGGCCTTCAACAGTTGAAGCATGGGTTTCTCCCCTCTTTTCCGGGTTTTTTCGTGATGAGGCGCCGATGCTCTCCGGCCGATCCGAAGGCCGTATGAAGCCGCCGCGCCGCGCACTTCACACAGACTTCACACAGCGGCGCCTCCGGTTGTGGCGACTTCAACGCGCCTTCCAACTGCCTTCTCGCACGCTCACGACAGTGAGGGCCGTGCAAGTTCGCACGCAGAAGGACACCCGCCATGGACACCCCCACCACCCCACGCCCCGGCCGTTGGCTCTGGCTCGCCACCGTGAGCCTGGCGACCGTGGGTTTCATCGCCATGGGCGCCCGCCCGGTCCACGCGCAGGAAGCGCCCGCCGGTCCGCGCCTGAAGACCGAGAGCCCGTATTTCTTCGTCAAGAGCGACGACCCCTCGGTCGACCGCCTGCCGCTGAAGGGCACCGAGGTCTCGGTCAGGATTTCGGGCGTGATCGCCGATGTCACGGTCACGCAGACCTACCGCAACGAAGGCCAGCGCGCCATCGAGGCGAAGTACGTGTTCCCCGGTTCCACCAAGGCGGCGGTGAGCGGCCTCAACGTGCGCCTGGCCGACCGCCTGATCACGGCGCAGATCCGCGAGAAGCAGCAGGCGAAGATCGAATACGACACCGCGAAGAAGGAAGGCAAGACCGCCGCGCTGCTCGAGCAGCACCTGCCCAACGTGTTCCAGATGAACGTCGCCAACATCCTGCCGGGCGACGACGTGAAGGTGGAGCTGCGCTACACCGAGCTGCTGGTGCCGCAGTCGGGCAACTACCAGTTCGTGTTCCCGACCGTGGTCGGCCCGCGCTACAACTCGCCGCAGTCGGAGAACGCACAGGCGAAGTGGCCGGCGCAGCCCACGCTGCGCGCCGGCGTGGCGCCCAGCACCAGCTTCAAGCTCACGGCGAGCATCGACACGCCGATGGGCCTGAAGGAAATCCGCTCCGCCACGCACACCATCGACGTGAAGAAGCGCGACGAAGACCAGCACGCGGACATCACGCTCGGTGCCGACGGCCGCCCCGCCGACAACCGCGACTTCGTGCTCGACTACCGCCTGGCGGGCGAGAAGATCGAGTCGGGCCTCATGCTCTACAAGGGCCAGGGAGACAACGCAGAAAACTTCTTCCTCGCCATGGTCGAGCCTCCGAAGGCCGTGACCGCCAGCGCCATCTCGCCGCGCGACTACATCTTCGTGGTCGACATCTCGGGCTCGATGCACGGCTTTCCGCTGGACACCGCCAAGACCGTGCTCGAACGCCTGATCGGCGGCCTGCGCCCCAGCGACACCTTCAACGTGCTGCTGTTCTCGGGCAGCAACAAGATGCTGTCGCCGCAGTCGGTGCCGGCCACGCGCGCCAACATCGAACAGGCGCTCGCCACCATCAAGAACTACAGCGGCAGCGGCAGCACCGAGCTGATCCCCGCGCTCAAGCGCGTGTACGCCGAACCCAAGGCCGCGAACGTGTCGCGCACCGTGGTGGTGGTGACCGACGGCTACGTGACGGTCGAGCGCGAAGCCTTCGAGCTGGTGCGCAACAACCTCTCCAAGG
Source organism: Variovorax sp. GW823-FHT04B03 (assembly GCF_058796495.1). Lineage (NCBI taxonomy): Bacteria > Pseudomonadati > Pseudomonadota > Betaproteobacteria > Burkholderiales > Comamonadaceae > Variovorax > Variovorax sp. GW823-FHT04B03. The sequence goes on from NZ_JBXAIT010000008.1 coordinate 172,841, forward strand.
CCAACGTGTTCGCCTTCGGCATCGGCTCGTCGGTGAACCGCAGCCTCATGGAAGGCATCGCGCGCGCCGGCATGGGCGAGCCTTTCATCATCACCGACCCGGTGCAGGCGCCCGAACAGGCCGCGCGCTTTCGCCGCATGGTGGAGTCGCCCGTGCTCACGAACGTGAAGGCCACCTTCGGCGGCCTGGACGTGTACGACGTGGAGCCGCAGGCGCTGCCCGACGTGCTGGGTGAGCGCCCGGTGATCGTGTTCGGCAAGTGGCGCCCGGATTCGAATGGACAGCCCAAGGGCCGCGTGATCATCGAAGGCCAGGCCGCCACCGGCCCGTACCGCGAGGAAGTGCGCATCACGCCGCAGACGCGCCAGGACACCGCCGCGCTGCGCACGCTGTGGGCACGCCACCGCATCCAGAGCCTGAGCGACCAGGAAGCGCTCGAGGGCAGCGCCGCCTTCAAGGACCGCATCACCGAGCTGGGCCTGAAGTACAGCCTGCTCACGCAGTACACCAGCTTCATCGCGGTGGACAAGGTGGTGCGCAACGTCGCGCCGCAGAACAGCGTGGACGTGAACCAGCCGCTGCCGATGCCCCAGGGCGTGAGCGACCTGGCACTGGGCGCCGAGGTGCCGAGCACGCCGGAGCCGGAAACGCTGGGCGCGATCGCCGTCGTGCTGTCGATGCTGGCCATGCTGCGCCGTCGCGCACGCCGCAACGACCCCCGTCGTTTCACCGCCTGAACACAGGACGCACGACCATGTCTCTGGCAACCCTGGCCCACCACCATCCGCGCGTCGTGGACTGGGCCATCCGCATCGACCGCACGCCGGCCTTCGGCTGGCTCGCGCTGCAGTGCGCCGCGCTCGCACCCACCTGGGCCTGGATGGCGCGCCGCCTGCAGGACGGTTCCGACGATCCGCTGGGGCTCGTGGCGCTGGTCGCCCTGGCCGCGCTCGCCTGGCAGTGCCGGCGCGAGCTGCGCGCCTCGCCGCGCCTGGGCTGGCTGGCGCTGGCCGGCGTGGGCACCGTGCTCGCCACGCTGCTGCGCACGGGCGGGGGTGGCCTGCCCGCGCTGCCGCCGCTGGCCTCGGGCCTGGTGGCGGTGCTGTCGCTCGCGGCCGGGCTGCTGGCCTTTTTGCCGCGCGGCGTGGCGGCGCTGCCGGTGGCCGGGCTGTCGGTGCTGGCGCTGCCGCTGCTGTCGTCGCTGCAGTTCTACGCCGGCTACCCGCTGCGCGTCGTGACGGCCGAGGCCAGCCGCTGGCTGCTCGCGCCGGGCTTCGAGGTGGCGCGCGAAGGCGCGACGCTGATGGTCGACGGCCGCCTGGTGATCGTCGACGCGCCCTGCTCGGGCGTGCAGATGGTGTGGCTGGGCTACTTCACGGCCTGCGCGGTCGCGCTGTGGGCGCGGCGCAGCGACCGCGCCTTCCTGCGCCGCCTGCCGGCCGTCGGCCTGCTGGTGCTGGCCGGCAACATCGTGCGCAACAGCGTGCTGATCGCCTGCGAAGGCGCCGGCCATGCGCTCGCGCCGTGGGCGCACAACGCGCTGGGGCTGGTGCTGCTGGCCGTGGTGTGCGGCGCCATCGCGCGCCTGATGGTGCCGGCGCGCGTCGCACCGCGCATCGAATTCGACCGCCCGCTGCCGGGCCTGATCACCGCCGAAGGAGGCCGCCGTGTCGATACCGTTCGTTGAACGCTGGTTCGCCAACCATTTCATCAACCGCGTGGGCCACAAGAGCGCCTTCGCGCTGGCGATGCTGCTGTGCGTGCTCTGGTCGGCCGCGGCGGCGCTGCGCGCGCCGGCGGCCGAAGCCGACGCGGTGGGTGCCCACGAATGGCCGAGCCAGTGGGACGGCGTGCCGCTGCGCCCGCTGGCGCTGAGCGAGGTCGAGCAGCGCTTTGCCGATCGCTTCCCGGGCGCCATCGGCCGCATGACCGACGGCCAGCAGACGCTGGTGATGCGCGCCGTGAACCGGCCCACGCGCATGCTGCATCCGGCCGCCGACTGCTACCGCGCGCTGGGCTACCGCATCGAGCAGGCGCGGCTGGAACGCGACGCGCAGGCGCGGATGTGGCGCTGTTTTGTGGCGCAACGGCACGGTACGGCAAATTTCCGCGTCTGCGAGCGCATCGTCGACGCCCAAGGCACGGCTTTCACCGACACTTCGGCCTGGTACTGGGCGGCGGCCAGCGGCCAGTCGCACGGTCCGTGGCAAGCTGTCACCGTGGCAAGACCGATGTGATGAGAACGTGTTTGTGAAGAAGACCCTGCGATTCGTGCTTTTCGGGCTGCTGGCCCTCGTCCTGACCGCCCTGGTGGCCATCTTCCTGATCGCCAAGATCGCCCTTGCGCCGGCGGCGGGCGAATGGAGCACCACGGTGAAGGCCGGCCCGCTCTCGTTCGAGATCGGCGTGCCCACCGCAGTGCGCCTGGCCACCTCGTCCTGGTTCGCGCCGCGGCTGGACGGCCACGCGCTCGACACCCGCTTCGGCACCGTGCATTTCACCTGGGACGAGAAAACCGGCCAGCAGCAGATGCGCTGCGCGCCGTGCAGCGCCGACGTGCCGGCGCTGGGCACGCAGCCCATCAAGGTCGAGCGGCTGGTGGCCACCGTGCGGCGCGACGGCAACACGCTGGCCGGCACCTTCGAGGCCACGCCCCAGGCGGCCGACAGCAACGCCCTGCTCCAGGGCACCTGGACCGGCCGCCTCGCGCCGAAGAACCTGCAGCTGGACGTCCGCGTGCAGGACGCGCCCATCGCCCGCTGGTACGCCGTGCTGGTGCCGGCGCTGCCCGAGCTGCAGCGCGCCCGCATCGGCGGCACGCTGGCGCTGCAGGCGCAGCTGCTGCTGCCCGACGCCACCTTCGCGGTGCAGCCGACCATCAGCCAGTTCACGGTCGAAGGGCTGGGCACCGAGGCCATGCTGGGTGCGCGCACCAGCTGCGGCCCGTCGGCCAAGCTGGCCAACGACAGCTGGCTGGCACGGGCCGTCATCGCGGCGGAAGACCAGCGCTTCTTCAGCCATACCGGCTACGACCTGACCGAAATCCTCGCCTCGATCGACCACAACCAGAAGCCCGGCCAGACCCGGCGCGGCGGCAGCACGCTCACGCAGCAGCTGGCCAAGCTGCTGGTCACCGGCAGCGACCGCACGGCCGAGCGCAAGCTGCGCGAGCTGCTGTACGCGGTCGAGATGGAGCAGACGCTGGGCAAGGCCCGCATCCTGCAGCTGTACCTGGACAACGCCCCGTGGGGTGGCAACCTCTGCGGCGGCGAGGCCGCGGCGCGGCGCTACTTCAAGCGCAGCGCACGCACGCTCGAACCGGCGCAGGCCGTCTGGCTCGCGGCCATGCTGCACAAGCCGCAGGCCGTGCTGGAGCAATGGCGGCGCGACGGCCAGATCGATCCCGACCGCACCAAGTGGGTGGCCGAGAGCGTGCGCGGCATCAGCCGCAACCAGCGTGAGGCGCTGCTCAAGAGCGTGGCTGCGGCGAAGTACGCGCCGCCGGAAGCCGTGCAATGAGCATTGCCCCGCACGACATCGAAGCCATCGAGCGCGCCACCGTCGCGGCGGTCGCACCCGAAGCCTGCGAGGAACTCGACGGCTGGCTGCTGCCCTTCGACCGCGGCACCGTCAAGCGCGCCCGCTCGGCCGTGCCGCTGCACCGCGACCCGGTCGAGCCCGCCACGCTCGACCGCATCGAAGACCGCTGCGACAGCCGCCAGGTCGCGCCCGCGCTGCGGCTGGCCGACACCGCCTGCTTCGACACGCTGCGCGCCGAACTCGCGCGCCGGCACTACATGGCCGACAGCCCGACCTGCGTGCAGACCGGCTCGGCGCGGCGCATGCGCGACCTCGTCGCGGCGGACGCGCGGCTGGCCGATGTCGACGCGACGCCCGATCCGGACTGGGCCGCGCTGTTCCTGGGCGAAGGCTTCGACCCGGTCGACGGCGTGCACCGCGTGCGTTCGCTGTCGCGCGCCACGGGCTCGCTCTTTGCCAGCGTGCGCGAAAACGGCGCCACCGTGGCCGCCGGCGCCATGGCCTTTGGCCACGGCTGGGCCAGCGTGCACGGCATGCGCACCGAACAGTCGCAGCGCGGGCGCGGCCTGGCCGGGCGCGTGCTGGCGGGCCTGGCGCAGGCGGCGCTGGCACGCGGCGTCGAGCGGGTGTTCCTGCAGGTCGATGCGCAGAACCAGCCGGCGCTGGCGCTGTACCGCCGCGCGGGCTTCGAGACGCGCTGGCAGTACTGCTACTGGCAGCGCCAGCAGTGGCCGCGCTGAGCTGAACGGCATCCGGCCGGCGGGCACCCCCACCGGTGGCGCGGTCGGGGCTTTGGTGCCACCATGGGCGGCATGACGAACGTTCATGCCCACCACCACCCCACCGATCCCGTCGCCACCCCGCGCGGCATCGACCACATCGTGGCCGGTGTTTCCACCAGTGACGGCGACGGCGTCAAACTCACCCGCGTGCTGCAGCAGCCGCTGCAGAAGCGGCTCGACCCCTACCTGATGCTCGATGCCTTCGGCAGCGACAACCCGGGCGACTACATCGGCGGCTTTCCGAACCACCCGCACCGGGGCTTCGAGACGGTCACCTACATGATCGCCGGGCGCATGCGCCACCGCGACAGCGCGGGCCACGAAGGCCTGCTCGAGAACGGCGGCGTGCAATGGATGACGGCCGGCCGCGGCCTCGTGCACAGCGAGCTGCCCGAGCAGGAAGAAGGCCTGATGGAAGGCTTTCAGCTGTGGCTCAACCTGCCCGCCAAGGACAAGATGCGCGAGCCCTGGTACCGCGACATCCGCAGCAGCGAGATCCCCGAGTTCACGACCGCCGGCGGCGCGCATGTGCGCGTGATCGCCGGCACCAGCCACGGCGTCGTGGGCGCGGAGCAGCGCGCGCACACCCACCCGCTGTACCTGGACATCACGCTGCCGCCCGGCGCCGAGTTCGCGCAGCCGCTGCCGCCTGACCACAACGCGCTGGTCTACGTGTTCCGCGAATCGCTGTGGATCGCGGGCAGCGAGGTGCCGACGCGGCGCATGGCCATCCTGGCGAACGACCCCGGCAGCGACGGCACCGTGCTGCGCGCCGGCGCCAGCAACCACAGCCCGGCGCGCGCGCTGCTCATCGCGGGCCGGCCGCTGAACGAGCCGATTGCGCAGTACGGGCCTTTCGTGATGAACACGCCCGAGCAGATCAAGCAGGCGGTGCACGACTTCCAGAACGGCAAGCTCGGCTGAGCCCGAAGCCTCTGTAGTCGCTCGCCTACCGCAAGTCGGCGTCGCGTGCGGTTCGCGCCGGCCGGTGCGCCGCCTAGATTGCGGTCATGCCTCCCACGATACGCAAGGGACAGGCGCCGCCGATGCTGCAGCGCGCCGAGTTCCACGACCGCTTCATGCAGAGCTTCCACGACCCGGCGTTCCGGGCCGAGACCGAGGCGCTGCGGCGCCTGGAAGACATCGCCTGGCAAGCCTACGACGAAGGCCGCAAGGCGCCCGTGACGCGCCGCGCCGGGCCCGGCTATGCCGACCCCGACTACGAACTCTCGGTCGACTGGCTCGACGCCCGCGCGCGCATCGACGCGGCGCAGGACGCCTGGGGCCGGCCCGAGACCCGCTCGCGCGTGCTGCTCGTCAACGGCTCGCCGCGCAACGACGGCACCTGCCCCGGCGAAATCTCCAAGACCTGGCGCCTCACGCAGTGCGCGCGCGAGGTACTCGAAGGCGGCGGCATCGAGGTCGACGTGCTCGACCTGAGCCGGCTCACGTCGGACTACGGCCGCCACATCCACCCGTGCAAGGGCTGCGTCTCCACCGCGATGCCGCTGTGCCACTGGCCCTGCAGCTGCTACCCCAACCACGCGCTGCGCCAGACCGGCGACTGGATGAACGAGATCTACGAACGCTGGGTGGCCGCGCACGGCGTGATCGTGCTCACGCCCACGCACTGGTACCAGGCCGCGAGCCCGCTGAAGCTCATGATCGACCGCCTCGTGTGCGCCGACGGCGGCAATCCCGACCCCACCAGCACGCACGGCAAGAAGCCCGACGAGGCCAAGGCCCTGGAGCTCGAAGGCTGGGGCTACCCCAAGCACCTGGAAGGCCGCGTCTACGGCGTGGTGGTGCACGGCGACGTGGCCGGCCCCGAGGGCCTGCGCCGCAATCTCACGGACTGGCTCGACTGGATGGGCCTGGTCGACGCCGGCGCCCAGGCGCGGCTGGACCGCTACATCGGCTACTACGCGCCCTACGCCACCAGCCACGAGGCGCTGGACGCCGATGCCGACGTGCAGGAAGAGGTGCGCAACGTTGCGCGCGCCGTGGTGCTCGCGGTGGCCGCGCTGCGCGCCGGCAAGCTGCAGGTGCCCGACCGCGGATTGAAGGCGCCCCGACCCAAATAAGTCACGCTGCAGGCCACAGGACCGCGCTGCGGTTCATGCTTCTTTACGCACGCTCACGTTCGGCTCACGGACGCGTTACAGAGGCGCTCCACACTTCGTCTCACCCGCTGCCCTTTGGTGGCGGACTTCTTCGAAAGGAAGCGACTCTCATGATCTCTCTTCGCCAACGCATCGTCTGGGCCAGCCTGCTGGGTTCGGCCGCCCTCGCCTCTTCGGGTGCCTTCGCTCAGGCGCCGGCCGCCACCACGCCGTCGACCGCCGCACCCACGGCCGCCACGGCCCCCGCCGATGCCACCGCCGCACCCAAGGCGCAGCACAAGCGCATGGACTCGGCCCAGCGCATGGAGCGCATGAAGGAGCACCGTGCCAAGCGCCTGGCCGCGCTGAAGGACAAGCTCAAGCTCACCAGCGCCCAGGAAGGCGCGTGGAGCAGCTTCACCGAGGCCAGCCAGCCGCCGGCCGGTGCCGCCCGCCCGCAGCGCATGGACCGCGCCGAGTTCGCCAAGCTGACCACGCCGCAGCGCCTGGAGCACATGCAGGCCCGCCAGGCCGAGCGCAGCGCCCGGTTCGCCAAGCGCGCCGAAGCGACCAAGACCTTCTACGCCGCGCTGACGCCCGAGCAGCAGAAGACCTTCGATGCCGAGACCGCGAAGTTCGCAGGCCACGGCCATCGCTTCCATCGCGGTGGGCATGAAGGCCACCCTGGTGCAGCGCCTGCCAAGAGCTGACGACCGGGCGGCCGGCTGAAGGGAGCCGGCCTCCAGGAAAGGGCAGAAAAAAGCCCGCGATGCGCAAGGCATCGCGGGCTTTTTTGTGGGCGCGCGGTGTTACTGCGGCGTGCCCGTCTTCTCGGTCGGGTTGGTCGGCACCGCCGGGCGCTCGCCCGGCTGGCCGAAGCGCGGCTTCACGTGCTGCGTCTCGGCGCGCACCTCGGCGCGCGAGCGCTCGCCGGTGGGCGACGGCATCGCGTTGGGCTGGTGGTTCACGGTCGTGCTGGCCTCGCCCTTGGGTACCACGCTGTTGGCGTTGTTGCGGTTCTGCGCGCGGGCCTCGGCCTTCACGGCTTCGCGCGAGACGGGCATCGAGCTGTCGCCCGCCATCGGTTCGACGGGCGCCGGTTTCTGGGCCTGGGCGACGCCCGCGCCCAGCAGGGCGGCGAGCAGCGCGGTGGGGATCGTCAGGCGTTGCAGGGTGGTCATCATGGAAAGCTCCTTTGCAGATGAAAAAAGGCACAAAGCCGAGCGCGTTGGCATCGACTTTGAAACCACCGTAGGAGCCTCGTTTCGGGCGCTGTGTGGGGGTGCGGCAGGCCTGCCTGTAGGAGCCCGCCGCCCTTGCGTGAAAGGCACGCGAAGAAGGTGGCGCGTTCCTACAGTCGGCGCGGGCGCGGCCACGTACAACGGGAACACCGATGTCCTCCCCCATCACTTCCCCGCTGCCCGAGGCCGCTGTCGCCGCCGCACCGGCCTCGCTCAAGGTCATGACCGTGAACACCCACAAGGGCTTCACGGCGCTGAATCGCCGCTTCATCCTTCCGGAGTTGCGTGACGCGGTGCGCACGGTGGGCGCCGACGTGGTGTTTCTGCAGGAGGTGATGGGCACGCACGCGCGCCATTCGCGCACCGTGAACAACTGGCCGGAGGCGCCGCACTACGAATTCCTGGCCGACACCATGTGGCCGCAGTTCGCCTACGGGCGCAACGCGGTGTATCCGAAGGGGCACCACGGCAACGCCGTGTTGTCGAAGTTTCCGATCGTGCATTTCCGCAATCACGACGTGTCAGTGAGCGGCCCCGAGAAGCGCGGCCTGCTGCACTGCGTGCTGCGCCTGCCCGGGCGCACGGTCGACGTGCATGCGATCTGCGCGCACCTGGGGCTGGCCGAGGCGCACCGCCAGCAGCAGCTGGAGCTGCTGTGCCACATCGTGCGCGACGAGGTGCCGGCCGACGCGCCGCTGATCGTGGCGGGCGACTTCAACGACTGGCGCAGCCGTGCGCACGACGTGCTGGCCGAAGGCGCGTCGCTGCGCGAGGTGTTCGTGCATGCCCACGGCCGCGCCGCGCGCACCTTTCCGGCGCGCCTGCCGCTGCTGCCGCTGGACCGCATCTACGTGCGCAACGCGGGCGCGCACGCGCCCGTGGTGCTGCCGCGCCGGCCCTGGTCGCATCTGTCGGACCATGCCCCGCTGGTGGCGGACATCGACCTGTGAGCAGCGAGGCCCCCATGCGCGACACCCCCGAGCGCGCCGGCCACTGGACCGGCGGCAACCGCATCGACCTGCTGGAGAACGGCGAGGAATTCTTTCCGCGCGTGTTCGAGGCCATCGGCGCGGCGCGGCGCGAAGTGATCATCGAGACCTTCATCCTGTTCGAGGACAAGGTGGGCCTGGCGCTGCACGCGGCCATGCGCGCGGCGGCGCAGCGCGGCGTGAAGGTCGACCTGATGATCGACGGCTTCGGCTCGCCCGATCTCTCTCACGAGTACCTCGAAAGCCTGGCCACGGCCGGCGTCAAGGTGCGCGTGTTCGACCCGGGCCAGCGCTTCCTGGGCCAGCGGCTCAACGTGTTCCGCCGCATGCACCGCAAGATCGTGGTGGTCGACGGCGAACGCGCCTTCGTGGGCGGCATCAACTACTCCGAGGACCACCTGCTCGACTTCGGTCCCAAGGCCAAGCAGGACTACGCGGTCGAATTGGCGGGGCCGATCGTGGCCGAGATCCACCAGTTCGTGCTGCGCGCCATCGCGGTCGGCGGCAAGGGCGTGGGCTGGTTCCGGCGAAGGCTGAAGCAGGCACCGCCCGCGTCGCAACTGCAGGCCGCGGCGGGCGAGGCCGACGCGATCTTCGTCACGCGCGACAACCGCCGCCACACCAACGACATCGAGCGCCACTACCGCGCCGCGATCCGCGCCGCGCGCGAGCGCATCGTGATCGCCAACGCGTACTTCTTTCCGGGCTACCGGCTCATCAAGGAGCTGCGGCGCGCGGCGCGCCGGGGCGTCGATGTGCGCCTCATCCTGCAGGGCGAGCCCGACATGCCCATCGTGAAGACGGCCGCCGGCATGCTGTACCACCACCTGCTGCACGCGGGCGTGCGCATCTACGAGTACTGCGATCGCCCGCTGCACGGCAAAGTCGCGCTCATGGACGACCGCTGGAGCACCGTGGGCTCGAGCAACCTCGACCCGCTGAGCCTGTCGCTCAACCTGGAGGCCAACGTGGTCGTGCGCGACACCGCGTTCAACAAGGTGCTGTGGGAGCGCATGGACCATCTCATGCAGCACAGCTGCAAGCAGATCGGCACACACGACCTGGCCAGCGAATGGAGCGGCTGGCGGCTGGTGCGCAGCTTCTTCGTCTTCCACTTCTTGCGCTGGTACCCGTCGTGGCTCAACCGCCTGCCGCGCCACGCACCGCGCCTGACGCCGGCCGAGGCGACCGATCTCATGGCGCAGCAGAAGAAGCGCGGCGACGAGGGCACGGCGCACACGGAGACGGCATGAGCGCGTCCCTCGCCCTCACGCACCGGCCCTGGTGGCCGTGGGCGCGGCGCGTGGCGATCTGGGCCTTCTTCGGCGCCATCGCCTGGCTGCTGCTGAAGCAGGCGCGCACCATCGACTGGGCCGAGGTGTTCGCCGCGCTGCGCGCATTGCCGGGCGCCACGCTGCTCGCGGCCGGCGCGCTGGCCGCCGCCAGCTTCGGGCTCTACAGCACCTACGACCTGCTCGGGCGCCACCTCACGAAGCACCGGCTCGGCGCGGGCACCGTCATCGGCGTGACCTTCATCAGCTACGCCTTCAACCTCAACTTCGGTTCGCTGGTGGGCGGCGTGGCGTTCCGCTACCGGCTGTATTCGCGCCTGGGGCTGGGCAACGAGACCATCACGCGCGTGCTGGGCTTCAGCATGCTGACCAACTGGCTCGGCTACCTCGTGGTGGCCGGCGCCGCCTTCTGCTTCTGGCCGATGGCGCTGCCGCCCGACTGGAAGATCGACGGCGGCGGCTTGCGCATGCTCGGCGCGGTGCTGCTCATGGTGTCGCTGGCCTACCTGGCGCTGTGCGCGTTCTCCGATGGCCACGTCTGGCGCGTGCGCGGCCATGCGCTGCGCACGCCGAGCTTGCCGATGGCCTTGCTGCAGCTGGCGATGTCGTGCGTCAACTGGTCGCTCATCGGCGGCGTGATCTGGGTGCTGCTGCAGGGCGAGGTCGGGTATCCGCAGGTGCTCGCGGTGCTGCTGGTCGCCGCCGTGGCGGGCGTGGTCACGCACGTGCCGGCGGGGCTCGGCGTGCTGGAAGCCGTGTTCGTCGCGCTGCTGGCGCACGAGGTGCCCAGCACCCGGCTGCTGGGCGCGCTGCTGGCCTACCGCGCGCTGTACTACCTGCTGCCGCTGGCCGTGGCGCTGGTCGCCTACCTCGTCACCGAGGCGCGTGCGCGGCGTTTGCGCGCGGATGCCGGCAACAACCACAACAAACGTTAAATATTGCCCGCAGAAAGCAATCGATCGGTGAAATGACGGTCAGGAAATGTTGCGCTGCAACAATTTTCACTTTGCAGGCCTATAGTGGCCCTCTGTTCCCCTACGTGCCCTCTTCCCATGTCGTCCTTCAGTACCACCGCCCGCGTGGCCAGCCCGCTGATGCAATGGGTCGACTTGGCCCTCAAGACCCACGAGACCCTGCTGTCGTCCGGCACGGTGATCCGCATGCGCACCGAGCGCATCGCCAAAGCCGGGCTCACGCCCAGCGCCGCCGACCTTGCGGAATTCCAGTTGATGGGCCACGAAAAGCTCGCGGCAGCCAGCGAATCGGGCCTGGCGATGGCCAGGCAGTGGCACAGCAGCCAGACCTCGCTGGCCCAGCGCGCATGGCAACAGTGGCTGCAGGGCGCCACGGCGCTCTTCTCGCTGGCCGGCAGCTTCACGCCAGCGCAGGCGGCCACGCACGGCGATGCGCTCGTGCAGGCCACGGCGCGCGGCGCCAGCACGATGGGTCAGTTCACGGGCGTGGCGGTGCGCATTGCGCGCGAAGGCCTCAAGCCGATCCACGCGGCCGCCACGTCGAACGCGCGGCGACTGCTGGCCGAACTGCAGGCCTGACGCCGCTGCGTTTCAGGGTTGCGCCGGGACCAGCGTCACCAGCGTGATTTCCGACGGCGCGCCGAAACGCTTCGGCGGCCCCCAGTAGCCGGTGCCCCGGCTCACGTAGATCCACATGTCGTGCAGCTTGTGCAGGCCGGCCGTGAACGGCTGCTGCATCGGCACGAACAGGTTCCACGGAAAGAACTGGCCGCCGTGCGTGTGGCCCGACAGCTGCAGCTGGTAGCCGGCCGCGGCCGCCACCGGCGCGCTGCGCGGCTGGTGCGCCAGCAGCACGCGCGTGTGCACCAGCGGCGGTGCGTCGTACAGCGCCAGGTGCGGGTCGCTCGCGTGCGCGGCGTCGAAGTGGCCGGCGGTGAAGTCGGTCACGCCGGCCAGCACCAGGGCGCTTTCGAACAGCTCTTCGTCGGTCTGCGCGCCGCGCACGTTGCGCGTCTGCAGCACCACGTGCTCGTTCAGCAGCACCTTCAGGCCGAGGCGGCGCAGCTCGTCGATCCAGGCGTGCGCGCCCGCGTAGTACTCGTGGTTGCCCGTGACCACGAAGGTGCCGTGGCGTGCGCGCAGCCCCGCCAGCGGCGCGATGTGATCGCGCAGCTCGGGCACGCTGCCGTCGACCAGGTCGCCGGTGATCGCGATGGCGTCGGCGCCGAGCCGGTTCACCGCGTCGACGATGCGCTGGATGTAGCCGTTGCGGATCGTCGGGCCCACGTGGATGTCGCTGAGCTGGGCGATCGTGAAGCCGGCCAGCGCCGCCGGCAGGCCGCGAATGGGCACATCGACCTGCTTCACGCCGGCCGTGCGGCGCGCGTTGACGAAGCCGACCAGCGACACGCCCGTGGCCAGCGCCAGCACCGCCAGCGCGCTCCAGGGCCCGACCTTGTCCCAGGGCACCTGCAGGCCGCCGAGCGCGCTCGCCAGCCAGGCCAGCAACAGGCCAAGGTCGCGCACCAGCGTGAGCACGAACAGCGAGGAGAACCAGCCCATGCTGATCAGGCCGATCCAGTGCAGCGTTTCGCCCGCCGGCTTCGCCTTGCGGTCGGCGCGGTGGCTGCGCGACACGAAGGGCAGCGGCATCGTGACCGCCGACACCGCCAGCAGCACGAGCGCCAGCGGCCACGCAGGCGTGAGCGACGCCAGCGCAGGCAGCAGGCGCAGCGCGATGTAGACGTGCAGCAGCGCGGTCAGGACGCTCAGGGGACGGATCGGCATGAGGACTGGGGGGACGCGGGCATCGCCCGGGACACGTCACCTGCAAGGCGCATGCCGCGCATTCAAGGCGTCGAAAGCTGCCTGGGTCGCTATTTTTTCTATAGCGCAGGGCAACCGGATAGCGGGCGTTAGGGCGCCGCGGGCCCGCCCGTTCGGCGCCGCCCGCGGCGCGATGCTCCTCGCTTACCGCACCGTGCGCGTGCCGGCCGACGCCATGTCGGTGCCCGCCGGCCATTCGAAGAGCGCCTTGGCCGGCGCACCGGGCGACACCAGCAGCGTTTGCTTCAGCGTCTGGCCGCCGATGCGAGCCTCCACTTCATAGCGGCCCGGCTCGAGCCGCGCCACCATGAACGGTCCGCCGGAGACCACGTTGTCGAGCAGCGCGGTGCCGTGGCTGTCGCGCACCGTCACATGCACGCCGGCCGCGAAATCAGCGCGGCGGCCGTCCTTGATCGCGAATTCGAAGCTCGCGGGCCAGCGCGGCGACACGGTTTCCATCAGCTGCGCCTCGTCCTGGCCGATGCCGCCGCTCATGTACTCGACGCCGTGCGCCATGTGGATCGGCGGGTTCATCGCGGCCTGGGCCGGCTGCGCCGAGAGCGCGCCGCCGAGCAGCACCAGCAAGGCGGCGCCAGCCGCCGCGGCGACGGGCCGGGCGTGCGAGAACAGGAACAGGGGGTTGGTGGTGAGAGACATCGGAGCCTTCCTTTCCGGGCGGTGGTGGCGACACGCCACGCAGGAAGGCACTGTGCCGGGCACGACTTAAGGAAGACTTAACTGCGCGCGGGCCGCAGCGGCCCGCGTCGGGTCAGCGCGCGGCGGTTTGTGCCAGCGCCTGGGGCAGCGGTGGCGCGACCGAGGCCATGTCGAAGTTCGACGGCCAGACGAAGGAGGCGCGCGCCGGAATGCCGGCAATCACGACCAGCTGCTGCGTGAGCGTGAGCCCGCCCAGCGTCACGTCGACGTCGTAGGCGCCCGGTTCGAGCCGCGCGAGCATGTAGGGCGCCTGCGTCTGCACTTCCATCACCGTCTGGCCCGTGTACTTCTGGCGCACCTGGATCGACGCCTTGGCCGGGAAACCCGCCTGCTGCGTGCCCTTGCCGTCGTTCACGCGCAAGTCGATGGTCGCGGCCCAACGGGGCGCCACCATTTCCAGGAAGGCGGCTTCGCCCTTGGCGGCGCCGCCGCACATGTATTCGATGCCCTGCGCGACCTGGATCGGCGGGTTCGAGAACGCATGGGCCGGCGACACGGCCACGAGGAAGGCCGCGGCGACCGATGCGGCGCCCAGAACCAGTGCAGCCACGGGCTGTTGGAAGCGCTTGGGGTTCATTGCTCTGTGTGTCCTCGATCTTGCGTGACAGGAAATCCGTGAGGAATTTTGCTTAGCAAGAGTCGGGCTAGATATAGCGTTTACGAGGAAGCTTCTGCGTTGCGCAGGTGAATGCTATTGTTTTCATAGCTGGTGACGCCCGTGTGACGGGCGTCAGTTCCACTTTTCGGGTGTCTTTCATCGGAAACCCTGAGACGGGGCTCGCGGGCGCGCCGCGAACGGGCGCTTTCCGATCCATCGCCGGCCGCTCGGCCTGTGCTGAATTGGCAACAAAAGACGGAATTGGTGCGCAATTGACTGGGCATTCCCTAGCTATTGGCGGGCGCGCAAAGAAATTAGGCTCGGCGCTTCCTTTCAAAGCGTGCAAACCAAATGCTTCATCCAAATCGCCGATTCGTTTTTTTGCTGATGGCTTTGGGACTGGCCGCCCAGGCAAGCGCAGAGCCGCCGGTGCCGATCCGCATCGGCGTCATCGGCCCTTTCACCGGGCCGTCGGCCGATTTCGGCGTGCCCATGCTCAACGGCGTGAAGATGGCCGTCGACGAAATCAATGCCGTGGGCGGGTATCTGGGCCGCTCGCTCGAACTGGTGATCAAGGACGACCAGGCCAATCCGGACATTGGCCGTTCGCAATCCCAGGCCCTCGTCAATGAAAAAGTGGTCGCCACCATCGGCTTCTGCAATACCGGCGTGGCGATGAATTCATTGGCCGTTTTCAATGACGCGAAATTGCCGCTGATCGTGCCCTGCGCCACCGGCTCGCCATTGACGTCGACCTATCCGCCGGCCACGAGTTACGTATTTCGCACCTCGCCCAAGGACAGCATCCAGGCGCCCTTCGTGGTCGACGACCTGCTGGCGCGCGGCTGGAAACGGGTCGCCGTGCTGCACGACAGCACCGGCTACGGCGAGGCGGGCGCCAAGGATGTCGAGAAGGCGCTGGCGGCCAAGCACCTCAAGCCCGTGTACGTGGGGAAATTTCCGCTCGGCGTGAAAGACCTGACGAAGGAACTGTCGGAGGCCAAGGCGGCCGACGCGGACGTCATCTTCAGCTACACCGTGGGCCCCGAGAACGCCGTCATCGCGCGCAGCCGGCAGGCCTTGAACTGGAAGGTGCCGCAGGTCGGGGCCTGGACGCTGTCCTTCCCGTCCTTCATCGAGGGCGCCCGCGAAGCGTCCGAAGGCGCGCTGATGGCGCAGAGCTTCATCGCCGAGCCGAGCAACGAACGCCGCTCGTCGTTTCTCTCCAACTACGCGCGCAAATTCAACACCAAGCGCATCCCGGTGCCGATGGCCGCCGCGCAGGCCTACGACGCCACCTACCTGCTGGCCCACGCGATGTTCAACGTGCCCAGCGGCAAGCTCGAAGGCCCGTTCATCAAGGCCGCGCTCGAGCAGCCCAAGCGGCCCTACTACGGCGTGGTCACGACCTACGACAAGTCGTTCTCGGAAAACGACAAGGACGCGCTGTCGCCCAACATGCTGGTGATGGGCGTGGTGCGCAACGGGCAGATCAGCTTCGCGTACCCGGAGGACGCCAAGCGCAACCTGTTCGTGCAGCGCAAGCAGTAGGAGGAGGCAAAAAAAGGGGCGCTTGCAAGCGCCCCCTTGGTGAACAGCGCGACACCGCCGGTGCCGCGCCATCGATCGATCGATCAGACGTCGATGTTCGCCGCGCGCAGCGCGTTCTGCTCGATGAACTCGCGGCGCGGTTCCACCTCGTCGCCCATCAGCATCGTGAACACGCGGTCGGCTTCGATCGCGTCGTCGATCTGCACGCGCAGCAGGCGGCGCACGGTCGGGTCCATGGTGGTTTCCCACAGCTGCTCGGGGTTCATCTCGCCCAGACCCTTGTAGCGCTGACGCGAAGTGGCGCGCTCGGCTTCGCCGATCAGCCACTTCATGGCCTGGCGGAAGTCGTCGACCTTTTCTTCCTTGCCGCGTTCGCCCTCGCCGCGCTTGACCAGCGCGCCTTCGGCGCTCAGCAGGCCGCGGAAGGTGTTGGCGGCCTGCGCCAGCGCGTCGTAGTCGGCGCCGTGCACGAAGTCCTGCGAGATCACGCTGGACTTGATGTTGCCGTGGTGGCGGCGGCTGATGCGCAGCAGCGGCTTGTCGGTGCGGGCGTCGAACTCGCTGCTCACCTCGGCCGGCACGCCGGTCGTGTTGAGCTCGCGCAGCTTGGCCTGCAGCGCCACGGCCGAGGCCTCGGCGGCGGCCGGCGTGTCGAGGTCGAGCGCCACGCCGTCGGCGATGGCGCGCAGGGCTTCGGCGTCCATGAAGTTGCGCAGGCGCGCAATCACGGCCTCGGCCACCTGGTGCTTGCGCGCCAGCTCGGCCAGGGTGTCGCCCGACAGCGTGGTCGAGGCGGCGCCGCCGGTCTCGATGCTCGCGTCCTTCAGTGCAACCTTGAGCAGGAAGGCGTCCAGCGCGGGGCCGTCCTTCAGGTACTGCTCTTCCTTGCCGACCTTCACCTTGTACAGCGGCGGCTGCGCGATGTAGATGTGGCCGCGCTCGACCAGCTCGGGCATCTGGCGGTAGAAGAAGGTGAGCAGCAGCGTGCGGATGTGCGCGCCGTCCACGTCGGCGTCGGTCATGATGATGATGCGGTGGTAACGCAGCTTGGCGACGTTGAAGTCGTCCGCGCCGCCGCCCGCGGTGGTCGCGCCGGCACGGCCGATGCCGGTGCCGAGCGCGGTGATCATCGTCAGGATTTCGTTGCTGGTGAGCAGCTTCTCGTAGCGCGCTTTCTCGACGTTCAGAATCTTGCCGCGCAGCGGCAGGATGGCCTGGAACTTCCGGTCGCGGCCCTGCTTGGCGGAGCCGCCGGCGGAGTCACCCTCCACCAGGTAGACCTCGCACAGGGCGGGGTCCTTTTCCTGGCAGTCGGCCAGCTTGCCGGGCAGGCCCATGCCGTCGAGCACGCCCTTGCGGCGCGTCATTTCGCGGGCCTTGCGGGCGGCTTCGCGGGCGCGGGCGGCCTCGACGATCTTGCCGCAGATGATCTTGGCGTCGTTCGGGCGCTCCTGCAGGTAATCGGTGAGCAGGCGCCCGACGATGTCTTCCACCGGTGCGCGCACTTCGCTGGACACCAGCTTGTCCTTGGTCTGGCTGGAGAACTTCGGCTCGGGCACCTTCACGCTCAGCACGCAGCACAGGCCTTCGCGCATGTCGTCGCCGGTGACCTCGACCTTCGCCTTTTTCGCGAACTCGTTTTCTTCGATGTACTTGTTGATGACGCGGGTCATCGCGGCGCGCAGGCCCGTGAGGTGGGTGCCGCCGTCACGCTGCGGGATGTTGTTGGTGAAACAGAGGACCTGCTCGTTGTAGCCGCTGTTCCACTGCATCGCCACTTCGACGCCGATGTGCGTGCCGGGGATGCCGCCGTAGGTGTCGGCCGGCTTTTCGCCTGCTGCGTAGAACGAGTTCGGGTGCAGGACGGTCTTGCCCTTGTTGATGAACTCCACGAAGCCGCGCACGCCGCCGGCGCCGGAGAAGTCGTCTTCCTTGCCGGTGCGCTCGTCGAGCAGGCGGATGCGCACGCCGTTGTTCAGGAAGCTCAGCTCGCGCAGGCGCTTGCTCAGGATTTCGTAGTGGAAATCGTTGTTTTCCTTGAAGATTTCCGTGTCGGGCAGGAAGTGCACTTCGGTGCCGCGCTTGTCGGTGTCGCCGATGACCTTCATGGGCGAGACCTCGAAGCCGTTCACGGTCTCGAGCAGGCGGTTCTGCACGAAGCCGCGGCTGAATTCGAGCTCGTGGATCTTGCCTTCGCGGCGCACGATGAGGCGCAGCTTCACGCTCAGCGCGTTCACGCAGGAGACGCCCACGCCGTGCAGGCCGCCCGACACCTTGTAGCTGTTCTGGTTGAACTTGCCGCCGGCGTGCAGTTCGGTGAGCGCGATTTCAGCGGCCGAGCGTTTGGGCTCGTGCTTGTCGTCCATCTTCACGCCGGTGGGAATGCCACGGCCGTTGTCGGTGACGGAGATCGAATTGTCGGAGTGGATCGTGACGACGATGTCGTCGCAATGGCCTGCGAGCGCTTCGTCGATGGAGTTGTCGACCACCTCGAACACGAGGTGGTGCAGGCCCGTGCCGTCGGAGGTGTCGCCGATGTACATGCCCGGGCGCTTGCGCACGGCTTCCAGACCTTCGAGGATCGTGATCGCACCTTCGCCGTAGCTGGAGTCGGCGGGGACGCCTTCGGGCGCCACGATCTGGATTTCGGGGGTATAGACCGGCTCGGTGTGCGGCACGTCGGGCTTGTTCTCTTCTGCACTCATTCGGATATTCCTCTGTCTCTCACGGGTTTCCCGTGATTTTTCGGGCTCTCAAAAGCTCAATTCGCCGCCTCTTGAAAGCGCAAACCCGCGGGGGGCCGCGGGTCGTGTGCGCAAGGCGCTGTGTTTTCCAGGGTCTAGATGCGCATCGGCATCACGACGTACTTGAAAGATGCGTTCTCGGGGATGGTTAACAAGGCCGAGCTGTTGGAGTCGGCCAGGTCCAGCTTGACCATGTCCTGGTCCATGTTCGACAGCGCGTCGATCAGGTAGGTGACGTTGAAGCCGATTTCGATGCTGTCGCCGCCGTAGTCGATGTCGAGCTCGTCCTGGGCTTCTTCCTGCTCGGCGTTGTTCGACGCGATGCGCAGCGTGCCCGGCTCGATGTTCAGGCGCACGCCCTTGAACTTCTCGCTGGTCAGGATGGCGGTGCGCTGCAGGCTGGCCAGGAGCGGCGCGCGGCCGAGCGTGACGGTGTTCTTGTGGTTCTTCGGAATCACGCGGTTGTAGTCGGGGAACTTGCCCTCGACCAGCTTGGTGACGAACTCCATGCCGCCGAAGCTGAACTTGGCCTGGTTGTTCGCGAACTGCATCTCGATGGCGCCTTCGGCGTCCGACAGGAGGCGCTGCATTTCGAGCACGGTCTTGCGCGGCAGGATCACTTCCTGGCGCGGCACTTCGACGTCGAGCATGGCCGACGAGAAGGCCAGGCGGTGGCCGTCGGTGGCCACCAGGCTCAGCTGCTTGCCTTCGGCCACGAACAGGATGCCGTTCAGGTAGTAGCGGATGTCGTGCACCGCCATCGCGAACGAGACCTGCGAGAGCAGGTCTTTCAGCGTCTTTTGCGGGACGCTGAACACGGGGCCGAAATTGGCGGCTTCCTGCACCAGCGGGAAGTCTTCGGCGGGCAGCGACTGCAGCGTGAAGCGGCTCTTGCCGCCCTTGAGCACTAGCTTGCTGGCGCTCGATTCGAGGCTCACGGTCTGGTCGGCCGGCATGGTGCGCAGGATGTCGATCAGCTTGCGCGCACCGATGGTGGTCGTGAAGTTGCCTTCGTCGCCGCCGAGCTCGGCGGTGGTGCGGATCTGGATCTCGAGGTCGCTGGTGGTCAGCTGCAGCTGGCCGCCGGTCTTGCGGATCAGCACATTGGCCAGGATCGGCAGGGTATGACGCCGCTCCACGATGCCGGCCACCGACTGCAGCGCGGCAAGAACTTTGTCTTGGGTTGCCTTCAAAACGATCATGTCTTCTTCCTCTTCTCTTATCTCTTTGAATCAGCTTTCAGGACGCCATTCTCCGCTGTCGCGAGGGGCGTTCTTGATGACATTCGGCTTCAGCCTTTGAGGGTCTGTTCGAGGACGTGCAGCTGCTGGTTGAGTTCGGTGAGCTGCTGGCGCTCGCCCGAAATCTTTCGCACTGCGTGGAGCACCGTCGTGTGGTCGCGACCGCCGAACAGCTCGCCGATTTCCGGCAGGCTCTTCTGCGTGAGCTCCTTGGCCAGGTACATCGCGATCTGCCGCGGCCGCGCAATGCTGGCCGGGCGTTTCTTGCTGTACATGTCGGCGACCTTGATCTTGTAGTAGTCGGCCACCGTCTTCTGGATATTTTCGACCGAGATCTGCCGATTCTGGATCGACAGCAGGTCGCGCAGCGCCTCGCGCGCCAGGGCGATCGAGATCTCCTTCTGGTTGAAGCGCGAGTACGCCAGGATCTTGCGCAGCGCGCCTTCGAGTTCGCGCACGTTGGAGCGCACGTTCTTGGCCACGAAGAAGGCGACTTCCTCGGGCATTTCGGTGCCTTCGACGCGGGCCTTGTTGATCAGAATCGCCACGCGCATCTCGAGCTCGGGCGGCTCGATCGCCACCGTGAGGCCCGAATCGAAGCGCGACACGAGCCGCTCATGGATGTCGGCCAGCCCCTTGGGGTAGGTGTCGCTGGTCATCACGATGTGCGACTTCTTGGCCAGCAAGGCCTCGAAGGCGTTGAAGAACTCTTCCTGCGTGCGGTCCTTGTTGGCAAAGAACTGCACGTCGTCGATCAGCAGCAGATCGAGCGAGTGGTAGCGTTCCTTGAACTCATCGAAAGTCTTGCGCTGATAGGCCTTGACCACATCCGACACGAACTGCTCGGCGTGGATGTAGAGAACTTTGGAATCGGGCCGGTCGGCCAGCAGCCGGTTACCCACAGCGTGCATCAGGTGGGTCTTGCCCAGGCCGACGCCGCCGTAGATGAAAAGCGGGTTGTACAGGTGGCCCGGCATGCCGGCCACATGCATGGCCGCGGCGCGCGCCATGCGGTTGGCCGTGCCCTCGACCAGGGTGTCGAACGTGAGCCCCGAATTGAGCCGGTTCTTGAAGCCGGCGGCAGCCGGTTCCTCGCCCGGGCCGGCCACGTCGCGCGGCACATCCGTTTCGGCCATGATGGCCATGGGTGCAACACGGACGGGGGTTTCGCGCGGAGCGAGCGCTAACTCGATGGTGACCGGCTGGCCGTACATCTTCTCGGCCATGGCCGCGATCTTGCCCGCGTACTGGGCACGGATCCAGTCGAGCTTGAAGCGGTTGGCGACGAACACCGTCATGCGCGAAAGGTCGTCGGCGACCTGCGCGGTGAGGGGCTTGATCCAGGTGTTGAACTGCTGCTCGGACAGCTCCTGCGCGAGCTGGTCGACGCAGGCCTGCCACAGGCTTTCGCCGATGCCGTCAGTCGACATGGGCGCTTGAAAAAGTGATGGAACCCTCGGGCATTTCTTGTATAGGTATTGTGGATATTCTCTGCTGGAAGGCGCCGGGCATTCTAACTTGTCAAAACCTTATCCACATGCTGCGCTGCACATGGAAAGGCCCGCAAATCCAGTCGAAGATTGTTCCCGCGGCCAATGTTTGCGATAATTGCGGGTTTCCCTGAAAAGCCTTCACAGCGTCTTTCGGGGGTCATCCGAAACTCGCTCCCCCAGCGCTCGCCGGGTTTTTGCATGCCTTCATGCGGAAACCGGCGCAAACAGGGAATCAGGAAACCATCATGAAACGCACTTACCAAGCATCCAAAGTCCGCCGCGCCCGTACCCACGGCTTTCTGGTCCGCATGAAGACCCGTGGCGGCCGCGCCGTGATCAACGCACGCCGCGCCAAGGGCCGCAAGCGCCTGGCCGTCTGACGGCACCCCACCTGCCGTTGTCAGCCGCCGACACGTCCGCGCAGGCTCCTGCAGCCTCTGCGCCTGGCCCCGCCAGCAGCGACGTCCGCGGCCCGGCTTCCTTGCAGCGGCTCAAGACCCGCGCGCAATTCCAGGCCGTCCTCGCAGGTGCCACCGTGGCGCGCACTGCCCATTTCGCATTGCACCGCTGTGCGCTCGATGTTTCCCCATCGGGCGCCGCTTCGCTGTTTCCGTCCGATGAGGTCTGGCTGGGCGCCATGGTGCCCAAGCGCTGGGCACGCCGCGCGGTGACGCGCAACGCCATCAAGCGTCAGATCTACGCCGTGAGCGCCGCGCCCGGCGTCGTGTTGCCGCGTGCCGCGCACGTGGTGCGTCTGCGCGCCGGTTTCGATCGCAAGGCGTTCGTGAGCGCCTCCTCGGACAAGCTCAAGGCCGCCGTGCGCGCCGAGCTCCAGCAATTGCTGGCGCGCGCCGGGCGTCCGCCAGCACCGGCTGCCGCCTCCCCCGCACCCGCCTCCGCATGAAACGCCTGCTGATCGGCCTCGTGAAGGGCTACCGCCTGTTGCTGAGCCCCTGGCTCGGGCAGTCGTGCCGCTTCACGCCGACCTGCTCCGTGTATTCGATCGAGGCGCTGGAAGTGCACGGCGCGCTCAAGGGCAGCTACCTGACTCTGCACCGCATCGCGCGCTGCCAGCCCTGGTGCCAGGGCGGCCACGATCCGGTTCCACCGAAATCACAGCGTCGCACTGACAAGTCAGGATCGCTGTTTTCGTCTCTTCTCTCCTCCGACAAGAAGTCTTCGTCATGAACGATATCCGCCGCACGATCCTGTGGGTGATTTTTGGTTTCTCGCTCGTGCTGCTGTGGGACCAATGGCAGGTCTTCAACGGCAACAAGCCGACCTTCCTGCCGTCGACCAAGCCCGCCGCCACGGCGCCGGCCACGGGCAGCGCGGCCAACAACGGCGTGCCGACCGCGGCTGCCGCAGCCGGCGGCACCGCAGGCGCCGTGCCCACGCAGGCGGCCCCGGCCACGCCGCGCGAGCAGGTCGTGGTGACCTCCGACCTGTTCAAGGCGACGATCGACAGCGAAGGCGCCACGGTCAACCACCTCGAACTGCTCAAGTACGACGAAGCCGACCGCACCAAGCGCGTCGTGCTGTTCGAGAACGGCTCGCCCGCCACGCGCTACGTGGCGCAGACCGGCCTGCTGAACCCCGTGGCCGGCGACGCTTTCCCCAACCACCTGACGGCCATGACGCCCAAGGCCGGTCCGCGCACGATGGCCGACGGCCAGAACACGCTTGAAGTGAGCTTCGAAAGCGCCCCGGTCGGCGGCCTGAAGTACATCAAGACCTACGTGTTCAAGCGTGACGACTACGTCATCGGCGTGCGCCACGAAGTGGTCAACATGAGCGACCAGCCGCGCGACGCGCAGCTGTACATGCAGCTGCTGCGCCACGGCACCGTGGCCGCCGGCACCATGTTCGGCACCAACACCTTCACCGGCCCGGCCGCGTACACCAACGAGAAGAAGTTCCACAAGCTCGACTTCAAGGACATCGCCAAGGGCAAGGTCGAGCCGCCGCCGCCGGCCAACGATGGCTGGATCGCGATGGTGCAGCACTACTTCGCCTCGGCCTGGCTGCTCAAGGGCGACCCGGCCAGCGAACAGCTGCGCCGCGAATTCCGCGTGAAGGACCTGGGCGACAACCTCTTCACCGTGGCCATGGTCGCCACGCTGCCGAAGATCGCCCCGGGCGCTACGCAGGTCGTGAACAGCGCGCTGTTCGCCGGCCCCGAAGAAGAAAAGAAGCTCGAAGCCATCGCCCCCGGCCTGGACCTGGTGAAGGACTACGGCATCTTCGCGATCATCTCCAAGCCGCTGTACTGGCTGCTCACGCAGCTGCACGGCATCCTGGGCAACTGGGGCTGGGCGATCGTGGCGCTGGTGGTGCTGCTGAAGGCGGCCTTCTACTGGCTCAACGCCAAGGCCTACGCCAGCATGGCCAAGATGAAGGCCATCAACCCGAAGATCATGGAAATGCGCGAGCGGCTGAAGGACAAGCCGCAAGAGATGCAGCAGGAAATGATGCGGATCTACAAGACCGAGAAGGTCAATCCGATGGGCGGCTGCTTCCCGATCGTGATCCAGATCCCGGTGTTCATCGCGCTCTATTGGGTGCTGCTGTCGTCGGTCGAAATGCGCCACGCCCCGTGGATCGGCTGGATCACCGACCTCTCGGCACCCGATCCCTGGTACATCCTGCCGATCGTGATGACGGCCACCTCGCTGTTCCAGACCTGGCTCAACCCGACGCCGCCCGATCCGATGCAGGCCAAGCTGATGTGGATCATGCCGCTCGCGTTCAGCGTGATGTTCATCTTCTTCCCGGCCGGCCTGGTGCTGTACTGGATCACGAACAACGTGCTGTCGATCGCGCAGCAGTGGTTCATCAACAAGCGACTGGGCGTGCTGGGCAAGTAAGCCAGCCGGCCTCCGCCACCCGCAAAGGGCCGCATCCGCGGCCCTTTGCTTTTTGCTGAAAGAATCGCGCTGTCATGACCCTCGCCCGCACCACCGATCCCATCGTCGCCATCGCCACCGCCCCGGGGCGCGGGGCGGTCGGCATCGTTCGCGTGTCGGGCGCCCGGCTGGCGCCGCTGGTCCAGGCGCTGTGCGCCCGCGCCCTCAAGCCGCGCGAAGCCACCTACCTGCCCTTTCGCGATGCGCAGGGCGAGCCGGTCGACCACGGCCTGGCGATCCATTTCCCGACGCCGCATTCCTACACCGGCGAAGACGTGCTCGAACTGCAGGCGCACGGCGGCCCGGTCGTGCTGCAGCTGTTGCTGTCGCGCTGCCTGGAAGCCGCGGCCGAAATCGATCCGGCCACCGGCCGTCCGCGCCTGCCCGGCCTGCGCGTGGCCGAGCCGGGCGAGTTCAGCCAGCGCGCCTTTCTCAACGGCAAGATCGACCTGGCGCAGGCCGAGGCCATCGCCGACCTGATCGACGCGAGCACCGAAGCCGCCGCGCGCAGCGCCGGGCGCTCGCTGTCGGGCGCCTTCTCGCGCGAGATCCACACGCTGCGCGATGCGCTGATCCATCTGCGCATGCTGGTCGAGGCCACGCTCGACTTCCCCGAGGAAGAGATCGACTTCCTCCAGAAAGCCGACGCGACCGGCCAGCTGCAACGGCTGCAGGCGCAGCTGGCCGCCGTGCAACAGCGCGCCAAACAGGGCGCGTTGCTGCGCGAAGGCATCAAGGTGGTGATCGCGGGCCAGCCCAACGCCGGCAAGAGTTCGCTGCTCAATGCGTTGGCCGGCGCCGAGCTGGCCATCGTGAGCGCCATCGCTGGCACCACGCGCGACGTGGTCTCGCAGACCATCCAGATCCACGGCGTGCCGCTGCATGTGGCCGACACCGCGGGCTTGCGCGACAGCACCGACGAGGTCGAGCAGATCGGCGTGGCGCGCGCCTGGGGGCAGATCGAAAGCGCTGACGCCGTGCTGTTCCTGCACGACCTCACGCGCGCCGGCCAGCCCGACTACGCCGCTGCCGACGCCGAGATCCTGGCCGGCCTGCGGCGCAAGCTGCCGGCGAGCGTGCCGGTGCTCGATGTGTGGAACAAGCAGGACGCGGCGGCGTCGGCCGCGCCGCCGTCCGAAGGCATCGCCCTGTCGGCCAAGACCGGTGCGGGCATCGAGGCGCTGCGCGACCAGCTGCTCGCGATGGCCGGCTGGCAGGCTGTGCCCGAGGGCGTCTACCTGGCGCGCGCGCGCCACGTGCAGGCGCTGGCCCGCGTCGAGACGCACCTCGCGCTGGCGGCGGCCCACCTGGCGGCGCAGGCCCAGCTGCTCGACCTGCTGGCGGAGGAGCTGCGGCTGGCGCAGAACGCACTCAACGAGATCACCGGCGAGTTCGGCGCGGACGACCTGCTGGGGCTCATCTTTTCGCGCTTCTGTATCGGGAAATAGCGACACATGCGTGCGCTTCGCTGGTGAAAGCGTAAACAGTTGTAGCCGAACCTCGGGGCCTTCGCGGATACTTCGGATCACTTGCGGGGGTCGAGAAAAACATGTCCATCCAGAACCTGAGCCGCGCCATCGCGGAGAACCTGAGCGCCGACGCGTTCGCGCTGACCTTGAGCGTCGCGCAGTGGGACACGCTCGCGGGTTATCTGCAGCCCATCGAAACCGCCATCGGCGACGTGCTGATCTCGCAGGGCACGCACGACCGCTCGGTGTTCTTCGTCGAAAGCGGCGCCATCAGCGTGCACCGCGTCAGCAGCAAGGAGCAGATGCGCCTGGCTGTGCTGTCGCCGGGCTCGGTGGTGGGCGAGGGCTCGTTCTTTTCGCGCGAGCCGCATGCAGCCAACGTGGTGGTCACCGGCGCGGGACGCGTGTGGCGCCTCACGGCCGTGCGGTTCTCCGAGATGTCGAACCGCCAGCCCAACATGGCGCTGGACATCGCGATGGCGCTCGGCGCCGTGATCGCCAAGCGCATGGCGCACCGCTCCAAGCGGGTGGCCGTCACCTGAGCCTTTCGGCTCGCCGCGCGCTGCCAGCCGCCGCACAACAACAAGAACAAGTCTTCGTTTCCGATCCCGAGAATTGCTGGTGAGCCATGGCCTTGATCTGCCCGGTCTGTGACGCGGACAACCGCGAGGGTGCCAATTTCTGCAGGAACTGCGGCGGCCGGCTGTCGGCCGCCGACCGCGTGCCGCCCCCGGCGCCCAGTCCTTCCGACCGCGAATGGGCCACCACCGCACCGGCCCAGTTGCGCGCGCCGACCATTCCCGCGCCGCTGTTCGATCCTGCCGAGTCGAAGCGCGCGTCGTCGCCGGCGTCCAACGGCTGGAGGCCCGAGCCGCCACCACCTCCTCCGCCGGCAGCGGATGAAAAAACCGTGATCGTGGCGCCGGGGCGTGGGGGCGCCGCATCGGCCTTGCCTCCGTCCCCGCGGGCTGACCGGCCACGGACGCGGATCAAGGTCAAGCGCATCAAACCGCCCGAACCGGTGCTGCGCCCGCGTGGCATCGGGCTGTGGCTGGGGCTGCTCACGGTCGCGCTGCTGCTGGTGGTCGCGGGCTGGCTGGGCTACGGGACCGGCAGCAAGGCGCCCGAGCCGGTCGTGGCACCGCCTTCTGTCGCCGCGCCAGCTCCCGCTGCGACCCCAACGGTGGTCGAAGCACCCCCTGTCGCGACCGAGCCTGCGCCGCCCGTGGCTGAAGCGCCACCTGCAGAAGCGGTCGTCGAGCCGGCGGAGGCCACACCGAAGCCGACACCCGTCGCGAAGCCGCGCAAGCCAGTGACACCTCCCCCACCGGCGCCCCAGGCCTTGCCCGCCGCCGCGCCTGTGGCAGCCGCCCCGGCACCCGCGCCCGCGTCACCGGCCCTGCCGGCCGACCCGCAGGCCCAATGCGGCGACCGCAACTTCATCGCCAAGGCGCAATGCATGGCGGCCCAGTGCGTGAAGCCCGAGTACAGGTCGCACGCACAGTGCGAAGCGGTGCGCCGTCAGCAGCGCATCGAAGAAGAAAAGCGCAACCCGTCGCTCTTGAACTGAGCCCGCGCCGGCGGCCTCAGCCCTTTTGCAGCCGCTCGATGGCAATCGCCAGCGCGGCGGGCTTGCCCGACAGCACGAGGGTGTCGCCGTCCGACAGCAGCGTGTCGTCGGCCGGCACGCGCGCCTGGCCGTCCTGGCGGCGCAGGCTGGCCACCCGCACGCCCAGCGTCGGCAGCGCAATCCGTCCGAGCGTCTGGCCGATGGCGCGTGCGCCCGGCGTGAGCGTGAAGCTGTTCAGGCGCTCGTGGTCGATCTCGTCGGCGTTGTCGTCGTCGGCGCCGTGGAAGTAGCCGCGCAGCAGGTTGTAGCGTGCGTCGCGCTGGTCCTGCACCACGCGGATCACGCGCCGCATCGGCACGCCGACCAGCGCCAACGCATGGCTCGCGAGCATCAGCGACCCCTCGATGGCCTCAGGCACCACCTCGGTCGCGCCGGCGGCCTGCAGCTTCTCGAGGTCGTGGTCGTCCTGGGTGCGCACGATCACCGGCACGTGCGGCGCATGGGCGCGGGTGTTGGCCAGCACCTTCATCGCGCCCCCCACGTCGAGGTACGTGACGACCACCGCGCTGGCGCGCGCCAGGCCCGCGGCCATCAGCGCCTGCAGCCGCGCCGCGTCGCCGAACACCACCGAATCGCCGGCCGCTGCGGCCTGCCGCACACGGTCGGGGTCCAGGTCGAGCGCCATGTAGGGAATGCCTTCGCGCTCCAGGATGCGCGCCAGGTTCTGGCCGCAGCGCCCGTAGCCGCAGATGATCACGTGCTGCGCGGTGTTGATGGTCTTGCGCGCGATGGTCGTCATCTGCAGCGACTGCTGCAGCCAGTCGCTAGCCACCAGCTTGCGCACGATGGCGTTGCTGTACATGACGATGAAGGGCGTGGCCAGCATCGACAGCACCATCGACGCGAGCACCGGGTTGGCCAGCCACGGCGGCAGCAGGTTGCGGTCCTGCGCGAGCGCCAGCAGCACGAAGCCGAACTCGCCGGCCTGCGCCAGGTACAGGCCGGTGCGCAGCGACACGCCCGAGGTCGCGCCCAGCACCCGCGCCAGCACCGTCACCAGCCCCAGCTTGAACAGCAGCGGCACCAGCAGCAGCACCGCCACCAGCAGCCAGCGCTCGACCACGATGTGCCAGTCGAGCGACATGCCGACGGTGATGAAAAACAGCCCCAGCAGCACGTCGTGGAAGGGGCGGATGTCGGTCTCGACCTGGTGCTTGTATTCGGTCTCCGACACCAGCATGCCGGCGATGAAGGCGCCCAGCGCCAGGCTCAGGCCGGCCAGCTCGGTGAGCCAGGCCAGGCCCAGCGTGATCAGCAGCACGTTCAGGATGAACAGCTCCTCGCTGCGCCGACGCGCCACCAGCGTGAGCCACCAGCGCATGATGCGCGGCCCGCCGTACAGCAGCACGCCGATGAGGAAGGTGGCCTTCACCAGCGCGAAGCCCAGCGCCTTGGCCAGCGCCTCGGGCGGCGCGCCCAGCGCGGGAATCAGCACCAGCAGCGGCACCACGGCCAAATCTTGAAAGAGCAGCACGCCCATCACGCGCTTGCCGTGCTCGCTCTCCAGTTCGAGCCGTTCGGCCATCAGCTTGACCACGATGGCGGTGCTGCTCATGGTGAGCGCGCTCGACAGCGCCAGCGTGGTCTGCCACCCCAGCTGCCAGGCCGGCGGCAGCTGCGTGGCGATCAGCAGCGCGCCGGCGGTGGCCAGCGCCATGGTCAGCAGCACCTGCGCCATGCCCAGCCCGAACACGTGCTTGCGCATGGCGCGCAGCTTGGGCAGGCTGAACTCGAGCCCGATCACGAACATCAGGAACACCACGCCGAACTCGCCCAGGTGGCGGATGCCTTCGGAGTTCTGCGCCAGGGCCAGCGCATGCGGACCGATGAGCACGCCGGCCGTCAGGTAGCCGAGCATCGGCGGCAGCTTGAGCGACCGGCAGGTCACCACGCCGATCACCGCGGCCAACAGATACAACAGCGTGAGATCGAACGAAGACATAGGCGCCGATGCTAGAGCAATGTCCGTGCCCCGGGCTTCCCCGGGCCATGTGATCCCCGACCGCGCCCGCCTCGTAAAATCCGGCGATGAGCTCCCGCCCCGCCCCGACCCACGTGGTCGACCCCGACGCCATCCTGGCCCGGGCACGCGTCACATTCGACATCGAAGCCGAAGCCGTCCTCGGCCTGAAGGCCCGCGTCGGCCCGAGTTTCGTCGAGGCCGTGCGCAAGATCCTCGAAGTGCGTGGCCGCGTGGTCGTGATGGGCATGGGCAAGAGTGGCCATGTCGGCCGCAAGATCGCCGCCACCCTCGCCTCCACCGGCACGCCCGCGATGTTCGTGCACCCGGCCGAGGCCAGCCACGGCGACCTCGGCATGATCAAGGCGGTCGACCTCGTGCTCGCCATCTCCAACAGCGGCGAGGTCGACGAACTCACCGTGCTGCTGCCGGTGGTCAAGCGCCAGGGCGTGCCCCTGATCGCCATGACCGGCCGCCCCGACTCCACGCTGGCGCGCCATGCCGACATCGTGATCGACGCCGGCGTCGCCAAGGAAGCCTGCCCGCTGAACCTCGCGCCCACCGCGAGCACCACCGCGCAGATCGCCATGGGCGACGCGCTGGCCGTGGCCCTGCTCGACGCGCGCGGCTTCGGCTCCGAAGATTTCGCCCGCTCGCACCCCGGCGGCGCGTTGGGCCGCAAGCTGCTCACCCACGTGAGCGATGTCATGCGCTCGGACGACGAGGTGCCCTGCGTGCCGCCGACGGCCACCGTCAGCGAGCTGATGCGCGCGATGAGCATCAAGGGCTTCGGCGCCGCCGCGGTGGTCGAGCCCGACGGCCGGGCGCTGGGCATCTTCACCGACGGGGACCTGCGCCGCCTGATCGAGGCCGGCGCCGACCTGCGCACGCCCAAGGCGGCCGACATCATGCACCGCGACCCGCGCACCATCCGCGTCGATGCGCTGGCGGTGGAGGCGGCCGAACTCATGGAGCAATGCGGCATCACCCGCCTGTTCGTGATCGACGGCGCGGGGGTGATCGTCGGCGCGGTGAACACCAACGACCTGATGCGCGCGAAGGTCATCTGATGCCGCTTGATTTCCAGGCCGAGACCCTGCTGGCCGCGCAAGATGTGCGCATCGTCTTCTTCGACATCGACGGCGTGCTGACCGACGGCGGCGTGTACTTCACCGAGCACGGCGAGACGCTCAAGCGCTTCAGCATCCTCGACGGCTACGGCCTCAAGCTGCTGCGCAAGGCCGGCATCACGCCGGCCGTGATCACCGGGCGCGACTCCAAGCCGCTGCGCGTGCGGCTCGAGGCGCTGGGCATCGAGCACGTGCGCTACGGCACCGAAGACAAGCTGCCCGCCGCCGAGGCCATGCTGAAGCAACTGGGCTTCACCTGGGCGCAGGCCGCCGCCATCGGCGACGACTGGCCCGACCTGCCCGTGCTGACCCGCGTCGGCTTCGCGGCGGCGCCGGCCAATGCGCACGCCGAGGTGCGCGCCGTGGCGCGCTATGTCACCACCGCACGCGGCGGCGAAGGCGCGGCGCGCGAATTCTGCGACCTGCTGTTGACGGCCTGCGGCCAGTACCGCCCGCTGCTCGACGCTGCCCTGGGCCCCCGACCATGAGCCCGCAGCTGCGACGCGCCTGGCACCTCACGCGCGATGTGCTCGACCGCACCACCATCTACCTGCCGATCATCCTGATGGCGGGCGTGGCGCTGGGCACCTACTGGCTGGTGCGCAATGCGCCCAAGCTGCTGGAGCCCACCGTCAAGGCGGCGCCCACGCACGAGCCCGACTACTTCATGCGGGACTTCGTCATCAAGAACTTCCTGCCCAACGGCGACCTGCGCAGCGAGCTGCACGGCACCGAGGGGCGGCACTACCCGGACACCGACACCATCGAGGTCGACCAGGTGCGCATGCGCTCGGTGTCGCCCGAGGGGCTGGTCACGCGCTCGTCGGCGAACCGGGGCCTGTCGAATTCCGACGGCAGCGAGATCCAGCTGTTCGGCAACGCGATCGTGATCCGCGAACCCGCGGTGAGCGCCAGCGGCAAGGCCACGCCGCGCCTCGAGTTCCGCGGCGAGTTCCTGCATGCCTTCCTCGACACCGAGAAGGTGCAGTCGAACAAGCCGGTCACGCTCATCCGCGGCAGCGACCAGTTCACGGGCGACACGCTCGACTACGACAACCTGAGCGGCGTGGCCAACCTCACAGGCCGCGTGCGCGGCGTGCTGGTGCCGTCGGCCGCCGCGGGCAAGCCGCGCTGAGCGGCTGCCACACAAGAACAAGTTCCCGGGAGACGATCCACGCATGACCACCGCCGCACCGCTCGTCTTCATCACCGGCGCCTCCAGCGGCATCGGCCAAGCGCTGGCCGCGTGTTTCTACGACGCAGGCTACCGGCTGGCGCTGGTCGCGCGGCGCACGGGCGAGATCGAAACCTGGGCGGCGGGCCGCCAACTGGACGCGGGCCGCTACCAGGTCTACGGCGCCGACGTGGCGGACACCGACAGCATCGTGGCCGCCGGCACCGACTGCATCGCGCGCCAGGGCGTGCCCGACGTGGTGATCGCCAACGCCGGCATCAGCATCGGCATCGACACGGCCGAGCGTTCGGACCTCGACGTGCTGGCGCGCACCTTCGCCGTCAACAACGTGGGGCTGGCCGCCACCTTCCATCCCTTCGTGCAGGCCATGGTGCAGCGCGGCAGCGGGCGGCTCGTGGGCATCGGCAGCGTCGCCGCCATCCGCGGGCTGCCGGGGCACGGCGCCTACTGCGCGAGCAAGGCGGGCGTGGTCGCGTACTGCGAGAGCCTGCGCGGGGAACTGCACAACAGCGGGGTGAAGGTCGTCACGCTCTGCCCGGGCTACATCGACACGCCGCTGACGCAGGGCAACCGCTACGGCATGCCCTTTCTCATGCAGCCCGAGGACTTCGCGGCCCAGGCGCTGCGCGCCATCGAGGCCGGCACGAGCTACCGCGTGATTCCCTGGCAGATGGGCGTGGTCGCCAAGGTCATGCGCCTGCTGCCCAATGCCGTGCTCGACCGCGCGGTGCAGGGCCGGGCGCGCAAGAAGCGCAGCGGCGAAGCCTGAGCTTCATTGCCGATTGCACAGCGGGCACAGCGCGCAGGCAAAGAAAAAGGCTCCCGAGGGAGGGAGCCTTTTGTGTTTGTGTGCCGTGAGGCATGCGAAGGAGTGAACGGGGTTCAGTACCCACCGTTGCCGCCGCCGCCGTAGCCGCCACCGCCGCTGCGACCACCGCCGCCGCCACGGGGACCTGCGCCGTAGGGGCTGCGGAAACCGCCATCGCCACCACCGCCGCCGCCACCCGAGCGACCACCGCCGCCGTAGCCGCCGCCACCGCCGGAACGGCCACCGCCGCCACCACCGTAGCCGCCACCACCGCCGCCGCCGTAGCCACCGCCACCACCGCCGCCATAACCACCACCGCCGCCGCCGTAGCCGCCGCCACCGCTGCGGGGGGGACGTGCTTCCATGGGACGTGCTTCGTTGACGACCACGCTGCGGCCGCCCAGGGGTTGGCCGTTCATGCCGTTGATGGCGGCCTGTGCTTCCGCGTCACTGCCCATCTCGACGAAGCCGAAGCCCTTCGAGCGACCCGTGTCGCGCTCCATCATGACCTTGGCGCTGGTCACTGCGCCGAACTGGCCGAAGGCCTGCTCGAGATCACCGTCGCGCACCGAGTAAGGCAGGTTGCCGACGTAGAGTTTGTTGCCCATCAAGGGACTCCTATAAACACATCAAGAAAAGCGATGGAGTCCCGAAAGCATCACTCAAACGAGAGCCGCCGAGCCGCGCGAAACTGACCGATCACCGAATTGCTCCCGCCCAAAATCAAGAGGGATGCTCGTGCATTATGGGTGAAATATCAAAAAAGCAAGCAGGAATTTGCGTCTTGAGGTAGCACCTTTCGAAACTAGTAGAAGTTAGCGCACGCCTACCTGTTTGAGCCGGGGGAATTGACGATGCGGCTACAATTCGCTGGTCATTGGGGAGTAGCCGCCTTCCGCATACGAGAAGGGCCCGCGTCAACAGACTTGTCCTTGCCCCACGAGGACATGGCGCGTGCAGTGAACACACCTGGCGAGACCTTTGACCGCACAACTTCGGGAATATGGCCGAAGGTGTTGTGCGGTCAATTGCGTCCTTCGGCCCAAGGAACCCCACATCCATCATGGAAGCTTTTCTCGTTGCAACGGGCGTGGTCGCGCTCGCCGAAATGGGCGACAAGACCCAACTCCTGGCCCTTCTGCTGGCCGCGCGCTTCAGGAAACCCTGGCCGATCGTGTTCGGCATCTTTGTCGCCACGGTCATCAACCACGCGCTGGCCGGCGCGGTCGGCAACTACATCACGCGCTGGCTCGGCCCCGAGGTGCTGCGCTGGATCCTGGGCGGTTCGTTCATCGCGATGGCCGTCTGGATGCTGATTCCCGACAAGCTCGATGAAGACGACGCCCCCGGCGTCTCGAAGTTCGGCGTCTTCGGCACCACGGTGATCGCCTTCTTCCTGGCCGAGATGGGCGACAAGACCCAGATCGCCACCGTCATGCTGGCCGCCCGCTTCATGCAGGACTACGCCTGGGTCGTCGTCGGCACCACGCTGGGCATGATGCTGGCCAATGCGCCGGTCGTGTGGCTGGGCGACAAGATCGTGCGGCGCGTGCCGATCAAGCTCGTGCACGGCATCTCGGCGGCGATCTTCCTGGTGCTGGGCGTCGTGATGATCGTCGGCTGGTAGCAGGAAAAAGTCACGGGGCTATACTTGCCCTGCGCCGATTTGCTTCAGCTTGCGGGCGCTTTATAAATTCTGCTAAAGACGGCTGCCGAACCCGGCTCGTTTTTGGCGAGGCCGGGTTTTTTCATTCATGTCGTCGTCGTCACCTTTGGTCGTCACCCCGCAGTCGATGCAGTTCGCAGGCCCGCTGGCCCTGCGCAGCGGCGCCTCGATCAGCGGCTACACGCTCGCCTACGAAACCTACGGCACCCTCAACGCCGAGCGCAGCAACGCGGTGCTGGTGTGCCATGCGCTCAACGCCTCGCACCACGTCGCGGGCGTGTACGAGGGCCAGGCCCGCTCCGAGGGCTGGTGGGACAACATGGTGGGCCCGGGCAAGCCGCTGGACACCGACCGCTTCTTCGTGATCGGCGTCAACAACCTCGGCTCCTGCTTCGGATCGACCGGCCCGATGCACGTGAACCCCGCCAACGGCCGCGTCTACGGCGCCGACTTCCCGGTGGTCACGGTCGAAGACTGGGTCGACGCCCAGGCGGCGCTGCTCGACGCGCTCGGCATCCGGACGCTCGCTGCGGTGATGGGCGGCAGCCTCGGCGGCATGCAGGCGCTGTCGTGGACGCTGCAGTACCCCGACCGCGTGCGGCATGCCGTGGTGGTGGCCAGCGCGCCCAACCTCACGGCCGAGAACATCGCCTTCAACGAGGTGGCGCGCCGCGCCATCGTGACCGACCCCGACTTCCACGGTGGCCATTTCTACGAATACGGCGTGGTGCCCAAGCGCGGCCTGCGCATCGCCCGCATGATCGGCCACATCACCTACCTGAGCGACGACGTGATGAACGCCAAGTTCGGGCGCATCCTGCGCAGCGCCGTCGAGGGCGAGGTGGCGGGGCTCGACTACCGCTATTCCACGCAGGACATCGAGTTCCAGATCGAAAGCTACCTGCGCTACCAGGGCGACAAGTTCAGCGAGTACTTCGACGCCAACACCTACCTGCTGATCACCCGCGCGCTCGACTACTTCGACCCCGCGCGCCACCACGGCGGCCAGCTCAGCACCGCGCTGGCGCAGGCCACGGCCAAGTTCCTGCTCGTGAGCTTCAAGACCGACTGGCGCTTCTCGCCCGCGCGCAGCCGCGAGATCGTGAAGGCGCTGCTCGACAACCGCCGCAACGTGAGCTACGCCGAGATCGACGCGCCGCACGGCCACGACGCCTTCCTGCTCGACGACGTGCGCTACATGGGCGTGGTGCGCTCGTACTTCGAACGCGTCGCCAAGGAATTCCAATGAGCGACCTTGCACACCAACGACTGATCGCCGAGCTCGTGCCGAAGGGCTCGCGCGTGCTCGACCTGGGCTGCGGCGACGGCGCCCTGCTCGACCTGCTGCAGCGCGAGCGCGGCTGCACCGGCTATGGCGTGGAGATCGCCGACGGCAACGTGCTGCAGTGCATCCGCCGCGGCGTCGACGTGATCCAGCTCAACCTCGACGAAGGCCTGGCGATGTTCGACGACGCCACCTTCGACGTGGTGCTGCAGATCGACACGCTGCAGCACCTGCGCAATGCCGAGGTCATGCTGCGCGAGACCGCGCGCGTGGGCCGCTTCGGCATCGTCGCCTTTCCCAATTTCGCGCACTGGCCCAACCGCTTGAGCGTGGCGCGCGGGCGCATGCCCGTGACGCGCCGCCTGCCCTACCAGTGGTACGACACGCCCAACATCCGCGTCGGCACCTACAAGGACTTCGAGGTGCTGGCCGGCAAGAACAACCTGCGCGTGCTCGACGCCTTCGGCCTGCAGAACGGCCGCGACGTGCGCTGGCTGCCCAACGCGCGCGCCAGCACGGCGGTGTTCAAGTTCGAGCGGGGCGGCTGAGCACGCCGCCCCTGCACCGCACGGACATCGGGTCGGAATGAGCTTCACGCTCGCGCAGCCGGTTCACAGCGACCTGCTCATCAAGAAAAGCCGCTTCATCGGCTGCGTGCAACCGGTGCCCGACCGCGCGGCCGCGCTGGCGGTGGTCGCCTCGCTGCGCGCGGAACACCCGGGTGCCGCGCACGTGTGCTGGGCCCTGATGGCCGGCGGCCAGTCGGCCGCGAACGACGACGGCGAGCCCGGCGGCACGGCCGGGCGCCCCATGCTCGAGGTGCTGCGCCACCAGCAGGTCGAAGGCGCGCTTGCCACCGTGGTGCGCTACTTCGGCGGCGTGAAGCTCGGCGCCGGCGGCCTTGTGCGCGCCTACACCGACGCCGTGGCGCAGGCCCTGCTCGGTGCCACGCTGGTGCCGCTCGTGCGCCAGCGTCACCTGCAGTGCGCCGTGCCCTACGCGCTCGAGGGGCTGGTGCGGCGCGAGCTGGCCGCCATCGGTGCGGTGCTCGAAGACGTGCAGCACGGCGATGACGTGCGCATGGCCTTCGCGCTGCCCGCGCCCGAGGCCGACGCCTTCATCGCGCGCCTCGACGATGCTGCGCAAGGGCGCGTCGTCTGGCCGACGGCGTGAGCCGCTTCGCTGGCGCCTTGCCCGGGGCCGGCTCCGCCGCCAGGGCGAGCACGCCGCGCGAGGCGAGCGCGATCGGCTCCGCCAGGTCGTCGTCGACGCCGCGCCGCGTCATCTCGGCCGTGACGATGCCGGTGGGCACGGCCAGCACGCCCCAGCCCAGCAGCATCATCACCGAGGCGATCGCGCGGCCCAGGTCGGTCTTGGGCACGAGGTCGCCGAAGCCGACCGTGGCCATGGTGGAAATCGCCCAGTAGATCGCCACCGGAATGCTGGTGAAGCCGTGCGTCGGGCCTTCGACCACGTACATCAGCGTGCCCATCACCAGCACCACGAGCATCACGAAGCCCACGAACACCGTGATCTTTCGGCGGCTCGATGCCACCGCCGACACCAGTGCGCGGTACTCCACCGAATAGCGCGACAGCTTGAAGATGCGGAACACGCGCAGCAGCCGCAGGATGCGCACGTCGA
Source organism: Variovorax sp. GW823-FHT04B03 (assembly GCF_058796495.1). NCBI lineage: Bacteria > Pseudomonadati > Pseudomonadota > Betaproteobacteria > Burkholderiales > Comamonadaceae > Variovorax > Variovorax sp. GW823-FHT04B03. Next base: position 209,625 of record NZ_JBXAIT010000008.1, read on the forward strand.
TCAGGTACGCCAGCTCGGGCGCGAAGGCCACGAGAAAGGTCGGCAGCAGTGCGAGCAGGTCGATCACGCCGTAGAAGCTCAGCGCGTAGCGCAGCGGCTTGTTCACGCAGCACAGCCGCGCGATGTACTCCAGCGTGAAGAGAATCGTGAACACCCATTCGAGGGCATTGAACAGTGGGCGCCACTGGTCGCGGATCGACTGCACGCTGTCCAGGATGACGACCAGCACGCTCATCACGATCACCGCGATCAGCGTCAGGTCGAACCACAGGCCGGCGGGGGTGTCGGCCTCGAAGATCACGGTGAACAGCGTGCGCCGCCAGCCGCGCGCAGGCTTGTCGAACCGCGAGTCGGTGGCGGCGGGCGTGGACAGGGCTTCGATGTTCGGTCGGATCAGGCGGGTCATGCGGGGCATTGTCAGGGGCCCCGGGCGACTTATTCAGTTACGCTTATTGCGCAATGAAGTGCCGCATGCCGTGAGTGCGTTCTTACGATAGTCCCCTTTCTTGAGGAGCTCCCCATTGGCCACACAGTCCCCCTTTTTCGGCAAGCGCGATCGTGACACCGATTCGCTGACGTCCCGTCCCGCACCGCTGGTTGGTTCGGGCACCAATCTCTCGGGCACTCCCGTCAATCCCTCCTCGTTGACCGCGCAGGCCGGCCTGGCTCCGGCGGCAGCTCCTGCTGCCAAGGAAGGCGGCAGCAAGCTCACCGTCGGCCCGAACATCAAGCTCAAGGGCGTCGAGATCACCGATTGCGACACGCTCGTGGTCGAAGGCCTGGTCGAGGCGACGATGGATTCGCGCCTGATGCAGATCGCCGAACAGGGCGAGTTCAAGGGCTCGGCCGAGATCGACATCGCCGAGATCCGCGGCGTGTTCGACGGCAACCTCACCGTGCGCGAGAAGCTCGTCATCCACTCGACCGGCAAGGTCACCGGCAAGATCCGCTACGGCAAGATCGTGATCGAAGAAGGCGGCCAGCTGTCTGGCGAAATCAGCTTCGGCGCCAAGCCGTCGCTGCAGGCCGCCGCCTGAGGCACCTGACGCGCCCGGTCTGACGACCGTCGATCAGGGCGCTTTCTTTTTCGGTGGGGCCTTCTTGGCCGCCGGCTTCGGCTTGTCCGCGGCGGCGGCCATTGCTGCGTCTGCAGCCGGCGGCGCCCACCCCAGGCGCTGCAGCAAGGCACCGGCCGCGGCCGGTGCCCTTTCCTTGGCGCCGTTGATGAAATACACGAACACGTCGCGCGCCTTCGGCGTCGTGGTCCAGCCTTGCGCGCGCGCGGCCCAGGTGTCCAGCGCCTTGGGCGCGTAGCCGGTCGCGAGCGACGCGTCGGCCATCATGAGCCGCGCGTAGGCGACATCGCCCTCGGGCTCCTCGAACGACGGAAACTTGTCGGCGTCGGTGAACACGGTCGACACCTTGTGCTTCTTCGCGAGCGCCTTGTAGGCGGGCGTGATGAAGCTCTCGTGGCGCACGTCCATCACGTGACGCAGCACGCGGCTGCCTTCCTTCTTGGGCAGCAGCTCCAGGAAGGCCTCGAAGTCTTCCGCATCGAACTGCTTGGTCGGCATGAACTGCCAGACGATCGGCCCGAGCTTGTCGCCCAGCTCGGCCACGCCGCTGTCGATGAAGCGCTGGATCGACTCGCCCGCGGTCGCCAGCACCTTGCGGTTGGTGGTGAAGCGCGAGGCCTTCATCGAGAACATGAAGTCATCGGGCGTGTCGTCGCGCCACTTGCGGAAGGTCTCGGGCTTGAAGGTGCTGTAGTAGGTGCCGTTGATCTCGATGGCGCTGACCTGCCGGCTGGCGTGGTTCAATTCCTTCGCGTGGGCGAGGCCCTTCGGGTAGAAGTTGTCGCGCCAGGGCTCGTAGGTCCAGCCGCCGATCCCCACCTTGATCCGCGTCGATGTTGCCTTGCTCACATTGCGCTCCGGGTTTTGAGATCGCCCGCACTCTACGCGCGCTCGCCGCGAGGCGCAAAATGCGTTTTTTCGTCCCCGCGGAGAATCCCCCGATGAACGCCCCCCTGCACCGTGAAATGCCCGCCGGCACGCTCGACGCGACGCGCGCCCTCTCTGATGTCACCGCCCGATGGGACGGCGACATCGTCAAGCAACTCACCGACTACATCGCCATCCCCGCCAAGTCGCCCGGCTTCGACAAGGACTGGTCGGCCAACGGCTACCTGGAGACCGTGCTGCGCAACGCCGCGGCCTGGGTCGAGGCGCAGAAGGTCGAGGGCCTGAAGCTGGAGATCGTGCGCCTCGAAGGCCGCACGCCGGTGCTGTTCTTCGAAGTGCCGGCCACCGGCACGAACATGACCGAGACCGTGCTCATGTACGGCCACCTCGACAAGCAACCCGAGTTCACCGGCTGGCGCAACGACCTCGGCCCGTGGACGCCCAAGTACGAGAACGGCCTGCTCTACGGCCGCGGCGGCGCCGACGACGGCTACGCCGTGTACGCCAGCGTGGCCGCGCTGCAGGCGCTCAAGGCCCAGGGCGTGGCGCACCCGCGCATCGTCGGCCTCATCGAGACCTGCGAGGAAAGCGGCTCCTACGACCTGCTGCCCTACGTCGACGCGCTGCGTCCGCGCCTGGGCGAGGTCGAGCTGGTGATCTGCCTGGATTCGGGCGCCGGCAACTACGACCAGTTGTGGCTCACGACTTCGCTGCGCGGCATGGCCAGCGGCACGCTCAAGGTCGAGGTGCTGACCGAAGGCATCCACTCGGGCGACGCCTCGGGCCTGGTGCCCTCGAGCTTCCGCATCATGCGGCAGGTGCTCGACCGCCTCGAAGACAGCGCCACCGGCCGCCTGCTGCCCGCCAGCTTCCATTGCGAAGTGCCGGCCGACCGGCTGGCGCAGGCCAAGGCCACCGCCGCCATCCTCGGCGACGAGGTCTACAAGCGCTTCCCGTGGGCGCACTACGACTGCGGCGGCTCGACCATGTTCGCGCTGCCGACCACCACCGACCCGGTCGAGGCGCTGCTCAACCGCACCTGGAAGCCCACGCTGTCGGTCACCGGTGCCGAAGGCTTCCCGGCCCTGAAGGACGCGGGCAACGTGCTGCGTCCCTACACCGCCTTCAAGCTCTCGCTGCGCCTGCCGCCGCTGGTCGACGCGGCCGAGACGGTGCAAAAGCTCAAGGCCCTGCTCGAAGACAACGCGCCCTACCAGGCGCGCGTCACCTTCGAAAGCGGCGGCGGCGCCACCGGCTGGAACGCCCCCACCATCACGCCGTGGTTCGAGGACGCGCTCAACAAGGCCTCGCGTGCGCACTTCGGCGCCTCGTGCGGCTACATCGGCCAGGGCGGCACGATCCCGCTGATGAACATGCTGAGCGCCGGCTTCCCGACGGCGCAGATGATGGTCTGCGGCGTGCTGGGCCCGAAGAGCAACGCGCACGGCCCCAACGAGTTCCTGCACGTGCCCTATGCCAAGAAGCTGACGGCCGCCGTGGCCGAGGTCATCGCCGCCCTGCCCGTCGCGCACCGCGCCGCGGCTGCGGAGCCGGTGGCGGCTTGAGCGCCGCGCCGGGCCGCCCCAAGCCAGATCGCTCCCGCTTGGCGGGACGGCGCGCAGCGCCAAGGGTGCACCCATGAGCGACGCGCTGCCCTTGCCACATCGCGTGTCGCTGTCCACGCCGGACGGCGAGACGCTGGCGCTGCGGCGGCTGCCCGCCGCCGGCACACCCCGTGCCGTCGTGGTCGTGGTGCACGGGCTGGGCGAGCATGCGGGGCGCTATCACGGCCTCGCCAAGCAACTGCATGCCTGGGGCTTCGCGGTCTGGGCGCACGACCACCACGGGCACGGCGAATCCACCGGCGCGCGCGGCGGCCTGCCCAGCGAGCTGCGGCTGGTCGACGACCTGGCGCTGGTGATCGACGATGCGCGCCGCGAGAACCCCGGCGTGCCGCTGGTGCTGCTGGGCCACAGCCTGGGCGGCCTGGTCGCCGCGAGCCTGGTGGCGCGCGGCGTGCGGCCGGTCGATGCGCTGGTGCTGTCGTCGCCGGGGCTCGACCCGGGGCTGAACGGTTTCCAGAAGATGCTGCTGGCGGTGCTGCCGCGCATCGCGCCCAACCTGCGCGTGGGCAACGGGCTCGACGACAACTACCTCTCGCACGACCCGGTGGTGGTGCAGGCCTACCGCGACGATCCGCTCACGCACGACCGCATCGGCAGCCGGCTGGCGCGTTTTCTCGCCTACGAAGGTGCCACGGTGCAGCAGCACGCGGCGCGCTGGCCGGTGCCCACGCTGCTGATCTACGCGGGCGACGACCGGCTCGTGTGGCCGGCGGCCAGCCGCGCCTTCGCGGCCGCTGCGGCGCCCAGCGGCAACGTCGAGGCGAAGTGCTTCGACGCGCTGTACCACGAGCTCTTCAACGAACTCGATGCGGAGCCCGTGTTCGACACGCTGCAGCGTTGGCTCGACCGGCGGTTTCCGGCGGCGGCAGTTTCGGCGCGCGTGGCCTGAGGCTCAGGCCTTGGCCACCCGCGCGCTTCGGCGTTGCGTCTGCGCGAGCCAGAGCAGCGCGGCGCCGGTCAGGGCCACCGGCACCAGCGAGCCGTAGTTCAACAGCTGCCAGCCCTGCGTGGTCACCAGCACACCCGAGGCGAACGAGGTCAGCGCCAGCGTCGCGAACACGCAGAAGTTGAGCGCGCCCTGGGCGCGGTCGCGCTCCTCGGCCGTGTAGGCCGTGAGCGACAGCGTCGTGCTGCCGGTGAACAGGAAATTCCAGCCCACGCCCAGCAGGAACAGCGCCACCAGGAAGTGGTGCAGGTCCACGCCCGACAACGCCACCACGATGCAGCCGAGGTTGAGCGCCAGCCCGACCCCCATCACCGGCAGCGCGCCGAAGCGGCGGATCAGGTGGCCGGTGAAGAAGCCCGGCGCGAACATGCCGATCACGTGCCATTCGAGCACCAGCGCCGCGTCGGAAAACGGCAGGCTGCAGATCTGCATCGCGATGGGCGTGGCGGCCATCAACAGGTTCATCACGCCGTAGCTCAGTGCGCCCGCGGCGGCCGACACGATGAACACGGGCTGGCGCATGATCTCGCCCAGCGGCCTGCCGCCGGCGGCTTCCTTGCGGGTCGGCGAGGGCGGGAATTCGATGAAGTGCATCACCGCCATCGAGAGCAGCGCCACCGCCGCCAGCGCGATGTAGGCGCCGGCGAAGGGCACGGAGAGCGCTTCGCGCGTGAAGGTCGCCAGGTTCGGCCCCGCCACCGCGCCGATCAGGCCCCCGGCCATCACCATCGACACGGCCTTCTCGCGCCAGGTCGGCAGTGCCAGTTCGGCCGCCGCGAAACGGTAGAGCCCGGCGTTGGCGTTGTAGTAGCCGGCGACCACGGTGGCGAAGCACAGCAGCCAGAAGTTCTTCGAGGACGCCGCGTAGGCGCACAGCAGCGCCGAGCCGACCGCCACCGCCAGCCCGATCTGGAACGAACCGCGGCGGCCGAAGCGCTGCTGCGTGCGCGCCACCAGCCCCGTGCTCAGCGCGCCGCCCACCACATAGCCCATCACCGGCAGCGTGGCCATCCAGCCCTGCGGTGCGATGCCCAGGCCCACGAGGCCGTTGATGGCGATGAAGGTGACGTTGTTGGTCAGGAGCAGGCCCTGGCAGATGGCCAGGAGCCACAGATTGCGATTCATGGGGCGCGGTTCTACGCGATTGGGCGACGAAGGCAAGGCGCCGGCCAAAAAAAAGCGCCCTCGCGGGCGCCGGAATTCTGAGAATGAAATTCGCCGGGTGGCAGGTCAGGTCGGCTTGTTGCCTTGAAGCAGTCCGCTGAGCGAGCCCAGGAGGTCGTCCTGGTTGCCGAGGCCTTGCTCGGGCACCTTGCCCTGCGGCGTGAGCTGGTTGATGAGGGCCGGCAGCATGGTGGCCAGCATCGGCAGCAGCATTTGTGCGTTGATGCCGAGTTTGGAGGCGATGGCGGCGATCGTGTCGCCGCCCAGCGCGTTCTGCAGCTGATCGCCCGAGACCGGCTTGTTTTCACCGTTGCCGATCCACGAGCCGATCACGTCGCCCATGCCCGCCTGCTCGAATTTCGAGACCATGCCGCCGAGGCCGCCCTGCCCGCCGTTGTTGGCAAGCAGGCCGCCCAGGGCGCCGGCGAGGCTTCCGAGATCTCCCAATCCCCCGAGGCCACCGCCTTGCGGTTGCTGCTGCTGTGCAGCGCCTCCTAGCACCTGACCGAGTACCGAATCGAGCAACCCCATGACCATTCCTTGGTGTGTGACAGAAACGCTCACATTTTCCAATGTGGCGACCCGCTTGCCGAAAGTGGCGCGGCCACTTTCGAACTGGCAACGTGACAAATTACTTGCTGCGTGCTGCGCGTTTCGGCAGGAGCGCGGGGCTGACGCCCTGCACGCCGACCAGACCGAGCACGGTGACGAGCGAATTCTGCGCGCCTTTCCATGCATCTGTCACGTCAATCGACTCGCCCAGCGAGTGGAATCCGCCCGACTTGCCGCCGCCGCCGATGATGATGGCCGGGATGCCCAGCGAAATGGGAACGTTCGCATCCGTGCTGCCGCCGCGCAGCAGCGTCTTGTGGCCGAAAGCACTGTTGGAACGCGTGGCGGCCTCGACGATCACCGAGTCGGGCGCCGTGCGGCCGCCCGGGCGGTCGCCGATGAGCTTGGTGCTCACGCTCAGGCTGGTCACGTTCCAGCGCTTGTTCTCTTCCGCCACGGCCTCGTCGAGCGTGGCGAGGATCTTCTTCTCGGTCTCGAGCAGCGAGGCCATGTCGTCCGAGCGGATGTCGATGGCCATGCGCGCATCGGGCGCGATGGTGTTCACCGAGGTGCCGCCGCCGACGGTGCCGACGGTGAAGGTGGTCTTGGGGAAGCTGGGCGTACGCACTTCGGCGATCTTGGCGATGGCGCGGCCCATGCCGTGGATCGCGCTGGGCACCTGCCCGAAGGCGCCGAAGCTGTGGCCGCCCGGGCCCTTGAAGGTCACTTCGTAGCGGTGGCTCGCGGTGCCGAGCACCAGCACGTGGCCGTCGGGCGAGGGCTCGAGGCCGACCATGCCGTCGATGTCCAGGTGGTCACGGAAGATGGCCTTCATGCCGCGCAGGTTGCCCAGCTCTTCCTCGCCGACGTTGGCGACGATCATCAGATCGCCCACGGTCTGGATCTTGTTGTCGTTGAGCACCTTGAGCCATGACAGCAGCACCGACAGGCCGCGCGTGTCGTCGCCGATGCCGGGCGCGAAGAGCTTGCCGTCGCGCTCCTTCACCTTGACGTCGGTGCCGGCCGGAAAGACCGTGTCCAGGTGCGCTGAAATGAGAAGCTTGGGGCCGTTGCCCGTGCCCTTGCGCAGGCCGATCACGTTGCCCTCGGCGTCGATCTTCGCGTCGGGCAGGCCGAGCGCTTTCAGGCGTGCCAGGAAGGCTTCGGCGCGCTTCTGTTCCTTGAAGGGCGGCGCCTCGATCTCGGTCAGCGTCTTCAACTCCTCGACCGTGCGTTCGTGGTCAGCCTTAACCGATTCCAGCAGCTTGCGGATCGCGGGCGACGCCATGAGCTGGGTGTAGGCCTGGTCGACCGCGGGGCTGACCTGCGCCGGTGTGGGCGCAACGGCCTGGCTTTGGGCGTGAACGGTGGGCATGGCGCACAGCGCGGCCAGGACAAGGGGGGCGAGACGAAACGCGCGGGATGAACGAGGCATGGGGGGAGCGGTCCTTCCGGGAGGCGGAGTGAACAAGGAAAAACGAAGCGGCCATTGTTCCGCAGGCGCCCGGTGTGCGCCTCGCGGAAAACACCCCCCAAACAGTTCAGGCGCCGACGAGCGACACCAGCGCTGCGAGCGCCGCGGTTTCGGCGCGCAGCACCCGCGCACCGAGCGTGGCCGGTGCGAAGCCGCGCGCGATGGCGTCGTGCTCTTCACTGGCGCTGAGGCCGCCTTCGGGGCCGCTGAGCACGAGCGCGGGTTGCGTAGCGGGTGTCTCTGCGGCCACGGCGGTGACGGCGCGCGTGCCCTCGGCCAGGCTCAGCACCAGTCGCGTCGATGCCGTATCCGCGGCGGCAGCGCCGCCGAGCCAGCCCGCGAAGGACTGCACCGGATGGATCACCGGCACGCGGTTGCGACCGCACTGCTCGCAGGCCGCAACGGCGATGGCTTCCCAGTGCGCCCGCTTCTTCTCGGCGCGTTCGCCCGACAGGCGCAGCACGCCGTGCGCCGTGGCCAGCGGCTGGATGCTGGTCACGCCGAGCTCGGTGGCCTTCTCGACCAGCCAGTCCATGCGCTCGTTGGCCGGCATGCCGACCGCGAGGTGCACGGCGCGGGCCGCTTCGCGCTCGATGGGCGTGTGGGCCCCCACCGTCACCGCGACCTCGCTGCGGCCCATGCGCTCGACCGTCGCGGCGTACTCGCCGCCCGCGCCGTCGAACAGGGTGAGCGTGTCGCCGGGCTGCATGCGCAGCACCTGCACATGGCGCGCGGCGCCCGGCGGCAGCGCCAGGCTGGCGCCGGCGGTCAGCGGCACGGAGCAGTGAAAACGGGGCATGCGATGAGATCAGGAGCTGATGGCGCCCGTGGTGCGGGCGCTACAGCGATTTTCTTTTTCGGCTTTTTTCAGTTTCTCTTCAGACTCGGCCGTAGGCGAAGCCGGTCACGGCCGTGGTGCCCTCGACCTCGTCGATCACGCGCAGCAGCGGCTTGAGCTCGATGTAGCGGCTGGCGGTGGCGCGGATGTAAGCGATGAAGCGGGGTGTGTCGGCCAGGTAGCGCGGCTTGCCGTCGCGCAGCGTGAGGCGCGCGAAGATGCCGGCCACCTTGAGGTGGCGCTGCAGGCCCATCCATTCGACCGCGCGGTAGAAGGCGCCGAAGTCCTCGTCGACCGGCAGCCCGGCCTTGCGCGCGGCGGTCCAGTAGCGGATGGTGATATCGAGCACGAACTCCTCGTCCCAGCTCAGGAAGGCGTCGCGCATCAGGCTGGCGATGTCGTACGTGATCGGGCCGTAGACGGCGTCCTGGAAGTCGAGCACGCCCAGCGGTTGGCCGGCATCGTCGCCCACCATCAGGTTGCGCGGCATGAAGTCGCGGTGCACGTACACGCTCGGCGACGCGAGGTTGTTCTCGACGATCAGCGCGAAGGCGCGGTCCAGGCGCTCCTTCAACTGGCCTTCCACGGCCACGCCGCGGTGCTTGCCGATGTACCACTCGGGAAAGAGCGCCAGTTCACGCTCGAGCAGCGCGCGGTCGTAGGGCGGCAGCACGCCGGGCTTGGAGGCCAGCTGCCAGCGGATCAGCGCGTCGATGGCCAGGTCGTAGAGCGGCCGGTTGGCGTCCGGGCGGGCCGGGTCGATCACGTCGAGCATGGTCTGGCGGCCCAGGTCGTCGAGCAGCAGGAAGCCGTTGTCGCGGTCCCATTCGAGCACCTGCGGCGCCGTCACGCCGGCCTCGGTCATCAGCTGCGCCACCTGCACGAAGGGGGCGCTGTTTTCCTTGTCGGGCGGCGCGTCCATCACGATGCGCGTGCCGCCGTCGGTGGTGTCGAGGCGGAAGTAGCGGCGAAAGCTGGCGTCGGCCGACGCCAGCCGGACGGTGTCCGGGCGCAGTTGCCGGGCGTCGGCAATGCCGGCCAGCCAGCCCCGGAACGCTTCGGCCCGCTGCGGATCTGTCCAGAGAATGGCCTGGGCGGGGTGTGGGGTCGTGGACGCCGGGGTCGAAGGTGCTGTCATGGATAATCAATTCTACAAATCCGCCTGGCGCGGCACCCCTGCTCGAGGTCGATCCGACCGGGCGGGGTGGCTGCCGGACCCCGCAACCCGCCGGCTTGCCGCGCCATCCCGACGATTTTTCGTTCCGAATCGATGCCTACGACCCCACGCGCTGCCTTGCGACGTTCGAGCCCGCCGCTGCCACTGGCCGTGCTGTCGCTGGCGCTGCTGCACGCGCATGGCGCCTTCGCCCAGCAAGCCGGTGTGCTTGAGGGACCGCTCACGCTGAAGCGCACGCCGCTGCTCACCGAGACGCTGACGCCCGTGCAACGCAGCCAGCTGCCCAGCCTCGTCACCGGCGACCGCATTTCCGGCCGCCCCGACCTCGAGACCGTGGTCGAGGGCAACGCCACGCTGCGCCGTGGCCCGGTCGCCATCACGGCCGACCGCCTCGAGTACTACCAGCCGGACGACCGCGCCAAGGCCACCGGCAACGTGCGGGTCAACCAGGCCGGCAACGTGTACGAGGGCCCCGAGCTCGAGCTCAAGCTCGAGACCTTCGAGGGCTTCTTCAACAACGTGCGCTACCGCTTCCTCGCGACCGGCGGCCACGGCGAGGCCGAGCGCATCGACTTCGTCGATTCCAACGTCTCGATCGCGCGGCGCGCCAGCTACACCACCTGCCGCCGTGAAGACTTCCCCGGCTGGATGCCGGCCTGGCTGCTGACCGCCGCCACGCTGACCACCGACACCGAGGAAAACGAAGGCGTCGCCATCGATGCGCGCATGAGCTTCATGGGCATCACGACGCCGCCGATCCCGCGCGTGACCTTCCCGCTGTCCAACGAACGCAAAAGCGGCCTGCTGCCGCCCACCATCGGGCTGGACAACACCAACGGCTTCGAGGTCGCGCAGCCCTACTACTGGAACATCGCGCCCAACCGCGACGCCACCTTCACGCCCACGCTGATGAGCAAGCGCGGACTCAACCTGGCCAGCGAATTCCGCTACCTCGAGAAGGACTACAGCGGCAGCATCCGCCTGGACCTGATGGGCAGCGACCGCCTCGTGGGCCAGCGCTACAACGAGGCGCGCGCCGAGCAGCTGCAGAAGCTGAACAACGGCGAGATTGCGCTCAAGGACCTGAACTTCGGCAAGCCGCCCGACAGTAGCAAGCGTTGGGGCCTGTGGCTCAACCACCACCACGACTTCGATGCCAAGGCGCTGGGCCTGGATTCGCTGTCCGCCAGCCTCAACATCAACCGCGTCAGCGACAACGACTACTGGCGCGACTTCACGCGCACGCCGACGCTGGCGCAGCGCCAGCTGCCGAACGATGCCTCGCTGAACTGGACCAAGGGCGACTGGAGCGGCGCCGTGCGCGCCCTGCGCTACCAGACGCTGCAGTACAACCTGTCGCCGGTCGTGCCCTCGTACGACCGTGTGCCGCAGATCACGGCCAACTACGCCAAGTACGACTGGCACGGCTTCGACGTTTCGCTGAACACCGACTACTCGCGCTTTCGCGTCAACAGCATCCTGGCCGGCCAGCCCGGCTTCGACCTCATCCAGCAGTCGCAGCCCGACGGCGACCGCGTGTTCGCGCAGGCGGCGATCAGCCGGCCGTTCCTCACGCCGAGCTCCTTCGTCATCCCCAAGCTGCAGTTGCACGCGACCTCGTACAACTACTACCTGCCGCAGTCGTCCATTCCGAAGGTGTCGGTCAATGGCATCGACTACGTGAACGGGATGCCGTACAACCCGAGCCAGCTGTACTTCTTCCCGACCTCGTCGAACCGCGTCGTGCCGACCTTCAGCCTGGACAGCGGCCTGGTCTTCGAGCGCGACGCCAGCTACTTCGGCCGCGCCTTCCGCCAGACGCTGGAGCCGCGCGCGTACTACGTGTACACGCCGTACCGCAACCAGAGCATGCTGCCGAACTACGATTCGGCCGCCAACGACTTCAGCTTTGCGACCATCTACACCGAGAACGCGTTCTCGGGCGCGGACCGCATCTCGGACACCAACGCGCTCACGCTGGGCGTCACGTCCCGCCTGATCGACCCGGGCACCGGCGTGGAAGCCGTACGCTTCGGCATCGCGCAGCGCTTCCGTTTCGCTGACCAGAAAGTCACGCTGCCGGGCGTCGCGCCGGTCACCGACCGCACCAGCGACCTGCTGCTGGGCGCCCAGATCAACTGGACGCCCAAGTGGAGCCTGGACACGCTGCTCCAGTACAACCCCGATTCGCGCCGTTCCACGCGCAGCGCGATCAGCGCGCGATACAACCCGGGCCCGTACCGCAACCTCAGCGCTGCCTTCCGCTACCAGGCGCCGAGCACGCCCACGGCCACCGACGGCAACAAGTCGATCGACTTCGGCTGGCAATGGCCGCTCAACGACCTGTGGGGCGACAAGGGCAAGGACCTCGGGCCGGGCAAGGGCGAAGGCGGCGGCCGCTGGTACGCCGTGGGCCGCCTGAACTACAGCCTGCAGGACAAGAAGCTCACGGACGGCGTGCTCGGGGTCGAGTACGACGGCTGCTGCTGGATCAGCCGCGTGGTGCTGCAGCGCATCACCACCGGCCAGGTGACGGCCAACACCCGCATCATGTTCCAGCTCGAATTCGTCGGTTTCTCCAGCATCGGCTCGAGCCCGATGCAGGCGCTGCGACAGAACGTCCAGCGCTACCAGCCGCTGCGTCAACCGACCGAAGCCCCGAGCCGCTTCACCAATTACGACTGAAACGACGACCGTTCACGCCATGAAACACATCCGTTCCCTCATCACCCTGGGTTGCCTTGCGGCCATCGCCGCAACGGCGGGCGCACAGGGCTTTCGTTCCGGCAGCGGCATCACGGACATCATGCGTGCCGGTCCCCGGATCGTCCCGCCGGCGGCGCGCCCGGCCGGTCCCGCGGCGGCGCCGGTGCAGCGCGCGGCCGAGTACATCGTGGCGCTGGTCAACTCCGAGCCCATCACCAACACCGAGGTGCAGTCGCGTGTCACGCGCCTGATCCGCGAGAACCCGGACGCCGAGCGCGTGCCGCGCGCCGAACTCACGCGCCTCGTGCTGGAGCGCCTGATCACCGAGCGTGCGCAGCTGCAGCTGGCGAAGGAAAACGGCATCAAGGTCGATGACGTGGCGATCGACCAGGCCGAGCAGACCGTGGCCCGCCAGAACGAGATCAGCCTCACCGAGCTGCGCAGCCGCGTAGCGGCCGAAGGCATCTCGCCGCGCGAATTCCGCAACGACCTGCGCGACCAGCTGCTGCTCACGCGCCTGCGCGACCGCGAGGTCGAGTCCAAGGTCAAGATCAGCGACACCGAGGCCGACGAATACCTGCGCGACCAGCGCGAGAGCGCCGTCAAGAACAACGCCCTGCTCAACCTCAACATCGCCCAGCTGCTGGTGGCCGTGCCCGAGAACGCCACCGAGGCGCAGGTCGCGACCGCACAGAAGAAGGCCACCGACCTCGCACAGCGCGCGCGCAGCGGCGAAGACTTCGCCAAGCTGGTGCGCGAAAACTCCGATTCGCCCGACCGCGCCAACGGCGGCGCGCTCGGCCTGCGCAGCGCCGACCGCTACCCGCCCGTGTTCGTCGAGGCCACGCAATCGACCGCGGTGAACGGCATCGCCGGACCCGTGCGCTCGGGCGCCGGCTTCCACGTGCTCAAGGTGCTGACCAAGGCGCAGGTGGGCTCGTCGGATGCGTCCATCACCCAGACCCAGGTGCGCCACATCCTGCTGCTGAACGACCCCAAGCGCACGACCGCGCAGGCGGTGGCCCAGCTGCAGGAATTCAAGCGCCGCGTGCAGGCCGGTACCGCCGACTTCGCCGGCCTGGCGCGCGACAACTCGCAGGACGCGAGCGCCAAGGAAGGCGGCGACCTCGGGTGGTCGCGCCCCGGCCAGTTCGTGCCCGAGTTCGAGGAAGCCATGGACCGGCTCACGCCGGGCCAGATCAGCGACCCCGTGGTGTCGCGCTTCGGTGTCCACCTGATCCAGGTGGTCGGCCGCCGCGAAGCCAAGCTGAGCCAGTCGGAGCAGCGCGAAGCCGCACGTGCCGCACTGCGCGAACAGCGCGTCGAAGAAGCCTTCACCACCTGGGTGCAGGAAGTGCGCGCGCGCGCTTACGTCGAATACCGCGAGCCGCCGCAGTCCTGATGGCAGCGGCAGCGCTCTAGGCCGCGATGGCACAGCACATTGCGAGAAAACGGTTCGGACAGCACTTTTTGTCCGACGGCGGGATCATCGACGGGATCGTGCAGGCGATCGCGCCGCAGCCCGGCGATGCGATGGTCGAGATCGGGCCGGGGCTGGCGGCGCTCACGCAGCCGCTGGTCGAGCGGCTTGGCCGCCTGACGGTCATCGAGCTCGACCGCGATCTGGCCAAGCGGCTGCGCGAGCATCCGCAGCTCGACGTCATCGAGTCGGACGTGCTCAAGGTCGACTTCGCCGAACTCGCGGCCAAGGCCGAACCGAAGCCGCTGCGCGTGGTGGGCAACCTGCCCTACAACATCTCCACGCCGATCCTGTTCCACCTGCTGGGCTATGCCCACCTGATCGCCGACCAGCACTTCATGCTGCAAAAGGAAGTGATCGACCGCATGGTGGCCCGGCCCGCCACCTCGGACTACAGCCGCCTGAGCGTGATGCTGCAGTGGCGCTACGACATGGAGAACGTGCTGTTCGTGCCGCCCGAGAGCTTCGACCCGCCCCCGCGCGTGGACAGCGCCGTGGTGCGCATGGTGCCGCTCGCGCAGCCGCCGGCGGTCGATGCGGCGCGGCTCGGCGAGATCGTGCAGGTCGCCTTCAGCCAGCGCCGCAAGATCCTGCGGCACACGCTGGGCAAATGGCTCGGAGAGCACGGCTTCACCGGCGAGTTCGACATCCAGCGCCGGGCCGAGGAGGTGCCGGTGGCCGAATACGTTGCACTGGCCCAGGCCGTTCCCCCATGAAAAAAGCCCGTCGATGACGGGCTTTTTTGTGGCGGCGAGCGGTTGCAGTTACGCAGCTGCCAGCCAGTACCCCGCGTTGAAGGGGCTGCTCATGCGCAGCGCCAGGGGCGACACGTCGACGAGCTTGTCGGTCGGCATTTTCTCGCCGGCCGGCTCGGTGCTGACGGCCGGCGTGGCCGCAGCGGCTGCCGTGGCGGTGGTGTTGACTTCGATGCCATCGAGGGTTTCAGCGGTCGGCTGAGCCTCGTTCGCCCGTTCTGCTTGGCTGGTGGATGCAGAACGGGCTACAGAAAAGAATAGAAGCAGCGGAACGGGACCTTGCGATCGCCCCAGTAGTCCGAAGCGTCGCGGAAGATGTCGAGCAGTTGCTCGCGCGCTTCCTTGTCGAACTTGGCGTTGGCCGGGATCTGTTCGAGCACGATGACGAAACCAGGCTGTGGGCCCGATTTATGCAACGGGTCGGTCATGCAGTCGTACAGCGCGTCGAAGTTCTTGCCGAAGTGCGCCGGGAAGGTGAACTGCTGGGCAATCAGGTCGAGCACGTCCTGCTTGGTCTGGGCGTTGCCCAGGTTGGCGTACAGGAAGTGCTGGCCGGCCGCGTTGGCGGCATCCTGCAGGTCGTTCACGCGGAACGCGCGGATCGATTGCACGATGTTCGGGCGTACGGCTCGAAGGGATAAGGTCATATCCGCTGGTCTTTCCATAGTCATCATCATCTCGTCGGGGCGCTTCGGGGCGCCGCTCAGGTCGTTGTCATCGCTCATGGCGCAATCCGTCTGAAACTCGCATAGTGGTCCGCCGTGTACCAGCAGGCTTCGGGCGCCGTGCGCTGCTCGCCACCGCAAACGATCCGCCGGGCACCGCGGTTGCGCGCGCCGGGCGTTGGCACCGTGTACTCGCGGTAATGCCCGCGGCGTGCCGCTGGCAGGATGCGTTCGCGATTGCCGAATACCGTGCCGTCTTTGTCGTACCGGAAGGGGCCACCGTCAAGGATGGCCTGGTAGGTTCGCTGGCCCTGGACCGGCAGATCGGTCAGGGCAATCGATGCCTCGGAGGACGTTTTGTCGGCGCCGAACCATCCGCGGGCCTCGGCCCCCGTCGTCAGAGCCACCAGCATCAAGCTGGTGAGCGCAAACTTAGTGACAGAGGACGTGATCGAGGCGTAAGCCGCCATGGGGCACCACAAGAAAAGAGCGGGGGGTTTGAATTGCGCTCAACCTCGGGGTTAACCCGCAAATTCAAGCCCGCGAGTGTGCACCACGCTGGCGAAAATAGCAAGCGACTGCCCAAAGTTTGAGCAGTCGCGGGGGCAGAAAGCGACGCCTTAAGTTGGCGTCCACTCTCGCCAAATGGCCTATCTCTCGGCGTTTGCGTCGGCCACTGTCAAGGCTGTCATGTTCACGATGCGGCGAACAGTCGCACTCGCCGTGAGAATGTGCACAGGTTTGGCCGCGCCGAGCAGAACCGGGCCGATGGCGATGTTGCCGCCGGCCGCGGTCTTGAGCAGGTTGTAAGAAATGTTGGCAGCGTCGATGTTGGGGAACACCAGCAGGTTGGCGTCGCCCGCGAGCGCGCTGTGCGGCATGACGACCGCGCGCTGCTTGCTGTCCAGCGCCACGTCGCCGTGCATTTCGCCGTCCACTTCGAGCCAGGGCGCCTGCACGCGCAGCAGGTCGAGCGTCTTGCGCATCTTGACGGCGCTGGGCTCGTTGCTGGTGCCGAAGTTGGAGTGCGACAGCAGCGCGGCCTTCGGCTTGAGGCCGAAACGCATCATTTCCTCGGCCGCCATGGTCGTGATCTCGGCCAGTTCCTCGGGCGTCGGGTCGTAGTTGACGTGCGTGTCGACCAGGAACACCTGGCGGTCGGGCAGCAGCAGGCCGTTCATGCAGGCGTACACCGGCACGTCCTGCGGGGTGCTGGCGCAGCCGCCGGGGCGCTTGCCGATCACCTGGTCGATGTAGTGCAGGTGGATCAGCGTGGTGCCCCAGGTGCCACAGATCATGCCGTCGACCTCGCCCTTGTGCAGCAGCATGGCGCCGATCAGCGTGAGGCGGCGGCGCATCTCGATCTTGGCGGTCTGCACCGTCTGGCCCTTGCGCTCGGTCATGCGGTGGTAGGTCTGCCAGAAGTCGCGGTAGCGGTGGTCCTGCTCGACGTTGACGACGTCGTAGTCGAGCTCTTCCTTCAGGCGCAGGCCGAATTTCTCGATGCGCTGGGCGATGATGGCCGGACGGCCGATCAGCGTCGGGCGCGCCAGGCCTTCGTCCACCACGATCTGCGCGGCGCGCAGCACGCGCTCTTCCTCGCCTTCGCAATACGCCACGCGCTTCTTCGGTGCGCGCTTGGCGGCGTCGAAGATCGGTTTCATGGTGGTGCCCGAGGCGTAGACGAAGCTCTGCAGCTTGTCGCGGTAGGCGTCCAGGTCCTTGATCGGGCGCAGCGCCACGCCGCTTTCCTCGGCCGCCTTGGCCACGGCCGGCGCGATCTTCATCATCAGGCGCGGGTCGAAGGGCTTCGGAATCAGGTATTCGGGGCCGAAGCTCAGCTTTTCACCGGCGTAGGCGGCGGCCACGCGCTCGCTCTGCTCGGCCTGGGCCAGCTCGGCGATGGCGTGCACCGCGGCAATCTCCATCTCGTCGGTGATGGTGGTGGCGCCCGAGTCGAGCGCGCCGCGGAAGATGTACGGGAAGCACAGGACGTTGTTGACCTGGTTCGGGTAATCGGTGCGGCCCGTGGCCATGATCACGTCGTTGCGCACCGCATGGGCGTCTTCGGGCGCGATCTCGGGGTTCGGGTTGGCCAGCGCGAAGATCACCGGCTTGGGCGCCATCTTGGCGACCATTTCGGGCTTGAGCACGCCGCCGGCCGACAGGCCGAGGAACACGTCCGCACCGGCGATCACTTCCGACAGCTTGCGCATGTCGGTCTTCTGCATGTACTGGCGCTTGTCGTCGTCCATCAGCTCTTCGCGGCCTTCGTAGACCACGCCGGCCAGATCGGTGACGAACACGTTTTCGCGCTTCAGGCCCACCTTGAGCAGCAGGTTCAGGCAGGCCAGCGCCGCGGCGCCCGCGCCCGAGGTGACCAGCTTCACTTCGGCGATGTTCTTGCCGGCCACCTTCAGGCCGTTGAGCATGGCGGCCGCCACCGTGATGGCCGTGCCGTGCTGGTCGTCGTGGAACACCGGGATCTTCATGCGCTTGCGCAGCTCGCGCTCGACGTAGAAGCAGTCCGGGGCCTTGATGTCTTCCAGGTTGATGGCGCCGAAGGTGGGCTCCAGCGAGGCGATGATCTCGACCAGCTTGACCGGGTCCTTCTCGTCGATCTCGATGTCGAACACGTCGACGCCGGCGAATTTCTTGAAGAGAACGCCCTTGCCTTCCATCACCGGCTTGGAGGCCAGCGGGCCGATGTCGCCCAGGCCCAGCACGGCGGTGCCGTTGGAAATGACACCCACGAGGTTGCCGCGCGAGGTGTACTTGAAGGCGTTGGCCGGGTCCTTGACGATTTCCTCGCAGGGCGCGGCCACGCCGGGCGAGTAGGCCAGCGACAGGTCGCGCTGGTTGACCATCTGCTTGGTCGCCGCGATGGCGATCTTGCCGGGGACGGGAAACTCGTGGTACTCGAGGGCGGCACGGCGCAACAGGGCGCGCTTGTCTTCCGGGGTGGGGGTCGAAGGGGACGATGCGGTCGAATCGGACATGTGCCGTTGCTCCTGGTGGCGCTTCTTCTGGGGGCGCCGATTGTAGACCTCGGTCCATACCGCCCTACGCCGCATGGCCGGTGGCAGGCATGACCAAAAGCACGGGGCACCGTCAAGGCCCTGTGGCAATATGTGTGGCTGGGACACAAACCGACAACATCTCGAGAGGAACGACCATGGCCCTGATGGATTTCATCAAGAAACAGTTCATCGACATCATCCAGTGGACCGAGTCCGGCGATGGCACGCTGGCCTGGCGTTTCCCGATGGCCGAGATGGAAATCCAGAACGGCGCCTCGCTCACCGTGCGCGAGTCGCAGATGGCCGTGTTCGTCAACGAAGGCCAGGTGGCCGACGTGTTCGGCCCCGGCATGTACAAGCTCACGACGCAGACGCTGCCCGTGCTCACGTACCTGAAGAACTGGGACAAGCTCTTCGAATCTCCCTTCAAGAGCGACGTCTATTTCTTCAGCACCCGCCAGCAGGTCGACCAGAAGTGGGGCACGCCCCAGCCGATCACGATCCGCGACAAGGACTTCGGCGCCGTGCGCCTGCGCGCCTTCGGCAACTACAGCTTCCGCATCGGCGACCCGAAGCTGTTCCACACCGAAATCTCCGGCACGCGCGACATCTACTCCGTGGCCGACCTCGACGGCCAGCTGCGCGGCCTGGTGCTGCAGAACATCAGCAACGCCATCGCCTCCAGCGGCCTGCCCTTCCTCGACCTGGCGGCCAACCAGATCCAGTTCGCGACCGCGCTGGCCACCCAGCTGGTGCCCGAGTTCGAGAAGATCGGCATCAAGCTCGAGAACATCACGGTCCAGAACGTCTCGCTGCCTGAAGAGCTGCAGAAGATCCTCGACCAGAAGATCGGCATGGGCATGGTCGGCAACGACATGGGCAAGTTCATGCAGTACCAGACGGCGCAGGCCATTCCCAAGTTCGCCGAGGGTGCGGCCGGTGGCGGCGGCATCGCGGGCGACGCGATGGGCCTGGGTGCCGGCGTGGCGCTCGGCCAGGTGCTGGCGCAGAACCTCGCACAGGGCCTGAGCCCGAACGCGGCGGCCCAGGCTGCGGCCACGACGCAGCAGCCGGCCGTGGCCGTGGTGAGCGCCGCCGACGTGATGACCACGCTCGAGAAGCTCGGCGAACTCAAGACCAAGGGCATCCTCACGCAGGAAGAGTTCGACGCCAAGAAGGCCGAACTGCTGAAAAAGCTCGTCTGATTCGTCGCAATGTTTTCGATAGCGACTGACGCCCGCCCAGCGGGTGTCAGAGGCCTTTTGGGCTTGAATCATTCGTGGCCGGCCGCGCCATCGCACCCGGTGCGCCATGGCTGAGGAAACCGGCTCCCAACGCTACTACCGCGCGCCCTGCCCCGGCTGCGGCGCGCCGGTCGAATTCCGCTCGGCGCAATCGACGCACGCGGTCTGCCCGTATTGCCAGAGCACCGTCGTGCGCCAGGGCGACACGCTCGCGCGCACCGGCAAGATGGCCGAGCTGTTCGACGACTTCAGCCCGCTGCAGCTGTTCGCCGCCGGCCGCATCCAGGACAAGCCCTTCACGCTGATCGGCCGGCTGCAGTACACCTACCCCGGCGGGCGCTGGACCGAGTGGATCGCCGCGCTCGACGGTGACCGCACCGGCGTGCTCAGCGAGGACAACGGCGCCTACGTCTTCGCGCTGCCCTTCGACCTGCAGCGCGCCGCGCCACCGCCCGCCGACCTGCGCGTGGGCGCCACCACCGCCTTCGCCGGCCAGAGCTACACCGTCGCCTCCAACGAACAGGTGGCGCTGACCTCCGCGCAGGGCGAACTGCCGCACCTGCCCGAGCTCGGCCAAGCGTTCGCGATGGTCGAGCTGCGCAACGACAAGGGGCTGGTGCTCAGCATCGACTACGGCACCGCCCCGCCCACCGCGTACCTCGGGCGCTCGGTGCAGCTGGACGATCTGCAGCTCACTGGCCTGCGCGACGAATCCGCGAAGGACGAGAAGGGCCGCAGCTTCAACTGCCCGAATTGCGGCTCGCCCGTCACGGTCAACCTGGCCGACAGCAAGAGCATCACCTGCGGCTCGTGCAACAGCATCATCGACCTGTCGCAAGGCATCGGCGGCGAGCTCAAGCACGCCGAGCAGAACGAGCCGGTGCGCCCGCTCATCGCGCTGGGCAGCATGGGCCAGCTGCAGGGCGCGCAGTGGCAGGTGGTGGGCTTCCAGCACCGCATGGGCCAGGAGCCCGGCGACGACGAGCAGTTCGGCTGGGACGAGTACCTGCTGTACAACAAGAAGCGCGGCTTCAGTTTCCTGGTCGATGCCGAAGACGGCTGGAGCATGGTCAAGCCGACCACCGGCGCGCCCGTGATGGCCGAGAACGGCACCACCGCCACCTACCTCAACAAGCGCTACCAGCAGCAGTACGCCTACAACGCCGAGACCACCTACGTGGCCGGCGAGTTCTACTGGCAGGTCGAGCGCGGGCAGAAAACCTTCACCCGCGACTTCGCCAGCGGCGGCGCGCTGCTCTCGATGGAGCGCGCGGCCAACGAGCTGACCTGGTCCTCGGGCAGCAAGATCGACAGCGGCGCGGTGGCCACGGCCTTCAAGCTCGACGCCAAGAAGGACCTGTTCTCGCGCGGCGACGCGCTGCCCGTGAGCGCCGCGTCGGGCATGGGCTGCGGCACGATCATCCTCGTCATCGTGGTCATCCTCTTCGTGCTGATCATGATGAGCAACTGCGGCGGCGGCTCCTCGAGCGGGTACCGCAGCTCGGGCGGTTCGTACGGCGGCTATTCGAGCGGCGGCGGCCACAAATGACGAAGATCGCGCGCAGGCGCTCTCTTGTTTCTCTCTTTATTGCTACGACTGGAGGTCCCCATGGGAATTGAATGGCTGAAACCGGGCGTGGTCCTCGGATCGCTCGTGTATGCGCTGATCGGCGTGGTGGTCTTCTGGATCTGCTTTCTGATCATCGACAAGATCACCCCCTATGACCTGTGGGGCGAGATCGTCGAGAAGCAGAACAGGGCGCTGGCGCTCGTCGTGGCCGCCATGTGCCTCGGCATCAGCGTCATCGTGGCCGCAGCAATCCATTGAGCGACGCGGCCCTGCCCGCGCGCACCCCGGATGCGCGGGGGCCGCAACCCGTGGAGATCGCGCTGCTCGCCAGCGTGTTCGTCGTCGCGGCCTGCGGCCTCGTCTATGAACTGAGCGCGGCCGCGCTGAGCTCCTACCTGCTCGGCGACTCGGTGCTGCAGTTCAGCACCATCATCGGCACCTACCTGTTCGCCATGGGCGTCGGCTCGTGGCTCTCGCGCTACTTCGACCGGCAGCTGCCGGCGCACTTCCTTCGCATCGAACTGCTCGTGGCGCTGATCGGCGGCGCGCTGCCGGCGATCCTGTTCCTGGCCAACGCCTACGTGCCGGGCGCGTTCCGGCTGCTGCTGTACGGCCTCGTGGTGGTGGTGGGCACGCTGGTGGGGCTCGAGATTCCGCTGGTGATGCGCATCCTCAAGCGCAACATCGTGCTCAAGGACCTCGTGTCGCAGGTGCTGACCTTCGACTACCTGGGCGCGCTCGCCGTGTCGGTCGCGTTCCCGCTGATCCTCGTGCCG
The DNA here is from genome assembly GCF_058796495.1 of Variovorax sp. GW823-FHT04B03. NCBI lineage: Bacteria > Pseudomonadati > Pseudomonadota > Betaproteobacteria > Burkholderiales > Comamonadaceae > Variovorax > Variovorax sp. GW823-FHT04B03. The sequence continues at coordinate 231,581 of NZ_JBXAIT010000008.1, forward strand.
CAGCTGGGCATGATCCGCACCGGCCTGCTGTTCGGCGTGATGAACGCCGCGGTGGCCGTGTGGGCGCTGTGGCTGTTCCGCCATGAACTGCGCCGCGCCGGCGCGCATGCGGTGGCCTGCTTCCTGACGCTGGCCGCGCTCATCGGCGCCTTCTGGGGCGCCGACCACATCACGACGCTGGCGGAAGACAAGTTCTACCAGGACCGCATCGTCTTCAGCGCCAGCTCGCCCTACCAGCGCATCGTGGTCACGCGCGGCGCGCTGGGCCACCGGTTGTTTCTCAACGGCAACCTGCAGTTCGCCGAGCGCGACGAGTACCGCTACCACGAGGCGCTGGTGCACCCCGCGATGGCGGCGCACGGCGCGCCCAAGAAAGTCGCCGTGCTCGGCGGCGGCGACGGCATGGCGGTGCGCGAGATCCTCAAGTACCCCTCGGTCGAGTCGGTCACGTTGGTGGAGCTCGATCCGAACATGACGCAGCTCTTCACCACGCACGAGACGCTGGCCGCGCTCAACGGGCACGCGCTGTCGTCGCCGAAGGTGAAGGTCGTCAACACCGACGCGTTCCAGTGGCTGCAGCAGGAGGGCGACACCTTCGACGTCATCGTGGTCGACTTTCCCGATCCCACCAACTTCGCCATCGGCAAGCTCTACACCAACAGCTTCTACGCGCTGCTCGACCGGCGCCTGTCGGCCAGCGGCTACGCGGTGATCCAGACCACCTCGCCGCTGGTGGCGCGCAAGAGCTACTGGACCGTGGCGACCACCATCGAGTCGGTCGGCCTGAAGGCCACGCCGTACCACGCGCACGTGCCCAGCTTCGGCGAATGGGGCTACATCATCGCCAGCCACCGGCCCTACCGGCAGCCCGATGCACTGCCGGGCGGCATGCGCTTTCTCACGCCGGCGACGCTGCCCCTGATGTTCGACTTTCCGCTCGACATGGCGCGCGTGCCGACCGAAGTGAACCGCCTGTCGAACCAGACCCTCGTCACCACCTACGAACAGGAGTGGGGCAAGGTCATGGCTCACTGATATGGCTCGCCCCCAGGCTGCGCGCACTTCGTGTCGCTTCGCCAACCCCCTGCCGGGGGCAACACCTGCGGCCCGGCGAAGCCGGTTCCGCGGTGTTCCACGAAGGAACCGTGTGCCATGAGGCGCCGTGGCTTTCTTGGCGTCGCTGCCGGTGCAGGCGCCCTGGCGCTGGCCGGCTGCGAGGCGCCACCGCCGGTCATCGAAGGCGGCTTCACCGGCATCGATGTCGCGCGCGGCCACGCCATGCGCGACGGCGCGCTCAGGTCGCAGGCCCCGGCCACCGTCAGGCGCACCCGCGTCGTCATCGCCGGCGGCGGCGTCGCTGGCCTGGCGGCGGCGCGCGCGCTGCGCCTCGCGGGCATCGACGACTTCGCGCTGCTCGAACTCGAAGACACCGCTGGCGGCAACGCGCGCGGCGGCTCGGTCGGCGGCATCGCCTGTCCGCTCGGCGCGCACTACCTGCCCACGCCCGGCGACGACGCGCACGAGGTGCAGGACCTGCTCGAGGAACTCGGCCTGCGCCGCCGCGTGGCCGGCCGCTGGACGTATGACGAGCGCCACCTCTGCCACAGCCCGCAGGAACGCCTGTTCTTTCGCGGCGAATGGCAGGACGGGCTGCTGCCCGTGCACGACGTGGGCGATGGAACGCACGCCCAATACCGCCGCTTCGCGCAGCGCATCGACGCGCTGCAGCACGCCGCCCACTTCGCCATTCCCACGCTGCGCTTTGCCGTCACGCCCGAACTGCTCGCGCTCGACGCCCTGCCCTTCGCAGGCTGGCTCGACCGCGAAGGCTTCGACGACGCCCACCTGCGCTGGTACCTCGATTACTGCTGCCGCGACGACTACGGCGCTGGCATCGCGCAGGTGTCGGCCTGGGCCGGCATCCACTACTTCGCAAGCCGCCACGGCTTCCATGCGCCCGGCGACGCCAGCGGCAGCGTCAATGACACCAACCCCGATCGCGACGGCGTGCTCACCTGGCCCGAAGGCAACGGCTGGCTCACGAAGCAGCTGGCCGCGCCGCTGGGCCAGCGCCTGCACACCGGCCAGGTCGTCACGCGCATCGCCGAAGGGCGCGCGGGCGTCGAGGTCGATGCATGGGATGCCGCATCGAAATCGATGGTGCGCTGGCAGGCCGAGCGCTGCATCGTCGCGCTGCCCGTCTTCATCGCCGCGCGCGTGGTCGAGAGCCCGCCGGCGCTGCTGACGAGCGCCGCCGTGCACGTGCGCTACGCCCCGTGGCTGGTCGCCAACGTGCACCTGCGCGGCCCGCTGGCCGACCGCGTCGGCGCTGCGCCGAGCTGGGACAACGTGATCTACGGCACGCGTGGCCTCGGCTACGTCGATGCGCGCCACCAGACGCTCGACCCCACGCCGCGCGGCACCGTGCTCAGCTGGTACCGCCCGCTGGGCCCGAGCGGCTACGACACCGGCGACGGCCGCCAGCTGCTGCTCGAGCGCCCGTGGACCGCATGGCGCGACGAGCTGCTGGCCGAGCTGTCGGTGCCGCACCCCGACCTGCCCGCGCTCGCCACGCGCGTCGAGATCACGCGCTACGGGCACGCCATGTCGATCCCGCGCCCCGGCCTGCTCGCGCAGATCGGCGCGCACGGCGACCGCGTGGCCGCGGGCCGGCTGTCGTTCGCGCACGCGGACTGGTCGGGCTATTCGATCTTCGAGGAAGCGTTCACGCGCGGCCACATCGCCGGAGCCCGCGTCGCATGAAGACGCTGGTGCTCGGCGGCTACGGCAACTTCGGCGCGCGCATCAGCCGCGCACTCGCGCAGGACGCGGGCATCGAACTGTGGGTCGGCGGGCGCGACCTCGAACGGGCCACGGCCTTCGCGCAATCGCTGGGCGGCAGTGCACGCGGTGTGCGCGTCGATGCGCAGTCGCCCGACCTCGCGCAGGGCCTGGGCTTTCTGGGCGTCGACCTCGTCATCCACACCGCCGGCCCGTTCCAGGGCCAGGACTACCGCGTGCCGCAGGCCGTGGCAGCCGCCGGCGCGCACTACATCGACCTGGCCGACGGCCGGCGCTTCGTCTGCGATTTTCCCGCCGCGATGGACGCCGCCTTCCGCAGCGCAGGCCGCACCGCCGTGGCCGGCGCCAGCACCGTGCCCGCGCTGTCGTCGGCGGTGGTCGATCACCTCGCCGCCGACTGGCAAAGCCTGCGCAGCATCGACATCTGCATCGCCCCGGCACAGGGCGCACCGCGCGGCGAAGCCACGCTCGCCGGCGTGCTCGCCTACTGCGGCGCGCCGATCCGCGTCTGGCAGGGCGGCCGCTGGACCGAGCAGCCCGGCTGGGCCCATCCCGCGAAGGTGCAGTTCGCACGCATGAAGCCGCGCCGTGGCGCCTTGTGCGACATCCCCGATCTCGAACTCTTTCCCGCGCGCTACGCCGGCGTGCAGTCGGTCATGTTCCGCGCCGCACTCGAAGTCGGCCTGACCCAGCACGCCTTCGCTTTCCTGGCGTTCCTGCGCCGCGCGGGCCTGCTGCGCGCACCGCAGAAGCTGGCGCCGTTGCTCCACGCGACGGGTGGCGTGTTCGATGCGTTCGGCACCGCGCTGGGCGGCATGGTGGTGCGCGTCGAAGGCACCGATGCACACGGCGCCATCGCGCGCCGCGCTTGGCACATCGCGGCGGACGACAACCACGGCCCCGAGATCCCCTGCATGGCCGCCATCCTGCTGGCCCGGCGGCTCGCGCGCGGCGAGGCCTTGCTGGTGGGCGCGCACGCCTGCGCCGGCCTGCTCACGCTGCCCGAGTTCGACCCCGAGTTCGCGCGCTGGGGCATGGTGACGGACGTGATCGACGAAGGGGCGCTCACGCCATGACGCGCCCTGCTGCTGCCGACGATGACGACCGCCTGCTGCGCCTGAGCCTCGTCGCCGTCTGGCTCTTCACCGCCGTCGCCAGCATCGTCGAACTCGACGGCCAGAGCCGGCGTGTGCTCGCCGACGCAGGCATCGCCTCGCCGCCGTGGCTGGTGCAGGCGCTGATCGTCGGCGGCGCGGCGGCCGATCTTGCGGTCGGCCTGGCGCTGTGGCTGCGACCCGGCCGCACCGTCTACCTGGCCGCCTTCGCCCTGATGCTCGCCATGACGCTCGTGGCGACCGCGCTGCAGCCGGACCTGTGGCTGCATCCGCTCGGCCCCCTGCTCAAGAACCTGCCCATCGCCGCGCTGCTCTGGCACCTGCATCGACGCGCCACGCCATGAACACCTACCTCGTCCTCAAGTGGCTGCACATCGTCTCCAGCGTGCTGATGGTCGGCACGGGGCTGGGGTCGGCCTTCTACATGTTCTTTGCCAACCGCAGCGGCAGCGTGCCGGCGCAGGCGGTGGTGAGCCGGCTGGTGGTGCGGGCCGACTGGTGGTTCACCACGCCCACCGTCATCCTGCAACCGGTCACCGGCTTCGCGCTGGCGCACCTGGCGGGCTGGCCGCTGTCGACGCCGTGGCTGGCGCTGTCGCTGGGGCTGTTCGCGTTCGCGGGCGCGTGCTGGCTGCCGGTGGTGTGGCTGCAGATCCGCATGGCGGCCCTGGCGGCGCAGGCGCACCACGAGGCCACGCCGCTGCCGTCGCTGTATCTGCGCTACCAGCGCTACTGGGAACTGCTGGGCTACCCGGCCTTCGTGGCCATGGCCATCGTGTTCTGGTTGATGGTGAACAAGCCCGCACTTTCGTTCTGACGTTCGAGACGGGCCGGTGCGCGGGCCCTGTGCGGTTTTCACGCAGACTTCACACACAGCGCCATGGCTTCACAGACCGGGCAGAGACTGTCAGGCGCCAACAAAAAACATCGGGGGAGCGTCCATGCTTCAAGTTGCCAATCGAAAACTCGCGTCGCTCAGCGACGTGCTCTTCACCGGGCTGGGCCGTGTGCTCGGGTTCCTGCGTCCGCTGGCACGCGGACTCATCGGTTCCTGGCGACCCCCGGGGTGGCTGCGCATCGTGGGCGCCTTTCTTCTCTTCGGGCTGCAGTGGCTGCAGCAACGGCTGGCCTGGGTGGTGCTGCTGGCGCTGCTGGTGCTGGCCGGCTGGTTCGCCAGCCCGCAGGTGCTGAAGTGGTGGCACGGCCTCACGCCCGACCGCGTCGAGCCCGTCGTTTCCACCGCGCAGATCGTGGCGCCGCCGCGCACGCAGATCGAGAACGACAAGGGGCCCAACCCGGTCGTCATCAACTTCTCCGCCTCGGTCGCGCCGATCGCGCGCATCGGCCAGGAGGCGACCGGCGTCAGCATCGAACCCGCCATTGCGGGGCGCTGGTCGTGGAGCAGCCAGAAGAAGCTCGAATTCCTTCCCACACAGGATTGGCCGGTCGGCCAGCCCTACAAGGTGCAGCTCTCGAAGGACGCGCTCGCGTCGCACATCGAGATCGAGCAGCGCAAGTACGAGTTCACCTCGCCCGAGTTCAGCGCGCGCATCGCGGGCGCGGAGTTCTACCAAGACCCGGTGCAGGCCAACGTGCGGCGCGCGCTCTTCCAGGTGCGCTTTTCGCACCCCGTCAACACGGCAGAGTTCGAAAAGCGCCTGGTGCTGACCTATGACCAGGCCTGCGGCACCTCGATCTTCAGCGTGGGCAAGTGCGCGAGCGAGAAGTTCACCGTCAGCTACGACAAGCTGCGCCTCACCGCCACCCTGCAGTCCGAGCCGCTGCCCATTCCCGAGAAGACGCGCCCCGTGGTGCTCAGCCTCACCTCCGGCGCGGTCGCGCAGAAGGGCGGTCCCGGCCAGCGCAACGACCTCTCGCGCGCGGTCGACATCCCCGGCCTCTTCAGCCTCGACATCTCGAGCATCGACCCCACCATCGTCACGGGCGAGAACGGCGAACCCGAGCATGTGATGCACGTCACCGCCTCGATGCCGGTGCACGAACGCGAAATGGCGCGCGTGGTGCAGGCCTGGCTGCTGCCCGCCACGGAAGAAGCCAAGGGTGATCCGGAAGAGAAGTTCGACTGGTCCGCCGACCCCGCGAAGGTCACCGACGCGGTGCTGCGCCGCGCGAAGAAGATCACCCTGCAGCCCATCGCCAGCGAACGCGAAGTGACCGAGATGGTCAGCTTCCGTCTCCCGCAGGCCGAAGGCGGCCGCTACCTGCTGGTGCGCGTGGCCAAGGGCCTGAAGACGCCGGGCGGCTACCAGCTCGGCGCGGCGCGGCAAGACGTTCGATTGCTCAAGACCTTCGCGCCCGAGCTCACCATCATGAGCCAGGGTTCGCTGCTCGCACTTTCCGGCGAACGCAAGCTGCCGATCCTGGTGCGCGACCTGCCGGGCATCCGCCTGGAAATCGGACGCCTGCTGCCGCAGCAGCTGCAGCACCTGGTCACGCAGACCAACGGCGACTTCGCGCATCCGCAGTTCAACAGCGGCCTGCAGTCGGACAACCTCGTCGACCGCTTCCAGAAGGAGATCCCGCTCAGCATCCCCGCCGGCAAGGCGCACTACGAGACCGTCGACTTCGCGCAGTACCTGCGCAGCGACGTGGCCGACCGCCGCGGCGTGTTCCTGCTCAAGGTGCAGGGCTACGACCCCAAGGCCAAGAAGAAGGCCGAAGGCGATGCGACGCAGTCCGAAGAGGAACAACAGGAAGAACAGCCCTCGGAAGGCGAAGGCGACCCCGAAAGCGGCAACCCCGAAGACCAGAAGGACCAGCGCCTGGTGCTCGTCACCGACCTGGGCATCGTCGCCAAGAAGTCGCTCGACGGCACGCGCGACGTGTTCGTGCAGAGCATCGCCAACGGCCAGCCCGTGGCCGGTGCGCTGGTCGAGGTGTGGGGCCGCAACGGCATGATCGTCGCGTCGCAATCCACCGACGCCACGGGCGCCGCCAAGTTGCCCAACCTCGCGGGCTACCAGCGCGAGAAAGCGCCCGTGGTGCTGGTGGTGCGCAAGGACGGCGACCTGAGCTTCCTGCCCTTCAACCGCAGCGACCGCACGCTCGACATCTCGCGCTTCGACGTCGGCGGCCTGCGCGCGGCCGGCGTGCCGAACCAGATGACCGCCTACGTGTTCAGCGACCGCGGCATCTACCGCCCGGGCGACACCATGCACATCGCGATGATGGTCAAGGCCGGCAACTGGGCCACGTCGCTGCGCGACCTGCCGCTCGAGGCCGAGATCATCGACGCGCGCGGGCTCAGCGTGCGCCGCGAGAAGCTCAAGCTCGGCCCCGGCGGCGCGGCGGAAATCGCCCACGCCACGCAGGACACCTCGCCCACCGGCAACTACACCGTCAACCTCTACCTGCCGCGCGAATCCTCGCCCGGCAACCCCGAGGTGCAGGGCCTGCTGATCGGCAGCACGACGGTGAAGGTGCAGGAGTTCCTGCCCGACCGCACCAAGGTGGTCGCCAAGCTCAGCAGCGAAGTGGCCGAAGGCTGGGTCAGGCCCAAGGACCTGAAGGCGCTCATCGACGTGCAGAACCTCTTCGGCACGCCCGCGCCCGACCGCAAGGTTGAAGGCACGCTCACGCTGAGCCCGGCCTTCCCGGTGTTCCGCGCGTTCGCCGACTACGCCTTCTTCGATCCGCAGCGCGCCACCGAGAAGCAGGTCGACGACCTGGGCAGCGTGCAGACCAGCGCCGAAGGCAAGGCCGAGTTCGACCTGCGCCTCTCGCGCTTCGATGCCGCCACCTACCAGGTGCACGTGCTCGCCAAGGCCTTCGAGCCCGAAGGCGGGCGCAGCGTCTCGGCCGAGGCGCAGACGCTGGTGAGCGACATGCCCTACCTCGTGGGCGTGAAGGTCGACGGCGATACCAGCTACGTGAGCAAGGGCGCCGCGCGCAATGCCACCGTGATCGCGATCGACCCGCAGGCGAAGAAGACCGCCGTGGACGCCCTGAAGATCGAGCGCGTGGAGCGCAAGGTGCTGTCGGTGCTCGTGAAGCAGGACAACGGCCTGTACCGCTACGAGTCGCGCAAGAAGGAAATCGTGATCGACGAGAAGCCACTGGCCATCGTCGCGGCCGGCAACACCATCGCGCTGAACACCTCCACGCCCGGCAACTTCGCCTACGTGGTGCGCAATGCGGGCGGGCTGGAGCTGAACCGCGTGGAGTACAGCGTCGCGGGCAACGCGAACGTCTCGCGCTCGCTGGACCGCAACGCCGAGCTGCAGCTCACGCTCGACCGCAAGGACTACGAGCCGGGTCAGGAGATCGAGGTGAGCATCCGCGCGCCGTACGTCGGTGCCGGGCTCATCACCATCGAGCGCGACAAGGTCTATGCCCACGCGTGGTTCAAGACCGACAAGACCGCCTCGGTGCAGAAGATCACGCTGCCCAAGGACTTCGAGGGCACCGGCTACATCAACGTGCACTTCGTGCGCGACCCCGCTTCGGACGAGGTCTACATGAGCCCGCTGTCGTACGGCGTCATCCCCTTCGCCACCAGCCTGGCCAAGCGCACCGCGAACCTGCAGCTCACCAGCAGCGAACTGGTGAAGCCCGGCCAGACGGTGAAGATGAAGCTCACCAGCGACAAGCCCACGCGCGCCGTGCTGTTCGCGGTGGACGAAGGCATCCTGCAGGTGGCGCGCTACAAGACGCCCGATCCGCTCAAGCACTTCTTCCAGAAGCGCGCGCTCGAAGTCGGTACCCTGCAGACGCTCGACCTGATCCTGCCGGAGTTCAAGAAGCTCATGCAGGGCGCAGCCCCCGGCGGCGACGGCGAAGGCGAGCTCGGCAAGCACCTGAACCCGTTCAAGCGCAAGCGCGACAAGCCGGTGGCCTACTGGTCGGGCCTCGTCGACGTGAACGGCAGCCGCGAGTTCAGCTACACCGTGCCCGAGAGCTTCAACGGCAGCCTGCGCGTGATGGCCGTCGCGGTGAACGACGAGACAACCACCGCCAAGAGCACCCGCACCGTGGTGCGCGGCGACATGGTGATATTGCCGAACGCACCACTCGCGATGGCGCCCGGCGACACCGTCGAAGTGGGCGTGGGCCTGGCGAACAACATCGTGGGATCGGGCAAGGACGTGCCCATCGCGCTCACGCTCACCGCCTCGGGCGGGCTCGAAGTGGTGGGCGATGCGACGCAGACGCTCAAGGTCAACGAGCGCGGCGAAGCGAGCACCAGGTTCAATGTGCGCGCCAAGCCGGGCGAGCAGGCGGTGCTGGGTTCGTCGGCGCTGGTGTTCACCTCGACGCACAAGACCTTCAGCGCGCGCCTCTCGACCGAGGTGAGCGTGCGGCCTGCGTCGCCGTTCGTCACGCTGGTGCAGGCCGGCAGCTTCCAGCGCGCGGGCGAGCTGAACAGCAAGGCCGACCTGTATCCGAACTTCCGCAAGAGCGATGTCGCGGTGTCCGCCGCGCCGTGGGCCTTCGCGACCGGCCTCATGCAGTACCTGGAGGTGTACCCGCACGGCTGCACCGAGCAGATCACGAGCCAGACCTTCCCGGCCGTGTTGCTGTCGGGCCGACCCGAGCTGGTGAAGGAAATGGCGCGCGGCCGCACGCCCGAGCAGGGCCCGATGCCCGAGGCGCGCAAGACCTTCGAGCGCTACCTCGTGCAGCTGCGCGCACGGCAGACGGCCGACGGCGGCTTCTCGCTGTGGCCCGGCGCGGGCACCGATGCCTTCGCCACGCTCTACGCGGTGCACCTGCTCATCGAAGCCAAGGACCACAAGCTGCCCGTGCCGCAAGACCTGCTGCAAAAGGCGAACACCTACCTGCAGGGCTGGCTCGGCAGCGGCGACACCTCGCTCGACGGCTGGCGCCAGCGCACGCAGGCGGCCTACCTGCTCACGCGCCAGGGCATCATCGCGCCGGCCGCACTGGCCAACCTGCGCGAAGCGTGGCGCAACAAGCAGACCCAAGGCTGGAGCGACGACCTGGGCGCCGTGTACCTCGCCGCGAGCTATCAGCTCGTGAAGCAGGAGCAAGTGGCCAACGAGCTGCTCAACCCGGTGTGGTCCGACCTGCTCGCGCGCACCGAAAAGAAGCAGCGCCGCAACGTGTGGGGCGCGTACTACGACCCGCTGGTGCACGACAGCATGACGCTGCACCTGGTGGGCCGCCACTTCCCTTCGCGCCTGAAGACGCTGAAGCCCGAAGTGTGGGAAGGCATGGGTGCGATGGTGCGCGACGGTTGGTACAACAGCCTGTCGTCGGCCTCGATGCTGCTTGCGGTCGATGCCTACTTCGAAGCGGTGGCGCAGAACGCCGAGGGCAAGCTGACGGCGCAGAGCGTCAACGCGCAAGGCCAGGCCGCGGCGCTCGCGCTGGGCGCGGTGAACCCGATCACGCGTGCTGCGGTGCCTGTCGGCACGGCGAAGCTCAAGCTCTCGAACGACAGCGACTTCAACCTGTACTACAGCTGGGCCGAACAGGGCTTCGAGCGCAACGTGCCCGCCACGCCGGTGAACCAGGGCCTGGAGATCTTCCATGAAGTGCTCGATGCCAAGGGCAACCCGATCACCAAGGCCAAGCTTGGCGAAGAGGTCACGGTGCGGGTGCGCGTGCGCAGCCTGGAGCGCGCGCAGCTCAACGACGTGGCGCTGGTCGACCTGCTGCCAGGCGGCCTGGAGCCGGTGCTGCAGGCCGTGGGCGACGACGAGGAAGCCAATGCCGACGCGCCGATCTGGAAGAAGCGCCTCGGCGGCGGCGGCTCGTGGAAGGTGCAGTACGCCGACATCCGCGAAGACCGTGTGGTGTTCTACGGCGCCGTCGACAAGAACCTGCTCGAAGTGACCTACAAGGCGCGGGCGACCAATGTCGGCGACTTCGTGGTGCCTGCGGCGTATGGCGAGGCGATGTACGACCGGCGCGTGTATTCGCGCTCGGCGGGTGCGCGCTTCCAGGTGGTCGCGAACTGACGCAAGGCAGCGAGGCCGTCATGCGCTTCAGCGTGAAGTTGGGAAGGCTCCGCAAGCCAGCGCTGTGGGCGCTGGCGGTTGCCGTCCTGCTTGCGCTGCTGCGTCTCTGGCCGCACGCGCCCCTCAGCGAAACCGTCGGCAGCTCGCGCGCCGTGTACGCGCAGGGTGGCGAACTCTTGCGCCTCACCCTCGCAAGCGACGAGCAATACCGCCTCTGGGTGCCGCTCGACCGCATCTCGCCGACGCTGGTCGATGCGGTGCTGCTGTACGAAGACCGCCGCTTCTACGCCCACCCCGGCGTCAACCCCGCCGCGCTCGTGCGCAGCGCGTGGCGCATCGCCAGCGGCGAGCGCAGGCAGGGCGGCTCGACGCTCACGATGCAGCTTGCGCGGCGTGTCTACGGCATCGACAGCCGCACGGCCATGGGCAAGATCGCGCAGATCGGCGCGGCGCTCTGGCTCGAGGCGCGCTTCGGCAAGCGCGAGATCCTCGAGGCGTACCTCAACACCGCGCCCTACGGCGGCAACATCGAAGGCGTGCAGGCCGCGAGCCTCATCTACTTCCGCAAGGACGCCGCCAAGCTCAGCCTGCCCGAGGCGCTGACGCTCGCGGTGATTCCGCAGAACCCCGTCAAGCGCATCGCCGAGCGCGGTCGCAATGCCGAGCTGCAGTCGGCACGCGAACGCTTGTGGGCGCTGTGGGCTGAACGCGATCCCACCGCGAAGCAGCACGCGCCCGATGCGCAACTCGCGCTCTCGGCGCAGTCGCGCGGCAGCCTCCCCTTTCTCGCGCCGCACGCCACCGACATGCTGCTCGCGCAGGAGCGCGGTGTGCAGGAAGTTCGCACCACCATCGACCTGCGCATGCAGGCCACGCTCGAACGCGTGATGGGCCAGTACCTGCGCACGCACGCCGACGTCGGCATGACCAATGCGAGTGCTCTGCTGCTCGACGCTTCGACCATGCAGGTGCGCGCGCTGATCGGTTCGGCTGACTGGCACAACGACGCGATCGCGGGGCAGGTCAACGGCACGCAGGCCAAGCGCTCGCCGGGGTCCACGCTCAAGCCCTTCATCTACGCACTCGCGCTCGACCAGGGCTTGCTGCATCCGAAGACGATGCTGAAGGACGCGCCGACCTCCTTCGGCCCCTACACGCCAGAGAACTTCGACCACCGCTTCGCCGGCCCGCTGCCCGCGCAGGAAGCGTTGATCCGCAGCCGCAACATCCCCGCGGTGGCCGTGGCTGCGAAGCTGTCGAAGCCGGGGCTCTACGACTTCATGCGGCTCGCGGGCGTGCAGAAGCTGCAGAGCGAATCGCACTACGGCCTCGCGCTGGTGCTGGGCGGCGGCGAGGTCACGCCCGAGGAGCTTGCGGGCCTCTACGCGACGCTGGCGAACGGCGGCATCTCGCAGCCGCTGCGCTACACGCAGCCCGCGCCCGATGAGCGCCCTGCGCAGCCGCTGCGCCTCTTGAGCGAAGAGGCCTCGTTCATCACGCTCGACATGCTGCGCCACACGCCGCGCCCCGACACCACGCTGCCCGCGCGCCCCGCCATCGCATGGAAGACGGGCACGTCGTGGGGCTTTCGCGATGCGTGGACCGCGGGCGTGTTCGGCCGCCATGTGCTCGTGGTGTGGGTCGGCAACTTCGATGGCACGAGCAACCCTGCGCTGGTGGGCGTCGATGCGGCCGCGCCGCTGTTCCTGCGCATGGTCGATGCGCTGCGTGCGGAGCGGCTCGATCCCGGCGAGATCGCGACGCGACAGCCGCCTGACCTGCGCCAGGTCGAGGTGTGCACCGCGACGGGCGGACTGCCCGATGCGCTGTGCCCGGTGCGCACCACGACCTGGTTCATCGCCGGCAAGTCGCCGATCCAGGTGAGCAACCTGCACCGCGCCGTGTGGGTCGATGAAACGACCGGCAAGGTGGTGTGCGGGCCGCAGCCCAACGCGCGTCAGCAGGTGGTCGAGCAATGGGGCAGCGACATGCGGCGGCTGTTCCGCCAGGCGGGCCTGCCGCGCGCGAGCCTGCCGACCGATGGCTGCGAGAAGGGCGAGGCTTCGGAGACGGCGCCGCTCATCACCTCGCCCTTGCGCGGCGTGCGGCACACGCTGCGCGTGAAGAGGCCCGAGCCGCTCGTGCTGCGCGCCGAAGCGGCGGCAGGCACGCAGACGATCTACTGGTTTGCCGATGACGCGCTGGTCGGCAAGGCCGCGCCCGGCGAAGGCATCACCTGGATGCCGGACATGGCCGATTCGGGCCGGCGCTACGTGCTGCGTGCGGTCGATGACCAGGGCCGCGCCGAGTCGCGCGAAGTGACGGTGGACATTGCACCTTGAGCTGAGCGGATGTCACGGCGGCGTCACGCCTGCCCGGCAAGGTCACGCGTTTTCGACTGAAAGCTTTTTCGTTCATGACGCGCTTCGCTTCCCTCTCTCTGGTCGCCCTGGCCACCGCCTTCGCCTGCGGTGGCGCTGTGGCCCAGACCGCCTTTCCCGCCACGCTCGCCGGCCACGCCGTGCTGCCCGCGCAGAGCTTCGTTGCCGCCCCAAAAGACGCACCGGCCGACCTGCAGGCCAGCGGCAAGTTCACCACCGGCAAGCGCGTTGAGGCGCCGGGCACGATCGAGGGCCTTTCGGCCGGCCGCGGCACTGGCGTCTCGGTGCCCTTCAAGGGCCAGCCGCTGCAAGGGCACTCGGGCATCAAGAAGATGGACGACGGCTCATTCTGGATCCTCACCGACAACGGCGCCGGCGCGAAGGCCAACTCGCCCGACTTCATGCTCTACCTGAACCACTACAAGGTGGACTTCAAGAGCGGCAAGTTCAATCGCCTGAACACGATCTTCCTGCACGACCCCGACAAGAAGGTGCCGTTCCGCATCGTCCATGAAGGCACGAAGCAGCGCTACCTGACGGGCTCGGACTTCGACCCCGAGAGCTTCCAGTTCGCCGGTGGCGCGCTGTGGATCGGCGAGGAGTTCGGCCCCTTCCTCATCAAGGCCGACCTGAAGGGCAAGGTGCTCGCGGTGTTCGATACGCAGGTCGACGGCAAGGCCGTGCGCTCGCCCGACCATCCCGCGGTGACCACGCCGGGGGCACCGGGCGGCGCGGTCGATTTCCAGATCAAGCGCTCCAAGGGCTTCGAAGGCATGGCGTCGTCGAAGGACGGCAGCAAGCTCTATGCGCTGCTCGAAGGCCCGGTGTGGAACGCCGAGGCCAAGGACTACGAGAAGCTCGACGGCAAGGAAGCGCTGCGCGTGCTGGAGTTCGACGTGGCGTCCGAAAAATGGACGGGCCGCCACTGGAAGTACGTGCTCGAAGCCAACGGCCACGCCATCGGCGACTTCAACATGATCGACGGCACCACCGGCCTCATCATCGAGCGCGACAACGGCGAAGGCACGAGCGACAAGGCCTGCCCCGAAGGCCAGAAGCGCACCGACTGCTTCCACGACATCGCGAAGTTCAAGCGCGTCTACAAGGTCGAGCTGAGCGACGCGAACGTGGGCGGCGCGGTGCGCAAGATCGGCTACATCGACCTGCTGAACATCGCCGACCCGAACAAGCTCGCGCGCAAGCCGCTGAACGACGGCGTGCTCAAGTTCCCGTTCTTCACCATCGAGAACGTCGACGTGGTCGATGCCACGCACATCGTGGTCGGCAACGACAACAACCTGCCGTTCTCCAGCAGCCGCGAGCCGAACAAGGCAGACGACAACGAGCTGGTACTGCTCGAAGCCGGCGCGTTGCTGCAGGCAAAGTAAGGCGCCGCCGGCCTTTCAAGGCCCCGCTCGCGGGATGGGCGGGGGCGAGAAAAACCGAGAAGATGAGTATGATTCTCATTCTCCAGGTTTCTCCTCTCCCTCTGTCCCATGAATTTCCGAACGACCTTGCACGTCGTCCGGCGCCCGTCGTGAGCGCCGGCCTCCGCTACCGGATGGGCGTCGCGTCGCGGGCCGTTGCTGCCATCGCGGGCGGCTACGGCGTCGCCGCGCTGTCGGCCGCCGTGCTCGCGCTGGGCCTGCCTGCCCTCTTCGGCATGGCGCGCAGCGAAGCCGCGCTGACCGGCACGCTGGCCTCCTTCCTCGTCTACGCCGTGGCCGTGATGTGGGTCTTCGCCGCGCGCTCGGCGTGGCGCGCCTGGACCGGCCTCGCCATCGCGGCGGCCCTGCAGGGCCTGCTGTTGCTGCTGTGGACCCAGGGCGGCGGAGGTGCCGCATGAAGGAAGGATTCCGTCAGTCGATGGCCTGGCTGCACACCTGGTCGGGCCTGCTGGTCGGCTGGGTGCTCTTCATGGTGTTCGCGGCCGGCACGGCCTCGTACTTCAAGGACGAGATCACCTTCTGGATGAAGCCGGAGTTGCACGCCGTGACGCCTGGCGCGGTGCCGCAGCCGGTGGCCGCGGACAACGCGCTGGGTTTCATGCAGCGCCACGCGCCCGATGCCACGCGCTGGTTCATCACCCTGCCCACCGAGCGCGAGCCCGGCGTGAGCCTGCTGTGGGCCAAGCCGCCGCCGCCACCCGGTTCGCCGCCCGTGGACCGGCGCCGCAGCTTCGATCGCGCCATGCTCGATCCGGCCACCGGCCAGGCGATCACCGCGCCGCGCGAGACGCGCGGCGGCGAGTTCTTCTACCGCCTGCATTTCGACCTGCACTACATGCCCGCGCTCTGGGCGCGCTGGATCGTCGGCTTCTGCGCGATGTTCATGCTGGTGGCCATCGTCAGCGGCATCGTCACGCACAAGCGCATCTTCAAGGACTTCTTCACCTTCCGCCCGAAGAAGGGCCAGCGCAGCTGGCTCGACGCGCACAACGTCACCGCCGTGCTCGCGCTGCCGTACCACGCCATGATCACCTACACCGGGCTGGTCACGCTGATGTTCATGTACATGCCGTGGGGCCCGCAGGTGGCCTACAAGGCGCACGGCGGCAACGACACCTTCTTCGCCGAGGCCTTCCCGGGCGGCGTGCGCACGCAGATCAAGGCCTCGGGCACGAAGGCCGCGCTGGCCCCCCTCGCGCCCATGGTGGCGCAGGCCACGGCCCACTGGGACGGCGCGCCCGTCGGCCGCATCGTGGTGCATCAGCCCAACGACGCCAACGCCGTGGTCTCGCTCACGCGGGCTGAAGGCCGTCACCTGTCGTACGACCAGCCCAGCATGCAGTTCAACGGCACGACCGGCGCGCTCATCGGCAGCTTCGGCGACGTGCCCAAGGCCGCGGCCGAAACGCGCGGCGTGCTCTACGGCCTGCACATCGGCCGTTTTGCCGACCCGCTGCTGCGCGCGCTGTTCTTCGTCTCGGGCCTGGCGGGCTGCCTGATGGTGGCCACGGGCCTCTTGCTGTGGGCCGTGAAGGAGCGCCAGAAATACGCCAAGACCCTCAAGCAGGGCGGACGCATCGGCGTCGGCCTGCGGCTCGTCGATGGGCTGAACCTCGGCGCGATCGCCGGCCTGCCCGTGGCCATGGCCGCCTTCTTCTGGGCCAACCGCCTGCTGCCGGTCGACGTGGCCGGCCGCAACGAGGCCGAGATCCGCTGGTTCTTCATCGTCTGGGGCGCCACCGTTGTGCTGGGCCTGCTGCGCCCGACCCTGCGCATGTGGCAGGCGCAGCTTGCGCTCGGCGCGCTGCTGTTCGCACTGCTGCCGGTGCTCAATGCCTTCACCGGCCCTGCGCCGCTCACCGTGAGCCTGCGCAGCGGGCCGAGTTCGGTGGCGGGCTTCGACCTCGTGGCGATCGCGCTCGGCCTGGGGTTGGCGGGTGCGACCTGGCTGGTGGAGCGCAAGCGCCGCAAGGCTTTGGCGGCACCCAAGAAAGCCGTCAAGCCGCCGCCGCCGACGGAACTTGCTGCCTCGGGTCAGGGATCGTGATGCCGCTGCTCGGGTTGGTGTTCGCCGCCTCGCTGGCCGGCTTCTGCGCGCTGAGCCTCGCGATGGACCGCCACAGCGAAGACGTCTTCGGCCGCGGCCACACGCCGGGCGCCTGGCGCCGATGGCTGCAGCTCGGGGGCACGGCGCTGCTGTGCCTGTCGCTGTGGGCCAGCCTGGAGGCGGCGGGCGGGTCGGTGGGGTGGGTGCTGTGGCTGGGGGCGCTGACTGCGGCGGCGCTGGCGACGGTCGGGCTGTTGAGTGGCTTGCCGCACCGTTTTCCGCGCATTGCCATGGGCGCGGCGGTGCTCGCGATCGGGCAGGCGCTGTTTTGCGCGCTGCCCGCCTGATTCGCGCTCAGGCGCGCATCAACGCCTCGATCTCATCCGCCTTCACCGGCACCCCCCGCGAAATCAGTTCGCAGCCCGTGGCCGTGACGATCGCGTCGTCCTCGATGCGGATGCCGATGTTGTGGAATTTTTCGGGCACGCCCTCGCCGGGGCGCACGTAGATGCCGGGCTCCAGCGTCAGCACCATGCCCGGGTGCAGGATGCGGCTCGGGCGGTTCTTGATGAGTTCGTTGGACAGCGGGTCCTTGCGCTCGCTCACCTCGCCCACCTGCGTGGGTTCGACATAACTGCCGCAGTCGTGCACGTCCATGCCCAGCCAGTGGCCGGTGCGGTGCATGTAGAACTGGAAGTAGGCGCGCGAGTCGATCACGTCGTCGACGCTGCCGACCTTGTTGCCGTCGAGCAGGCCCAGGTCGAGCATGCCCTGCGCCAGCACCTTCACGGCCGCGTCGTGCGGGTCGTTGAAGCGGTTGCCGGCCTTGGTGGCGGCGGCCGAGGCGTCCTGGCTGGCCAGCACCAGGTCGTACAGCGCGCGCTGCGGGCCGCTGAACTTGCCGTCCGCGGGGAAGGTGCGGGTGATGTCGCTGGCGTAGCCGTCGAGTTCGCAGCCGGCGTCGATCAGCACCAGCTCGCCCTTGCGCACGGGCGCGGCGTCGGCGCGGTAGTGCAGCACGCAGGCGTTGGCGCCGGCCGCGACGATGGAACCGTAGGCCGGGTACTGCGAGCCGCCCAGGCGGAACTCGTGCAGCAGCTCGGCGTCGAGGTGGTACTCGCGCACGTCCTTGCCCTCGCGCAGCATGCGCGCCGACAGCTGCATCGCGCGGATATGGGCGCGGGCGCTGATCTGCGCGGCGCGGCGCATGATGTCCTGCTCGTGCGCGTCCTTCACGAGGCGCATCTCGTCGAGCGGGCCGCACAGGTCGCGCTGCTCCTCGGGGCACAGCGCGCCGTAGCGCACGCGCGCGCGCACCGACTGCAGCCAGCCGTCGATGCGGGTTTCCAGGCCCTTGTGGGTGGCGAAGGGGAACCACACGGTGGAGCGGTTCTCGAGCAGCTTCGGCAGCTTGGCGTCGAGGTCGTTCACCGAAAAGGCCTCGTCCACGCCCAGCGCGGCGGGGGCGGCGTCGGGGCCGAGGCGGTAGCCGTCCCAGATCTCGCGCTCCAGGTCCTTGGGCGCGCAGAACAGCGTGGCGCGGCCGTCGCCCGCCAGCACCAGCCACGCGTTCGGCTCGGTGAAGCCGGTCAGGTAGTAGAAGTAGCTGTCGTGGCGGAACAGGAAGTCGCTGTCGCGGTTGCGCTGGCGCTCGGGTGCGGTGGGAACGATGGCGATGCCGTCCTTGCCCAGTTGCGAAGCGAGGCGCGCGCGGCGCTCGGCGTAGATCGTGGTGTCATTGAGCATGGGATTTCACTTTCGATACGGTGCAAGTCCGGGGTCCGCGGGTACCAGATGCCGCCATGGGAACACATCCTGCGCAAAGTGGCTGACGTAGCCGCCGATCGTTGACTGGATGACCATGAATTGCAGCCGCTGCCGCACGCTCTGCAGCTGTTGCAGCTGCGCCAGGTCGAGGCAGGTGTTGCGCAGCCTCAGCACGCGCAGCTGCGCGCCCACGGGGCTGTGCAGCAAGGCCTCGTAGTCTTCGAAGGCCGTGATGCCGCCGGGCGTCCGGTCGGCCGGCCACGCCATCTGCTGCTCGGTGGATTCGGAAAAATCCAGCAGCCTGAGGCCCGGCAGCTGCGTTGCGGCGGCCAGGTGGCGGATGAAGTGCTGCGTGGCGAAATGGGCGCCGACGCACAGGCTGGTCAGTTGCGGCAGCGGCACGGCGAAGAAGTCGGCGTTCGGCGCGTTCGGCACCGTCAGTTCGCTCAGGTGCGGCGTCTTGCGCACCCAGCGCGCGATGTCGCCGCCTTCCTCGAGGATGCCGTAGTTGGTGCAGACGAGCGACTGGTTGTGGTCTTCCGGCTGCGTCGGCTTGATGAACAGCGAGCGCAGGCGGGGAAACATCACCGGGCTCTCGAGCAGCGGCGTGAACATCCATTCGCGCGAGCCGTTGGCCCCGCTGTCGGGGCCGCTGAACGACAGCGAGGTGATGCAGTCGGCCACGTCCTGCCGGCTCAGGCAGGCCAGGGTTTCGTCGAAGGCATCGCCCCATGTGTCGCCGAAGTATTCGACGTGCCAGCCCTGGCGTATGGGCGCGAGGCTCAGGCGCGTGAAGTCGCTCACGTAGAGCGGGACGGTCAGCGGGTCTTCGGGCGCGCCGTCGTTGCGTTCGGCGGCGGTGGCCAGGGCCAGGTCCTGCAGGCGCTGCGGCAGCAGGCGCAGGGCGTCGGGCAGCGGCGCGAGCGTCATGCGCCCGCTGCCGGCGCGACCCCGGCGTTGAGTTGCTGCAGGCGCTGCGGCGTGCCCACGTCGGTCCAGTCGCCGGTGTAGAGCTCGGCGCTCACCTGCTGGTTGTCCATCGCGGCGCGCAGGATCGGTGCCAGCGGGGCCTTGATGCCGTCCGGATTGCCGGCCGGGATGTCGCAGTACGGCGGCGCGAACAGCGCGGCGCGGTACAGGCCGATGGTCGAGAAGGTGTATTTTTCGGCCGCCTGGTTCAGCGCGAGCCCGTCGGCCGAGAGGCCGAAGTCGCCCTTGGGGTTGTGCGCCGGGTTCGGCACCAGCCACAGGTGGGCGAGCTTGCCGCTGGCCAGGAAGCGGTCGACCGCGGCCTGGGTGAAGCGGAAACCGGGCGCGAACACGTCGCCCGCCGCCACCCAGAACACCTCGCCCAGCAGGGGTAGCGCGCGCACGATGCCACCGGCCGTCTCGAGCGCGCCGCCGAAGTCGCGGCCCTCGTCGGAATACGAAATGGACAGCGCACCATGCCCGTCCAGCACAGGGCTCGCGCCGAACCGGGCGGCAACCTGCGCGCCCAGCCAGTCGGTGTTGACCACCAGCTCGGTGAAGCCGCCCTCGGCCAGCGCTTCCATCGGCCACTGCATCAGCGGCTTGCCGCGCACTTCGAGCAGGGGCTTGGGCGTGGCGTCGGTCAGCGGCCGCATGCGTTCGCCGCGGCCGGCGGCCAGGATCATCGCGTGCACCGCCATCACTGCACCGACCCGGCCACACGGCCGCGTTGCAGTTCGTTGCGTTCGCTGTGGCGGGGCTGGAACAGCGCCACCAGGCAGGCCATCAGCGCATGCGCCTTGGCCGAGTGGTCGGCGCCGAAGTTGCAGACGTACACGTCGAGCGTCACGCCGCGTTGCTCCGGCCAGGTGTGGATGCACAGGTGCGATTCGGCCAGCAGCAGCGTGGCCGTCACGCCGCCCGGCCCCTGCGGCGTGGCCGGAAAACTGTGGACCAATTTGCCCACGGCCTGCAGCCCGGCGGCCGTCACGGCCTTGGTGCAGACCTCGCCGAGCGCGCGCCCGTCGGTGAGCCATTGGAGGCCGCATTGGCAGTCGTGGAGATCGGCGGTGAGGTGCAGCCCTTGCATGGGGGGCAACTCTAGCAGCCGGGCCTGCGACACAAGAGAGCATCAGTGGGGTGTTGGCCCTGTATCGAGGCCGGGCGCGGCTCGCCCGGTAAAATCTCGGGTTCTCCCGTATCCCCCACCCACCCTTTTCCCCCGAAAGCCCACTGCCCATGGCAAACCAAGCCCTGATGGCCAACGCGATCCGCGCGCTGGCAATGGATGCCGTTCAACAAGCCAATTCCGGACATCCGGGCGCACCGATGGGCATGGCCGACATGGCCGTCGCCCTGTGGGGCGAGCACCTGCGCTACAACCCCGCCAACCCGCATTGGTTCGACCGCGACCGCTTCGTGCTGTCCAACGGC
This sequence comes from Variovorax sp. GW823-FHT04B03, assembly GCF_058796495.1. Lineage (NCBI taxonomy): Bacteria > Pseudomonadati > Pseudomonadota > Betaproteobacteria > Burkholderiales > Comamonadaceae > Variovorax > Variovorax sp. GW823-FHT04B03. Next base: position 252,488 of record NZ_JBXAIT010000008.1, read on the forward strand.
CATGCCTCGATGCTGATCTACGCGGTGCTGCACCTCACGGGCTACGACCTGCCCCTGGCCGAGATCAAGAACTTCCGCCAGCTGCACAGCAAGACCGCCGGCCACCCCGAAGTCGACGTCACCCCCGGCGTCGAGACCACCACCGGCCCGCTGGGCCAGGGCATCACCAATGCCGTGGGCTTCGCGCTGGCCGAGAAGCTGCTGGCCGCCGAGTTCAACCGCAAGGACCTGGCCATCGTCGACCACCACACCTACGCCTTCCTGGGCGACGGTTGCATGATGGAAGGCATCAGCCACGAAGCCTGCGCCCTGGCTGGCGCCTGGCACCTGAACAAGCTGATCGCCCTGTACGACGACAACGGCATCAGCATCGACGGCCAGGTCAAGCCCTGGTTCATCGACAACACCGAAGAACGCTTCAAGGGCTACGGCTGGAACGTCGTCGGCCCCATCGACGGCAACGACGCCAAGGAAGTGGCCAAGGCCATCGCCAAGGCCAAGAAGGAAGCCACCAAGCCCACGCTGATCGTCTGCAAGACCACCATCGGCAAGGGCAGCCCGAACCGCGCCGGCACCGCCAAGGCGCACGGCGAGGCGCTGGGCGCCGAAGAAATCAAGCTCACGCGCGAAGCCATCGGCTGGCCCTACCCCGCCTTCGAAATCCCGGCCGAGGTGTACGCCGACTGGGACCACAAGGCCGAAGGCGCCAAGACCGAAGCCGCCTGGAACGACACCTTCGCCGCCTACACGGCCGCATACCCCGAACTCGCCGCCGAGTTCACGCGCCGCATGAAGGGCGAGCTGCCCAAGAACTTCCACCAGGTCGCGTTCGACACCGTGGTCGCTGCCCACACCAAGGGCGAAACCGTGGCCAGCCGCAAGGCCAGCCAGCTCGCGCTCGAGGCCTTCACGGCCGCGCTGCCCGAAATGCTCGGCGGCAGCGCCGACCTCACGGGCTCCAACCTCACCAACACCAAGAGCACCGCCGCGCTGCGCTTCGACGCCAAGACCGGCGCCGTCGTGCTGAACGCGCCCCCCGCACCGGTGGTGCCCCAGGGCGGCGAAGACGAAGCCGCACAAGGTGATGCCGTCGAGCCGCCGCACGGCGAGATCGGCCGCCACATCAACTACGGCGTGCGCGAATTCGGCATGGCCGCCATCATGAACGGCGTGGCGCTGCACGGCGGCTACATCCCCTACGGCGGCACCTTCCTCACCTTCAGCGACTACAGCCGCAACGCCATCCGCATGGCCGCGCTCATGAAGCGCCGCGTGGTGCACGTGTTCACGCACGACTCCATCGGCCTGGGTGAAGACGGCCCGACGCACCAGTCGATCGAGCACGCTGCTTCGCTGCGCCTCATCCCGAACCTGGACGTCTGGCGTCCGGGCGACACGGCCGAAACCGCCGTGGCCTGGGCTGTCGCGCTGCAGAACGCGACGCGCCCGACCGCCCTGCTGCTGAGCCGCCAGAACATCGCCTACGCCGCCAAGAGCGACCTGGGCGACATCAGCCGCGGCGCCTACGTGCTGTCCGAGCCCGAGAACGTCGGCCTCAAGAACAAGAAGACGGCAGCGGTCATCATCGCCACCGGCTCCGAAGTGCAGCTCGCGCTGGCCGCCCAGAAGCTGCTGGCCGACAAAAAGATCGCCGTGCGCGTGGTGTCGATGCCCTCGACCACCACCTTCGACCGCCAGGACCTGGCCTACAAGAAGGCCGTGCTGCCCAAGAAGATCCCGCGCGTCGCGGTCGAAATGGGCTGCACCGACGGCTGGTGGAAGTACGGCTGCGCGGCCGTGGTCGGCATCGACAGCTACGGCGAGTCGGCCCCCGCGCCCGTGCTGTTCAAGCACTTCGGTTTCACGGCGGAGAACGTGGCCGCCACCGTGGAAGCGGCCCTGCGCGACTGAGCGTCGCGCGGTTCGTCCTCTTCCCGTCCGATCAAAAGTTTTTCAACCTTAGGAGCAAGTCAGATGGCTATCAAACTCGGTATCAACGGCTTCGGCCGCATCGGTCGCAACGTGCTGCGCGCAGCCGTGCAGAACTTCAAGAACGACATCGAAATCGTTGCCATCAACGACTTGCTCGAGCCGGAATACCTGGCCTACATGCTCCAGTACGACTCGGTGCATGGCCGCTTCAAGGGTGAAGTCACGGTCGAAGGCAACACGCTGATCGTCAACGGCAAGAAGATCCGCCTCACGCAAGAGCGCGACCCGTCGCAGCTCAAGTGGAACGAAGTCGGCGCCGACATCGTGCTCGAATCGACCGGCCTCTTCCTCACCAAGGAAACCGCGCAGAAGCACATCGACGCAGGCGCCAAGAAGGTGATCCTGTCGGCCCCCTCGAAGGACGACACCCCCATGTTCGTCTATGGCGTGAACGACAAGAAGTACGCCGGCGAAGCCATCATCAGCAACGCCAGCTGCACCACCAACTGCCTGGCCCCGCTGGCCAAGGTGCTGAACGACAAGTGGGGCATCAAGCGCGGCCTGATGACCACCGTGCACGCCGCCACCGCCACGCAGAAGACCGTGGACGGCCCGAGCAACAAGGACTGGCGCGGCGGCCGCGGCATCCTGGAAAACATCATTCCGTCGTCGACGGGCGCTGCCAAGGCCGTGGGCGTGGTGATCCCCGAGCTGAACAAGAAGCTCACCGGCATGAGCTTCCGCGTGCCGACCTCCGACGTGTCGGTGGTCGACCTGACCGTCGAACTCGTCAAGGACGCCACCTACGCCGAGATCTGCGCCGAAATGAAGGCACAGAGCGAAGGCGCGCTGAAGGGCGTGCTGGGCTACACCGAAGACAAGGTCGTCGCCACCGACTTCCGCGGCGACCCGCGCACCTCGATCTTCGACGCCGAGGCCGGCATCGCGCTGGACGGCACCTTCGTGAAGCTCGTGAGCTGGTACGACAACGAATGGGGCTACTCGAACAAGTGCCTCGAGATGGTGAAGGTCGTGTCGAAGTAAGACTTCGCGGCTCCCACGAAAAACGCGCCCTCGGGCGCGTTTTTTTATTGGGCGAGTGGCCGTCGAACGGCTCAGCGCAGCTTCTCGTTGCGCCGTATCTCGCTGCTGAGCTGCGCTGTCATCCGCGTGGCCGCGCGCCGGGCGGCCAGGCCGTAGTCGCCGTTGAACTCGCCGAACTCCGCCGTGCCGTTGCCGACCGCGCGCACGCGTGTGACTTCGGCGCCCGCGGTGTCGGTCACCACGCAGGCCACCTCGGCCGTGAAGGCGGTGGGCGGCCAGGTGATCCATGAAGACGAGCTCGAATCGGTCTTGATCTGCGGCGTGAACACCAGCGACACGCCCGCCGCCTCGTTGGCCTTGGCATCGCCGGCGGTGCGCAGCACGACCACGTTGCGGTAGACCGCGCGCAGCGCGTCGCGGATCGATTTCTCGAGGTCGCGGTACGGGTAGTAGCTCACGCGGTCGCCGCTGCCGCCGGCGGTGGTCACCTGCAGGTCGCGTTGCGCGTCGGTCATCACGTAGGCCACCTTCTTGGGAATGAGGTGGGCGGCCGACCGGGGCGGTGCGGTCTCGGTGATCATCGTGATCGGGTGGGCGCAGCCCGCCAGCAGCACGGCGGTTGCCAGCACGGCAGCCAGCCGGGGCGTCAGGAAAGAAAGAAGCGTCATGGTGCGTTCCCGTCCTTACTGCGCAGGCGGCGCGATGGCCGCGACGAATTGCGGATCGGCATACACCTGCCGCAGCAGCGCCCGCACCAAGCGCGGGTACGCGGCCTGCCCGGCGGGCACGGCCACGATGTTGGCGTAGCTCGAATCGAAGGCGATCTCGCCGCGGTAGGTCTTGCGCAGCGTCTGCGCGGCGTTGCGCGTGACGGTGACTTCGACGTCCATGCGGCCCGAGCCGTTGATCACGCCCAGGTCGAGTTCATTGACGAGGATGCGCGCCGCGATGCGGGTCGGCGCCTTGGGGTCATAGACCGAGATCTCGCTCAGGTCGCGCATCAGCGCGTCTTCGAGGTACTGGGCGAAGGTGCCGCTGGGCGACACGAGCCTGGCGCGGCGCAGGCCCAGGGTGTTGATCCTGTCGTTGGGGTCGGTGGGTTGCACCTTGGCCACCGCGACCTTGCCGGGGTTGTGGGCCTCGAGCCGGTCGAGCGCTTCGTAGTCGGCGGCATAGGGCGGCGCGCCGAGCTGTGCGCAGCCCGTGGCCAGTGCCGCCAGCAGGAGCGCGCCGGTGCGCCAGCGCAGACCCTGCGGTCTGGAGACGATCGCCATGTCTTGAACCCCCTCGTCCGAGATGTCTTCTTCTCCCCGGCGCGAGGGTAGCAGGCATCGCGCCGCGCGCGAAGGCGGCGCGAAAGACTCAGATCGGTTCGAGCACGTGGATGCGCTTGCTCTCGGTGAGCTCCCTGGTCTGGGCGCTGAAGGCCGCCATGTGCGGCGCGACCGCGTGCGCCTGCAGGGCCGGCAGCGAGGCCCACTTCTCGATCACCACGAAGGTGTCGGGCCCGAAGCTGGCCTTCGACGGGGGGATGCCCTGCGCGTCGATCGTGGCGGCGTACTCGATGCAGCCCTCTTCGGCGAGCACGGCGGCGCGGTTGGCCTTGAAGGCTTCGAGCAGCAGGGCGCGCTGGCCGGGCTTGGCGGTGATGACGGCAACGACTTGGATCATGGAACAGGGTCTCCGGTGAAGTGACATGAACTGAGGAATGCAACGACCGAATCTACGAGATCGCACGCCGGTGCGCAGGTCCGGTGGGCGACAAGGCCGCCGGTCGGCCGCGCATGCACATGCCGCATGCGACAGTTACCCGCGAGACACACTCTCGCCCCGCCACGGTCGTGGCGAGGTCATAGGATCGGGTCATCTTCCGCATCGACCTGCCTTTGCCATGTTCATCGTCACCCTGACCTACATCCGTCCGCTCGAGGAACTCGACGCGCTGATGGATGCGCATGTCACCTGGCTCAAGAAGCACTACGCCAGCGGCCTGTTCGTGGCCTCGGGGCGCCAGGTGCCGCGCAAGGGCGGCGTGATCCTCGCGCGCTCGGGCGACCGCGAGGGGCTCGAGGCGGTGCTTGCGCGCGACCCCTTCGTGCAAGGCGGCGTCGCCCGCACCGACGTGATCGAGTTCATCCCGAGCATGACCGCGCTGAGCGTCGAGGTGCTGCGCGGCTACTGAGAGCCGCGCAGCCTCGGAAGCCGATCAGGCCCCCGGCACTTCCTCGCGCCCGTCCGGGTGCCGCGCGAAGCGCGCGGCCTCGGCGCCGTGCACCGGCGCCGGATCGGTCCAGGGCCAGCCGCCGAACTGCGTGCGGCGGTAGTCGGCCATCGTCTGGGCGATCTCGGCCTGCGTGTTCATCACGAAGGGGCCGTACTGCGCCACCGGCTCGCCGATCGGGCGGCCCTGCAGCAGCAGGAACTCGCCGTCGCCCTCGGGGCCGTTGCACAGCTCCACCGCTGCGTCGGCGCGCAGCTCGATGGCCGCCGGCCCGTCCACGCGCCGCCCCGCCACCTGCGCGGTGGCGCCCTTGAAGAAATACAGCATGCGCCGCGTGCCCTCGCCGGCGGCGGGCGGCAGCGTCCAGCGCGCACCGGGGGTCATGCGCAGCGTCCAGATCGCCAGGTCGGCGCCGGCCTGCGCGGCCCACGAAGCGGGCGGCGGCGCGAGCGGGTCGATGGCCGCCTGGGCCTGCGCATCACTGGCGCCGAAGCGCCCGGCGATCACCGCCACCTCGGTGCGGCCGCCCTGCGCGTCGTCCGAGGCGAAGCGCGGAATCGCCTCCGACCAGAACATCGTGAAGTGCGGCTCGGCCATCTTGTTCTTCGCCGGCAGGTTGAGCCAGATCTGGAACAGCTCCAGCGGATTGGGCGCGCCGGCGTCCAGCAGCGGGAACATCTCCGAATGCACGATGCCCTTGCCGGCCGTGAGCCACTGCACGTCGCCGCCGCCGAAGCGCGCCGTGGCGCCCAGCGAGTCGGAATGGTCGACCAGGCCCTTGCGCACGATGGTCACCGTCTCGAAGCCGCGGTGCGGGTGCGAGGGAAAGCCCGGCACCGTCTCGCCGTGGTACATGCTCCAGCCGTCCTTGCGGCTGAAGTCCTGGCCGATCTGGCGGCCGGCCAGCGAGGCCTCGGGGCCCATGCGGCCGTTGCCCTTCGGGTACGCGTCGTCGTGGTAGACGCAGAACAGGAAGGGGTCGAGCGTCTGCCACGGGAAGCCGAGCGGCTGGACCTGGACGATGGGAGACGCGCTGTTGTTGTCGTTGCTGTCGGACATGTCGGTATTCCTTGGTGAGGCAGGCACGGCCGCCATGCGGGCCGTGCCGGAACCAGGAATATCGGGGCGCCGCCGCCTTTCGGTAGGTGCCTTGCGCGCAACGATCAAGAGCGCATATGGAACGATGGGCATCGTCCGGCCCCCACGTTCACTGCCCGGGCATCTCGGCGTTCGGGTCCATGTAGACCAGTTCCCAGATGTGGCCGTCCAGGTCCTGGAAGCCGTGGCCGTACATGAAGCCGTAGTCCTTCGGCTCGCGCGGCGTCGTGCCGCCGGCGGCCACCGCCTTGGCGACCAGCTCGTCGACCTCGGCCCGGCTCTCGCACGACAGGCACACCAGCACCTCGTTCTCCTTGCGGGCGTCGGCGATGCCCTGGTTCGTGAAGGTCTTGAAGTAGTCCTCCATCAGCAGCATCGCGTGGATGCTGCCTTCGTGGATGACCATGCAGGCGGCGTTGGCGTCGGTGAACTGCGGGTTGAAGCTGTAGCCCAGCGCGCCGAAGAAAGCCTTGCTCTTGTCGAGGTTCCGGACGGGGAGGTTCACGAAGATCTGCTTGGTGGCCATGGTGGGGTTCCTGTGTCGATGAAGGGTGGGTCGGGTGTTTTCCGACGTCTTTGTGTACGCCGTCCACAAAAGATATCAAAGAAAATGGACGGTGTCCACATGATTTTTCGGCGCACCGGAAATCGGCCGGCACCACGTCGCTGAGGGGAAAAAGAGCGGGCATCATGAACACCATGGAAATCGAGTTCAAGTTCTGCATTCCCGCCGGCCGCCTGAAGGCCGTCGAGGCCGCATTGCGGCGCGGCGCCGTCGTGCGCACGCGCCTGCAGGCCCGCTATTTCGACACCGCCGACCAGCGCCTCGTCGCCGACGGCATGGTGCTGCGGCTGCGCAAGGAGGGCCGGCGCTGGGTGCAGACCGTCAAGGCCGCCGGCGACAACGCGCTGCACCGGCTCGAGCACAACGTCGACCTGGGCACCGGCGCCGCCGCGCCCGCCATCGACCCCGCGCGCCATGCCGGCACGCCCGTCGGCGAGCGGCTGGCCCGTCTGCTGCAAGCGGCCGACGGCGGCGCGGTGCCGCTGGTCGAACGCCAGTCGACCGACATCGTGCGGCTCACGCGCGACCTGCGCGTGAGCGGCCCGGCCGGCGCGGTGGTCGAGATGGCACTCGACGTCGGCAAGGTCGTCGCGCACGCGGGCACGCCCGCGCAGCGCGCCTCGCCTGTGTGCGAGCTGGAGCTCGAACTCAAGAGCGGCGACGTGCAGGGGCTCGTGGCGCTGGCGCGGCGCTGGTCGCAGCAGCACGGCCTGTGGTTCAGCACCGTCTCGAAGGCCGAGCGCGGCATGCGCCTGCTGGCCGAACAGGAGACGGTGCCCGCCGTCAAGGCCGAGGCGCCGCGCTTCCCCGCTCACGGCCGCGACGGCCGCGCCCTCCAGCAGGCCGTGGTCGCGTCGTGCCTGGACCAGATGCTGCCCAACGCCAGCGAGATCGCCGCGGGCAGCACCGACGAAGAACAGATCCACCAACTGCGCATCGGCATCCGTCGCCTGCGCACCGCGCTGCGCGAACTGGCGGGGCTCGACGCTGACACCAGCCGCTTCGACGCCGCCGCCTGGGAGCCGCCGCTGGTCGACGCCTTCCGCGCGCTCGGCGAACTGCGCGACCGCGAACAGGTGGTGAAGCTCGCGCAGCCGCGGCTGCGTGAAGCAGGTGCGCCGGAGGTCGATCCGCTGGTGGGCGATGCGGTTGCTGTTGCGCCAACACTGACACCCGGCGACATCGTGCGCGCTGCCGCATTCCAGGACGTGCTGGTGTCCTTGATCGGCTTCACCGCTGCTGCGCCCGCTCCGGAGTCGACAAGCCCGGCGCCGCTGACGGCCGACGAGGCCCGCCAGCAGCTTCGCGAACGGCTCCAGCGCCTGCACAAGCAGGCAGTACGCGACGGCGAGCGTTTCGAATCGCTCGCCACCGAACACCAGCACCGCGCGCGCAAGCGGCTCAAGCGCCTGCGCTACCTGGCGGAGTTCGCGGCACCGCTGTTCGCCGAGGCGGAAGGTGGCAAAAAGAAGAAGGACGCGGCCGAGCGCTACTTGAAGGCGCTGCGCCCCGCGCAGGACGCGCTGGGCGAATTCAACGACGAGGCCGTGGCGCTCGCGCTGTACCGTGAGGTCGCATCGCGCGACCCGCGTGCGTGGTTTGCGGTGGGTTGGTTCAGCGCGCGACGCGCGGCGGGGGCGACGGCGTGTCGCAAGGCGTTGGAGACGATCGGCGAGGCACCGAGGTTCTGGAAGAAGTGACGGTGCTGTTGCGGCACCGTCAGCGCTGACATCAGGTCGAGAGGCCCAGGCTCAGCTGGGTGCCCGGCACGGCTGGGTCGATCTGCCTCCCTGCGAGTTTCTTGGCAGAAGCCCCTGCGACCCAGGAAAAGAAGCTCATCCAGAACAGCACGGCGCTCACGCCGAACAGCTTGACGGACGACCAGAACTGTTCGGCAAGCGTGCGCTTGAGAAAGGCATTGGCGCCGCTGTCCGTGAGGATCGAACAGAGGATGCCTACCTCCTGCTCGGTGAATCCGCTGCGCTGTGCGTTGGCGCTGGCAGGGCGTGTGCAATCCGCGGCCTTCAACGATCTGGGGCCGAACGGAATGATCGAACCGAGACTACCGACCTGTGTGGGTGTCGCGAAAAAGTACCGTTGTGTCGCGTTGAGGGTCATGAGAGTTCGGTCAAGAAACAAGCTGCCGAAACTCAGTGCGGCGACAAGCAGCCACCAGAACAGCCCTGCCGCCCTCAGCTTTTGAGTGAATCCTGACGGCAGCTTGTCCACTCTGACCTGCCGGGCATCCGGATCGAAGAAATCACCGCACAGGCGCAGGCGGTACATCTGCACATCATTCAGCTTCGTCCAGCGAATGAGCTCATGTGCCTTCTCGAGCGACGAAACGGGAACGCCTGCCAGGATGCGGAACGAGATGAAGCTCGCCTCTTCCTCGGCGAACGCTCGGATTTCGGGGTCGGCAATTTCTTGCTTCCCGCGAACAAATTGCCAGAGGCGATGGACAACGACCTGCCGTGATCCTGCGCGCAGGATGGCCCAGACGAACGCAAATGCGATCAGCGCTGGCGGCAGGAGGCCCAGAAACCCGGAAACGCTGGAGAACTCCATCGGGTTCGCGGCTGCTTCTTAGTGATGGTGGCCATGCGCCCCATGCACATGCCGGTGCTCGATCTCCACCGGCAGCGCCGCGCGCACGTCCGTCACCTGCAGGCTGAACTTCAGCGCCTTGCCGGCCCAGGGGTGGTTGCCGTCGAGCAGCACGACCGGGCCCTTGATCTTGGTCACGGTGAAGACGTGCTCGGTGCCGTCGTCGAGCCGGCCCTGCAGCTGGCCGCCGACCTTCACGCCGGGCGGGAACTCGGTCTTGGGGATGGTGCGCACCAGCGCTTCGTCGCGCTGACCGAAGGCGTCTTCGGGGGCGAGGTTCAGCGTGGTCTGGTAGCCCTTTTCCTGGCCGTCGAGCGCTTGCTCGATCTTGGGCAGGGTGTTCTCGTAACCGCCATGCAGGTAGGCCATCGGCTCGGGGCTGGCTTCGATGAGCTTGCCCTGGGCGTCGGCGACTTTGTACTTGAGGGTGACGACGGTGTCTTTTGTGATTCGCATATTCGATGATTGATTTTGAGCTTCGAGAGCTATTCTAGTAGTCGTACTTAATAGACGATGGATGCATGACCCGCTCGATGCCAAAGTCGATCAATCCCTTGCGCAATGCTCGAAAAATAAGCGCAAAACTGGGGATTTCCAACAGAGGTTGACCGCCAATTCTCTTTTTTCGAAATTCTTCTATCAATTCCTTTTTTCTCACTGAGAAGGGGAAGGAATGCCTTCTGTCAAACAAGTGAGAGAGTAAGAGTGCAGATCTTTTTTGTACCGCGCGATGAATTGCGGATATTAGCCATCCGTCTAGTCGAGCAAGCTGATCTCGATCATTCAAAAGTGGATAAAAACTCATCACGCCCTTGAAGTAGAGAAGTTTTCTTCTGCCTTGAATGTATTCAACTAAATCGCGATTGAGTAAATTGCCGTATAGATAGCGGCGAATTTGCAGCATGGCGCTGAGCAATGCCGGATCTCTGTTGTTGGCTGGAATTACGAGGCCGGTTAGAGGTGTTGATATTAACGGCTGAACTAGATTTTTGTAGAGAAGGTAGGAGATTTGTTTTTTTATTCTGCGCTCTGCGGCTTTCTTCATGAAAACCTTCTCCGCGGAAATTGAATACCCGAGGAAATCGAAATGTTCCTTCGATGTCATTTCGGATGCGAGACCCGAGCGAGTGAGGAGATTTATCCCGGCCGATTTTTTTGTATTTATCTTAACGCCTGCTTCGCGAGAGAATTCATCTATCAAAACGTAGGATTTGCAAATTGCGTTGTAGTCTGGGCTCCAGATTATTGTGTCATCGGCATAGCGGGCAAACTTGAGGCCAGCCTTTTCAAGACTTTGATCAAGACGCCAGCACACGAGATTCGCTAGAAACAATGAGATTGAAGTTCCCTGAGGAATTCCCTTGTCTCTATGTCTGAGAAATGCGCGAATGACGGCAGCCTCCTCGCTGCTAATGAAGAAGCCGTTTTTATCAAATTGCTCGTATATAAAATCGTGACAGATTGAGCCAAAAAAATCGGAGTAGTCGAATTCTGCAATGAAGGTTCTAGCGTCATTTGACAGATCTACTGAAATATCTTGAATGGCGAAATGAACATTTCTATCATTCCTGTAGGCATAGGAAAACGAGCTAAACCTATGCTTATTCTTCGCAAGAAGTCGAGTGTAAAAATAGCGAGAAACTGCCGCGTCTGGAATCTGAAATATGGTTATTTCCCTTGTCCCTCCTGATGGCTTACTTATTTTTTTGACGAAAGGAGGGTTTGGGGAGTAGGTTCCTTCTTTTACTTTTCTTGTTATTGATTTTGCGATGCTCTTGGCTCGACGTCTGACATAAAAGGGGTTGAATTTTTTGTCGACAGCCCAGTGCTCGGCAATATTAATGACCTTGGGCAGAGGGTTCGCGACCCGCTTCTTGGCCCTTTCGTACTCCGCGTGTACTCCGTTGTGGTAGACGTGGAAGCGCTTTATAAGCTTGGTCGCCTCTTCTCGAATGATGTTTTCGAGTTGCTGTTCAATATCCATTCAAATCTCCAAAAAAAAAGCCCAAGGCTTACGCCTTGAGCTTTTCCACGGGTGCAACCTAGTAAAAGTAAGTTTCCATCTGGTTAGTGCAACGCTGAAGTCACAATCCCAATGTTGCGGTTCGAAACCGCTCAGCAGAGAGCACCCGTTCTTCCCCTAAGGAAGTCTTTCAATCCTGCCCACGCGGTTACTTGTTGTCAATGGATGTATCTATGGGAAAACCCTGTGATCACTGATGAGGGGGGCGCGGCTGTAAATATGACTTCAATTTATTGAGAGATGGGATTTCGCAAAAGAAGCATCCGCTGATCATCTATTCCGCGCCCGCCACACATCCGGCAACGCCTCCTCCTCCCGCAACTTCTGCGTCACCATCCCGATGAACGCCGACACCGCCCGCGGCAGGTGCTTGCGGCTCGGGTAGACCACGCTGAGCCCGTGCCCGGTGCGCTGGTATTGCGGCAGCACCGGCACCAGCCGCCCCGCCTCCACGTCGAGCCGCCCCATGGCCGGCGGCAGCAGCGCGATGCCCAGGCCGGCGATGGCGGCCTTGCGCAGCGCCTGCGCGGTGTTGCCGCTGAAGCGGCCGCCGACCTGCACTTCTTCCTCCTTGCCGCCGGGCCCGGTCAGGCGCCAGGTGGTGCGGCCGCTCGGGTGGGCGGGGGTCACGCAGTCGTGGTCGGCCAGCTCGCTCAGCGTGGCGGGGATGCCGCGCGCGGCCAGGTAGGCGGGGCTGGCGACGAGGCCGTCGGTGCGCGGGCCGAGCAGCTGGCGGGCGACGTATCCCGAGTCGGCCAGCGCGCCGCCGCGGAAGGCGATGTCGATCTGCTCGGCGATCAGGTCGGCCTTGGCGTCGCTGAGCACGAACTCGACGCGCACCAGCGGGTACGTGGCCAGGAAATCGGCCACCCAGGCCATGGGGAAGAAGTCGAAGAAATCGGCCGTGGCCGCCACACGCACGCGGCCGCTGGGTTCCTGGCTGCCGGTGATGAGCGCCTGCCCGGCCTCGACCAGCCCGTCGACCGCCTCGGCGCACTGTTCGTGAAACGCCTGCCCGGCCCCGGTGAGCGTGAGCTTGCGGGTCGATCGCTGCAGCAGCCGGGTGCCGAGCTGCGCCTCCAGCTGCTGGATGCGCCGGCTCACCGTGTTGGGCGGCAGGCCCAGCCGGCGGCCGGCCTCGGCGAAGCTCCCGTGCCGCACCACCTGCACGAAGACGGCGATGTCGTTGAGGTCGAGCATGGCGAGGCTTATTCCTTCTGTTCGTGGACGAGTGCAATCCGACTCTACCGTCTAGTCGATCAATGCGTGCGTGCCTAACCTTCAGTCCATGGCCTTCCCGGCCTTCGACCACCCCCAATTCATTCAGGAGCACGCACCCCATGACCGGACAGCAACAACAACCCCGCATCGGCATCGTCATCGGCTCGACCCGCGAAGGCCGTTTCGGCGAGAAGCCCGCGCACTGGATCCACGAGATCGCGAAGCAGCGCACCGACCTGGCCTTCGAGCTGGTCGACCTGCGCGACCACCCGCTGCCCTTCTTCAACGAAGCCGGCGCGCCAGCCTGGGGCCCGGTGAAGAACGAGGCCGCGCAGCGCTGGCAGGCCAAGCTGGCGACCTTCGACGGGCTCATCATCGTCACACCCGAGTACAACCACGGCCCGAGCGCGGTGCTGAAGAACGCGATCGACTGGGCCTACAAGGAGTTCATCCGCAAGCCGATCGGCTTCGTGGGCTACGGCGGCGTGGGCGCGGCGCGGGCCGTGGAGCAGCTGCGACTGGTCGCGGTCGAGATGCAGATGGCGCCGGTGCGGCACGCGGTGCACATCGGCATGGTCGAGTTCCTCGGCATCTGGCAGCAGGGCAAGTCGTTCGACGACTTCCCGCACCTGGCGCAGTCGGCCACGGGCCTGCTCGACGACATGGCGTGGTGGACCCGCGCACTGAAGACCGCCAGGGAGGCCGCATGACCACCGCTGTTGCCACCGACACCCGCGCCATCGTCTATCGGACGCGCGGCGCCAGGCACGGGCCGATCACGCGGCTCATGAGCCCCGGCGACCTGGGCGAATACCTCAAGCCCTTCGTGTTCCTGGATCTGTTCGGCTTTGATGTCGACGGCGGCCACAAGGGCTTCGGCCTGCACCCGCACTCGGGCATCGCCACGCTGACCTGGCTCATCGAAGGCGACACGCTGTACGAGGACACGACCGGCGAACAGGGCGTGCTGCGCGGCGGCGGCGTCGAGTGGATGCGCGCCGGCAACGGCGTGTGGCACACGGGCGCACCGGCGCCGGGCGTGACGCGCGTGCAGGGCTTCCAGCTCTGGGTGGCGCTGCCGGCCGCCGAGGAAAACGCGCCCGCGCAGAGCATCTACCTCGCGCCCTCGCAGGTGCCGCAGGAAGGCCCGGCGCGCGTGCTGCTCGGGCGCCATGGTGCGGCGCAGAGCCCCATTCCGGCGCCCTCGCCGATGAACTACCTGGCCGTGCAGCTGAAGGACGGCGAACGCTGGCGCTACACGCCGCCCGCCGGCCACACGGTGGGCTGGGTGGCGGTGAACGCGGGTCGGCTCGATGCGGGCGACGGCACCGGCGGCGCCATCGGCACGGGCGAGCTCGCGGTGTTCGAGGAGTCCGGCGCGGCCATCGACGTCGTGGCGCAGGGCGACACGGCCTTCGTGCTCGGCTCGGCGGTGCCGCATCCGCACGAGCTGGTGATGGGCCATTACTCGGTGCACACGAGCCGCGCGACGCTCGACCGGGGCGAGGCTGAGATCCGCCGCATCGGCGCGACGCTGCGCGCACAAGGCCGGCTCGCCTGAGCGACGAACCGCGCGTAAGCCAGCATGCGCCGCGCGGGCGGCTGCGCCAGAATCGTTCGCTTCTGTTTTTCGCGAACGATCCCGCAGCCGCCCGCCATGAATCTCGTCGACGCCTTCGCCGCCCACGCCACCCGTTTCATCGACATCCGGCGCGACATCCACGCGCACCCCGAACTCGGTTTCGAGGAGCACCGCACCTCCGAGAAGGTGGCGAGCCTGCTCACTGAATGGGGCATCGAGGTGCACCGCGGCATCGCGGGCACAGGCCTCGTCGGCGTGCTGCGCAAGGGCACGGGGGCCCGCACCATCGGCCTGCGCGCCGACATGGACGCGCTGCCGCTGCACGAGGCCAACGAGTTCGCCCACAAGTCGACGAACCCCGGCCGCATGCACGCCTGCGGCCACGACGGCCACACGACGATGCTGCTGGCCGCCGCCTGGCACCTGTCGCAACAAGGGCCTCATGACTTCGACGGCACCGTGCATTTCATCTTCCAGCCCGCCGAGGAGATGGGCAAGGCGGGCGCCAAGAAGATGATCGACGAGGGCCTGTTCGAGCGCTTTCCGTGCGACGCGGTCTTCGGGCTGCACAACTTTCCCGTCGGCGACGTGGGCCGCTTCGCGCTCAACGAAGGCGCGCTGATGGCGTCGAGCAACACCTACAAGATCACCGTGCGCGGGCGCGGCACGCACGCCTCGATGCCGCACACCGGCATCGACCCGGTGGCCGCGGTGGTCACGCTGGCGCAGCAGTTGCAGACCATCGTGGCGCGCACCATTCCCAGCACCGAGCGCGCACTGTTGGCGGTCACGCAACTGCAGGGTTCGGATGCGCCGAACGTGATTCCCGATGTGGCGACAGTGGGCGGCACGATCCGCACCTTTTCCATCGAGGCCATCGACAAGCTCGAGGCGCGGTTGCGCGAGGTGGCGGCCGGCGTGGCGGCGGCGCATGGCTGCACGGCCGAGGTGTACTTCAACCGCTCCTCGCCGCCGACCGTGAACCATCCGGCCGAGGCGCGCTTTGCCGCCGGCGTGATGCGCGAGGTGGTGGGCGACGACATGGTCACCGACAACTTCCCCGCCGTGATGGGCGCCGAGGACTTCGCGCACATGCTGCTCGCGCGGCCCGGTTGCTACGCCTTCCTGGGCAATGGCGACGGCGACCACCGGCTCGACGGCCACGGGCCCGGCCCTTGCATCATCCACAACACCTCGTTCGACTTCAACGACGAGATCATCCCGATCGGTGCCAGCTACTTCGTGAAGCTGGTGCAGCGCTGGTTGCCGTCGGGCACCTGAAAAACAACTTTTTTGTTGACGATGAAAGCGGCCACCTCGATGACTTTTCCCCTGTTCACCCGACGTTCGCTGGCTGCGCTTGCAGCCGCCGTGGCCCTGGGCGGCCTTGGTGCCGCACACGCGCAGCAGCGCGTGATCCACATCATCGTGCCCTTCGGCACGGGCGCCGTGCAGGACACGGTGGCGCGTGCCTTCAACAACGAGCTGGGCGTCGCGCTCGGCGGCAGCGCCATCGTCGAGAACCGCGCGGGCGCGGGCGGCACGGTGGGCGCGGCGGTGGCGGCCAAGGCGCCGGCCGACGGCAACACGCTGGTGCTGGCGGCGGCCAGCCACAACATCGCGGGCTTCCTGTACAGCAAGCTGCCCTACGACCCGCTGAAGGACTTCGTCGGCGTGGCCAACGTGGGCAACGCGGGCTATGTGCTGGCGGTGGCCAGTGGCATGAACGTGGCGACCACGGCCGACTTCATCAAGGAGGTCAAGGCCAACCCCGGCAAGTACAACTACGCCTCGGCCGGCAACGGCAGCGCCACGCACCTGGCGATGGCGTCGTTCCTGGCGAAGGCGGGGCTGCAGATGACGCACATCCCGACCAAGTCGACCGGCGAGGCCGTGAACGAGGTGCTCGCTGGCCGGGTGCAGGCGGTGATCTCGTCGAGCATCGGCGTGATGGGTTTCCAGGACGACGCGCGCGTGAAGCTGCTGGCCTCCACGGGCCAGTCGCGCAGCCCCTTCCTGCCGAAGCTGCCGACGGTGGGCGAGAGCGGCCTGCCGGGCTACGCCTTCGATTCGTGGATTGGCCTCTTGGCGCCGGCGGGCACGCCGAAGGCCGAGGTCGAGCGCATCAACGCGGCGGCCAACAAGGTGCTGGCCGATCCGGCGATCCAGGAACGCTTCAAGCGCCTGGGCGTGGAGCCGCGCAGCCAGAGTGTCGAAGCCTTCCAGAAGCTGCTGCGCGCGGATTGGGATGCGATGGGGGCTGTCGTGAAGGCTTCGGGGGCGAAGGTCGACTGACCTTCTTGTTGTTGTCCGGGTGGGTGCTCCTGTTCGGGGCGCGTGCCCGGGCCACCGGGTACTTCCCTCCGCGAATGTCCCCCGGGGCTGCGCCCCTCCTCCTTGATTTCGCTGCGGGAAGCACCCAGTGTCCCGGGCACGGGGCACGCTGTGGGTTCTTCGCCGATCAACCACCGCACTGACCCGATCACGTCGATGGGGTGCCTTGCGCAGCGAAATCAAGGAGGAGGCCGCAGGCCGGGGGACATTCGCGGAGCAAGGCTCCCCGTCGGCGGGATCGCGCCCCGAACGGCCCGTTCGTTCACAGATATCACAGAACCCCAGCCACCGAAAGAGCGCTTGCCCCACAGATATCTACAAGATATGTACTTAATATATTTAAACTGAGACAGGTCTCCATGCACGAGGGCCCTGTCGTTTTTCATTGTTCCCAACCCTAGGAAGAAGCATGAAGTCACAAGCAGGCATGGTTTCCTCACTCAGTCTCGCGGGCCTGGTCGCCCTGGCCGTGGCCAGTCCCGCGCAGGCACAGGAGCAGGTGGTCAAGATCGGCCACAGCGGTCCGCTGTCGGGTCCCAACGCCTTCGCGGGCAAGGACAATGAAAACGGCATCCGCCTGGCCATCGAGGAGCTCAATGCGAAGAAGCTCAGCGTCGGCGGCAAGACGCTGAAGTTCGAGCTGGTCTCCGAAGACGACCAGTGCGACGCCAAGACCGGCGTCAGCGTGGCGCAAAAGTTCGTCGACGACGGCGTCAAGTTCGTCATGGGCCCGTACTGCTCGGGCGTGGCCATTCCGGCCTCGCGCATCTACAGCGACGGCGGCACGCTGGTCTCCACCGTGGGCACCAACCCGAAGGTCACGCAGGGCGGCTACAAGAACCTGTACCGCATCATCGCCAGCGACAACCAGATCGGCGGCGCCATGGCCGTGTACGCGGCCAAGGAACTGAAGGTGAAGAAGGTCGGCGTGATCGACGACCGCACCGCCTTCGGCCAGGGCCTCGCCGAAGAGTTCACCAAGGAGGCCAAGAAGCAGGGCCTCACCATCGTCGGCCAGGAGTTCACCACCGACAAGGCCGTCGACTTCACCGCCATCCTGACCAACATGAAGGGCAAGGCGCCCGAGGCGATCTTCTTCGGCGGCTACGCGCCGCAGGCCGCGCCCATGGCGCGCCAGATGAAGCAACTGGCCGTGCCCGGCAAGCTGCTGGGCGGCGACACCGTGTGCAGCCCGGCCACCGGCAAGATCGGCGGCGACGCGGTGAACGACCTGGTGTTCTGCGCGCAGGGCGGCTCCATGCTCGAGAAGGCGCAAAGCGGCCCGGCCTTCAAGGAGAAGTTCAAGAAGCGCTTCAACGTCGACCCCGACGCGTACGCCGCCTCGTACTATGACCAGGTGCTGTTCATCGGCGAGTCGATGAAGAAGGCCAACGCCATCGACCCCGACAAGGTCGGCGCCGAGCTCTACAAGGCCACCTACAAGGGCGTGGCCGCCACCTACGCGTACGACGACAAGGGCAACATGAAGCAGGCGCCCATCACCGTCTTCACCTTCAAGAACGCGGCCCCGGTGCCCATTGCCAGTTACTGAGCGAGCCCCACACCCATGCAACGCATCCAGGTCATCGACTCGCACACGGGCGGCGAGCCCACGCGCCTTGTGATCGGCGGCTTTCCCGATCTGGGAAAGGGCTCCATGGCCGAGCGCCGCACGCTGCTGGCCGATCAACATGACAAGTGGCGCGCAGCGGCCGTGCTCGAGCCGCGCGGCAGCGACGTCGTCGTCGGCGCGCTGCTGTGCGAGCCGGTGTCGCCCGATGCCGCCGCAGGCGTGATCTTCTTCAACAACGCCGGCTACCTGGGCATGTGCGGCCACGGCACCATCGGGCTGGTCGCGAGCCTCGCGCACATGGGGCGCATCGGCGTGGGCGAGCACCGCATCGAGACGCCGGTCGGCACGGTCACGACCACGCTGCATGCCGACGGCTCGGTGAGCGTGCGCAATGTGCCGGCGTACCGGCACCTGCATCAGGTGGCGGTCGAGCTGCCGGGCCATGGCGTCGTGCGCGGCGACGTGGCCTGGGGCGGCAACTGGTTCTTCCTGGTGAGCGAACACGGCCAGCGCGTGGCGAGCGACAACCTCGCGGCGCTGACCGACTACACCGCCGCCTTGCGCCGCGCGCTCGCAGCGCAGGGCATCACAGGCGCGGACGGCGCGGAGATCGATCACATCGAACTCTTCGCAAGCGATGACCAAGGCGCGGACAGCCGCAACTTCGTGCTGTGCCCCGGCAACGCCTACGACCGCTCGCCCTGCGGCACCGGCACCAGCGCCAAGATCGCCTGCCTCGCCGCCGACGGCAAGCTCGCGCCGGGCGCGGTGTGGCGGCAGGCCAGCGTGATCGGCAGCGTCTTCGAGGCGAGCTACGCGATGGACGGCGACCAGGTCATTCCCACGCTGCGCGGCCGCGCGCACATCAGCGCCGAGGCCACGCTGCTCATCGACGACAACGACCCCTTCGGCTGGGGCATCCGCCTCTGACCCCGGGGCGCATGGACGCGGACGTCATCGTCATCGGCGCCGGCATCGTCGGCGCGGCGTGTGCCCATGCGCTGGCGCAGGCCGGGCGCCGCGTGCACGTGCTCGACGCGCGCCTGGGCGGTGCCACCGGCGCGGGCATGGGCCACCTCGTAGTGATGGACGACAACGCGGCCGAACTCGAGCTCAGCCGCCACTCGGTCGCGCAATGGCGCGCTCTCGCGCCGCGCCTGGGCGCTGACTGCGCCTACAGCCCCTGCGGCACGCTCTGGATCGCGGCGAACGACGAGGAAATGGCCGAGGCCGAACGCAAGCAGCTGCGGCTGGGCGCGCTCGGCATCGAGAGCCGACTGCTGAATGCGGCCGAACTCGCACGCGCCGAGCCCGCGTTGCGCCCCGGCCTGTCGGGCGCGCTCGAAGTGCCGGGCGACGGCATCCTCTATGCGCCGAACGCGGCACGCTGGCTGCTCGCGCAGCACGCCGCGTTGGTGCAGGTCGAGCACGCGAAGGTCGAGGCCATCGAAGACGACGGCACGCTGCGCCTGTCCGATGGCAGCCGCCGCACCGCGCCGCAGGTCGTGCTCGCCAACGGCATCGAGGCGACGACGCTGTGCCCCGAGCTGCCGATCCGCCCGAAGAAGGGCCACCTGCTCATTACCGACCGCTACCCGGGCACGGTGCGCCACCAGCTCGTCGAGCTTGGCTACGTGACCAGCGCGCACCACAGCGACGGCGACTCGGTCGCCTTCAACGTGCAGCCGCGGCCCACGGGGCAGCTGCTGGTCGGCTCGTCGCGCCAGTTCGACACGACCGACCTGGCCGTGGAGGCGCCGATGCTCGCGCGCATGCTGCAGCGCACGCTCGACTACCTGCCGGGGCTCGCCGGCCTGAACGCCGTGCGCGCGTGGACCGGCCTGCGCGCCGCCTCGCCCGACGGCCTGCCGCTGCTGGGCAGGCACCCGTGGCGCGAGAAGCTCTGGCTCGCGGTCGGCCACGAAGGGCTGGGCGTGACCACGGCGCCGGGCAGCGCGCACGTGCTCGCAGCGCTGATGACCGGCACGGCGCCCGATTTCGACGCCGCGCCGTATGCGCCGCGCGGCCTGCGGGAGCGGGCATGAGCGCTCAAACCTTGCTGCACATCGACGGACAGCCCGTGCGCGTGAAGGCGGGTAGCTCGGTCGCCGCCGCGCTGCGCGTTGCCGGCGGCATGGGCGCGGCGCGCACCTCGGTCACGGGCCAGCCGCGCGCGCCGTTCTGCGGCATGGGCGTGTGCCAGGAATGCCGCGTGCAGATCGACGGGCGGCGACGCCTCGCCTGCCAGACCGTGTGCACTGAAGGCATGCGCGTGGAGACGACGGCATGAGCGGCGTGGCGCTCGACGCGTGCGATGTGCTGGTCGTCGGCGCGGGCCCCGCAGGCATGGCCGCGGCCGTGGCGGCGGCGTCCAGCGGAGCGTCGGTCGTGGTGATCGACGACAACCCCGCGCCCGGCGGTCAGATCTGGCGTGACGGCCCCGGCGCGTCGCTGCCCCCGGAGGCACGCCGCTGGCGCGAGGCGCTCGCACGCCACGCGAACCTGCGTGTGCGCAGCGGCGCGCGTGTGGTTGCTGCGCCTGCCTCGCATGAACTGCTGCTCGAAGACGCCGAGGGCGCGACGCGCATGCGATGGACAAAGCTCATCCTGTGCACCGGCGCCCGCGAGCTGCTGCTGCCCTTCCCCGGTTGGACGCTGCCCGGTGTGACGGGCGCGGGCGGCCTGCAGGCGCTGATCAAGGCCGGCCTGCCGGTCGAGGGCGAGCGCATCGTCATCGCCGGCAGCGGGCCCTTGCTGCTGGCCGCCGCAGCCACCGCCAAGGCAGCGGGCGCGCAGGTGCTGCGCATTGCCGAGCAGGCCTCGTTCGCCTCGGTCGCGGCCTTCGGTGCCAGCCTCGTGCGGTGGCCCGGCAAGGCCGTGCAGGCGCTCACGCTGGCCGATGCGAACTACCGCACCGCGTCGCGCATCGTCTCCGCGCAGGGCACGACGCAGGTCGAATCGGTGCGGCTGCGCCAAGGCAGCCGCGAGGTCGAGATGGCCTGCGACCGCATCGCCTGCGGCTTCGGCCTCACGCCCAACACGCAGCTGGGCCAGCTGCTCGGCTGCGCGCTGGTGGGGCCGGGGCTCACGGTCGACGCACTGCAGGCCACGAACGTCGCGGGCATCTACGCGGCCGGCGAATGCACCGGCTTCGGCGGCAGCGAGCGCGCGCTGGTGCAGGGCACCATCGCCGGCCACGCGGCCGTCGGCGAGACCGCGAAGGCCCGCACTCACGACCGCGAACGCGCCCGCTGGGACGCCTTCGCCGCCCAGCTGCACCGCCGCTTCGCGCTGGCCGACGACCTCAAGGCCCTGCCCCGCCCCGACACGCTCGTGTGCCGCTGCGAGGACGTGCCCTTTGCCGCACTCTCGGCCTGCACCGGCTGGACCGATGCCAAGCTGCACCGCCGCTGCGGCATGGGCGCCTGCCAGGGGCGCGTCTGCGGCTACGCGGCGCAGTTCCTGTTCGGCTGGACGCCGCCCGCGCCACGCCCGCCGCTGGTGCCGGTGCGCATCGAGACACTGGTCGGGCTCGCAGCGCCCGGCGACGCCCGACAATGACGGCCCCGCATCTGTACACGCACGAGCACATCCACATTCCCACCATGGCCGCCCCGAAGACCGCTCCCCGACCCCCGCCCAAGCGCCGCGCGGCCGACCTGGCCTACGACGCCATCGAGGCGCTGCTGTCCACCATGCAGCTGGAGCCCGGCAGCCAGATCGTCGAGGCCGAGCTGGCCGAGCGCACGGGCCTGGGCCGCACGCCGGTGCGCGAGGCGCTGATGCGCATGGTGTCGATCGGCCTCATCGTGCAGCAGCCGCGCCGCGGCCTGCTGGTGTCGACCATCGACCTGGCCGACCACCTCGATGTGATCCAGACCCGCCGCGTGCTCGAACAGCTGATCGCGGCCTGCGCCGCGCGCCGCGCCACCGCGCCGCAGCGCCAGGCCATCGTGCGCTGCGCCGAGGCCATGGTCGAAGCCGCGGGTCGCGGCGACCTGAACGACTACATGCAGGCCGACCGCGCGCTCGACCTCGTCACCCACCAGGCGAGCCACAACGACTCGGCGGTGAAGGCGGTGGTGCCGCTGATCGTGCAGTGCCGGCGCTTCTGGTACGCCTACCAGCACGAGGGCGAGATCGTCGAGGGCGCCAACGCGCACCTCGAACTGGCGCAGGGCATCGCCACCGGCGACGAGGCCGCGGCCATCGCGGGCGCCGAGCGGCTCATGGACTACCTCGAAGTCTTCGCCCGGAAAATCATCGACAAGTAGGCCGAAGGGCCTCGCCTGCCCCCGCCCACACCGGGGAACTACGCGTGATCTGCCGGCGCCTTCGCCGCATACTGGCCCGATGGCCGCTGCACCCCGCGCTCGACCCGAAGACTTCTTCACCCCCGACGAGTGGCAATCGCTCACCGCGCGCTCGTCCTGGCGAGGCCTGTGGCTGGTGGCGCACTGCTGGGGCGTGATCGGCGCCGCGATGCTCGTGGGCATCGTGTGGCCGTGGACGATTCCGCTCATGGTGCCGATCGTCGGCACGCGCCAGCTGGGCCTGTTCATCCTCATGCACGACGCCGCGCACGCGGGGCTGCACCGCAACCGCAAGGTCAACGACTGGGTCGGCTACTGGCTGTGCTCGCCCACGCTGCGCGACTACCGGCCGTATCACCTGCAGCACCACCGCTTCGTGCAGCAGACCGAAGACCCGGACCTCGTGCTGTCGGCGCCCTTCCCGATCTCGCGCGACTCGATGTGGCGCAAGGTCGTGCGCGACCTCAGCGGCCAGACCTTCTACAAGCAGCGCTTCGGCCACATCGCCGACGCCCTGCGCCAGCGTGCGCCGGGCGAATCGGCGCTGCGCGTGTTCGGGCGCGAACTGGCGAAGGACAGGCGTTTTCTCATCGGCAACGGCCTGGGCCTGCTGGCCTTCGCCGTGGCTGGCTACGGGTGGGCCTGGGTGGCGATGTGGCTGCTGCCGATGGCGACCTGGCTGCCGCTCGTGAGCCGCGTGCGCAACATCGCCGAGCATGCGCTGGTGGCGCAGAACGAGGCCGACCCGCTGCGCCAGGCGCGCACCACGCACGCCGGCTGGCTCGAACGCATCTTCGTGGCGCCCTACTGGGTCAACTACCACTGCGAGCACCACATGTTCACTAACCTGCCCTGCTGGGCGCTGCCGAAGGCGCACCGCCTGCTGCAGCGCCAGGGCGCGACCGCGCGCATGGAAGTGCAGCCCGGCTACCTGAGCCTGCTGCGCCGCGCCGCCCCGGTGGCCTGAAACCTCAACGACTGGGTGCGGGCTGCGCCGCCGCCACCGGCTGCGCACCGCGCTGCGCCTGCTGGCTCAGCCAGATGCTCGCGATCACGATGCCGATGCCCGCCATCTGCCAGCCCGAGAGGCTCTGGCCCAGCAAGGCCCAGCCCAGGATCACCGCCGTCACCGGGCTCAGGAAGGCCAGCGGCGCGATCGCCGAGGGCTCCAGCCGGGCCACGCCGCGGAACCACACGATGTAGGTGAGCGCGGCGCCGACCAGGCCGAGCCAGGCGAAGCCCACCCAGTTCGTCGCCGTGAGCGCGGGCAGCGGCGGCTCCAGCCACAGCGCCACCGGCAACAGCAGCAGGCCGCCGGCCGTCAGCTGCCAGGCCGTGAAGGTCAGCGCCGACACCGGCGGCTGCCAGCGGCGGCTGAGCACCGTGCCGAAGGCCATCGACACCGCCGCCGCGAGCGCCGCGGCGATGCCCAGCGCGTCGAGCGTGGCATTCGGCGTGAGCACCAGCAGCGCCACCCCGCCCATGCCGATCACGGCCGCCGCCACCGACAGCGCGCGCACCGGCGCGCCCAGCAGCAGGCCGGCGAGGAACACCACGAACAGCGGCTGCACCGAGGTGATGGTGGCCGCCACGCCGCCCGGCAGCCGGTAGGCGGCCAGGAACAGCATCGCCCACAGCACCGAGAAATTCAGCGCGCCCAGCAGCAGGATGCGCCCCCACCACGCCCGGGGCGGCAGCTGGCGCACGATGAGCATCAGCAGCAGGCCCGCCGGCAGCGCGCGCAGCAGCGCCACCGTCAGCGGGTAGTTCGCCGGCAGCAGCTCGGTGGTCACGATGTAGGTGCTGCCCCAGACCGCGGGCGCGATCGCGGTGAGCAGGAGGTCGGTGGTGCGGGAGGTCATGGCTCGAATCTAGGCCGTTGACCTGTGGTTGTGAATGCTCGAATAATGAATTGATTCTTTACCAGCAGTCGTCAATCGAGCGCCGGCCCATGGACCATCTCACCGCCCTCAAGGTCTTTCGTACCACCGCCGCGGCGGGCAGCTTCGCGGGCGCCGCGCGGCAGCTGGGGCTGTCGGCCGCGGCCGTCAGCAAGAACATCGCCGAGCTGGAGGCGCACCTGAAGGTGCGGCTGATCAACCGCACCACGCGCAGCATGAGCCTCACCGAGGCCGGCGCGGCCTACGTGGAGCGGCTCGCGCGCATCCTCGACGACCTGGACGAGGCCGACGCCGCGCTGGCGCCCGTGGGCGCGAGCCCGGGCGGCGTGCTGCGCGTGAGCGCGCCGCTGACCTTCGCGCTGACCTGCATCTCGCCGCACATCCCCGCCTTCATGGCGCGCCACCCGAACCTGCGGCTGGAGCTGAACCTGCAGGACACCCGCATCGACCTGATCGGCGAGGGCTATGACCTCGCGATCCGCGGCAGCGACCGGCTGGAAGATTCGAGCCTGGTCGCGCGCGAGCTCATGACCATGACCCACGTGCTGTGCGGCGCGCCCGGCTACTTCGCGGCCCACGGCCGGCCCGCCGCGCCCGAAGACCTGAAGGCCCACGAGTGCGTGCAGTTCACCCTGTCGGGCCACGCGAACAAATGGACCTTCCGCCGCGCCGGGCGCAGCGTGGCGGTGCCCATCGACGGGCGCTACAAGGTCAGCTCCAGCATCGCCGTGCGCGACGCGCTGCTCGCCGGCTTCGGCCTGAGCCTGGTGCCACGCATCTATGTCGAACCGGAGCTGGCAGCGGGCCGGCTCGAAGCCGTGCTCGCCGACTGGGAGGCCGACCGCACGCCGGTGTACGCCGTGTACCCGTCGCGTCACCTGGCGGCGAAGACGCGCGCCTTTGTCGACTTCCTGCTGGAGCGGTTCGCGGCGCGGTGAGCTGCGCGCAGGCTAGTCGCCCGCCGGCTCGGCGATCTCGGGCGCTTCCCACCCCAGCAGCTCGGCCAGCCGCTGCACGATCCAGCCGGCCTCGGGCACCGACACGCCCGATTCGGGCGTGGCCAGCCCGGCGTGGATGCGCCGCAGGATCTCGCTTTCGACCGGCACCTCGGTGTGGTGCTGGATCTGCGCATGGCCCACGAGGTGGCCGGCGAGGTCTTCGCAGATCTCGTAGCGCGCGCGCACCACGTCGATCGGCTCGCGCAGGCGCTGGCGCGCGTCGCTGTAGACCGCGAAGAACGAGGGCGGGATGTAGATCTGGTTGTCGTCGGACATGGCGGCGCGGGATGCAGGGCAGGCCCCAATGACAAAACGCGCCCGGGGGCGCGTTCGTCGTGGCTCCGAAGAAAGAGCCGCGGGGGCTGGATCAGCCGCCCTTGCTCGGGCGCTTGCCCGGGTTCTTCTTGCTGCGCGTGGCGGTGCCGCGCTCGAGGCTGATCTTCTGGCCGCCACCGTTGCGCGGCACGGTGTAGCCGGGCATGGGCGTCGGCTTCGGGCTGGCAAGACGGTCGGCTTCGGTACGGATTTTCTTGGGCATGGAAAGCTCGGATAAAAAAGATGTTCGACCCCCGATTAGGCCACATCGGCAGATTTCGTCTGCCAAGCGCCCAAACAGGAGCATGGGAGGGATGTCAGGTGGACTGCGGTGTCAGCAGGCGCACCTTGACGCTCTTGCCCTTCACGCGGCCGTTGCCGAGCTTGCGGGCGGCTTCTTCGGCAATGCCGCGGTCCACCGCGACATAGGTCGAGAACTCGTTGACGTTGATCTTGCCGACCTGGTCCTTGGTGTAGCCGCAGTCGCCGGTCAGCGCGCCCAGCACGTCGCCGGCGCGGATCTTTTCCTTGCGCCCGCCCACGATCTGCAGCGTGGCCATGGGCGGCGTGAGCGGTGCGCTCTTGGCGGGCGTGAGCTCGGCGAGCGGGTGCCATTCGGACTCGCGGCCCTGCAGCAGCTCGATCTTTCCTACGAAGCCCATCTCGTTCATGCTGGCCAGGTTCAGCGCCAGGCCTTCCGAGCCGCCCTGCTGGCCCACGCGGCCGGTGCGGCCCACGCGGTGGATGTGGATTTCGGAGTCGGGCGTCACGTCGACGTTGATCACGGCTTCGAGCTGCGCGATGTCCAGGCCGCGCGCCGCCACGTCGGTGGCCACCAGCACCGAGCAGCTGCGGTTGGCGAACTGCACCAGCACCTGGTCGCGCTCGCGCTGCTCCAGCTCGCCGAACAGCGCCATCGCGCTGAAGCCCTGCGCCTGCAGCACGTCGACGAGGTCGCGGCACTGCTGCTTGGTGTTGCAGAAGGCCAGCGTGCTCACGGGACGGAAATGGTCGAGCAGCAGGCTCACGGCGTGCAGCCGCTCGCTGTCTTTCACCTGGTACCAGCGCTGGCGGATCTTGCTGCCTTCATGCTGGGCCTGCACCGTGATCTGCTCGGGGTTCTTCATGAACTGCTGCGCGAGCTTGGCGATGCCTTCGGGGTAGGTGGCCGAGAACAGCAGCGTCTGGCGTTCCTTGGGGCACTGGCGCGCCACCTTCACGATGTCGTCGAAGAAGCCCATGTCGAGCATGCGGTCGGCCTCGTCGAGCACCAGCGTGTTGAGCGCCGAGAGGTCGAGGTTCTCGCGCTCCAAGTGGTCCATGATGCGGCCCGGCGTGCCCACCACGATGTGCGCGCCGTGCTCCAGGCTGGCGATCTGCCCGCGCAGCGCGACGCCGCCGCACAGCGTGACGACTTTGATGTTTTCTTCGGCGCGCGCCAGGCGGCGGATCTCGGTCGTGACCTGGTCGGCCAGCTCGCGCGTGGGGCACAGCACCATCGCCTGGATGGCGAAGCGGCGCGGGTTCAGGTTGGACAGCAGCGCCAGCGCGAAGGCGGCGGTCTTGCCGCTGCCGGTCTTGGCCTGGGCGATCAGGTCCTTGCCCAGCAGGGCGGGCGGCAGCGCGGCGGCCTGGATGGCCGTCATCTGCGTGTAGCCGAGCTGGGTGAGGTTGGCCAGCATCTGGGGCGACAGCGCCAGCGTGGCAAAGCCGTGGGGTTCGGCCTGGAGGCCGCCGGCTGGGGAGGTGGTGGAGTTCATCGTTCGGCAGCCGGAGACAGACAGACAGGAAAACGCAAGAGGAAAAAAGTGACGGCCCGGAAAAGACAAAGGCCTTGCAGGGCCCCCTCCGGGAGGGCGCTCTGCAAGGCCGGCCGGGCGTCGCTCAGCGGCGGGGCGTGTTGTTGCCCGAGTTGGTCGGCGGGGGGCCGCGGCGTTCCAGGTGGCGGAACGTGATGCGGCCCTTGGTCAGGTCGTAGGGCGACAGCTCGAGCGAGACCTTGTCGCCGGCCAGGATGCGGATGTGGTGCTTGCGCATCTTGCCGCCGCTGTAGGCGATCAGCTGGTGGCCGTTGTCGAGCGTGACGCGGTAGCGCGAGTCGGGCAGGACTTCGGTCACTGCGCCGTTCATTTCGATCAGTTCTTCCTTGGGCATGTGTGATTACCTCTGAATCGTTCGATGTGTGTTGGAGATGAAGATGGGCGTGTTGGTTTCAGTCGGCCGGCGGGTCAGCCGGCGTCCAGGAATCTGTCGTTGCGGTGCGGGAAGCAGAAACCTGCCCACCGCGATGCTGTTGCGAAAGTGTCCATGAAGCCTGGGGCGCTGCGTGCCGGTGCGGGGCGCGCAATGCCGAAAAATTAGTGAGAACGGACGCGCCGCACGCGCGATTCGCTTCAACAGGAACGAAGGCAGTGGTGGCATTCATGGGCGCCCGGTCTGGCGCTCCAACACACTGTGAAAGCCGGCGTGGCCCGAGGGCTGGAAACGAGAAGCCTGATGAATCCTGGATCCCGGATTCAGATGGCAACGCAGATCGGCCGGCGGGGGTGACGAAATTCTTCGTCGTGGTATCGAAACGAACCCGACATTATAGCTTGCAGGGCATGACAGTTGCTTGTCTTAAAAACAACGCCCGCATGAAAAAGGCCCCGAAGGGCCATCTATCCTATCAATGTAGCTATTGAAAATATAGCAACCCGCCGCAGGATCAGGCGCAGGCCGGCGCCGTCGACGCCGAAGGCGCCGCCGACCGGGCCCGCCGCGCCGCGCGCCACAGCAGCACCAGCCCCGCCAGCTGGGCGGCGGCGCCCACCCAGCCCACCGCGCTCACGCCGAACCACGCGATGGTCGCGCCGCCCAGCCCCGAGCCCGCCGCGATGCCCAGGTAGACCGCCGAGGCGTTGAGCGACAGCGTCATCGGTGCGCGCTCGGGCGTCAGCCGGATCAGCCGCACCGCCTGCGCCGGGCCGAAGCCCCAGCCCGCGAAGCCCCACAGCGCCGACAGGCCCACGATCAGCGGCAGCGCCAGCCCGCGCGGCAGCATCTGCGCGGCGAACGAGAGCCCGCCCATGATCACCACCAGCGCGAGCGCGAAGCCCCGCGCCATGCGGTCGGCGCCGAAACGGTCGGTGGCCCAGCCGCCGGTCGCGGTGCCCAGCGCCGCGGCCACGCCGATCGCGAAGAACACCGCGCCCACGCCCTCGGCCCCGAAGCCCAGCGTGTGCCCGAGGAACAGCGCGATGTAGGTGTAGAAGCTGAAGCCGCCCGTGGCCCACAGCACCGTGGCCAGCAGCGCCGGCGCCACGCCGGGTTCGCGCGCCACGGCGAAGGCCGAGGTGCGCGGGGCCGCGTCAGTGGGGGCCTGCGTCAGCGTGCGCGGCAGCCCCACGAACAGGCCCCAGGTGGCCAGCGCCGCCACCGCGGCGATCAGCAGGTAGGCCGTGCGCCAGCCGCCCCAGCCCGCGATCCAGGCACCCAGCGGCACGCCGAGCGCCACCGCCACGGTGCCGCCGCCGGTCACGATGGCCAGCGCCCGGCCGCGCAGCGCGGGCGACACCATCGCCGCCGCCACCGCGCTGGCCGTCGGCAGGAACACGCCCGCCACCAGCCCGAGCGCGACGCGCGCCAGGGCCAGCTGCGCGATGCCGTGCGCCATCGAGGCCGCCGCCGTGAGGCCGGCGAAGGTCGCCAGGCTGCCGATGAGCAGCGGGCGGCGCCCGAAGCGCGCGAGCAGCGCGGCCATCAGCGGCGAGCCGATCGCATAGCTCAGCGCGAACAGCAGCACCAGCTGGCCGGCCTGCGCGGCGCTGACCTGCAGGTCGGCCGCCAGCACCGGCAGCAGGCCGGCGACCATGAAGCTCTCGGTGCCGATGGCGAAGGCGCCCAGCGCGAGCCAGGCCAGGCCCAGGGGCAGGCGTTCGGCGGGCGGTTGCTGCTGTGAGGTTCCAGGAGCGGTGTGCATGGTGAAGGACTCCATGGGTGGGTGTTCCAAGGCCTCCAGAATAGGATTGCAGGCGGCTCTTCAAAAGAACCACAATTGGCAAAGATCATGGAGCCACTTTTCGAGCTTGCCCTGCGCCTGCCGGTCGCCGGCTCGCGCGACCTGCTGCGCGCGCTGCACCGCCAGCTGCGCGACGCCATCCTCGACGGCCGGCTGCAGCCCGGCGCCCGCCTGCCCGCCACGCGCGCGCTGGCGCAGCGGCTGGGCGTGTCGCGCAACACCATGCTGGCGGCCTACGACCTGCTGCTGAGCGAGGGCTACCTGCTGGCGCGCCCGGGCTCCGGCACCTACGTGGCCGACACGCTGCCGGCATTGCGGCGCGGCCGCGCCGCGCCCAAGGAGGCGGGCGCCGCGCCCCGGCGCGATCCGCGGCTGGTGCCGCTGAACGTGCCCGGCGCCGACCTCGCCCCCACGCTGCAGCCGCGGGCCGCGCGCGACGACTTCCGCGTCGGCCTGCCTGACGTCGGCGCCTTTCCGTTCGACATCTGGCGCCGCCTGTCCGACCGCGCGCTGCGCCGCGTGGCGCGCCAGACCGCCGACTACGCCGACCCGCAGGGCCAGGGCGCGCTGCGCGAGGCGATCGCGGCGCACGTGTCGTTCACGCGCGCGGTCGGCTGCACGGCCGACGACATCGTGGTCACGGCCGGCGCGCAGCAGGCCTTCGGGCTGCTCGCGCGCATCCTGGTGGTGCCGGGGCGCACGGTGGTGGCGGTCGAGCAGCTGTTCTATCCCTCGCTGCGCGAGGCCATGCTGGCCGCCGGCGCGAAGGTGGTCACGGTGCCGACCGACGACGAAGGCCTGTGCGTGGACCGCATCCCGCCCGAGGCGCGCGTGGTCTGCGTCACGCCCTCGCACCAGTTCCCCACCGGCGTGGCGATGTCGCCGCCGCGCCGGGCCGCCCTGCTCGCCTTTGCGCGGGCGCGCAACGCCGTGCTCATCGAAGACGACTACGACAGCGAGTTCCGCTTTGCCGGCCGCCCGCTCGACGCGCTGCAGACGCTCGACCGCGCCGGCTCGGTGTTCTACGTCGGCACCTTCTCCAAGAGCCTGTTTCCCGCGCTGCGCCTGGGCTTCGTGGTGGCGCCGCCCTGGGCCCGCGCGGCGCTGGTGCGGGCGCGCGAACTGGCCGACTGGCACGGCCCGGTGCTCGGGCAGGAGGCGCTCGCCGCCTTCATTGCCGAAGGACACCTGGCGCGCCACATCCGCCGCATGCGCAAGCTGTACGGCGCGCGCCGCAGCGCCCTGCTCGACGCGCTGGCGCGCCACGGCGCGGGCCGGCTGGAGGCGATTCCGTCCGATGCCGGCCTGCACCTGTCGGCCTGGCTGCACGGCGGCGCACGCGACCATGTGGTGGTCGAACGCGCCGCGGCGGCCGGCATCACCTTGCCGCCGCTGTCGCGCTTCGCGCTCGACCCGCAGGCGCCCGATGCGCCCAACGGCCTGGCCTTCGGCTTCGGGTTGATCGCCGAGTCGCAGATCGACGGCGCGATCCGGCGGCTGGTGCGCCTGCTGTAGCGCGTGGGATCAGGCGCTGTCCAGCGGCAACCGCGTCGTGAACTTGGTGGTCGACAGCACGATGTCGCTTGAGTAGTTCTCCAGTTCCAGCGCGTCGCCCAGCTGCTCCTGCGCGAAGGCCTGGTAGTCGGGCAGCGAGCGCGCGCAGATCACCAGCACGAAGTCGGTCTCGCCGGCCACGCAGTGGCATTGCAGCACCTGCGGCAGCGCATGCACCTTGCGCTCGAAGGCCCCGATCGCCTCGCGCGTGGTGCTGCGCAGCGACACACGCGAGATCACCAGCACCGGGAACCCCACGCGCGCAGCGTCGAGGATGGCCACCTCCTCGCGAATCACGCCCGCGCGTCGCAGCCGCTGCACGCGCTTGAGGCAGGCCGAG
Source organism: Variovorax sp. GW823-FHT04B03 (assembly GCF_058796495.1). NCBI lineage: Bacteria > Pseudomonadati > Pseudomonadota > Betaproteobacteria > Burkholderiales > Comamonadaceae > Variovorax > Variovorax sp. GW823-FHT04B03. The sequence goes on from NZ_JBXAIT010000008.1 coordinate 284,109, forward strand.
GGCGAGAGGTTCACGCGCTCCGCCAGCGTCTGGTTCTGCAGGCCCGCGTCGGCCTGCAGTTCGGCCAGGATGCACTGGTCGATGCGATCGAGGGTGCCGGTTTTCATGGTGCCGCCAGTGTGGCGCAAGGTGCGCGCAATCGGCTTCGTTTTCGGGCCCGCACAACGACACCGGATTTCGCGGCCGATGGCTACGCTGGGGCTCCCCCGACGAACAAGGAGCATCCGATGGCCGAAGGCGCAACCTACGACCCCGTGGTCAGCAAGCACCTCGTGCGCTACGGCATGGGGCTGAGCCCGCATGTCATCGTGAAGGCGCGCGGCGCCACGCTGTGGGACCAGAACGGGCGCGAGATCCTCGACTTCACCTCGGGCCAGATGTGCGCCACCATCGGCCACAACCACCCGCGCATCGTCGCGGCGATCGAAAAGGCCTGCGAGGGCGCGCTGCACCTGTACAGCGGCTTCGTCGGGCCGGCCGTGCCGGTGCTGGCTGGGCGGCTGGCGGCGATGCTGCCGCCGTCGCTGTCGAAATCGCTGTTTTTGTCCACCGGCGGCGAGGCCAACGAGGCCGCCGCGCGCATGGCCCGCGTGACCACCGGCCGCTACGAGATCGTGGGCCTGAACGGCGGCTGGCACGGCGTGAACGGCGGCATGGCCGCGCTCACCTTCGCCGGCCGGCACCACGTCGACTACGGGCCGCGCAAGCCCGGCACCATGTCGATCCCCGCGCCGAACTGCTACCGCTGCCCCATCCGCCATTGCCACGATGCCTGCGACACCACCTGCCTCGATGTCGGCTTCGACATGGTCGACGCGCAGTCCAGCGGCTCGCTCGCGGCCTTCATTGCCGAGCCGGTGCTGAGCTCGGGCGGCGTGATCGTGCCGCCCACCGGCTACTTCCCGAAGCTGCAAGCCAAGTGCCGCGAGCGCGGCATGCTGCTCATCCTGGACGAAGCGCAGACCGCCTTCGGCCGCCTGGGCAGCAACTTCGCGTTCGAGCAGGCGGGCGTGGTGCCCGACTTCCTCACCGTCTCGAAGACGCTGGGCGGCGGCCTGGCGATCGGTGCCACGGTCACCAGCGAAGCGATCGAACAAGATTGCCATGAGAAGGGCTTCGTGCATGTCACCTCGCACGTGTCCGACCCGCTGCCGGCCGAGGTCGGCCTGGCGGTGCTCGACGTGCTCGAGGAAGAAGGGCTCAACCAGCGCGCCGCCGCCATGGGCGAGCGGCTGAGCCGGGGCCTGGCCACGCTGAAGGCGCGGCACGAGGTGATCGGCGACGTGCGCGGCCACGGCCTGCTGCAGGGCGTGGAACTGGTGAAAGACCGCGAGACCCGCGAACCCGATGCCGAGCGCGGCCGGGCCATCACCGACGCCTGCATGGCGCGCGGCCTGAGCATGAACATCGTGGCCGTCGGCGGCATGGCCGCGGTGTGGCGCATCGCGCCGCCGCTGAACGTGAAGCCGGAGGAAATCGATCGCGGCCTGGAAATACTCGACGACGCGATTCGGTCGACCAGCTAGCCGATTCCCAGCATCCGCCGGTTCGCCGCGACATCGGCGCCACCCGCCGCGAAGTCGTCGAAGGCGCGGTCGGCCACGCGGATGATGTGGTCGCGGATGAAGGTGGCGCCTTCGCGCGCGCCGTCTTCCGGGTGCTTGATGCAGCACTCCCATTCGAGCACCGCCCAGCCCGGGAAGTCGTACTGCGCCATCTTCGAGAAGATGGCCTTGAAGTCGACCTGCCCGTCGCCCAGCGAACGGAAGCGCCCGGCGCGGTTGATCCAGCTCTGGAAGCCGCCGTACACGCCCTGCTTGCCGGTCGGGTTGAACTCGGCGTCCTTCACGTGGAAGAGCTTGATGCGCTCGTGGTAGTGGTCGATGTAGGCCAGGTAGTCGAGCTGCTGCAGCACGAAGTGGCTCGGGTCGTACAGCAGGCAGGCGCGCGGGTGGTTGCCCACGCGCTCCAGGAACATCTCGTAGCTCACGCCGTCGTGCAGGTCTTCGCCGGGGTGGATCTCGTAGCCCACGTCGACGCCCACGGCGTCGAAGGCATCGAGGATCGGGCGCCAGCGGCGCGCCAGTTCGTCGAAGGCCTCCTCGATGAGGCCGGCCGGGCGCGGCGGCCACGAATACAGGTACGGCCAGGCCAGCGCACCCGAGAAGGTCGCGTGCGCCGTGAGCCCGAGGTTGGCCGAGGCCTTGGCCGCATGGTGCAGCTGCTGTACCGCCCACTGCTGGCGCGCGACGGGGTTGCCGCGCACCTCGGGCGCCGCAAAGCCGTCGAAGCCCGCGTCGTAGGCTGGGTGCACCGCGACCAGCTGGCCCTGCAGGTGGGTCGAGAGCTCGGTGATCTCCAGGCCGTGGCCCGCCAACGTGCCCTTGATCTCGTCGCAGTAGGTCTTGCTCTCGGCGGCGCGCTTCAGGTCGATGAGGCGCGTGTCCCAGCTGGGGATCTGCACGCCCTTGTAGCCGAGGCCCGCGGCCCATCCGGCGATGGCGTCGAGCGAGTGGAACGGGGCCGTGTCGCCCGCGAACTGGGCCAGGAAAATGCCCGGCCCCTTGATCGTCTTCATGCGTGTCTCCTGATGCGCCGCACAGCATACTTCGGGGGTTCGGCTGACACACGACCGAAGTTCGATGGGCGCACAATGAACTTTGTCCACAGGGAACCCATCGACATGTCTCAGCCTGTCGCCGCCCGGCTCAAGATCGGCTTGTCCGCCTGCTTCTCGCACGCCGACCCGGCCCGCTCGCTTTTCACGAACAAGACGCTGCAGTACGTCGAACAATCGATCGCCCACTGGCTCATGTCGGCCGGTGCGATGGTGGTGATGGTGCCCTGCCCCACGGGCGAGACGGCGCGCGGCGACACCAAGCTGTCGCACTACGCCGAGTGGCTCGACGGCGTGGTGATGCACGGCGGCGCCGATGTCTGGCCCGGCAGCTACGGCGAGGAGCCCCTGAAAGACGCGTGGATCGGCGACCAGATCCGCGACCTGTACGACCTCGCGCTGGTCGAGGCCTTCGAGCAGGCCGGCAAGCCGATCTTCGGCGTGTGCCGGGGCCTGCAGCTGATCAACGTGGCCTTCGGCGGCACGCTCTACCAGGACATCGAGGAGCAGCACGGCCACCCCGAGACGGTGCGCCACCGCGACCCGGTGACCTACGACCAGAACTTCCATCAGATCGAGATCGTCGAAGGCACGCGCCTGGCGAAGCTGTACCCCGAGGTGCGCACGGCGCGCGTCAACAGCATCCACCACCAGGGCATCAAGGGGCTCGCGCCCGGCTTCGAGATCGAGGCCTGGAGTCTGCCCGACCGCGTGCCCGAGGCGATTCGCCGCCGGCCCGAGAAGGGGCGCGGCTACATCGCGGCGACCCAGTGGCACCCCGAGTTTCACAAGTACGGCAGCACCGAGACGGTGGACGACACGCCGATCCTGCACGACTTCCTGTGGGCCTGCGCCACCGCCCGCGTGGCGCCGCGCACCAGCATGCGCGAGATGCAGGGGCGCATTCGCAACCGGGCGGCGCGGTTGCTGCGGCAGGCGTTGTTGCGGCGCTGACGGCTGTTGTTCGGGGCGCGTGCACAGGCCACCGGGTACTTCCCTCCGCGAATGTCCCCCGGCCTTCGGCCTCCTCCTTGATTTCGCTGC
>NZ_JBXAIT010000009.1:0-188657 GCF_058796495.1 Variovorax sp. GW823-FHT04B03
CACGCCCGAGAAAAAGAACAGAGACTTCCCATGCCCCACCCCAAGTTCTGCCAGGCCTGCGCCACCCCGCTCGAATGGATCGCGTTGATGGAAGACGGCGGTCCCAAGGAGCGCCTGCGCTGCCCCAACTGCGGCCACACGCACTGGAACAACCCCACGCCCGTGCTGGCGGCCATCGTCGAGTACCGCGGCCAGGTGCTGCTGGCGCGCAATGCGGCCTGGCCGGGCAAGATGTTCGCGCTCATCACCGGCTTCATGGAGGCCGGCGAGACGCCCGAGGAGGGCATCGCGCGCGAGGTCAAGGAAGAAACCAACCTGGACGTCAGCGCCGCCAAGCTCGTCGGGGCCTACGACTTCCAGCGCATGAACCAGATCATCATCGCGTACCACGTGGTGGCCGACGGCGAGGTGAAGCTCTCGCCCGAGCTGGTGGACTACCGCCTCTACGACCTGCCCGACCTGCGTTGCTGGCCCGCCGGCACCGGCTATGCGCTGGCCGACTGGCTGCGCACGCGCGGCCACGAGCCGGTGTTCTTCACTGCGGCCGAGAACGAAGAGCGTCGCCGCGGCCTGAACCTGCCGCCGGAGCCTGGCAATGCAAGTTGACCGCGAAATCGACACGCGCGGCCTCAACTGCCCGCTGCCGATCCTGAAGGCGAAAAAATCGCTCAACGACATGGCGAGCGGCCAGCTGCTGAAGGTGGTGTCGACCGACCCGGGCTCGGTGCGCGACTTTCAGGCCTTTGCGCGCCAGACCGGCAACGAACTGGTGGCGCAGGAGACCGTGGGCAGCGACTTCATCCACGTGCTGAAGCGGCGCTAGCGTCGGCAACCGGCAAAAGAAAAAGGGGCCTCGCGGCCCCTTTTGTTTTCAGCGCTTTGCAGCGCCCTCAGAGCTTCAGGCTCTTGAGGTACTCGCGGAACTGCGCGCCCACTTCAGGGTGCGCCAGCGCCAGCTCCACCGAGGCCTGCAGGAAGCCTTCCTTGCTGCCGCAGTCGTAGCGGATGCCCTTGTACGAGTAGGCGTAGACCGATTCCTTCTTCATCAGCGCGGCGATGCCGTCGGTCAGCTGGATCTCGCCGCCCGCGCCCTTGGGCTGGTTGCGGATCTCGTCGAACACGCCGGGCGTGAGGATGTAGCGGCCGGCCACGCCCAGGCGCGAGGGCGCGTCTTCGGGCTTGGGCTTCTCGACCATGCGGTTGACTTTCACGAGGCCGTCTTCCACGTTCTCGCCGGCCACGATGCCGTAGCGCTTGACGTGCTCCAGAGGCACCTCTTGCACGGCCAGCACCGAGGCGCCCAGGCGCGCGAAGACTTCGGTCATCTGCGCCAGCACCGGCTGGCCACCGACAGGGCCGACCATCAGGTCGTCCGCCAGCAGCACGGCGAAGGGCTCGTTGCCCACGAGGTGCTCGGCACACAGCACGGCGTGGCCCAGGCCCAGCATGCGCGGCTGGCGCACGTACGAGCAGGTCATGTCGTCGGGCGACACCGAACGGGCGATTTCAAGCAGCGCGTCCTTGCCGCTGGCTTCGAGCTGGCTTTCGAGCTCGTAGGCGGTGTCGTAGTGGTCTTCGATCGCGCGCTTGTTGCGCCCGGTCACAAAAATCATGTCGCGGATGCCCGCGGCATAGGCTTCTTCGACGGCGTACTGGATCAGCGGCTTGTCGACGACTGGCAGCATTTCCTTCGGCTGGGCCTTGGTGGCCGGCAGAAAGCGGGTGCCGAAGCCTGCAACAGGGAATACGGCCTTGCGGATGCGCGTCGGGGAAGAAGTGGACATGGGCAGTTCAGTGTCGTTGGATGCAGGAAAAAGGAGAGGGATGAGGATGGTGACAGCGCGAAGCCGATGACCAAATCCTAGTCCCCCACCCGGGCCGCGTCTGTCAGCCGAGGCGCACAAGCTGGTCGCGCAGGCGCTCCAGCGTGGCGGTGAAATCGACCAGGCGCGTGCGCTCCTGTTCGATCACGGCGGGCGGCGCCTTGGCCACGAAGGCCTCGTTGCCGAGCTTGCCGTGCACCTTGGCGATCTCGCCCTCGATGCGTGCAATTTCCTTGCCGATGCGCAGCTTCTCGGCCGCCTTGTCGATCTCCATGTGCAGGCACAGGCGCGCCGCGCCCACCACCGCCACGGGCGCCGCTTCGGCGGCAGCCTGCCACGAGGCCTCGTCGTCGAACACCTTCACTTCCTTGAGCTTGGCCAGCGCCTGCAGCACCGGGGCCGCGTCGCGCAGGAAGGCCGCGCCCTCGGCGTCGTCGGCCACCGCGTACAGCGGCAGGCGCGTGGCGGGCGACACGTTCATCTCGCCGCGCAGCGTGCGGCAGGCGTCGACCAGCGCCTTCAGGCGCGCCACATGCGCCTCGGCGGCTTCGTCGATCTTCTCCGGCTGGCTCTGCGGGTAGGCCGCGATCATGATCGACGCGCCTTCGCGGCCCGCGACCTTCGACACCTTCTGCCACAGCTCTTCGGTGATGAACGGAATGATCGGGTGCGCCAGGCGCAGCAGCGCCTCGAGCACGCGGATCAGCGTGCGGCGCGTGGCGCGCTTTTGCGCGTCGTCGCCGGTCTGGATCTGCACCTTGGCGATCTCGAGGTACCAGTCGCAGAACTCGTCCCAGGCGAACTGGTAGATCGCGTTGGCCACGTTGTCCAGGCGGTATTCCTCGAAGCCCTTGGCCACTTCGGCCTCGACGCGCTGCAGCTGCGAGACGATCCAGAAGTCGGCGCGGCTGAACTTCAGGTAGCCGTGCGCCTTGCCGCCGACCTGGCAGTCTTCCTTGGTGTGCTCCAGCAGGCCGCAGTCCTGGCCTTCGCAGTTCATCAGCACGAAGCGCGTGGCGTTCCACAGCTTGTTGCAGAAGTTGCGATAGCCCTCGCAGCGCTTCGAGTCGAAGTTGATGCTGCGGCCGAGCGAAGCCAGCGAAGCGAAGGTGAAGCGCAGCGCATCGGCGCCGAAGGCCGGAATGCCCTCCGGGAATTCCTTCTGCGTGTTCTTGCGCACCGCCGGTGCGGTCTCGGGCTTGCGCAGGCCTTGGGTGCGCTTGTCGAGCAGCGCGGGCAGCTCGATGCCGTCGATCAGGTCGACCGGGTCGAGCACGTTGCCTTCCGACTTGCTCATCTTCTTGCCCTGGGCGTCGCGCACCAGGCCGTGGATGTACACGTCCTTGAACGGCACAGTGCCCATGAAGTGCTTGGTCATCATGATCATCCGGGCGACCCAGAAGAAGATGATGTCGTAGCCCGTCACGAGCACGGTCGAAGGCAGGTACAGCGCCAGGTCCTGCGTCTTCTCGGGCCAGCCCAGCGACGAGAAGGGCACCAGCGCCGACGAGTACCAGGTGTCGAGCACGTCTTCGTCGCGCGTGAGCGTCTTGCCCGGTGCCTTGGCCTGCGCCTCGGCTTCGGTCTCGGCCACGTACACCTTGCCGTCTTCGTCGTACCAGGCGGGAATCTGGTGGCCCCACCAGAGCTGGCGCGAAATCGTCCAGTCCTGGATGTTCTCCATCCAGTGGTTGTAGGTGTTGACCCAGTTCTCGGGCACGAAGCGCACTTCGCCCGACTTCACGACGTCGATGGCCTTCTGCGCGATCGACTGGCCGTCGGCACCGGGGCGCGTCATGGCCACGTACCACTGGTCGGTGAGCATGGGCTCGACGACGGCGCCCGAGCGCGCGCAGCGCGGCACCATGAGGCGGTGCTTCTTCACCTCGACCAGCAGGCCGAGCGCCTCCAGGTCGGCCACGATGGCCTTGCGCGCCACGAAGCGGTCCATGCCGCGGTATTTTTCAGGCGCGTTGTCGTTGATGGTCGCGTCCAGCGTCAGGATGCCGATCACCTCGAGCTTGTGACGCTGGCCCACGGCATAGTCGTTGTAGTCGTGCGCGGGCGTCACCTTGACCACGCCGGTGCCGAATTCCTTGTCGACGTAGTCGTCGGCAATGATGGGAATCAGCCGGTCCACCAGCGGCAGCTTCACGCGCTGGCCGATCAGGTGCTTGTAGCGCTCGTCTTCGGGGTGGACCATCACGGCCGTGTCGCCGAGCATGGTCTCGGGGCGCGTGGTGGCCACCGTGAGCGTGCCGCTGCCGTCTTCCAGCGGGTAGGCGATGTGCCAGAGCGAGCCGTCTTCTTCCTCGCTCTCGACTTCCAGGTCGCTCACCGAGGTCTTGAGCACCGGGTCCCAGTTGCCCAGGCGCTTGCCGCGGTAGATCAGGCCCTCCTCATACAGCTTCACGAAGGTGTGCGTGACCACCTTCGAGAGGTCGTCGTCCATCGTGAAGTACTCGCGGCTCCAGTCGACCGTGTCGCCCATGCGGCGCATCTGCTCGGTGATGGTGCTGCCCGACTTTTCCTTCCACTCCCACACGCGCGCCACGAAATTCTTGCGGCCCAGGTCGTGGCGGCTGACCTTCTGTTCCTGCAGCTGGCGCTCCACCACGATCTGGGTGGCGATGCCCGCGTGGTCGGTGCCCGGCACCCACAGCGTGTTGGCGCCCTTCATGCGGTGGTAGCGCGTGAGGCTGTCCATGATCGTCTGGTTGAACGCATGGCCCATGTGCAGCGTGCCCGTGACGTTGGGCGGCGGCAGCTGGATCGCGAACGACTCGGCGCCTTCCTTGGGCTGCTGCGTGCCGCGGAAGCCCGCCTTGGCGTAGCCGCGCTGCTCCCATTCCGGGCCCCAGTGCGCCTCGATGGCGGCGGGTTCGAACGATTTGGACAGGCTCTCGAGGCCGGGCTGGGAGGTAGGTTCGCTCATGGGGAATGCAAAACGGCACCCTCGGGTGCCGTTGGTGACAGGGTGGGATTGCCCGGGATTTTACCGGGGCGGCCCGGGGAAACCCCAGCCCCACATAATCGACTGATGCTGTTCCTGCTTTCCCCCGCGAAGTCGCTCGACTACGACACCCCCGTCCCCTCCGAAACCCCCGCCACCCAACCCCATTTCGAAGCCCCGCGCGGCCCCTCGGTCGAACTCATCAAGCTCTTGCGCGAGAAGTCGCCCCAGGACATCGCCGAGCTGATGCACCTGTCGGACAAGCTCTCGGCCCTCAACGTGGCCCGCTACGCCGCCTGGTCGTCCAAGAGCACCGACAAGAACGCCCGCCAGGCCGCCTTCGCCTTCGACGGCGACGTCTACGGCGGTTTCGACGCCCGCAGCCTCACGCCCGCCCAGCTTGCCTGGGCCCAGGACCATGTGGGCATCCTGAGCGGCCTGTACGGCCTGCTGCGCCCGCTGGACCGCCTGCAGCCCTACCGGCTCGAAATGGGCACCGCGCTGGCCAACCGCCACGGCAAGGACCTGTACGCCTTCTGGGGCTCGCGCATCGCCGAGCACCTGAACGAGCGCCTGGCGGCCGACCGCACGCCGGTCGTCATCAACGTCGCCTCGCAGGAGTACTTCAAGTCGGTCGACCAGAAGGTGCTCAAGGCGCGCGTGGTCGAATGCGTGTTCCAGGAGTGGAAGGGCGACAAGTACAAGATCGTGAGCTTCTTCGCCAAGCGCGCCCGCGGCCTGCTGGCGCGCTGGGCCGTGCTGCACCAGGCGGCCACGCCCAAGGCGCTGGAAAAATTCGACCTCGAGGGTTATGGTTTCGACGCCGATGTGTCGACAGCCGAAAGGCTGGTGTTCAGAAGAAAGCTAGCATGACCCCCAGGCTGCGCGCACTTCGTGTCGCTTCGCCAACCCCCTTCCAGGGGGCAACACCAGCGGCCCGGCAAAGCCGGTTCCGCGGTGTTTCTGGCGAAGAACTGCGTGGAGTCATGTGTTGCGGGTCTCATTGCAGAGTGGAGGAGCACTGACATGTCCCAAGCGATCAGTCCGGAACTGCGCGAATGGCTGGTGGCCCAGCTCGCGGCCGGCCATTCGGTGCCCGCGTTGCGCATGTCGATGCGGGCGGCCGGCTGGCAGGATGCCGCCACCGACCTCGCGTTGGCCCAGCTGGAGGCCGGTTTCCCCGATGTCGAGGCGGCCCTGGCGCCGACCCGCACCGAGATGCCCGGCCCCGACCTGGACGGCGCGCCGCTGTACCTCGACGCCGGCGACCGCCGCGTGCAGGTGCTGCAGACCGTGCGGCATCCGCGCGTCGTGGTGTTCGGCAACCTGCTGTCGGTCGAGGAATGCGAAGGCCTGATCGCCGCCGCGCGCGTGCGGCTGGCGCGATCGCTCACCGTCGAGACCCGCACCGGCGGCGAGGTGCTCAACGTCGACCGCACCAGCGACGGCATGTTCTTCGAGCGCGGCGAGAACGAGATCGTCGCGCGCCTCGAACAGCGCCTGGCCATGCTGCTGCGCTGGCCGCTCGAGTACGGCGAGGGCCTGCAGATCCTGCGCTACGCGCCCGGCGCGCAGTACCGCCCGCACTACGACTACTTCGACCCGCACGAGCCCGGCACGCCCACCATCCTCAAGCGCGGCGGCCAGCGCGTGGCCACGCTCGTGATGTACCTGCAGGAGCCCGAGCAGGGCGGCGCCACCACCTTCCCCGACATCGGGCTCGAAGTGGCCCCGGTGCGTGGCACCGGCGTCTTCTTCAGCTACGACCGGCCCGACCCCGCCACCCGCACGCTGCACGGCGGCGCGCCGGTGCTCGCGGGCGAGAAATGGGTCGCCACCAAGTGGCTGCGCGAGCGCGAGTTCAAGTAAAAAGAAAAACAAGGACCCGATGAAAGTCACCGCCAACGGCCTGCAGATCGAAGTCGACGACACCGGCGGCGAAGGGCGCCCCGTCATCCTGCTGATCATGGGGCTGGGCATGCAGCTGGTCGCGTGGCCCGACGGCTTCGTGCAGCAGCTGGTCGATGCGGGCTTTCGCGTGGTGCGCCACGACAACCGCGACATCGGCCTGAGCCAGGGCTTTGACCACCTCGGCATCGGCAACCTCGTGTGGGAAACCATCCGCCACCGCATCGGACTGAAGGTGCGCAGCGCCTACACGCTGCAGGACATGGCGCTCGATTCGCTCGGCGTGCTCGACGCGCTGGGCATTGCCCGCGCCCACATCGTCGGCGCCTCGATGGGCGGCATGATCGCCCAGCGCATCGCCGCCACCGCGCCCGAGCGCACTGCCAGCCTCGTGAGCATCATGAGCTCCAGCGGCGCGCGCGGCCTGCCGGGCCCGCGCCGCGAGGTCGGGGCCATGCTCATGCGGCGCCCGCGCAGCCACGACGAGGCCGCGCTGGTCGCGCACAGCATCAAGCTGCTGCGGCTCATCCAGAGCCCGGCCTACCCGCAGACCGACGAGCAACTGGCCACGCGCCTCACCTTCAGCATGCGCCGCGCCTACCACCCGGCCGGCCTGATGCGCCAGATGCTCGCCATCGGCGCCGACGACGACCGCCCGCAGGTGCTGGCGCGCATCCAGCGCCCGACGCTGGTGCTGCACGGCGACGCCGACGCGCTCGTGCCCATCGCCTGCGGCCGCGATTCGGCGCAGCGCATTCCTGGGGCGACCTTCATCGCCGTGCCCGGCATGGGCCACGACCTGCCGCCCGAGGTCTGCACGATCCTCGCCCACCACATCGCTCCGTTCGCACACGCGGCGGATGCCGGAACCGCCCCATGAGCCACGACCCGACCAACCCCAACACGAACCCCAACACCCCCGAACAGTCGCAGCTCGGCCGCGCCTCGGCCTACGCCGACACCTACGACCCGTCGCTGCTGTTCCCCATCGCACGCACCACGCAGCGCGAAGCCATGGGCATCCAGGCCGGCGCCTTGCCTTTCTTCGGCGCCGACCTCTGGACCGCGTTCGAGCTGAGCTGGCTGAACCCGCGCGGCAAGCCGCAGGTGGCCATCGCGCACTTCACCATTCCCTGCGAAACGCCCAACATCATCGAGAGCAAGTCGTTCAAGCTGTACCTCAACAGCTTCAACAACAGCACCTTCGCCAGCATCGATGCCGTGCGCGAGCACCTGCGCACCGACCTCTCCGAAGCCGCATGGCGCGGCAGCGACCAGTCGGCCGGCATCGGCGTGAAGCTGCTCACGCCCGACCTGTTCGACCGCGAGCCCGTGCACGAGATCGACGGCCTGGACCTCGACCGCCTCGACATCGAATGCACCCACTACCAGCCCGCGCCCGAGCTGCTGAGCAGCGACACGACGCAGGTGCACGTGAACGAGACCCTCACCAGCCGGCTTCTGAAGAGCAACTGCCTCGTCACCGGCCAGCCCGACTGGGGCAGCGTGCAGATCCGCTACAGCGGCCCGCCCATCGACCAGGCCGGCCTGCTGGCGTACATCGTGAGCTTTCGCAACCACAACGAATTCCACGAGCCCTGCGCCGAACGCATGTTCACGGACATCTGGCGCCAGTGCCAGCCGACCAAGCTCGCGGTGTATGCGCGCTACACGCGGCGCGGCGGGCTGGACATCAACCCGTTCCGCACGAGCTGGCCGCAGGCGCTGCCGGCGAACATCCGTACGGCGCGGCAGTAACGGCCACCCGCGGGCGGTCGCGCGCTGCCGCCGCTTAAGCCCCTCTTCGGAATTCCTGAACTCGCAGGCGGCCCCCTGTGGCATTCTGAAATTCCCCCGCGAACTCGCGGGCGAACGAACATCCGAAGCAGAGGCAAGACACATGGTTGAAGGCAAAGTGATCGTCGTCACCGGCGCGGGCGGCGGCATCGGGCGCGACATTGCGCTCGCGATGGCGCGGCATGGCGCGAAGGTGGTGGTCAACGACATCGGCGCGGGGCTCGATGGGGCGGGCGGCAGTGCCGGGCCGGCGCAGCAGGTGGTCGAGGAAATCCGCGCGGCAGGTGGCGAGGCGGTGCCCAACACCGACAGCGTGGCCGATGCCGCGAGCGCCGGGCGCATCGTGGAATGTGCGGTCGACAGCTTCGGGCGCATCGATGCGGTGGTGAACAACGCGGGCATCCTGCGCGACCGGTTCTTCCACAAGATGTCGGTCGACGAGTGGGACGCGGTGATCAAGGTGCACCTGTACGGCGCCTACTTCGTGAGCCGCGCGGCCGCGACGCACTTCAAGGAACAGAATTCGGGCGCGCTGGTGCACATGACCTCCACCTCGGGCCTGATCGGCAACTTCGGCCAGGCCAACTACGCGGCGGCCAAGCTCGGCATCGCGGCGCTGTCGAAGTCCATCGCGCTGGACATGCTCAAGTTCAACGTGCGCTCCAACTGCATCGCGCCCTTCGCCTGGAGCCGCATGATCGGCGCCATTCCCACCGACACCGACGAGCAGCGCGCCCGCGTCGACAAGATCAAGCAGATGACGCCCGCCAAGGTGGCGCCGCTCGCGGTGTACCTGGCGAGCGATGCGGCGGCGGCCGTGAACGGGCAGATCTTCTCGGTGCGCAACAACGAGATCTCGCTCATCAGCCAGCCGCGCCCGGTGCGCTCCATACACCGCTCCGAAGGCTGGACGCCCGAGAGCATCGCCGAGCACGCCATGCCCGCGATGCGCGCCAGTTTCTTCCCGCTGGACCGCTCGGCCGACGTGTTCAGCTGGGACCCGGTCTGAAGACATGAGGGCATGAGGACAAACCCGCAAGCGGCTGCAGGCGACGCCGTTCGCCGGACAATGCGCGTTCCTCCCGCTTCCTTCGTGCCTGCCCGGTGAACCTGCACTTCGACCTGTTCGACCTGAAACTGTTCGTCTACGTGGCGGACGCGCGCAGCCTCACGCGCGGCGCCGAGAAGGCCTGCATCTCGCTGGCCGCCGCGTCCACGCGCATCAAGCAGATGGAAGAGGCGGTGGGCGGCAAGCTGCTGCACCGCAGTGCGCAGGGTGTGAGCCTCACAGCGGCAGGGCAGGCGGTGCTGTACCACGCCAAGCGCGTGATGCAGCAGATGGAGCACCTGCGCTGCGACATGCAGGACTTCGGCAAGGGCATCAAGGGCCATGTGCGCGTGTTCGCCAACACCACCTCGATCACCGAGTACCTGCCGCAGAAGCTCGCGGGTTTTCTCACGCAGCATCCAGCCGTGCAGGTCGACCTGCGCGAATACCTGAGCGAAGAAATCGTGCGCGCCGTGGCCGACGGCGAGGCCGACATCGGCATCCTCGCGGGCGACGTGCACACCGGCGAGTTCGATGCGCGCCCGTTCGGGCGCAACCAACTCGTGCTGGTGGTGCCGCCCACGCACCCGCTGGCGGGCGCGTCGTCGGTGGCCTTTGCCGACACGCTCGATGAGCAGCACGTGGGCCTGCACCACGGCAGCGCGATCCACCGCTTTCTGCAGCGCCGCGCCGAACTCGCGGGGCGTGGCTTCAACCCGCGCATCCAGGTGAGCAGCTTCGAGGCCATCTGCCTGATGATCGAAGCGGGCGTGGGCGTCGGCGTGCTGCCGTCGTCGTCGGCGCACCGGCTGTCGATGGCCATGCGCATCTCGACCGTGGCGCTCAGCGACGCATGGGCCGAACGCGAGCTCAAGCTCATCGCGCGCAACCGCGAGCAGTTGCCGGCCTCCGCGCGCGAGCTGTTCGACCACCTCACCCTGGTCTGAGGCACGACGGGCCATGTCCGCCGACCTGAAATCGCTGCGCCTGTTCGTGGCCGTGTCCGACCACGGCAGCATCAGCGAAGGCGCCAAGCGCTGCCACATCGCGCTGGCCGCCGCCAGCAAGCGCATCTCCGACCTCGAAGCCCGCGCCCGGCTGCCGCTGCTGGTGCGCCATGCGCGCGGCGTCACGCTCACCTCGGCCGGCCATGGGCTTCTCCTGCATGCGCGCGCCGTGCTCTCGGCCATGGACCGGCTCGGCGCCGAGCTCGACGATTTCCAGAACGGCGTGGCGGGCGTGGTCAGCATCACGGCCAATGCCTCGACCATCGCGCAGTTCTTGCCGGCGCAGATCGGTTCGTTCCTGCGCCTGCATCCGGTGCTCAAGATCGACCTGCAGGAGCGCGCCAGCACCGAGGTGGTGAAGGCCGTGCAGGCCGGCCTCGCCGACATCGGCGTGATCGAGGGCCAGACGCCCGCCGACGGCCTCGAATGCCTGCCCTACCGCACCGACGAGCTGGCCGTGGTGGTCGCGCGCGACCACCCGCTGGCGCGCCGCAAGCGCATCGACGTGCAGGAGGTGCTGCGTCACGACCATATCGTGGTGCGCGAAGGCACGGCGCTGCACCGCGTGCTGCTGGCCGCCGCGCTCGAGGCCCAGGTGCCGCTCAAGGTGCGCATGCAGGTGGGCAGCTTCGACATGGTCTGCCGCATGGTGGAGCAGGGCGTGGGCATCGGCGTGCTGCCCTATGCGGCCATCCTGCCGCAGCTGCAGATCCTCAAGCTGCGCTGCCTCAAGCTCGATGCGCCCTGGGCGCTACGCCGCCACCTGCTGTGCGTGCGCCGCCAGCAGGAGCTCACGGCCGCCGCGCGCTCGGTGCTCGAACACCTCGGCCGTCCCGACTGAGCTGAGGCCATCGGGCGGCGAGCCTTCGCGTCGCGCGAAGGCTCGAACTCGCCAAAAACGAATTGTTCTCCTGCGGCCCTCGCGCAAAGATGCGGGCACACCAAAGGAGACACCCTTGAAGATCATCCGCGTCAGCGCCACGCCGCTGAACATTCCCGTGACCATCGACGTGGTCGGCCTGAACAAGCAGACCTCGCTGTCGCTGTGCCTCACCGAGATCGAAACCGACACCGGCCTCGTCGGCCACGGCATGACGGCCATCACTGAAGAAGAGATCATTGCCGCCGCCGTGCGCGAAGTGGCCGGCCCCGCGCTGATCGGCGAAGACCCGATGGCCACCGAGCGCCTGTGGGAGAAGCTCTACTGGCTGCTCTCGCCGCGCGGCCAGACCGGCTACGCGAGCCACGCCATCGCCGCGCTCGACATCGCGCTGTGGGACTTGAAGGGCAAGGCATTGGGCCAGCCGCTGTGGCGCCTGTTCGGCGGCGCGCGCGCCAAGGTGCCGGTGTACGCCACCTTCGGCTTCGGCTTCTTCGAGCGCGACCAGCTCGCCGCCGCCGCCAAGCTGTGGGTGTCGCAGGGCTTCCAGCGCCTGAAGATGACCGTGGGCAACCACGCGCTGGCGCGCCGCGACGAGCCGCGCCCGCTCGACGAGGTCATTGCCGAAGACGTGCGCCGCGTGGCCGCCGTGCGCGAGGCCGTGGGCCCCGACGTCAAGCTGTACGTCGACGCCAACTGCGGCCTCGACCTGTTCCATGCCACCGAACTCGCGCACCGCATCGAGCCCTACGGCATCAGCTTTTTCGAGGAGCCGCTCACGCAGAACGACGTGCGCCAGATGGCCCAGCTGCGCGCACGCACGCGCATTCCGCTGGCCTGCGGGCAGAACGAGGGCCTGGCCTTCCGCTTTCGCGACCTGCTGGTGAACCAGGCGGCCGACGTGCTGCAGCCCAACGTGACCATCTCGGGCGGCTATTCGCAGTGCCTGAAGATCGCGGGCATGGCCGCGGCCTTCAACGTGCCCATCGACAACGGCGGCGCCTGGCCCTTCCACAACATGCACCTGCACGCGGGCGTGTCCAACGGCGGGCTGGTCGAGTACCACTACGTCGCGGTGCAGATGCTCAAGCAGATCTTCGACGGCCTGCCCGTGCCCGACCAGGGCTGGCTCACGCTGCCCGAAGCGCCGGGGCTGGGCTTCACGCCCAATGCCGAGCGCGTGCGCGAGCTCGCGAAGCTGCCGACCTCGCACGGGAAAGGCAAGGCCTGAGCGCCACCCGACGACACTTCCGACCACGCCCAGGCCGCGCAGACGGCCGGCGCATCCCGACCACCACGGAGACAAAATGAACGACAGAAGAACAGACGCCATGCGGCCATCGCGCCGGCATGCCCTGCAGGCCGCCCTGGCCCTGGCCGGCCTGCTGGCCGCCGCACCCGCCGCGTGGGCGCAGAAGTTTCCCGACAAGCCCATCCGCATCGTCGTCGGCTACTCGGCCGGCGGCGGTGTCGACGCGGTGGCGCGCATGCTCAGCGCGCGCCTGCCCGCGGTGCTGGGCCAGCAGGTGCTGGTCGAGAACCGCACCGGCGCCACCGGCCTCATCGCGGCCGACCTCGTCGCCAAGGCACCGCCCGACGGCTACACGCTGATGATGGGCGACAGCGCCTTGCTCATCGCCAAGCTGCTGCAGCCGAAGATCGCGATCGATCCGCTGACCAGCTTCAAGCCCGTGGCCGGCGCCTTCGTGTCGCCGCTGATGATCGTCGCGGGTAACGACTTTCCCGCCAAGACGCCCGCCGAGCTCGTCAAGGAACTCAAGGCGCATCCGGGCCGCTATTCCTACGCGTCGTCGGGCGTGGGCACCGTGCAGCACCTGGGCTTCGAGATGCTCAAGCAATCCACCAGCGCGTTCGTGGTGCATGTGCCGTACCGGGGTGCGGCGCAGATCGTGCCCGACGTGGTCGGCGGCCAGGTGCCACTGGGCGTGGTGAGCGCCACCGCCGCGATGGCGCAGTCGAAGGCCGGCAAGCTGCGCGCGCTCGCGCTGTTGAACAACGCCAAGCTCGAAGGCGCCGAAGGCGTGGCGCCGCTGGCCGAGGCGCTGCCCGGCTTCGACGTCGCGCCGCGCATCTTCCTGCTCGCACCGGCGGGCACGCCCAACGACGTGGTCGACAAGCTCTCGGCCGCCGTGAAGACCGTGCTCGATATGCCCGAGACGGGCACGGCCGCCGCCGCCCAAGGCACGCTGCGCGCCTACGCCACGCCGGCCCAGCTGGGCAAGGACATGGCGGAGGAAACGACGCGATGGAAACGCATCATCACGGACCAGCGCATCGTGGCGGAGGGGAACTGAGGTGACACAGCCCCATCTCGGCCTCATCGTTCCGCCCGCAGCCGGCGCCGTGCCGGTCGACGGCCCGCTGCTCTACGGCGACCGCATCCGCTTCAGTGCCAAGGGCCTGGGCCTCGGCGAAATCTCCACGCGCGGCTACACCGAGGTGATCGACTCGGTCATCGGCAAGGCGCTGGCGCTGAAGGAAGAGGGCGCGAGCGCCGTCTCCCTCATGGGCACCTCGCTGAGCTTCTTTCGCGGCGTTGCCTTCACCCGCCAATTGAAGCGCGAGATGGCGCAGGCCACGGGCCTGCCCTGCACGACGATGAGCGACGCCATCCTCGCGGGCCTGCGCCACCTGAAGGTGCGGCGCGTGGCCGTCGCCACCGCCTACATCGACGAGGTCAACACGCAGCTGCGCACCTACCTCGAACAGAGCGACTTCGAACCGCTCGCGCTCGAAGGCCTGGCCATCTCCGACGTGCAGGCCGTGGGCCAGGTGTCGACCGAGGTGCTGGTCGACCTGTGCCTGAAGGTGTTCGAAGACCAGCCCGGCGCCGACGGCCTCCTGATCTCGTGCGGCGGCCTCGTCACGCTCGATGCCGTGCGCGAGGTCGAGGCGCGCCTGCGGGTGCCCGTGGTGTCCAGTTCGCCCGCGGGCTTCTGGGACCTCGTGCGCACCGCCGGGCTCGATGCGCGCTCGCCGGGGCAGGGCCGGCTGTTCGCCTGAACGGCCTCAGCCGAGCCAGCGCCCCACGCGGGCCGTGCCGGCCAGCTGCCAGACGCGCTCGCACAGCGCCTTCGCTTCGTCGGCCGTCGCGCCTTCGCCGTAGTGCGCCAGGCGCTGCATCTTGTCCTCGATCTCGGCGCGGCTCAGGCTGTTGCCGGGGTCGCCCTTGGGCTCGTCGACGCGGCCGGCCAGCGTGCGGCCGTCGGCCGTGTGCACACTGACCTTGCCGATCCAGCGCGCGGGGTAGGCGGTGTCGACTTCGTCGTCCAGCGCCATCGTCACCTTCTCGCGGAAGGCCGAGACCTCGGGCGAGAGAAAGTCGCGGTCGAACTCGCCCAGGCCCGCGCGACCGTGCACCGCGATGAGGCCCAGCACCGTGCCCATCGAGAACTTGCCCTGGTGCACCGTGGCGGGCACCGTCACGCGGCCCAGCACGTCGATGGCGCCCTGGTGCACGTGGGTCGTGACCCGGGACACGTCCGCCGGTTGGAGCTTGTTCTGTTCCATCACCTGCAGCAGCGCGTCGGCGGCCGGGTGCGTGTGGCGGCAGGAGGCGTGGTACTTGAACGAGGTCTCGGCCAGCGTCCAGCGCGTGCCCAGGCCGTCGGTGAGCTTGGCCGGATCGGCGTCGCTCGACATGCCCACGCCCAGCCCCTGCGCACCTTCGAGGATCTTCGCCGCGCCCGTGAAGCCGTCCTGCGCGAGGTAGGCCGACATCAACCCGCTGGCCGCCGCGTGCGCGCAGTGCAGCTGCTTCGAGTCGGCCGCGTCGCGCAGGAACTCCCACACACCGGCCGACTGCGTGCCGGCCGAGCCGAAGGCATGCAGCATCTGGTGCGGCGACAGTTCGAGCAGGCGGCCCACCGCCGCGGCCGCCGCGAGCGTGCCCGCCGTCGCCGTGGTGTGGAAGGTGCGGTAGTGCGACCGGCCCAGGAACTCGCCGACGCGGATGCCCACCTCGTAGCCCGCGACCACGGCCGTCAGCAGCTGCGCGCCGCTGGCGCCGAGGCTCTGTGCCACTGCGAGTGCGGGTGCGATGACCACGGCGGCCGGGTGGAACACCGAGCCGTTGTGCACGTCGTCCTGCTCCACGTAGTGCGAGGCCGCCGCGTTGACCAGCGCTGCGAACAGCGGGGAGCTGGTGCGCCGCGAAGTGAGGATTTCGCTCGGGCCGTCGGCGGGGCCCATCATCTGCGCGAAGCGCTCGATGCTGCGTATCGGCCGTGCCGTGCGGGCCGCGAGCACCGAGCCGAGCCAGTCGAGCATCAGGTCTTCGGTGCGGCGCAGCACGGGCGCGGGAATGTCGGCGAACTTCAGCTCGGCCGCGAAGGTCGCGAGCACCTTGCTGGGGTGGTCGATGGCGTTCATGTGAAGTCCTTCAGAACGAACGGGGCAGGCCGAGCATGTGTTCGGCGACGTAGCTCAGGATGAGGTTGGTCGAGATCGGCGCCACCTGGTACAGCCGCGTCTCGCGGAACTTGCGTTCGATGTCGTATTCGCACGCAAAGCCGAAGCCGCCGTGGAACTGCAGGCAGGCGTTGGCCGCCTCCCAGCTCGCCTTGGCCGCGAGGTACTTCGCCATGTTGGCCTGCGCGCCGCAGGGCTGGCGCGCGTCGAACAGGCGGCAGGCCTCGTAGCGCATCAGGTTCGCGGCCTCGGTCTCGATGAAGGCTTCGGCAATCGGGAACTGCACGCCCTGGTTCTGCCCGATGGGGCGGCCGAACACCACGCGGTCCTTCGTGTAGGCCGTGACCTTGTCGATGAACCAGTAGCCGTCGCCGATGCACTCGGCCGCGATCAGCGTGCGCTCGGCGTTCAGGCCGTCGAGGATGTACTTGAAGCCCTGGCCTTCCTCGCCGATGAGGTTCTCCGCCGGGATCTCGAGGTTCTCGAAGAACAGCTCGTTGGTCTCGTGGTTCACCATGTTGAGGATGGGGCGCACCGTCATGCCCTTGCCGATGGCTTCGCGCAGGTCGACGATGAAGATCGACATGCCTTCCGACTTCTTCTTCACGTCCGCCAGCGGCGTGGTGCGCGCCAGCAAAATCATCAGGTCCGAATGCTGGATGCGCGAGATCCACACCTTCTGCCCGTTGACCACATAGCGGTCGCCCTTCTTCACGGCGGTGGTCTTGATCTTCGTGGTGTCGGTGCCGGTGGTCGGCTCGGTCACGCCCATCGATTGCAGGCGCAGTTCGCCGCTGGCGATCTTCGGCAGGTACTGGCGCTTTTGCGCCTCGCTGCCGTGGCGCAGCAGCGTGCCCATGTTGTACATCTGGCCGTGGCAGGCGCCCGAGTTGCCGCCGCAGCGGTTGATCTCTTCCATGATCACCGAGGCTTCGGTCAGGCCCAGGCCCGAGCCGCCGTATTCCTGCGGAATCAGCGCGGCCATCCAGCCGGCTTGGGTGAGTGCGTCGACGAATTCGGCGGGGTAGGCGCGCGCCTCGTCGACCTTGCGGAAGTACTCGTTGGGAAACTGCGCGCACAGGTCGCGCACGGCGTCGCGGATGTCGGGGAAACGGTTGTCGGTAGCGATCATCGTGTTCAGTCCTGGCGGGGGCCGCCCGCTTCCTTTTCGACGCGTTGCCAGATCTCGATGGCCATCGGGTCGTCGATCTCCTCGAGGATGTGGCCCACGAGGCCGATGGCGCGCGCCATCACGCCGAAGCCGCGGATGATCTTCCACGGAAAGCCGAATTCGGCCGCAATCGCGCCGATGGCGCCCGTGGCATTGATCGGCAGCGACTTGCCCGACACGCGCTCGGCCTCTTCCTGCACGGCCTGCATCAGCGCGACGTAGTGACTCGACAGGCCGTTCTCGGCCGCGATCTGGAACAGGCGCGGCGTGCGCGGATCGATCGGCTTGTGCAGCGGATGGCCCAGCCCCGGCACGATGATCTTGCGCGCGCGGTGGTCGGCCACGATGTCCTTCGCCATGTCGGCCAGCGGACGCGTCGGCTTTTCGCCGAAGGGAATGGCCTCGTACAGCATCTTCGCGGCGCCCTCGGTGCTGCCTACGAACACGGTGCCCAGCCCGCACAGGCCGGCGGCCACGGCGGCCTGCAGGGCTTCGGGTGCGCCAGCGTAGGTGAGCCGCGCGGCCAGCGCGCTCGGCGTGACGCCGTGCTCCACCAGCGTGACGACGATGGCGTTGAAGGTCACGGACTCCTGCGGCGTGGGAATGCGGCCCGTCAGCTCCAGGAAGGCCATGTCGCCCAGGTTGAGGTGGCCGAGGATTTCCGAGGGCAGGTCGCGCCCGCGCACGGTGATCTTGTCGGGCGTGCTGTGGCCGAGGTCGGTGTGCAGGGATTTCTTGATCTTTGTCATGGCCGCAAATCTATCCCCGCGCGCGCCCGCAGGCGCTCAGTGATTGCGAAACCCTCCCTTCCGCAATCGCGAATGCCCGCCGGCGAGGTCTTCGGGCACGCTGCGACTCGTCATTGCAACGGAAAAGAAAAGGCAGACAGCGCGATGGATTCCGACTCACTCCTGGCCGTGCGAGAAGCGGCGCTCGACTACTTCACCCGCAGCGGCGCCACCGCGCGACGCCGCGCCCGCACCGAGCAGCCGGAGGCCGACGAGGCCAACGGCTGGGGCGAGATCGCCGCGCTCGGCTGGCCCGGCATGCTGGCGCCCGAAGCGGCCGGCGGCCTCGCACTGGGGCTCGACGGCGCTGCGGAAATCCTGCGCGCGGCCGGCGAGCACGCGACGCCCGAGCCGCTGCTGGCGGTGGCGGGCCTGAGCGCGCTACTGCTGGCGCGGCTCGACACGCCCGCGGCGCGTGCCCTGCTGGCCGAGCTGGTGGCGGGCCGCAGCCTGCCCGCGCTGGCGTGGCAGGAAAGCGCGGGCGACCTCAGCGCCGTGCCGCTGGCCTGCGGCTGCGAGGCGCGGTCCGGTCATGGGGGCGGCGTGCTGCTGCAAGGCGACAAGCTCATGGTGCTGCCCGGCGGCGCCGCCAGCGGCTGGCTGGTGTCGGCGCGCGGCGAGGACGACGCCGTGTTGCTGTGGGTGCCGCGCGGCACAGAGGGCGTGAGCGAGACGATCGTGCCGCTGGTCGACGGCAGCCAGGCCGCCAACCTTCGCTTCGAAGAGGTCGTGCTGCCGGCCGACGCCGTGCTGGCCAGCGGGCCCGCCGCGCAGGAGGCGCTGCGCCAGGCGCTCGCAGCGGGGCAAATCTTGCAGGCGGCCGAACTGCTGGGCGCGGGGCAGGCGATGCTCGCGCAGACGCTGGCCTACCTGCGCACGCGTTCGCAGTTCGGCAAGGCCATCGGCAGCTTCCAGGCGCTGCAACACCGCAGCGTCGACATGTTCATCCACCTCGAGGTGGCGCAGGCCACGCTCAACGAGGTGCT
This sequence comes from Variovorax sp. GW823-FHT04B03, assembly GCF_058796495.1. Classification (NCBI taxonomy): domain Bacteria; kingdom Pseudomonadati; phylum Pseudomonadota; class Betaproteobacteria; order Burkholderiales; family Comamonadaceae; genus Variovorax; species Variovorax sp. GW823-FHT04B03. The sequence goes on from NZ_JBXAIT010000009.1 coordinate 18,793, forward strand.
CGCGCTGGCAAGCGACGGCACCTTGCCTTCTGACCGGCTCGAAGCCGAGGCCAGCCGCGTCAACGCGCGTTGCACCGCTGCTGCGCTGCAGGCGTCGCGCGCGGCGGTGCAGCTGCATGGGGCCATCGGCTACACGCAGGAGTGCGACCTGAGCCTGTTCTACAAGCGCGTGCTGTGCCTGTCGGCGTGGCTGGGCAATGCCACGGCGCACCAGCGCCGCCATGCCGCGCTGACCGGCGAGGCCGAGGCTGCTTCAAGCAGTGCTGTAGCCTGGAATGGCGAGTTCCTGGCACGCACCACCGACTGGTCCACGGTGCCCGAGGCCGAGTTCCGCCGCATGGTGCGCGGCTTTTTGCAGCAGCGCTATCCGGCGCACCTGCGCTACCTGTCGCACCGCGCGCGCTGGAGCGAGGTGCGCGAGTGGTACCTCACGCTCTCGGCGCAGGGCTGGATCGCGCCGGCCTGGCCGCAGTCGCACGGCGGCATGGGCCTGCCGGCGGAAAAGCTCATCGCGTGGATCGAGGAGCTGGAGCAGCACGGCGTGGCGCGCGCGCCCGACCAGGGCATCGTGATGATCGGCCCGCTGCTGATCCAGCACGGCACGCCCGAACAGCAGCAGCGCTTCCTGCCGCGCATCCTCAGCGGCGAGCACGTGTGGTGCCAGGGCTACTCGGAGCCCAATGCCGGCTCCGACCTGGCCGGCCTGCGCACGGAGGCGGTGGCGGGGCGCGACGCGCAGGGCGATCACTTCGTCGTCAACGGCCAGAAGATCTGGACCACGCTCGCACAGGACGCCAACCACATCTTCATGCTCGTGCGCACCGACAAGGGCGCGCGCAAGCAGGAGGGCATCAGCTTCCTGCTGTGTGACCTGCGCACGCCGGGCGTCACCGTGCGGCCCATCCACACGCTGGCGGGCGAGCCCGAGTTCTGCGAGGTGTTCTTCGACAACGTGCGCGTGCCGGCCGACAACCTCGTGGGCCGGCTGCACGGCGGCTGGACGATCGCGAAGGCGCTGCTGGGCTTCGAGCGCATCTTCCTGGGCAGCCCCAAGCAGTCGCAGTACGCGCTGGGCCAGCTGGCACGGCTCGGGCAGGCACGGCGGCTGTTCGCCGACCCGGTGTTCGCGCAGCGCTTCGCGGCGCTGCGGCTCGATGTGCTCGACCTGTCGGCCGCCTACACGGGCTTTGCCGACATCGTGCGCGCGGGCAAGCCCTTGCCGGCCTCGGTGTCGCTGCTGAAGATCTGGGCCAGCGAGACCTACCACCGCATCGGTGCGCTGCTGGTCGAGGCCGGCGAAGAGCAGGGCGCGGTCGCGGGCGACCAGGTGCTCGACGGCCAGAGCTTCAACGTGCTCTCGCCGCTCATTGGTTCGACGGCCGCCATGATCTACGGCGGCACGAACGAGATCCAGCGCAACATCCTCGCGCGGCAAGTTTTGGACTTGCCGGCCTGAGCGATGTGAGCCGCCAAAGACATACACAACTGGAGACAACGCTCATGCAATCCCTCGACCTCTTTTCGCGTCGCCAACTCATGGCCGCGCTGGCGGGCGGCGCGGCGCTGGCCGCACTGCCGCACCGCGCCTTCGCGCAGCAGCCGCTGCCGCCGCTCATCAAGCTGGTGGTCGGCTATTCGGCCGGCGGGCCGGTCGACGGCGCCGCGCGCCTGCTCGCGCCCGCGCTGGGCCAGGAGCTGGGCACGCAGGTGATCGTGGACAACCGGCCCGGCGCCGCCGGCTCGCTCGGCGGCAACGCCGTGGCCAAGGCGCCACCCGACGGCGCGATGCTGTTCTTCGGCGCGAGCCCGACCATCACCATCAACCCGAACGTGCAGCGCAGCATGCCCTTCGACCCGATGAAGGACCTCACGCCGCTGGCGCCGCTGGTCGACTACACCAACGTGCTGGTGGTCAACAACGACCTGCCGGTGCGCAACGTGGGCGAGCTGCTGGCCTATGCCAAGGCCAAGCCCGGCAAGCTGTTCTACGGCTCGGCGGGCGTGGGCGCGTCCAATCACCTGAGCGGCGCACTGCTCGAGAAGATGAGCGGCGTGCAGCTCACGCACGTGCCCTACAAGGGCAGCGCCCCGGCACTGGCCGACGTGATGGCCGGCACCGTGCCGATGATGTTCGACATCATCGCCACCTCGCGGCCCTTCATCCAGTCGGGCAAGCTGCGCGCATTGGCCGTCACCTCGCGCCAGCGCAACCGCATGCTGCCCGACGTGCCGACCATGATCGAGTCGGGCGTGCCCGGCTACGACGTGGGCGGCTGGTTCGGTCTGTACGGCCCGGCGCGCATGGACCCGGCGCTGGTGGCGCGCGTGAACGCCGCGGCGCAGAAGATGCTGGCGCGCGAAGACATCGCGCACCGCCTGCGCGAGCAGGGCTACGAGGTCTGGGCGGGCGCGCCAGAGGTGCTGGCGACCAAGGGCGTGTCGGACCGCAAGCTGTGGGCCAGCGCCTCCAAGGGCATCGAGGCGGAATAGCCGATGCCCCCCCGCATTCATCACCTGCTCGAAGACCGCGCCGCCCGCACGCCGGACGCGGTGTTCCTCCACGAACTGGATGGCACCACCACCTATGGCGCACTGCAGGCCATGGTCGAGACCGCCGCGAACGACCTGCTCGCCGCCGGCGTGCGGCCGACCGACCGCGTGCTGCTGGTGGCCGAGAACTGCGCCGCCCACATCGCGCTGCTGCTGGCCTGCAGCCGCGTGGGCGCGTGGTCGTGCGGCGTCAACGCGCGCATGTCGCCGGGCGAGATCGCGGCCATTGCCGAGCGCGCGGATGCGCGGCTGTGCTGCTTCACCACCGATGCGTCCGACGCGGCGCGCACGCACGCGCAGCGCGCGTCGGCCGTGCCGGCCACGCTGCCCGGCGTGATGTTCACCGCCGCGCGCGCCGAGGCCCGCACCGAGCCCGACCCGGCGCTGGCCGATGCCGCCGCGATCATCTTCACCTCGGGCACCTCGGGCACGCCCAAGGGCGTGATGGTGTCGCACCGCGGGCTGCTGCACTTCGGCCGCGTGTCGGCGGCGGTGCGCGCGCTCGACGCGCGCGACCGCGTCTACGCCTTCCTGCCGATGACCCACATCTTCGGCATCGGCACCGTGCTGATGGCCGCGCTCACGGGCGGGGCCGCGCTGGTGCTGCGCGGCAGCTTCTCGCTGGCCGACATGCTCGAGGCGCTGGCGCACGGGCAGGTGTCGAACCTGCTCGGGCCGCCGACCATGTACGCGCGGCTGCTGGCGCACATCGAGGCGCAGCAGCTGGCGCCGCGCTTTCCAAACCTGCGCTACGTGTACACCGGCTCCGCGCCGCTCGATCCGGCGCTCAAGCAGCGCGTGGAGCGGCTGTTCGGCCAGCCGCTGCACTACGGCTACGGCCTGTCGGAGTACGCGGGCTCGGTGTTCCTCACGCGCACCGAGGCGCCGCGCGCCGACACCTCGGCCGGCTACGTGGTCGAGGGCGGCGAGGGGCGCATCGTGACGCCCGAGGGCACCGAGGCCGCCGTCGGCGACACCGGCGAGATCTGGCTGCGCGGCCCGGGCCTGATGCTGGGCTACTTCCGTGACGCGGCCGCCACCGCGCAGGTGATGCGCCCCGGCGGCTGGTACGCCACCGGCGACCTCGGCCGTTTCGACGTCGACGGCGCGCTGTTCGTGGTGGGGCGGCTGAAGGAAATGATCATCCGCTCGGGCTTCAACGTGTACCCGGCCGAGGTCGAGGCGGTGATCGGCCGCTTCGCCGGCGTGCACCTGTGCGCCGTGGTCGGCGTGCCCGAGGCCGACGGCAACGAGCAGATCGTCGCCTTCGTCGAGCTGAACCCGGGCGCGATGCTCGACGAGGCGGCGCTGCGCGCCCACCTGGCCGAGCACCTGTCGCCCTACAAGCGGCCGGCGCGCATCGAGGTGATCGACGCGATGCCGACCACTGCCAACGGCAAGCTGCTCAAGCGGGAACTGCAAGCGAGGGCCCGGCAGCCCTGAGGTCGGCCGGAAGGTCGCCGATGACGCTGCGGCGCCCCTTTTGCGTGTCCATGTACTCGCGCATGCGGGCGATGCGGCCCTCGCGCAATTCGAGGATGAAGCAGTAGTCGTTGTCGTAGGGCCGGCCGTTGGCGAGCGTGGCCTGCAGGCGCATCTCCAGCACCACGGTGTCGCCGTCGCAGAGCAGGTGGGTGAAGTCCACCGACACGTCGGCCACGAACAGCTTCGGAAACTCTTCGACGAGAAAGCGCACGATCGTCTGCGGCCCGATCATGTGGTCGGTGAAGCCCAGGGCCACGCCGGTGGCGTTGTCCTTGGGCGCCAGCCATTCGGCGTCGTCGGTGAAGGCGGCGCGCACGCGCTGCGGGTCGCGGCTGGCGAAGGCCTTCCAGGCGTCGACGACGGCGCGCTTGTTCTGCTCGGGGGTCATGGGATGTGCGGGGATGAAGTGAAGGAGCGGCGACGATAGGTGCGCCGCGTTGCGCCGGCCCGCTGCTTCCGGACATCTGCAACGCGCTCTCGGACTTATCCTGCAAGGAGCCGCGCTGCTGTCCGCCAGCCGATCCTCCGTGCAGGCCGCATCGTGGGAGCCTTCAACAAGGAATCCACGCCATGGCCGATGACCTGAGCAAGCGCGGACCGCAGGATGCGGCCCGCATCAATGTCAACGAACTCCACGAGGTTCGCTACTGGACCCAGACGCTGGGCGTGACCGAGGCGCAGTTGCGCTCGGCCGTGGCGGCCGCCGGGGTCGAGGTGAAGGACGTGCGCACCTACCTCGGCAAACCCTGAGCGCGCGCTGAAGGTGCGGCCCGGCGGGCAGGGCGCGCGTAGGCAGGCTCCTACAGCCGCGGCGCGGAGCGGGGCCGATACTCGTGGCCTTGTTCCCGCCTTCAGGAATCCTGCCTTGACCGTGCTCCCTGCCGCCTCTCGTCCCACGGGCCGCGCGCCCTTGCGGGCCGCTGTGCCGCGATGAAGTCGTCTCCCAGCGCCCGCAGCTGGATTGCGGCCGGCGTGCGCCACGAGCTGCTCACGCGCGCCCTGCCGGCGCTGCGGCACGACATGACGGCGCCCGTCTCGGTGATCCGCATGGCGGTGCTGATGCTCAAGCGCCAGGTGGCGGCCGACCCCGTCGACCCCGCGGCCTGCGAGGAGCGGGTGAACCTCATCGACAGCCAGGTGTCGGAGCTGGTGGCCGCGATCCGCTCGCTGCGCGACTGGGAACTGGCCACCACCGACGACGGCATCACGCGCAGCGCGCTGGTGGCGCAGTGCATGACGCTGATGCGCTCGGCCTTCGACCTGCACGGCGTGGCGCTCGAGGTCGACGAGGCGCTCGCCGCCCCGCAGGACGACGAGCCGCGCTGGCCCAATGCCGCCGCGCTGCGCTACCTGTTCCTGGGCGCGCTGGGCTACCTGCACGACGGCGTGGACGAGGCCGGCACCATCCGCATCGAGCCCGACGGTACCGACGCGCTGCGCCTGAGCGCCCGGGTGCGCGAGGCTGGTGGCGCGAACGCGGTGCTCGACGCCCACCGCGCGCCGCGCGCCCTGGCCATCGACACCGTGGCGCTGCAGAACCTGGCCGAAGACCTCGGCTACGCCGTGCTGCTCGACGCCGACACCGTGCGCTTCGCCCTCGCCGCAGGCTGAGTCGTCCGCAGGAAGGCGAGCAATCGCCGCTCCGCCGCCACCAGACCGCGCGCCGGGCCGGCCGTGGCGGCACGGGCCGCGATCTTCTCCAGCAAGGTGCCCGTCGCCGCCGTGTCGTCCTCGCGCGCCAGCGCCTCACCCAGCGCCAGCACGGCCGGGTGCACGTAGGCCTTCTTGCAGACCGCCGGCGTGTTGCCGAGCTGCCGCGCCACGGCCGCGAGGATGTCCCTGGCGCCGGGCCGGCGCTCGCCCTCCCAGGCACAGGCCTGCCGCGTGAGCTCCAGCGCCTGCACCGTGCCGTGCCAGGTGCGGAAGTCCTTGGCGGTGAAGCGCTCGCCTTCGCCCTTGCCTGTGTCGGTGGCGTCGGCGATGTAGTCGTTCACGTCGTTGGACGACACGCCGCGCACCTCGCCCGCTTCGTCCGTGTACTGGAACAGCGCCTGCCCCGGCAGCTGCTGGCACTGGCGCACCACGCGGGCCACGCGCGGGTCGTCGACGCGCGCCTCGTGCGCCACGCCGCTCTTGCCGCGAAAGCGCAGCCGCAGCGCCGAGCCCTGCACCGCCGCGTGGCGGTTGCGCAGCGTGGTGAGGCCGAACGAGCCGTTGCTGCTCGCGTAGGCCTCGTTGCCCACGCGCAGCAGCGTGGTGTCGAGCAGGCGCACCAGCGTGGCGATCACCTGCGCGCGACCGGGCGTGCGGGTGCCGGCGCGCAGGTCGCGCGCCACGCGGGCGCGCAAACGGGGCAGGGCGCGCCCGAAGGCCGCGAGGCGCTCGAACTTGGTGCCGTCCTGCAGCGCGCGCCAGTCGGGGTGGTAGCGGTACTGCGTGCGGCCGCGCGCGTCCAGGCCCGTGGCCTGCAGGTGGCCCTGCGGCAGCGGGCAGATCCACACCTCGGTGTAGGCCGGCGGAATCGCCAGGCTGCGGATGCGCGCGAGCGCGTCGGCATCGCGCAGCCAGCGGCCGTGCGCGTCGCGGTAGCGAAAGCCGTCGCCCCACTTCAGCCGGCGGATGCCCGGCATGCCGGGGTTCACGTAGACCAGCCCGGCGGCCAGCGCTGAGGTGGCAGCCGGCGCGGGCCGGCATGGGGTTTGCATCGAAGGCATGTCATCGCGCTTGTGCCAGCATCGACAATCGTGCGGTGTAGGACGCCGCACGCTGTTGCCGAGGCGCGCTTTCCTTTCCTTCCTTCTCTTCGGATTCCACCCATGTCCCTCCTGAACTCCCGTCGCTTCTCCCTGGGCAGCCGCGGCCTGGCGCTGTGCGGCGCCGTGCTGCTCGCCACGGCCTGTGCCTCCACCTCGCCCACGGCCGACACCCGCGCTGCTGCTGCCGCCCCCACCGGCGCCCCGGTCAAGGTGAAGGTGTTCGTGGCCGCCATGTTCGAGATCGGCCAGAACACCGGCGACCGCGCCGGCGAGTTCCAGCACTGGTACGAGCGCTACTGGAAGGGCGCGACGCCCGTGGCCGTGCCCGGTGCGCTGCAGCCCGTGTACTGCAACGCCGACGGCGTGTGCGGCGCGGTGCTGGGCATGGGCAAGGTCAACTCGTCGTCGTCGATGCAGGCCATCCTGCTGAACCCGAAGTTCGACTTCTCGCAGGCCTACTACGTGATCTCCGGCGTGGCCGGCACACCGCCCCAGCGCGGCACCATCGGCGAGGTGAGCTGGGCCACCTGGCTGGTCGACTACGACCTCGGCCACCGCTGGGCCCCCGAAGAGAACAAGCCCGGCGAACCCACCTTCATGCCGCGCAAGGGCTACGAGGAGTACCGCCGCTTCAAGCTCAACCCCGACCTCGTCGGCTGGGCCATGAAGCTGTCGGCCGACACGCCGCTCAAGGACGCGGAATCGGCGCGCAAGTACCGCCTGCGCTACCCCGACGCCGCCGCGCGCCGCGCCCCCTTCGTGGGCACCGGCACGCACATGACGGGCGACACCTTCTTCCACGGCCCCGGCATGTCGAAGCAGGCGCAGTACATCGCCAAGCTCTACGGCGCCGACGACTACGTGATCACCGAAATGGAAGCCGCTGCCATCACCCTCGTGATCAAGCGCACCCACGGCACCGACCGCGTGATGAGCCTGCGCGGCGCGGTCAACTTCGACCAGGGCCACCCGAAGGAAAGCACGCTGCAGCACCTGGACCCGGCACCGGGCGAGACGGCGGGCGGCTTTGCCGAGACGGTGGAGAACATCGCGCTGGTGGGCACGCGCGTGGTCGACCACATCGTGAAGAACTGGCCCACCTGGTCGGCGGGCGTGCCCAAGCCATGAACAGGGTCAGGGTTGCAGCACCGGCTGCAGGTGCCATGTCACGTTGAAGTCGAAGGGCGTCCAGCGGCTCACCGTGACGCCCGCCTGGCGCAGGCCGCGGCCGGTCCAGGTGTTGCAGGTCTCGAACAGGTGGTAGCTGCCCTGGGCTTCGTAGAAGGCATCGTCGTTCGCGTAGTGCGCGCCCGCGATCGGCACTGCGCGGCCTGAGGGCAGCGTGGCGCGCACGTAGGCCACGAGCTGCGCGTACTGCGCCTGCGAGAGCGGCAACTTGTACGCCCCGCGCCGCAGCTGCGCGCGCTGCAGGTAGGTCACGTGCAGCAGCGAGCGATTGCCACCCGACAGCGCCCCGAAGGCGCGCGCGGCCGTCAGGTCGCCCCAGGTCGGCGTGTGCAGGTAGAACTCGCGGTCGCCCCAGCCGATGGCGACGAACTCGGCATCGGGCGGCGGCGCCTTGAAGTCGGACAGCGGAAAGAGCTGCAACCAGTCGATGGCGGCCGAGCGGACCGGAAACACCAGGTCGGTGTGCACGCCGTTGCTCAGCACCCAGGCCTCGACGGTCGCAGGCTCGGCCGGCGGTTTCGCGTTGGCCGGCAGGAAGACCAGCGCGCAAGCCACGGCCACATACAGCGTGATGGCGAGCAGCAATCCCAGCAGGGTGAGGGCGATGCGTCTCAGCCAGCGTCGGATCATGGTGGTGTCAGAAGAGCGAGGCCGTGGTCGCCACTGGCGCCGCGCTGCGAGCGTTGCCAGCGGGCGCCAACGCCTCGGGGCTGCCGGCCTTGGCCAGCGCGCCCACGCGCACGCCCAAGAGGCGCAGCGGCCGCTCCAGCGGCACGCGCTTCAAGCACTGGCCGCCGACCTGGCGAATGGTCTTGCCGTCGTCGGTGAAGCGGTCGATGGTCTGGTCGCGCGTGGCGATCTTGAAGTCGTCGTAGCGCAGCTTGATGCCGATGGTCTTGCCCACGTAGCCCTTGCGCTGCAGGTCTTCGGCCAGCTTCTCGCACAGGTGCGTGAAGATCGCGCCCAGCTCGGCGCGGTCGCGCACCGCGTGCAGGTCGCGCTCGAAGGTGGTCTCGCGGCTCATCGACACGGGCTCGCTCTCGGTCACCACGGGGCGGTTGTCGCGGCCCCAGGCCACCTCGTGCATCCACGCGCCGGTGGCCTTGCCGAAGGTGTCGATGAGCCAGCCGCGCTCGCGCGCCGCCAGCTGGCCCACGGTCTCGATGCCGAAGCGCTTGAGCTTCTCGTCGGCCTTCGGGCCGATGCCGTTCACCTTGCGGCAGGGCAGGGGCCAGATGCGGCTTTCGAGGTCGTGTTCGTAGACCACCGAGATGCCGTTGGGTTTCTCGAACTCGCTGGCCATCTTGGCGATGAGCTTGTTGGGCGCCACGCCGATGGAGCAGGTGAGGCCCGTGGCGTCGAAGATCGATTTCTGGATCAGCCGTGCCAGCGAGCGCCCGCCGTCGCGCTGGCCGCCGGGCACGTCGGTGAAGTCGATGTACACCTCGTCCACGCCGCGGTCTTCCATGAGCGGTGCAATGTCCAGGATCACCTGCTTGAAGGTGCGCGAGAAGCGCCGGTACTCGTCGAAATCGACCGGCAGGATCAGCGCCTGCGGGCACAGCTTGGCGGCCTTCATGAGCCCCATCGCCGAGCCGATGCCGAACTGCCGCGCGGGGTAGGTGGCGGTGGTGATCACGCCGCGCCCCGTGTAGTCCTTCAGGCGCGGAAAGGCCTCGATGGGAATGTCGGCCAGCGTGGCGCCTTCGGGCAGTTCGCGGATCGCCTCGTCGACGCGGCGCCGACCGCCGCCGATGACCACTGGAAGCCCCTTGAGCTGCGGGTAGCGCAGCAACTCGACGGACGCGTAGAACGCGTCCATGTCGAGGTGGGCAATGCGGCGGATCGGAGGGGCCGGGGGCGGCGCGGGCTGGAAACTCACGGTGACAATTGTCTCGCTCTCCGGGCATGTTCGCCCGCCCCGGTGTCGCGTGCAAGAATGCGGCGGAATTTCAATCCCCACGCAGGTGGTGAACGGAAAGGAATGCACGATGGGTGACGACGAGGTGGAAGGCGGCCTGTCGGTCGCGCTGACGCCGGTGCAGATGGCGGCGGTGCTCGGCGGCGAAGACGTGCCCGAGTCGGCCAGCCTCAGCAACCGGCTCTGGGGCACGGCGGCGCTGATCGGCGGCGTGATCGAACTGGTCGGCGCCGGCGTGCTGTGCGTCGCGCCCGAGCCCACCATGGCCAGCAAGGTCGGCTGCGTGGTGCTGGGTGCGCACGGCAGCGACGTCACCGCCACGGCCGCGCGCCAGATCTGGACCGGCCAGACGCAGCGCACCGCCACTGCGCTCACCGCCGACGCCACCGCGCAGGCGCTGGGCGCCTCGCCCGAAACTGGCGCGCAGGTGGGGCTCGCGGTCGATGTGGCGGTGCCGCTCTTCGTGGCCGGCGGGCTGGCCGCATCGCGCGTCATCGCGGTGCGCGCGAGCCGCTTCAAGCTCGAGCCCGTGCGGCTCATCGAGCACGAGGGCATTGCAGGCTCCAAGGCCGGCGGCCACACCATCCGCGAGCACGTGGGCAAGTCGGCGCAGGAGCTGTTCGACCGCTTCGCGAAGAAGCCCAGTCTGCAGCGTTCGTCGTCGTTCTTCGACCTCGCCACGGCCGAGTCGGCCATCAGCCAGACCGTGCGCGCCAATGCCCGGGCCATTCGCGCGTGGTCGCGCTCCGCGGCGGTGGGCTCCAAGCCCGTGGCCTTCGAGCACGACATCGGCACCGTGGTCGGCATCGGCGTGCAGCGCGGCAGCACCGCCGTGAGCCAGCTCACCAAGGTGCGCGTGACGCTGAACATGCGCACGTACAACGGCAAGCCGTTCTACATCCTCACCGCCCATCCGTTCTGATTTTTCCTCACGACCCCACGATGCGATTCGAACTGATCGACCACCTCACCAAGGTCTACTTCGGCCAGGACGCCGACATCCTCTTCGGCGAAACCGGCGCCGAGATCATGGCCTCGTACCGCGAGTCGAGCACCGAGGCCGAGCTGGCCGCATTGCGCGCCGAGATCGCCGACTACCTCGGTTCGCACGACGACCTCGAAGCGGCGTTTGCACGCGACTTCTCGCGCGACTACATCCCTGAAGATTTCGGCACGCCGGCCAGGCAGTTTCTCGACAGCGTGCTGGCTGCGGTGCGCTGAAGCTGCTCAGCGCGACTCGACCGTCACCAGCAGCGGCGAGTCGAACATCGCCACGGGCGAGATCACCGGCTCGTCCATCGGCACGGCGTTGCCGTAGCGCTCGCGCATCTTGGCGCGCACGGCCGGGTCGGCAAGGTTGAAGCTGCGGATCTTCTGCAGCTCGCCGATGCGCACGCCCAGCGCGCGGTCGTAGAGCTTCCATACCAGTTCCGAGCAGTAGATGCGCGAATCCGACCATTCGAAAGTCAGGTCGTACGGGCGGCCCGCGAAGTCCGAGGTGCGCGCATGCAGGCGCGCCACGGCGCCGGGCGTGAGCCGCGTGTCGGCGTCGCGCAGCCGCTTCACCACGTAACGCCCGCCGTTGCCGCGCGCCGTCCATTGCGCCAGCGGCGTGTAGCGCACCGTCGAGACCGCCTCGAACACGTAGGGTTTGCCCTCTCGCAGCAGCACGATGCCCATGTGGCTGTAGCGCGAGCCGGTGGCGCGCTGCACGGCCAGGCTTTGCGCCGAGCGCGAGGTGTGGAAGATGATGTCGCCGTCTTTCAGTGCGGTGGCCGCATGGCCTGCGCTGGCTGTCAGGAGGGTGAAAAGGGCAGACAACGACGCGGAAAGGGCTTTCGACATGCAGGGCATTTTGCGGGATGCCGCTTGCGCCCCGCGGCATGCCGGTGCCATGATCCGCGCCATATGCAAACCGTCGCCTCCATCCTCTGGCGCAGGCTCGATGCACCGGGCCACGATGCCTGCCGCCTCGAACGCAATGCCTCGGCCTGGCAGCTCGACGGCGCCGCGGTGTTCCGCACCGAGGGCGGACGCATCGCCCAGTTGCACTACCGCGTGCGCTGCGACCTGCTCTGGCACACGCAATGGGGCACCGTGCGCGGCTGGCTCGGCGAGTCGGCCATCGACCTGTCGATCACGCGCGACGCGCGCGGCCACTGGAAGCTCAACGACGAAGCCGTGTCCGACATGTCGCACTGCGTCGACCTCGACCTGGGCTTCACCCCCGCCACCAACCTGCTGCAGCTGCGCCGCCTGAACCTCGCCCCCGGCGAAAGCGCCGACGCGCCGGCGGCCTGGGTCGACATCGAAGACGGCGGGCTCAGCGAGCTGATGCAGCGCTACGAGCGGCGCAGCGACAGCACGTACGCGTACGAGGCCAAGCGCTTCGATTACGCGGAGGTGCTGGGCGTCACGGCGGATGGGTTCGTGAGCGACTATCCGCGGCTGTGGGCCGCGCAAGGCTGACCGTCAGTCGAACTGCGCCCGCGCCCCCGCCACCAGCGCGCGGTTGCGCCGCCGGTCTGCCGCAATCTCCTGCGCGAAGTCCTCGATGCTCCCGCCGGCCGGCAGGTTGTAGGCCTCGCGCAGGCGCGCGCGCAGCGGGTCGCCTTGCAGCAGCCGGTTGATCTCGGCGTTGAGGCGCTGCACCACCGCCGCCGGCGTGCGCGCGGGCGCGAAGATGCCGAAGAGCGAATCGCGGTTCGCCTTCTCGTAGCCCAGCTCCGCGAGCGTGGGCACCGCAGGCAAGGCTTCGATGCGTGCGGGCGCGCCGACCGCCAGCGCCTGCAGCCGGCCGCTCTCGATGTACTGCAGCTGCTGCGCCGCGACGTTGGTCGACAGCACCTCGAACTGCCCGCCGAGCGCATCGTTGAGCTGCGGGCCGCCGCCCTGGTAGGGGATGTGGGTGATGTCGGTGCGGCTTTGCAGGCGCACCTGCGCGAGCACCATGTGGCCGATGGTCGCCACGCCCGAGGTGGCCCAGCGCACCGCGCCGGGCTGGCGGCGCGCCAGCGCGATCAGTTCTGCAAAGCCGCGACCCGCGAAGGCCGGCGTGCCCACGACCAGCACCGGCGTGCGCATCACGCTGGCCACGGGCGCGAAGGCGCGCAGCGGGTCGTAGGGTGCGCGCGCGAGCAGCGGGTGCAGGGTGAGCGGGCTGATGGCCGAAAAGGCCAGCGTGTGGCCGTCGGGCGTGGCGCGTGCGAGCGCATCCATGCCCAGGCTGCCGCCCGCGCCGGCGCGGTGTTCGATGAGCACCGGCACGCCCAGCGACTGCGCCAGCGGCTCGGCCAGCGCGCGCGCCATGCCGTCGCTCACGCCGCCCGGCGGGTAGACGACGATCAGGCGCACGGGCCGGCTAGGCCAGGTCGAAGCCGCGTGCGACAGATGCGGCAACGCGCACGCAGCCGCGAAGCCGATGCGTTGCAGGAAATGGCGGCGCAACAGCGGCACGGTCATGCGGCAGGCTTCCCCTCGGCCAGCCCGCGCAGCAGCGCCGCGAAGTGCCGCGCCGGCAGGTTGTCTTCGTCGGCGCGCGACACCAGCGTGAGCGGCGCGTCGAGCTGGCCGCCGTCGGCCAGCCGCGTGTAGGCGATGGCGTGCGCGTGCACGCCGGTCATCGAGGTCGGCACCACCGACAGGCCGACGCCCGCGGCCACGAGGTTCAGGTTGGTCATCATGCGATCGACTTCGGCCACCACGCGCGGGCGCAGGCCCTGCGCGTGGCACAGCGCGAGCAGCTCGGCATAAAGGCCGGGCGCGCCCGGGCGGCGCACGAGGATGATGCCTTCTTCGCAGAGTTTCGACAGCGGCAGCGGCTTCGCGGGCTTCTTGCCATTTGCGGCAGGCGCGAAGCGGTGGTCGCTCGGCATCGCGACCCACACGGGCTCGCGCAGCAGCGTCTCGAACACCAGGCCCTCGGGCCGCGCCACGGGCACGCGCAGCAGGCCGCAGTGCAACCGGCCCGCGGCCAGCGCCTCGGTGAGCTCGGCGGCGTTGTCCTCGCGCAGCTGCAGCTCCACGCCGGGGTGTGCGCGGCGAAAGGCACGCAGCGCCTCGGGCATGAAGCGGTGCGCGGCGGCCGAGCTGGTGAAGCCGACCGCGAGCGTGCCGGTCTGGCCCTGGGCCACGCGCGCCATGCGCTGCTTCATGGCCTCCATGTCCTGCAGCATGCGCAGCGCCTCGGCCTGGAACAGCCGGCCGGCATCGGTGAGCGCCACGCCGCGCGGATGGCGCTTGAACAGCAGCACGCCCAGCTCGCGCTCCAGCGCCTTGATCTGCAGGCTCAGCGGCGGCTGCTGGATGCCCAGCTGCTCGGCGGCGCGCGTCATGTGGCCGGTGCCGGCCACGGCCACGAAGTACCTCAGGGCGCGTATGTCCATATGTTTTTTGTATTGAATAGGCCTTGTTATTTTATTTGACCCTAGGTCACACGGAATCTATCGTCCGGCCGCCCCTTCAAACAAGCCGCCCGCCGAGGCGGCATGCCGGAGACAAATCCATGCGCACATCGCGCCCTGCCTCGAAGTTTCGTGTCGTCGTTGCGCTGATCGGCGCGTCGTTGGTCCTGGCCGCCTGTGGTGGCGGCAGCGGGGGAGGAGGAAGCCCCGGCTTCTTCCTGCCGACCGTGCCGCCCGCTAGCGGCAACACCCCGCCGGCCGAGGAGCCGCCCGGCACGGCCCCCCCGCCCGTGCTGCCCGTCGTGGCCTGCGCCGACCTCGCCGGCAAGAGCCTGCCCGCCGCGCTCATCAGCCTGCCCACGCAGGGCGCCACCGTCACCAGCGCCACGCCCGTGGCCGCGGGCGACGCGGGCAGCACCCTGGGCGATTACTGCCGCGTGCGCGGCACCATCGCGCCGGTGGACCCGGCCTCGCAGCTCATCCACTTCGCGGTCAACCTGCCCGAGCAGTGGAACCAGAAGACCATCCACTTCGGCGGCGGCGGCTTCGACGGCGTGCTCATCGACGGCACCGAGGTCATCCGCTTCGGCCCCGCCGGCAAGCCCGCGCCGCTGGCGCTGGGCTACGCCACCTATGGCGACGATTCGGGCCACCAGTCGAGCAGCATCACCGACGGCAAGTTCGCGGCCAACGACGAGCAGCTGGCCAACTACGGCGGCCAGTCGCTCAAGAAGACGCGCGACGTGGCGCAAGCGCTGGTGTTCGCGCGCTATGCCGTGAAGCCCAAACACGCCTACTTCCTCGGCACCTCGACCGGCGGGCGCGACGCGCTGAGCTACATCCAGCGCTGGCCGCAGGACTACGACGGCGTGATCGCCAACGAGCCGGCGCTCAACTACACCGGCACGCGCCTGTCGAACGTGGCGGTGGGCCGCGCGCTGTACAACGACGGCGGCAAGGGCTGGCTCAACCTGACGGAGACGCTGCTGGTGCAGAAGGCCGCGATGCAGGCCTGCGACAAGCTCGACGGCGCGATCGACAACATCGTGAGCAACGTGGAGAGCTGCCGCCAGCTCAACACGCAGATCCTCGCGTCGCTGCGCTGCCCCAACGGCGCGGACACGGCGGACACCTGCCTGTCGGACGCTCAGATCGACACGGTGCACGCCATCGAATCGCCGCTGGAGTTCACGACGTACTCGCTCGCCAACGGCGTGAAGCGCGCGGGCGGCTATAACCTGCTCGAAGGTGCGCTGGTGGCCGGCCCGTACACCACGCGCGACCTCGGCACGCGCAAGGCGCCGGGCAACCCCGCCACCTCGGCCGACGCCAACATGTACGTCACGGGCGACCAGTGGGTGAAGTTCTTCGTCACGCGCGATGCCGGTTTCAACACGCTGAGCTTCGATCCGCAGAACCCCGGCACGTATGCGGCGCGCGTGGCCGAGGTGTCGAAGCTCACCGACGCGACCGATCCGAACCTCGCGCCCTTCTTCGCGCGCGGCGGCAAGCTGATCATGCTGCACGGCCTGGCCGACGAGGTGATCAGCCCCAACTCGACCATCGACTACTACCGGCAGCTCGTCGCCACGCTGGGCCAGGCTGCGGTCACGCAGAACGTGCGCTTCTACACCGTGCCCGGCATGGGCCACGGCACCGGCAGCTTCATTCCCAACTGGGACTCGCTCGCGGCGCTCGAAGGTTGGGTCGAGAGCGGCCTCGCGCCCGCCACGCCCGTAGCCGTGGACGCCGTGGCCGGCAGCTACGGCCGCACGCGCCCGCTGTGCCAGTTTCCGTCGTGGCCCAGGTACCGCGGCAGCGGCAGCCTCGATGCGGCCGTCAACTTCAGCTGCGTGACCGAGGTCGGCGACCCGCTCGCCTGCCCGAACCTGCCCGCGAGCGCGACGCGCTACAAAGGCGGCAACAGCTTCGGCGAGGAACTGCAGGTGCAGATCGATCCGGCCACCATGGCCTACACCGTGACCATCGATGCCAGCCACGAACCCGCGCGGGTCGGCACGCAGCGCAGCGGCTCGCTCGTGTCGCAGGGCAGCTGCAGCTACACGAGCGGCGAGAGCGGGGCGGTGTTCAGCTTCGGCGCCGGCGGCGTGCTGCTGGGCGGCGTGAATCCGCCGAGCGGCACCGGCTTCTCGCCGCTGGTGGCATTCCAGAACACCTTCCAGAATGTGTCGCCGTCGACGGACTTCCGCTCGGTGTCGCTGATCTTCAATGCGGCCGGCGTGGAGCAGCTCGGCGCGGGCACCACGGCGGCGTTCTCGTCGGCG
Source organism: Variovorax sp. GW823-FHT04B03 (assembly GCF_058796495.1). Taxonomy (NCBI): domain Bacteria; kingdom Pseudomonadati; phylum Pseudomonadota; class Betaproteobacteria; order Burkholderiales; family Comamonadaceae; genus Variovorax; species Variovorax sp. GW823-FHT04B03. The sequence continues at coordinate 35,381 of NZ_JBXAIT010000009.1, forward strand.
GGGCGGCTGCGCAACGCGGGCACCTTCCAGTTCTGCCGCAGCCTGGCGTCGAACAGCTTCATGACCTACGACCAGACCTGCAAGAACACGGAGAAGGGCTACCTGAGTTACAGCACGGCGCGCGGTGCCTTCGACATGTACACGACCTCGACCTCGTCGAGCGGCACCGCCGAGACCGAGGGCGGCACGCTCACCGGCTCGGTGGTGATCGGGCTGGTCAACGGCGTATCGACACCGTTGTACCTGCGGCGCGTGGCCACCGCCGTGCCGGCGGGCGACACCAGCAGCGGCGTGGCCACCGTCATCCAGCCGGGCCTGCGCCTGCTGGCGGTGCAGCAGACGCTGATGCCCGGCGCGGCCGACGGCAGCTATGCCATGGCCAGCGTGAAGGGCGAGAGCCGCGAAGCCACCGTGGTCGGCACTGCCTTCAACCTCGGCGGCGCGGCCACCACGCTGGGCTACGACACGCCGGTGCTCGGCGTGGCGCAGGCCGGTGCCGGCCGGCCGGGCCATCTCATCTTCAACAGCGGTGTCGTGGCCTTCGTCTCCACCGACGGAGCGAACGCGACGCTGGACCTCGGAGTACGCCATTGAAAAAATACCTCTCGCAACTTGCCGCCTTCGCTTGGCTGGGTGCCGCGCCACTGCTGCCCGCGCACGCGGCACCCGCCACCGCGCCGAAGCCCACGGCCTGCCCGTCGCCCGTGCCGGAGAGCGCGCGCTGCTACACCGGTGAAGACGGTGCAGGGTCGTTCTACTGGATCGCCATGCCCAAAGACTGGCAGCGCGGCGTGCTCGTGATGCACGCGCACGGCGGCCCCGAGACCGGCGCGCCCAAGCTCGCGCGCAGCGAGGAAGACCTCAAGCGCTGGGCCATCACCGTGAAGGCCGGCTATGCCTGGGCGGGCTCCACCTACCGGCGCGGCGGCTACGGCGTGACCATGGCGGCGCAAGACACCGAGCGGCTGCGCCAGATCGTCGTGCGCCACTTCGGCCAGCCCCAGCGCACGCTGCTGCACGGGCAGAGCTACGGCGCGGGCGTGGCGGCGAAGGCGGCAGAGCTGTATGCGCCCGTGGGCGATGCGAAGTCGCCCTACGACGGCCTGCTGCTCACCAGCGGCGTGCTCGGCGGCGGCAACAGTGCGTACGACTTCCGGCTCGACCTGCGCGTGGTGTACCAGTACGTCTGCCGCAACCATCCCAAGTCCGACGAGCCCCAGTACCCGCTGTGGATGGGTCTGCCGATAGACGCGAAGCTCACGCGCGCGGACCTCGCGGCGCGCGTCAAGGACTGCACCGGCGTCGGCACACCCGCCGCGCAGCGCACGCCCGAGCAGGCGGCGCGGCTGAAGACCATCCTGTCGGTCGTGAAGATCCCCGAACGCTCGCTCGTCGGCCACCTCAACTGGGCGACGTGGCTGTTCCAGGACCTCGTGCAGCAGCGCCTGCAGGGCCGCAACCCCTTCGGCAACATCGGCGTGGTCTACAGCGGCTCGGCCGACGATGCGGCGCTCAACGCCGGCGTGCTGCGCTACGCGGCCGACCCGCAGGCCCAGGGCGCGCTCGCGGCCGACAGCCAGCCCACCGGCCGCACCTCGCTGCCCACCGTGGGCCTGCATGCCATCGACGACCCCACGGCCTTCGTCGAACTCGAGAACGCCTACCGCCGCATCCGCGACGCGGCCGGCACCGGCGGCAACTTGGTGCAGAGCTTCAGCGCCGAGCGCGAGCACAGCTACCTCAGCGATTCGGAATACCCCGCGCTCTTCGGCGCATTGCTCGACTGGATCGACAAGGGCGAGAAGCCCACGCCCCAGAGCCTGGCGCAGCGCTGCGTGGCGCTCATGCCGCGCTACGACACCGACGGCAAGAACGGCTGCCACATCCAGCCCGAGTGGCAACCCCCGACGCTCGAAAGCCGCGTGCCTTCACGCGCGCCCTGATTTTTCTTTTTGACCTTGACGGAGACTTCCATGAAAAAACTGTTCGCCCTCGCGGCGGTGGCCCTTGCCGTGTGCGCCCACGCGCAAGACTTCCCCGCGGGCAAGCCCGTGACCATCGTCGTGCCCTTCGCGGCCGGCGGCCCGACCGACCGCGTGGCGCGGGACCTCGCCGAGGCGCTGCGCAAGCCGCTGGGCGGCGCCAGCGTCATCATCGACAACGTGCCCGGCGCGGGCAGTTCCATCGGCGCGGCCAAGGTCGCGCGCGCCAACCCCGACGGCTACACGCTGCTGCTCAACCACATCGCGATGGCGACCGTGCCGACGCTGGTGCGCAACGTGCCGTTCAAGGTCGAGACCGACTTCGAGTACCTGGGCATCGTCAACGACGTGCCCATGACGCTCATCGCCAAACCCAGCCTTCCGGCCACCAACTACAAGGAACTGACCGCCTGGATCGCCGCCAACAAGGGCAAGATCAACCTGGGCAACGCGGGCATCGGCTCGGCCTCGCACCTGTGCGGTTTGCTCTACCAGAGCGCCACGAAGACCGAGATGACGCCCGTGCCCTACAAGGGCACGGCACCCGCCATCACCGACCTCATCGGCGGCCAGATCGACCTGCTGTGTGACCAGAGCACCAACACCTCGCCGCAGATCGAAGCGAAGAAGGTCAAGGCCTATGCCGTGACCACGCCCAAGCGCCTGACCACGCCGCTCTTGAAAGACCTGCCCACGCTCGACGAGGCCGGTCTGAAGAACTTCCAGGTGACGATCTGGCACGGCTTGTACGCGCCCAAGGGCACGCCCGCGCCGGTGCTCAAGAAGATCAGCGACGCGCTGAAGGCTGCACTGAAGGACGCCGACTTCATCAAGCGCGAGGAAGCACTCGGCGCCGTGGTCGCCACCGACGGCCGCATCGAGCCCGAGGGGCACAAGAAGTTCGTGGCGGCGGAGATTGCGAAGTGGAGCCCGATCATCAAGGCGGCGGGGGTGTACGCGGACTGAGGTTGTCGGCCGCGCGCATCGCGCTCAGAGCCCGTGGATGGCAACGGTGGCCCAGAAGGCGGCCCACACGCCGATCAGCCCCAGCAGTGCCATGACGGCGACGTAGGCAATGAAGTACGTCGCTCGCCTTGCGATGCTGGGAGTGGCTGGAACCTGCCACCAGTAGATCAACCCTGCCCACAAGAGCAGGGCGCAGGCGACGAGGGCTACACCGGTCCCCGTCAATGTCAGGGCCTGGCGTCGCGCCAGGCCAGTGAGCAGGACGTTGAGGACCGGGATCGATACGGCCCACATCAGCGCGCTCAGCACCAGCCGCAGGCCGGCATTCATCGCATCGCGTCGCGCGGTGCTGCGTGAGTTCTGTACTGTCATTTCTCTCTCCCTGTCGGACCGTTGTGGCCTCCTCAAAATCTTAGGGAGAGCTGTCTCATGCACATGCAGCAGAGCGCGCTGGAATCAGCAATGACCGTGACGCAAGTAGTTTGCTTGCCGTGGCAATCGCAAACCGATCGTGAACGAGTTAGCCCCACCGCATCGAATGCACCAGGGCGCAGCTCAGAGCCATTACCCTCGTCGATCCTGTTCATCAGAAATCGGCTCCATGAGCTTCAGCATCTACTACGACGCAAGACGAGACAGTCCCCTGACCCGCGAGGAAGCGCAGCGCCTGGACGCGATCGTGGCTGCCTTTGACAAAGTCGACGAAGCCGACCGCCATGCGCATTCAGGTAAGGGCCTCAACTGGGAGACCTTCACGCTCTACGAGGCGTCCGGACTCACCGGGGGAAAGGTACTGGAAGGCGCCACGAAACTCCCCGACAACAAGGCGTTCGCCATGCACAAGGGGGCCAGCCACTGGGTGGCCTGCCTCAACCGGATTCGCCGCGAAGTGCTGCCGGATGCCAGGTGGAGCGTGAGCATCGATGACAGGATGCTGCTCTGGAACGACAAGAGCGGCTGGCACGACGAGGCATCGGACGGGCTGGCGACGCTCTGGCTGGGCTGCCTGTTGAGCGCGCCGTTCCGACGGTTCACGAAGTGAGCGGGTAACCGTCGGGCGTGGCCCTGCCAGACCGCGTCAGAACGTCCCCGGCAACAGGATGTCCGACTTCACATCGTCGATCTGCGTGCGACCGCAGAAGGCCATCGTGATGTCCAGTTCCTTGTGGATGATCTGCAGCGCGCGCGTCACGCCTTCCTGGCCGTAGGCGCCCAGGCCGTACAAAAAGCTGCGACCGATCAGCGTGCCGCGCGCGCCAAGTGCGCGGGCCTTGAGCACGTCCTGCCCGCTGCGCACGCCGCCGTCCATCCACACCTCGATCTGGCTGCCCACGGCGTCGGCAATGGCCGGCAGGGCGGCGATGGAGGAGGGGGCGCCGTCGAGCTGGCGCCCGCCGTGGTTGGAGACGATGAGCGCGTCGGCGCCGCTGGCCACGGCCAGGCGTGCGTCTTCCGTGTCCATGATGCCCTTGAGGATCAGCTTGCCGCCCCAGCGCTTCTTGATCCATTCGACGTCGGCCCAGCTCAGGGCCGGGTCGAACTGCTCGGCGGTCCACGACGACAGCGACGACAGGTCTTTCACGCCCTTGGCATGGCCCGCGATGTTGCCGAAGGTGCGGCGCTTGGTGCCCAGCATGCCCATGCACCAGCGCGGCTTGGTCGCCAGGTTGATGAGGTTCTTGATCGTGGGCTTGGGTGGCGTGGACAGACCGTTCTTGATGTCCTTGTGGCGCTGGCCGAGGATCTGCAGGTCGAGCGTGAGCTGCAGCGCCGACACGTTGGCGGCCTTGGCGCGGTCGATCAGGCGCTCGATGAAGTCGCGGTCCTTCATCACGTAGAGCTGGAACCAGAAGGGGTGGCGGTCGGTGTTCTCGGCGATGTCTTCCAGTGAGCAGATGCTCATGGTCGAGAGCGTGAACGGAATGCCGAAGGCCTTGGCCGCGCGCGCGCCCAGGATTTCGCCGTCGGCGTGCTGCATGCCGGTCAGGCCCGTGGGCGCGATGGCCACGGGCATGGCGACCTCCTGGCCGATCATGGTGGTGCGGGTGGAGCGGCCTTCCATGTTCACGGCCACGCGCTGGCGCAGCTTGATCTTTTGAAAATCGCTCTCGTTGGCGCGGTAGGTGCCCTCGGTCCAGGCGCCGGAGTCGGCGTAGTCGTAGAACATCTTCGGCACGCGCCGCTGGGCGATCGCCCGCAGGTCTTCGATGCAGGTGATCTTGGAAAGGTCGGGCACGGGGGAGGTCTCCTGGCTGGTGTTATTGAGGTCAAGGCGGGCCGGCTACGCAGGCCACGGCAGCGCCGGGGGTCGAGTCTGCAGGGGAAACGCGCCGGCGACCTGAAAAAAGCCCAGACCCCGGCTGAAAATTATTCAGCCCGGCTCGCGCAGCGCCTGGCGCAGCCATTCGACGAAGGTGGCGCATTCCCAGCGCTCCATGGTGCCGGGGCGCCAGCACAGGAAGTAGGCGTTGGGCGAGGGCGCGCTGTGCGGCGACAGGCGAACCAGCCGGCCGTTGTCCAGCCAGGCGCGGCCCAGCCGCAGGTGCATGAGCACCACGCCGAAGTCTTCGGCGGCGGCATCGAGCGCCAGGCCCAGGTCGTTGAACTGGTGGCCCACGGCCGGCTCGGGCAGGCCGATGCCGCAGGCCTTGAACCAGATGCGCCACGACTCCAGCGGCGTGCGCAGCATCTGCACGCGCGCCACCTCGGCATCGGTCGAGAAGTGCTGCTCGAAGGGGCCGTGGCGTTCCAGGTAGGCCGGGCTGCACACCGGCGAGACGTCGTCGGCCAGCAGCTGGCAGAACTCGCGGTCGTGGAACGGGCCGGTGCCGAAGCGCAGCTCGATGTCGGCGTCTTCGGCCGTGAAGTTGCGCACCGGCATGGTCACCTGCAGCATCAGCTCGATGGTCGGGTAGGCGTCGCGGAACTCGGCCAGCCGGGGCAGCAGCATCTGGCGCGAGAAGGTGGGCGTGACCGCCACGCGCAGCCGCCGCACCTGCGACGCGGGCTCGCGCCCCGGCACCTGCTGCAGCGCCGCGATGGCCTCGCGCACGCGCGCCAGGTAGGCCACGCCGTCGGCGCTCAGGCCGAAGTCGTTGCCCGTGAAGAGCTTGAGCTCAAGCTGCGTCTCGAGCTGGCGGATGCGGTGGCTGACCGCGCTGGGCGTCACGCTGAGCTCTTCGGCCGCCACGTTCACGCTGCGCAGCCGCGCGACGGCCTCGAAGGCCTGCAGGCCCTGGGTCGAGGGGAGTCGCGTCGATGCCATGTGTTTTGGGAAGGAGTGAGCGATGCGATGTTATCGAAGGGCGACCAGCGCATCGAGCAGCCGCCGCAGGTCGTCGACCGCCTCGCGCGCCAGCGCCGCATCGCCCATCTGCGCCTTGACGATGGCGCCGTCGACGCCCAGGGCGGCCGCCTGTGCAATGGCCATGCGCTGCGGGCCGTCGGGCAACAGGCCGGCGATCACCTCGACCATCTCGCGCTTGTGCTCGCGCGCGATGTCGGCGGCACCGGCCACGCTGGCCCCCACTTCCACCACCGAGTTGATGAAGGCACAGCCCCGAAACAGCGGGTCGGCGAACCACTCGGCCATCACGTCGGCCAGCACCGGCAGCGCCTGCCCCTGCGCGATGTGCTGCTGCGCGTCGCGCCGGCCCAGCGCATCGACGAACCAGGCCATCCACACGCCATGCCGATGGTCGAGAAAGGCGCGCACCAGGTCGTCCTTCGAGGGGAAGTGCCGGTAGAAGGTGACCTTGGTGACGCCCGACGCGGCGATCACGCGGTCGATGCCGGTGGCGCGGATGCCGTCGGCATAGAAGAGCTCGTGCGCCGTGAGCAGGATGCGCTCGCGCGCGGGCAGTGCAGAGATGTCCATGCGGCGATTGTAGGCATGTAGACAGGTCTGTCTACTCATGGCACATTGCGGGCCTTCATCACTTCATTTCTTGACTGAAAGACCGCCATGGAATCCCGCCCGCCGCTGCCGCCCTTCACCCTCGAATCCGCCCTCCAGAAAGTCCAGGCCGCCGAAGACGCCTGGAACTCGCGCGACCCCGCGCGCGTGAGCCTGGCCTACACGCCCGACACCGAATGGCGCAACCGCGCCGACTTCGTCAACGGCCGCGCGCAGGTGGTGGAGTTCCTGTCGCGCAAGTGGGAGCGCGAGCACGACTACCGCCTGAAGAAGCAGCTGTGGGCCTTCATGGACAACCGCATCGCGGTGCGCTTCGAATACGAATGGCACGACGCCGCGGGCCAGTGGTTTCGCAGTCACGGCAACGAGAACTGGGAGTTTGCGCAGAACGGGTTGATGCAAAGGCGCTACGCGAGCATCAACGACCAGCCCATCGCGGAATCGGAGCGCAAGTTCCGCTGGGAGCGCTGAGGCGCAGGGTGCGGCAACGGGCATGCCTGTTGCTTGCCCTGTCGCATCCCTTCATACCCAGGAGCCAAGCCGCATGAACCGCAACGACGTCACCGAGAAGATCATCACCGTGAAGGTGTCCAAGGGCATCCAGTGGGCCGACGTGGCCAAAAAGGTCGGCCTGTCGAAGGAGTGGACCACCGCCGCCTGCCTCGGCCAGATGACGCTCGATGACAAGCAGGCCAAGGTCATCGGCAAGATCTTCGGCCTCACGCCCGAGGAGCAGAAGTGGCTCCAGGTCGTGCCCTACAAGGGCTCGCTGCCCACGCCCGTGCCCACCGACCCGCTGATCTACCGCTGGTACGAGGTGGTGAGCGTGTACGGCACGACCATCAAGGAACTGATCCACGAGGAGTTCGGCGACGGCATCATGAGCGCCATCGACTTCAGCATGGACATCCAGCGCCAGCCCGACCCGAAGGGCGACCGCGTCAACGTGGTGCTGTCGGGCAAGTTCCTGCCGTACAAGAGCTACTGACGTTCGGCGTTCAGTCAGTACACCGGCGCCGCGGGCTTCGGCCGCGGCGTCGGGGCCGGGCGCCAGCCGGGGCCGGCCATGCCGTAGCGTGCGCCCTCGATCGCACCCGCAATGGCACGCGCCACGCCGTCGACCGGCGTCGTCAGCCGCCGCCGCGTGCGCATGCGCTCGAAGGCGTAGCTGTCGGCGATGCGCTCGGCCAGCGGGTCGGCGGCCTCGGCCACGTCGGGGCTCACCAGCGAGACGTGCACGCGCCCCGCGTGTTCCCGCCGCAGCCCTTCGGAGATCGCCTGCACCGCGTACTGCGTGCCGTGGTACACGGCCGAGTCGGGCGTGGCGCCGCCCATGGCCACCGGCGCGACGTTGACGATGTGGCCCCAGCCCTGCTCCTGCATCGTGGGCAGCACGGCCGCCACGCCCAGCAGCATGCCGCGCAGGTTGACGTCGATCATCAGCTCCCACTCCTCGATCTTGCGCTGCCACAGCGGCGACAGCGGCATCACGCCGGCGGCGTTCACCAGCACGTCGATGCGGTCGTGCGTGTCGAGGGCGAACTCGGCAAAGGCCTCCATGTCGGGCCGGTGTGTCACATCGAGTCGCCGGAAGCTCGCCGAGCCGCCGGTGGCGTTGATCTCGGCAGCGAGCGCCGCGAGCCGTTCGGTGCGGCGCGCGCCGAGCACCACATGGGCGCCGCGCCGCGCGAGCCGCCGCGCCGTCGCCTCGCCGATGCCGCTGCTGGCGCCGGTGACGAGAACCACTGTGTCCTGGATTGCACTCATACAAAACTCCTCATGCGGGTCGATGCGCCACGGCGCGAAGGGTGCGCCGGGCATGCAGAGGAGTCTCGGGGCGAAGGGGCCGGAGGCGGTATCCGGATCGAACGAGGTTTTTGCCTGATCCTGCGAAATGCAGAAACAGGCGGGTCGTGCGCGGGGCCGCGTCAGGCGCGCCGGCCCAGCCGGTTCCCCAACGCCAGCAGCCCCCATCCCGCCAGCCCGAAGGTCAGCGCGATGCCTGCTGCATAGACGGCCACGCCGCCATAGCCGCCGACGTGGGCAGGGTTGAGGAAAGGGTAGGGGTACCAGCCCGTGCGGCTGCCGCGCACCAGCGTGTAGACCAGGTAGGCCATCGGGAAGACCAGCGTCCACAGCAGTTGCCGGCCGCCGAGGCGCGTGCGCGGCGGTTGCAGCAACCAGTCGAGCAGCACGACGCACGGCATCACGTGGTGCAGCAGCGTGTTGATCCACGGCCGCAGCGCGCCGAGGTCGACGTCGCGCAGCAGCAGCGAGAAGACGATGCCGACCACCACCATGTTCACGGCCGACAGGGCGCGCAGCCTTTCGTCGGGCCCCGTGGACGTTGGCTGCCACAGGCGGCGCGCGCCCAGCACCAGCACGATGGCCGCGAGCAGGTTCGAGAGGATGGTGAAGAAGCTGAAGAAGTTGACGACGTCGAAGCCCATGCGCACATGGATCGCCAGCTGCCAGCCGATCGCCACCAGGGTCAGCAGGCCGAAGAAGAGGCGCAGCGCGGACCAGGTCATGGGATGCCGTGTCGGTCCTCAGGGCCTGCAGTTGCCGCCCATGGACACCGAGCCGTCCTTGCATTCGGTGAGGATGGGCTCGCCGCGCGATGCGGGCGCCGAGGTGGCGCTCGGGGCCGGCGAGGCCGCGCCGCCTTCGCGCTGGTAGACGATCTTCTTCGTGCCCAGCTCGCAGCTGCCCACCACCTGGCCGCTCGCCGTGGCGGCGGCATCGACGGTGACGACGCTGAAGTTGGTCACGCCCGAGGCGGCGATCTTCGCTTCGATCTGGGCGCGCAGCGTTTCGCAGTTGCTCTGAGTGGGGCTCTGGGCATGGGCGCTGCCGGCGGCCATGAGCAGGGGCCAGGCGGCGGCGGCAACAGCAAGCCAATGGCGTTTCATGAGGGGCCTGCCTTTCTTTCTTGCGTGCAGTGGGGGCGGGAGAAATCGGAGTCTAGTCGTGCACAAAGACCAACGGCCCGCCGCGCGAGCGACAGGCCGTTGGTGTGGGCACTTCCGGGCCTGGTCAGGCCCGGGAGGCGCAACGCAGCGGAATCAGACCGCCGGTGCCAGCACCGCGTTCAGCGTGGCGCTCGGGCGCATCACGGCTTCGTACTTCTTCGGGTCGGCCAGGTAGTAGCCGCCGATGTCCACGGCCTTGCCCTGCACGGCCGCGAGTTCGTCGACGATCTTCTTCTCGTTGGCGGTGAGCGCTTCGGCCAGCTTCTTGAACTTGGCCTGCAGCTCCTTGTCCTCGGTCTGCGCGGCGAGTTCCTGGGCCCAGTACATGGCCAGGTAGAACTGGCTGCCGCGGTTGTCGAGCTGGCCGGTCTTGGGCGACGGGTTCTTGTTGTTGTCCAGCAGCTGGCCTGTGGCGGCGTCGAGCGTCTTGGCCAGGATCTTGGCCTGCGCGTTGCCGGTCTTCAGGCCCAGGTCTTCCAGGCTCACGGCCAGCGCGAGGAATTCACCGAGCGAGTCCCAGCGCAGGTGGTTTTCTTCCACCAGCTGCTGCACGTGCTTGGGGGCCGAGCCGCCCGCGCCGGTCTCGTACATGCCACCGCCGGCCATGAGCGGCACGATCGACAGCATCTTGGCCGAGGTGCCCAGTTCCATGATGGGGAACAGGTCGGTGAGGTAGTCGCGCAGGATGTTGCCGGTGGCGCTGATGGTGTCCAGGCCGCGCACGACGCGCTCCAGCGTGTAGCGCATGGCGCGCACCTGGCTCATGATCTGGATGTCCAGGCCCGTGGTGTCGTGCTCGTGCAGGTACATCTTGACCTTGGTGATCAGCTGCGCCTCGTGCGGGCGGTAGGCGTCGAGCCAGAACACCACCGGCATGCCGGAGTTGCGCGCGCGGTTCACGGCCAGCTTCACCCAGTCGCGGATCGCGGCGTCCTTGACCTGGCACATGCGCCAGATGTCGCCCTTCTCCACGTCTTCGCTCATCAGCACTTCGCCGGTGTCCAGGTCGGTGATGTTGGCCACGCCGTCTTCGGGGATCTCGAAGGTCTTGTCGTGCGAGCCGTACTCTTCGGCCTTCTGGGCCATGAGGCCGACGTTGGGCACGGTGCCCATGGTCTTGGGGTCGAAGGCGCCGTGCCACTTGCAGAAGTTGATGATCTCCTGGTAGATGCGGGCGAAGGTCGATTCGGGCATCACGGCCTTCACGTCCTTCAGGCGGCCGTCGGCGCCCCACATCTTGCCGCCGTTGCGGATCATGGCGGGCATCGAGGCGTCCACGATCACGTCGTTGGGCGAGTGGAAGTTGGTGATGCCCTTGGCCGAGTCGACCATGGCCAGCTCGGGGCGGCCTTCGTGGCAGGCGTGCAGGTCGCGCTTGATCTCGTCCTGCGTGCTCTGGGGCAGCGTGGCGATCTTGTTGTACAGGTCGACCATGCCGTTGTTGACATTGATGCCCAGCTCGTCGAACAGCTTGCCGTGTTTCTCGAAGGCTTCCTTGTAGAAGATCTTCACGCAGTGGCCGAACACGATGGGGTGCGAGACCTTCATCATGGTGGCCTTCACGTGCAGCGAGAACATCACGCCGGTCTTGTGCGCGTCCTCGATTTCCTTTTCATAGAAGGCCAGCAGCGCCTTCTTGCTCATGAACATGGAGTCGATGATCTCGCGGTCGAGCAGCGCGACCTTGGGCTTGAGCACGATGGTCTTGCCGCTCTTGGTGAGCAGTTCCATCTTGACGTTGCGGGCGCGGTCCAGCGTCATGGACTTTTCGCCGTGATAGAAGTCGCCGCCGTGCATGTGCGAGACGTGCGAGCGCGAGGCCTGGCTCCACTCGGCCATGCTGTGCGGGTTCTTGCGGGCGTATTCCTTCACGGCGCGGGGCGCGCGGCGGTCGGAGTTGCCTTCGCGCAGCACGGGGTTCACGGCGCTGCCGGTGCACTTGTTGTAGCGCGTGCGGATGTCCTTGTCCTCGTCCGAGGTCGGGTTCTCCGGGTAGTCGGGGATCTTGTAGCCCTTGCCCTGCAGTTCCTTGATGGCCGACTTGAGCTGCGACACCGACGCGCTGATGTTGGGCAGCTTGATGATGTTGGCTTCAGGCTTGAGCGTGAGCTTGCCCAGTTCGGCCAGGTTGTCGGGCACCTTCTGGTCGTCGCTCAGGAACTCGGGGAACTCGCCCAGGATGCGGGCGGCCACCGAGATGTCGCTCGTCGTCACGTTGATGCCGGCCGGAGCCGTGAAGGCGCGCACGATGGGCAGGAAGGCGTAGGTCGCCAGCAGGGGCGCCTCGTCGGTGAGGGTGTAGACGATGGTGGGTTGCTTCGTGCTCATGCGCTTGCTTCCGTAGGTTCTGGGTTGTCGAGAGGGCTGAAATTTCATTGGGCGAAATGGACTTTCGCCGGAGCCCCCCATTGTCGCCCGGTCGGGCCGGGGCGCGGCCGGAGAAACCCCGATGACCCCTCTGCCAGGGCTTCCCGCGATGGCTACCATTGCGCCCCATGAAAAAGCTGCCTCTTGCCGGGATCGTCGGTCTTCTCGCGTCGCTGCCGGCCGGCCCCGTGCTCGCCGCGCCTGCCGCGCAGGTCTTCGTGGCCGTCAAGACGCCCGAGGCCGTCGACGCCATGTGGCGCGCCCACCTGTGCGCCTTGCTGCCCCAGCCCTGTGATGCGCAGGCGCTGAAGCTGCACCGCCCGCGCGACGGCGGCGCACCCGACGACTACCTGCTCACCTCGGAAAAGCCCCTGGCCATGGCGCGCCTGAAGCGCGACGCCGGCACCGGCGGCTGGCAGCTCGCGCAGCTGCACGATTTCTCGACCTACGTGGCCTCGCAGCAGCGCGACCGCCCCAGCACCGACCCCGAGCTGCACCTGGCCCTCGCGCCGGTGCTCTACCCGCTGGCCGAAGGCCGCTGGGCCGTGGCCGTGACCCAGCACGAATCGGAAAGCTATTCGGGCGGCGGCGCGTCCTATGTGACGGCCGACTTCGTGCCGCTGGACACGCCGCCCGGGCAGCGCGCCAAGGCCGCGCGCGAGGGCATCCCGTACTGGTGCTCGCGGTCGATCCGCGCCTGCTTCAGCGAGAAGGAATACAAGACCTCGAAGCACTGCCACGACGAAAGCCGCGGCAGCCTGCGCATCGCCTACGACGCGCCGGCGAAGGCCGGCGGTCCCTATGTGTGGCGCTACACCTGGCTGCAGAGCGAGTGGCCGGCGCACACGGGGCCGGCCGGCAACAAGCGCACCAGCGTGGACTTTACGGACGACAGCGCCCGGAAACCGACCGCCTGCGACGGCGGGCTGCAGTAAGCAAAACGGCGGATCAGTGCCGCGGCACCGTTACCGCGCCCACGTGCAGCGTGCGCCCCGCGCCCAGCCCCGCCATGACCAGCACCACGCCCAGGCCGACGAACAGCCACGCCGAGGCGCGGAAGCTGCCGGTCCAGCCGTGCAGCAGCCCGGCCAGCAGCGGGCCGAAGGCCGCCACCATGTAGCCCACGCCCTGCGCCATGCCCGACAGGTGCGCGGCAATGTGCGAATCGGGCGAGCGCAGCACGATCATCGTGAGCGCGAGCGCGAAGGTGCCGCCCTGCGAGATGCCCAGCACCACGGCCCAGGTCCACATGCCGCCGGGGGCGTCCAGCGGCGCGAACAGCATGGCCAGCATGGCCGCCACCGTCATCGCCGACAGCACCACCGCCAGCGCGCGCTGGTTGCGCAGCTTCACGGCCAGCGCCGGCACCACGAGGCAGGTCACGACCTGCGTCATGACCGACAGCGACACCACGTAGCCGGCCATTTCGCCGCTGAGCCCGCGCTCGCGCAGGATCGGCGCCAGCCAGCCCATCACGATGTACGCCAGGGCCGACTGCAGCCCCATGAAGAAGGTCACCTGCCAGGCCAGCCGGTCGCGCCACAGGCCGCGCACGGTGAAGCCCGATTCGCTCGCCACCGGCTTGAGCGGCAGCGCCTGCGGCGCCCAGATGAACGTGACCAGCGCGGCCGGCACGGCCCACATGGCGAGCGCCAGCGTCCAGCCGCCGCCCAGCGCGTGCTCCAGCGGCACCGTCAGGCCCGCGGCGCTGGCGGCGCCGCCGCACACGGCCATGGTGTACAGGCCCATCATCAGCGCGGCCTGCTTGGCGAAGTCGCGCTTCACCAGGCCCGAGAGCAGCACGTTCGACACCGCGATGCCGCTGCCCGCGATGGCCGAGGCCAGGAACAGCAGCGGGATGTTGCCGGTGCCGCGCAGCACCGTGCCCACGCCGATCAACACCATGCAGCCCAGCAGCGTGCGCTCGGTGCCGAAGCGGCGCCCGAGCCAGGGCGCCATGGGCGCGAACACGCCCAGGCAGACGATGGGCAGCGTGGTCAGCAGGCTGGCGGCGGTGGCCGACAGGCCGGTGGCACGGATGATTTCCGGCAGCACCACCGACAGGCTGGCGAACACCGGCCGCAGGTTGAAGGCGATGAGCACCACCGTCAGGCCCAGCAGCAGCCGGCGGCCCCGGCTGGGCGTCGGCGTGGGGCGCGGCGCGGGCAGGCTGTCGACTTCGGCGTCGATCAGCAGTTCTTCGGCGCCCGATGGCGCCGCCTGGGTGCGCGCAGCAACACCCGTGGGCAAGGTCATGGAGTTCATGCGGTGCCCAGTGCGAGCGCGTTGAGCGTCGGCGCCATCAGCTCGCGCACGGCGGCGGCGGCGCGCTCGGGGTCGCGGCTGGCAATGCCTTCGACGATGGCGCGGTGCGCCGCCTCGTCGGGCTCGGGCAGGCTGGCGCTCAGCGTGCTGGCGATGGTTTCCTTGATGTAGCCGGTGATGAAGCGGCAGGTCTCCACCAGCGCCAGGTTGCCCGACACATCGACGATGGCCAGGTGAAAGGCCAGGTCGCGCTCGATGAAGGCCGCGCCGCCGTCGGCCAGGTCGGGCTGGCCGCGCTTGTCGAGCAGGGCGTTCAGCCGGCGCAGGTCTTTCGCGGTGTGGCGCACGGCGGCGAGCCGGGCGGCCTCGACCTCGAGCGCGCGGCGCACCTCGAACTGGTCGCGCAGGCTGGCCAGGCGCAGCTTCTGCAGGCTGGCCGAGGGGTCGAAGCCCGAGCGCACGTACGTGCCCGAACCCTGCCGCACCTCGAGCAGGCCGCGCGACACCAGCGTCTTCACCGCCTCGCGCACCGTGCCGCGGCTCACGCCCAGCAGCTGCGCCAGCTGGGGCTCGATCGGAATGCGCGAGCCGATGGGCCAGCGGCCCGCCGCAATTTCAGTGCGGATGCTGTTCGCGGCGGCGTCGGCCAGGGAGGTGCGGGGCGGTTGGACGAGCATGGGATCAGGGTGGCTTATTCATTCAATGATTGGATGAATTTAACCATTGTCAAAAAGACGCGGTCGGCGGGAGGGGCATGAGGCGGCGCGGCGGGGGTGCCTGGCCGCCCGCTTTACCAGCTGCCCGAGGCGCCGCCGCCGCTGCTCGAACCGCCGCTGTCCGAGGAGGACGAAGACGACGAGGAAGAAGAGGAGGAGGACGACGAACTGCTGCTGCTCCAGCCGCTGTCCCCGTCGTCGTCGCCCGATTCCATGACACCCGGCGGCAGGAAGCCGATCAGCATCGAGAAGAACGCCGCCAGCGCGATCGGAATCCACGAGGTGTCCGGCACCGGGCCGGGCGAGGTGATGTGGAACACGTAGCCGCAGATGCCCGCCACGATGGTCAGCCGGACGAGGAAGCTGACCACGCTGCGCTGGAAGGTGTTGACCATGCAGCGCACGATGATCACCGCGAACAGCGTCACGCCGCCGATGCACAGCGCCCACAAAAAGCCCCACCAGAAGCGGTCGGCGCCGACCGTCCACGCGACGGCGACCAGCGACGCGATCGCGAGCACGAAGCCGCCCATGAAGATGGCGGCCGTGCGCGACATGCCGCAGAGAAAGCCCAGGCCGTAGCCGAAGATCGCCGGCATCGCCAGCACCAGCGCGATGGCCGGGTTCAGCAGCGCCGCGCCGGCCGCCAGCGGGCCGGCCCCGAGCAGGCCGAGCACCAGGCGCAGGTCGCGCGGGGCAGGGCGCGCACGCGCCGGTGCGGGCTCGATCGCCGCCAGGGCGTCGGCCCAGGGCTCGGGGCGCGCGCTGCCCTTGCGCTGGCCCTTGCGTTTTTTCTCCTCGGCACGCCGCGAGGCCGAGGTGCCGCGCGGCGGGTCGCGCTCGATGCCGCGGCCGTGGTAGATGCCCAGGCCCAGGCCCCACAGCACCACGCCCAGCAGGCCCCAGCCTTCGGGCGTGACGCGGCCGCCGCTCGTCAGGCTGGTGACCTTCTCGTCGTCGGGTGCGGGTGCGGCGGCGTGGTCCACGACGATCTGCTGCGACTCGGGCACGACGACGCCCACCTCGCCGTCGAGCAGCCGCGCGAGCGCGCCCACGGCCGCCTGCACGCCGCCGGCGAAGTCGCCCTCGCGAAAGCGCGGCGCCATCTCGCGGTCGATGATGCGGGCCGCCTGGATGTCGGTCACCGTGCCTTCGAGCCCGGTGCCGACCTCGATGCGCATGCGGCGGTCTTTCTGCGCCACGAGCAGCAGGATGCCGTCGTCGGCGTCGCTGCGGCCCAGCCGCCACTTCGCGAAGACGCGCGTGGCGTAGCTCTCGATGGTGTCCTCGCCCGTGGTCGGCACGATGAGCACCGCGAGCTGGGCCTGGGTGCGGCTCTGGATGTCGGCGATCTGCGCGCGCAGCGCCTCGGCCTCGCCGGGCGGCAGCGCCTGCGCGAGGTCGACCACGCGCGAACTCATCGGCGGCACCGGCACGGGCTTGGCCTGGGCGGCGCGCGGGCCGGCCAGGCACAGCACCAACAGCAGCAGGCCCAGGCACAGCGACAGCCAGCGGGGCAGCGACAACAGTGCGCGCATCGGCGCGTTCATCGGCGCGCGCCCTTGGCCGCCACCACGCCCGCGCCACGCACCTCCACCCGGCGCTGGTCGACCACCTTGCCGCTGGCGTCCACCAGCTCGATCAGGTGCCGCCCCGGCCACGGCAGCCACTGCGCGCTGTTGCCGCGCGCGTGGAACTTGCCGTCGATGCGCCACTGCACGCCGCGCCCCTCGGATTCGAAGCGCACGCGCTGGCGCTGCGGCGGAATGTCGGGGTCGAGCGCCAGGATCGTGCCGTCGGCTGGCGCCGTGATGCGCGCCGAGGCGGCGTCGCTCGCCATGCCGGTGTCGAGCGTGAACAGCGGCTGCTCGGTGCCCTGCAGGAACCATTCGCTGCGCGCCGCTTCGAGTGGGCTGCCGTCGGCGCCCGGGCCGAAGCTCACGCGCGCCTCGACCAGCCCGGCGGGCGGTGCGGGCGCGCGGCTGGGTTCGCGCGCGTGCAGGAAGCGCATCACCTCGGCCCACACGGGCGCGGCGCCGCTGGTGCCGCTCACGTCCCACATCGAGGCGCCGCTGGCGTTGCCGACCCACACGCCGACCGTGTAGCGCTGCGACCAGCCCACGGCCCAGTTGTCGCGCATGTCCTTGCTGGTGCCGGTCTTCACGGCGGTCCAGAAGCGGGTGGACAGGATGCTGTCCAGGCCGAAGGTGCGCGTGCGCGCGTTCGGGTCCGAAAGGATGTCGCTGACGATGAAGGCGGCGCGTGGATCGAGCAATGGCGCGGCTTCAACGGGCTTCGCCTTGGTGGCCGGGGCAGGGCGTGGCGTGAGCGTCGTCGCCCCGAAGCGCCCGCCGTTGGCCATCATGCGGTAGGCATTGGCCAGCGACAGCAGCGACACCTCGGCGCTGCCCAGCGCCAGGCTGTAGCCGTAGTAGTCGCCGCTCTCGCGCAGCGGCAGGCCGGCGGCGCGCAGCTCGCGTGCAAAGGCTTCGGGCGACACCATCACCAGCGTGCGCACGGCCGGCACGTTGAGCGAGGCGGCCAGCGCGGTGCGCGCCGACACCGGGCCCTTGAAGCGGCGGTCGTAGTTCTGCGGAATGTAGAGGCCGCTGGCGGTGCTGATCTGCGCCGACGAGTCCTCGATCAGAGAGGCCGCCGTGATGCGCTTCTCGGCCAGGGCCTGCGCGTACAGCAGCGGCTTGAGCGTGGAGCCGGGCTGGCGCAGCGCGGTCACGCCGTCGACCTCGGCGGCCTGGCTCAGCGGGCCCGAGGAGCCGACCCAGGCCAGCACCTCGCCGCTCGCGTTGTCGAGCACCACGAGCGCGCCGTCTTCGACGTGGCGGTCGCGCAGTTCGCGCAGGTGGCGCTGCAGGCTGTCGAGCGCGTAGCGCTGCAGCGGCGCGCGCAGCGTGGTGCGCACGCTGGTGGGCGTGGTGGCCTTGTCGTTCCCTGCATCACGCAACTCGCGCAGCACCCGCCGCGCGGCATGCGGTGCGATGCCTTCGTTGGGCTCGAACGCGCGCCGCTGCACCACGGCGCTGGTGAACATGTCGAGCGCCTCGCAGTCGGTCTTGGCGCCGGGCTCCATCACGCGCAGCACCTCGCAGGCGCGCTGCGCCACCAGCGCGGGGCGGGCGTTGGGCGCGCGCACCAGCGCGGCGGCCACGGCGGCCTCGCGCGCGTCGAGCCCGCTCGGGGCCTTGCTGAAGAGCGTGCGCGAGAGCGCGTCGATGCCGACGATCTCGCCGCGGAAAGGCACCGTGTTCAGGTAGGCCTCGAGGATCTGGTCCTTGCGCCAGCGGCGCTCCAGCTGCGTGGCGGCTACGGTCTGGCCGATCTTCTGCGTGAAGCTGCGCCCGCCCGCCGCGCGGCGCAGGTCGTCGTCGAGCAGGCCCGCCAGCTGCATGGTGATGGTCGAGGCGCCGCGCGTGCGCGTGTTCCACAGGTTGCCCCAGGCGGCGGCCGAGGCGGCGCGCCAGTCGACGCCGCTGTGTTCGTAGAAGCGCTTGTCCTCGCTCAGCACCATGGCCGCGCGCAGCGCGGGCGACACGTCGGCCAGCGCGGTCCACTGGCCGCGCCGCACCGTGGGGTCGGTGCGCACGCGCTGCAGCAGCTCTCCCTGGCGGTCGAGCACGGCGGTCTCGGAGGAACGGAAGTCGCGCTTCACCTCCTCGAAGCTGGCCAGCGCCCAGGCGGAGGGTGCGGCGGCTGCCGTCAGCAGGACCACGGCCAGGGTGTGCCGGGCGGTGGAAGAAAACGAGAACGCAAGAGGCATCGCAGCAGACGGGGCCGCGGGGCGGCAGGCAAAGCGGAGACGGCCCATTCTCCGCCATGCCTTGCGGGGCTCGCCCACGGGCGCGTCAGGTGCCGACGTACGCCGCGAGATGCTGTCCTGTGAGCGTGGCGCGCTTGGCGACCAGCTCGGCCGGCGTGCCCTCGAAGACCACGCGCCCGCCGTCGTGGCCGGCGCCGGGGCCCAGGTCGATGATCCAGTCGGCGTGCGCCATCACCGCCTGGTGATGCTCGATGACGATGACCGACTTGCCCGCATCCACCAGCCGGTCGAGCAGGGCCAGCAGCTGCGCCACGTCGGCCAGGTGCAGGCCGGTGGTCGGCTCGTCGAGCACGTACACGCCGCCCTTCTCGGCCATGTGCGTGGCCAGCTTGAGCCGCTGGCGCTCGCCGCCCGACAGTGTGGTGAGCGGCTGGCCCAGGCTCAGGTAGCCCAGGCCCACGTCGGCCAGCCGTTGCAGGATGGCGTGCGCGGCCGGCGTGCGCGCCGGGCCCTCGCCGAAGAAGGCCGCGGCCTCGGTCACCGGCATCGCGAGCACCTCGCTGATGTCGCGCCCGCCGAAGCGGTGCTCGAGCACCGAGGCGTGGAAGCGCTTGCCCTCGCACTCTTCGCAAATGGTGGCCACGCCGGCCATCATCGCTAGGTCGGTGTAGATCACGCCCGCGCCGTTGCAGGTGGGGCAGGCGCCCTCGGAGTTGGCGCTGAACAGGGCTGGCTTCACGCCGTTGGCCTTGGCGAAGGCGTTGCGGATCGGGTCGAGCAGGCCGGTGTAGGTGGCCGGGTTGCTGCGCCGCGAGCCGCGGATGGCCCCCTGGTCGACCGCCACCACGCCCGCGCCGGCCGGGATCGATCCGTGCACCAGCGAGCTCTTGCCCGAGCCCGCCACGCCGGTCACCACCACCAGCACGCCCAGTGGAATGTCGACGTCGACATTGCGCAGGTTGTGCGCCTTGGCGCCGCGGATCGGCAGCGCGCCGGTGGGCTGGCGCAGCTTCTTCTTGAGCGCGGCCCGGTCGTCCAGGTGCCGGCCCGTGAGCGTGCCGCTGGTGCGCAGCGCTGCCACGCTGCCCTCGAAGCAGACCGTGCCGCCCGCCGCGCCCGCGCCGGGGCCGAGGTCGACGACGTGGTCGGCGATGGCGATGGCCTCGGGCTTGTGCTCCACGACCAGCACCGTGTTGCCCTTGTCGCGCAGGCGCAGCAGCAGCTCGTTCATGCGCTGGATGTCGTGCGGGTGCAGGCCGATGGTCGGCTCGTCGAAGACGTAGGTCACGTCGGTGAGCGAGGAGCCCAGGTGGCGGATCATCTTCACGCGCTGCGCTTCGCCGCCCGAGAGCGTGCCCGAGGGGCGGTCGAGGCTGAGGTAGCCGAGGCCGATTTCCACGAAGGAGTCGAGCGTGTGCGCCAGCTTGGCCAGCAGCGGCGCCACCGAGGGCTCGTTCAGGCCGCCGACCCACGCGGCGAGGTCGCTGATCTGCATCGCGCAGGCCTCGGCGATATTGAGCTTCTTGATGCGCGACGAACGCGCCGCTTCGCTCAGCCGCGTGCCTTCGCATTCGGGGCAGGTGGTGAAGGTCACGGCGCGTTCCACGAAGGCGCGGATGTGCGGCTGCATCGCCTCGACGTCCTTGGCCAGGAACGACTTCTGCACCTGCGGAACGAGGCCCTGGTAGGTGAGGTTGATGCCGTCGATCTTGATCTTGGTCGGCTCCTTGTGGAGCAGGGCGTCGAGCTCCTTCTTGGTGAACTTGCGGATCGGCTTGTCGGGGTCGAAGAAGCCGCAGCCGTTGAAGATGCGCCCGTACCAGCCTTCCATGCTGAAGCCCGGGATGGTGAGCGCGCCTTCGTTGAGCGACTTGCTGTCGTCGTAGAAGGCGCTCAGATCGAAGTCGGTGACCGCGCCCCGGCCCTCGCAGCGCGGGCACATGCCGCCGGTGCGGCTGAAGGTCTGCTTCACCGTCTTGCTGGCGCCGCGCTCCACGGTGATGGCGCCGGTGGCCTTCACCGAGGGCACGTTGAACGCGAAGGCGCTGGGCGAGCCGATGTGCGGCTTGCCCAGGCGGCTGAAGAGAATGCGCAGCATCGCGTTGGCGTCGGTCGCGGTGCCGACGGTGGAGCGCGGGTCGCCGCCCATGCGCTCCTGGTCCACGATGATCGCGGTGGTCAGGCCGTCGAGCACGTCGACCTCGGGCCGCGCCAGCGTCGGCATGAAGCCCTGCACGAAGGCGCTGTAGGTTTCGTTGATGAGCCGCTGCGACTCGGCCGCGATGGTGCCGAACACCAGCGAACTCTTGCCCGAGCCCGAGACGCCCGTGAACACCGTGAGCCGGCGCTTGGGCAGCTCGACGCTGATGTCCTTCAGGTTGTTCACGCGCGCGCCCTGCACGCGGATGAGGTCGTGGTGGTCGGCGGCGTGCCCGCCGTTCGCGTCCTTCGCGCGCGTTGCGCTCTTTGCTTCCTTCTTCGGGGCCTTGCTGCTCATCGGGTCTTTCTCTGGAAGGGACACGGGGCCGCCACGGCGGCGGCGCCCGTGCAGGAGATCAGGGGGCTGCGGCGCCGGAGGCCGGCTCAGCGTGTCTGCTGGATGCGGATCAGGTTGCCCGCCGGGTCGCGCACCGCGCAGTCGCGCACGCCGTAGGGCTGGTCGGTGGGCTCCTGCACGATCTCGGTGCTGCGGGCCTGCAGGCGCTCGAAGGTGCCGGCCAGGTCGGGCGTGGCCAGCAGCAGCGAGGCGAAGGTGCCCTTGGCCATCATCTCGGCGATGGTGCGGCGCTCGTCGTCGGTGAGCCCGGGCGTGGCGGCCGGCGGGTACAGCACGATGGAGGTGGCGGGCTGGCCGGCCGGGCCGACCGTGATCCAGTGCATGCCGCCGTAGGCGACGTCGTTGCGCACCTCGAAGCCCAGGGTGTCGCGGTAGAAGGCCAGCGAGGCCTGCGCGTCGGTGTGCGGGAGAAAGCTCGAGTGGATGCTGAGGTTCATGTCGATGGTCCGAAGTGTGTACGGGCCGTCATGCTAGGTGCGACTCGGGGTTTCGCGCTTCTCGATTCCTGATCGGCCGCGTCACTTGTTTGGCGACGCACGCCGGCATGCCCGCCGTCGCCTGCGCCGCCTCGCGCCGGTAGACGCCGGGCGACACGCCCACCAGCTCGGTGAAGCGCGTGGTGAAGGTGCCCAGCGAGGCGCAGCCGACTTCGAAGCAGACCTCGGTCACGCTCAGGTCGCCGCGGCGCAGCAGCGCCATCGCGCGCTCGATGCGCCGCGTCATCAGGTAGGCGTAGGGCGACTCGCCATAGGCCAGGCGGAACTGGCGGCTGAGGTGCCCGGCCGACATGTTCGCGTCGCGCGCGAGCGCTTCCACGTCCAGCGGCTGCGCATGCTCGCGGTCGATGCGGTCGCGCACGCGGCGCAGCCGTGCGAGGTCGGGCAAGGAGGGCTGGGGCTGCATGGCGGTCATCGGCGGGATCGTGCCACGTCGCTACGGCGTGCTCAAGCGCAGGCAAAGGTTCCACATCCCGTAACGAACTTCACACAAGCGCCTGCATCTGGACACCCGATGCGCACGCGGCGGGGCTTCAATACGGTACGGGCTCGCAGGAGGCGCGCCCGACCGTACAGCCCCACCCAAGGAGAACTCCGCATGACGAAAACACTCGCGCTTCTGCTGGCCGCCTCGGCCATCCTGGCTGGTTGCGTGGTCGCCCCCTACGACCGGGGCCCGCCCCCGCGCGGCCACGGCTACGACCGCGACCGCGACGGCGTGCCCAACCGCTACGACCGTGACCGCGACAACGACGGCGTGCCCAATCGCTACGACCGCCGGCCGAACAACCCCTACCGCTACTGACACCGGGGCCGAAGGCCCCCAAAGAAAAAGACCGCGAGGCGCGCAGCCCCGCGGTCTTTTTCTTTCTTGTGCGTGTGTGGATGTGCTCAGGTGGCGCGGCGCGCCATCAGCGCCCACAGGCCGGCCGCGCTCAGCAGCGAGCCACCAGCGAGGTGGAAGCGCCGCTGCGCGCGCGGCGAGGCGAGCAGCCGGCCGGCCGAGCTCGCGAACACCGCATAGAGCGTGGCGTTGAGCGTGGCCAGCGCCACGAAGGTCAGCGCCAGCACCCACATCTGATGCGACACGTCGGCGCCCGGGCTGATGAACTGCGGCAGGAAGGCCACGAAGAACACGATGCCCTTGGGGTTCAGAGCCGTCACCAGGTAGGTGTTGGCGAACAGGCGCCAGCGCGAGGCCGGTGCGGCCGGCGCGGCGGTCTCGGTGGACGAGATGCCGGCGCGCAGCAGCTTGATGCCCAGGTACAGCAGGTACAGGCCGCCGACCCACTTCACCACCGTGAACCAGAACGCCGACGCGGCCAGCAGCGCGCCCAGCCCCAGCAGCGACACCACCAGCGCGGTCGAGTCGCCCAGCGCCACGGCGGCCACCAGCGGCACGTTGGCGCGTCGGCCGTGCGACATCGAATAGCTGATCACCGT
Organism: Variovorax sp. GW823-FHT04B03; assembly: GCF_058796495.1. NCBI lineage: Bacteria > Pseudomonadati > Pseudomonadota > Betaproteobacteria > Burkholderiales > Comamonadaceae > Variovorax > Variovorax sp. GW823-FHT04B03. The sequence continues at coordinate 58,837 of NZ_JBXAIT010000009.1, forward strand.
GAGGATGGTCGGCCCCGGAATGATCAGCAGCAGCGCCGAAGCGGCGACGAAGGCGAGCCAGAGTTCGATGGGCATGGGTGTTCCTGAAAGAGGGAAGGAGAGAGGGAAGGGCGGTGCGCCGTTCAGCGCGGGAACGAAGTCTTTTTCATGCGTCCGAGGTCGAAGCCGGTGCGCCGAAACGCAGCGCGGACCGCGCCTTGGCGCGCTCGGCCTCGATGGCACGGTCGCGCGGCTCGGCCGTGGTCACCAGCGATTCGATCAGCCGCGCAGCCGTGGCGGCCACCTCGTCCACGGCGCGCTCGAAGGCCTGCTCGTTGGCGCGCGAGGGCACGCTGAAGCCGCTGAGCTTGCGCACGAACTGCAGGGCGGCGGCGCGGATCTCCTGCTCGGTGGCAGGGGGCTCGAAGTTGTAGAGGGTCTTGATGCTGCGGCACATGGCGAATGCTCCGGTCAGGCGCGGCGCAGGGGCCGCGCGGCCAGTCTAGCGAAACAGCGCCTGGTTGCGCAGCACCCGCCGGGCAAAGGCTACTTCAGGCTCAGGACACCCAGCCCCAACCCGATGACACCCAGCACGAAGCTCACGAGGCTGATCTGCAGCGGGATGCGGTAGGCGGGATCGGGGTGGTCCCAGTGCGCGCGCAGCACCTCGAGCGCGGTGGCCCGGCGGATTTCCATCGCGCAACCGTGAAAGCCCTGCATGTTGATGCTGCTCTTGGGAATCTGCAGCGCGAGCCGGGTTTCGTAGTCGATCTCGATGCCGTCTTCGGGGAAGCCCGGGTCGCGGCCGATGCCCCGGATCATGCGGCAGCAGCGCTTGCCGGCGTTCGTCTTCAGCACCACCCAGGCGTTGCGCCCGCCCAGCGGCGCGAGCCGCAGGTTGTGCACGCGGATCAGCGAGAAAGCCTCGTAGTCCGCCGGGTTGGTGAACGAGCGTTGTTGCGTGACGTGGAGTCCTGTGACCATGATTTCCTCCCCCTGTGAATGAACGCCGGTGCGCCTGCCGGACAGCCCGTGCAGGCGTCGGTTTCGACGTTAGTTCAGAAGGCGGGAGGTGCCCATTGGCGTTGCCATGGAGAGAACGATTCAATCGTCAACAATGGTGAAGCAGGCGGGCGATCCGGTCGCGGCGCGCGCCTGCCCGGGCTCAGTCGCCGTCGTAGAAGAACTCTTCGCGCACGATCTTGCCGTCCTTGACGGTGTACAGCGCCATCTCTTCCATCGTGAAGCGCTGGCCCGTGGGCTTCATGGTCACGTCGAAGCGAAAGCCGACGATGAAGCGGTCGTCGTGCGGCCAGGGGCCGGCCACCTGGAACGAATGCACCTCGTGGTTGGCGACCCACCATTCGCCCTTGGCGCGGATGGCCGACAGGCCCACCGACTCGCGCGACATGCCGGGCGGCGCGCTGGCCTCGACGCTGACGGCCTCGGGCGCGTAGAGCGCCTGGGCTTCATCGAATGTCCCTGCTTTGCACAGCGCCACGAGCTTGGCGGCGATTTCCTGGGTGTTCATGCGTTTCTCCAGTGAGTTGGGGGGATGACGGGAGGCGCAGTGTAGGCCCGCGCACCGTGCGTCGTCGACAGATGTTCAACGCGCTGGTTCGTTGAGCGCGCGCAGGCTGTCGACGCCCTCCGGCGAGAGCCACAGCAGCGTGTTCAGGTAGGTCTCGATGCGGTCGACCAGCGCGCTGCGCGGGCCCTCGCGCCATTCGGTGGAACCGTAGAACGCCGCCTGCTCGGCCTCCAGCGCCTCGCGGCTCGCGTAGGCGCGCACGAGGTGGTAGCTCTCTTCCTCGTGGTCCGACCGGCCGTAGCCGACCACGTCCATGCCCTTGCTGCGCAGCATGGGCACCGCGCGTTCATGCATCGCGCGGTGGAAGTCGTCGAGGGTGCCGGGCTTGAGACGGTAGGTGCGGATTTCGAGCAGGCGGGTCATGAGGCGTCTTTCGCTGCAGCGTGAGTTACGCGTAGAGCAACGTAACCACCGTGAAATACAGAACCAGGAGACATGCCAGGATGCCCTTGGCGTTCTTCGTGACGAAATCAATGTAGCGTGACATGGCCTCGTCCGTGAGCCGAGCCTGCAGCGCATGTTCTGCAGGCAGAACAGCACGTAGCAGATAGCCGCCGAAGAAGATGATGGCCACGAGCACGACCATGAGGAGCAGTGGCAGAAGGAGGAACATGAGGGCTTGAGCGTATTCCGCTGGTTTCTACAGCCGGTCGTCAGAGGTCGACGAAGTCATCGGGCATTGCGGCGTGCGTAGCGACACAGTACCGCACGATGCTCTCGGGTGGAATGTCCCGGGAGAACAGGACTTCTGATTCCAGCTCGAATGTCGGGACCGTCTTCCCTCAGGACACCACGTCAATTCCGCCTCGAGACTTGATCTCGTAGAAAAAACCCCGTCCGTTCAATGCATGGTCAAGTGCAATTTCAAAACGTGTGGATGTGCTCACGTAGATGCTCGCACCCGTCTCTCGCATTGGAATTCGTCGCGGATATCGACCACTATCCCTCGCGGTGCTTGCTCAAGCAGGCCTTGATACTCGTCTCTTCGCGATTGAACTTCACGACGCCACTGTAGTCCGATGTGTCGAGTTGGAAGCGACCGTCGTCGCGGACATAGGCGACCAGAAACTGCGAAGCGGCGACGACAAGGTCCACGCGGTAGCCGTCGGCGCGTTTCGTCTGCCGAACGTGTGGCAGCAGGATGTTCTCCGAGGGGGAAGCCATCGCATCGTTGACGCAATCCACCATTGCTGCCTGCTCCGACTTTCGATAGCGGCCATCCACGATGGTCCGAAACTTTGACGGAGTCGCGACGGTGTTTACGCTCGTGGTGAACTCCCCGGTCGACACGGTGGTACAGCCAGACAAAAGGGCCACGATGGTGAGGGAGGCGGCAAGTTTCACAGGTTCCTTCGCTTGATTGCTGGACGTTGGTACTTCATGCCAGGAAAAGGGCGTCGAGTACGCATTTCTGACGTTGCTCAGTCTACCCACGTGCCGACGGCGGCAACGAGCACTTTGAGCTTCCGGCGAATTGGATCGTGAGTGGGGCAGGGGCGTGAATCACTGTTGCTCTTGTCGAGACCTCAAGAGTCATTCATTGCGGTAGTCCAGCTGACAATGCTGCCGCGGCTGTTGAGCGGCGCGTGCCTGTGGAGCAGCAGATCAGGCTTCCTTCATCGGAACTGCGCTCGGCATCGCTAGGACGGTTGCGTACGGAGTACGCAAGAGCTGATGTTGGGGCGCTTCGGACAGGCATGTCTGTCGGCTTGAGACAGTGAACCCGCTAAGCACGGTGGTGCGCACGCTGTCGTCGCACATGGGGCGCCACATCACGACGATCATTGCGGCCGCGGACCCCGACACCGAGCTGTCGAAGGCCTTTTGCAACCACTTCATCCTGTGGCGCCGCGACGAAGGGCGGGTGCTGTTGCAGCAAGCGGCCGAGGCGGGCGAGATCCGGCCGGATGCCGACCTCGAGATCGTGCTCGATCAGACTTACGGGCCGTTGTTCTTCAGGCCGCTGATGGGGCACGCGCCGCTCGATGCGGGCTTGGCACGAGCCCCGCGAGCGGCAAGCGCAAGCCCGCAACGCGTGCGTCACGGAACAAGGCGGCCTGAAGCGGTGGAGGTGTCGGTGGGCTGAAGCAGGTCCCACTTGTTGCCGCAAAGATCGAGGAAGACGGCAACCGTACCGTGCGGCTCGTGGCGTGGCGCTTCGAGAAAGCGCACGCCGTGGGATGTCATGTGTTCGTGGTCGGACGCGAAGTCCGTGGTGTGCAGGAACAGGAACACGCGTCCGCCGGCCTGCTTGCCGACGCTGGCGCTCTGCTCGTCGGTCACGGCCTTGGCCAGCAGCAGCGCGGTGCCGGCATTGCCGGTGTTGCGTGCTGGCGCAACCACCACCCAGCGCTTGCCCGGACCGCGCGGCGTGTCTTCGACCAACTCGAAGCGCAGCGCCTCGGTGAAGAAGCGGATGGCTTCGTCGTAGTCGTGGACGAGGAGGGTGACGGTGGCGAGTTGGCGGGTCATGGGAGGCGTTTGCGTTGCGCTGTCGTGTGTGCTGGCGCTGTCGTCCGCGATCGCGACGCAGCGCTCCATCAGGGCGGCCTCGCGCACCTCTTCGGTAGTGTTCACCTGGAACACGTTCTTGCCGCAGTCGCTGCAATACCGGACGCCGGGCGTGGCGGTGGCCTCGAGTGCGTCCCAGGGCTTGGGGCATGAGAGCGATCCGTCGTGCCCGCCTTCCGACGGCGCCTGCGGATCGACCGGTGCGCGACCGATGCGGATCGACTTCTTCATGGGGGCGGTGGGCGATGGGTGCCGAGGATGTACTGCGCGACCCATTCCGCCTGTTCCGGTGTGTCGGGCATGTCGACGCCCCGCGAGCGGCTCAGCAGGTGGAAGATGTTCTGGCGCGGAACGCCGAGCCCGTGCAGCAGGCTGCCCGCGATGAGGCCCGTGCGGCCGATGCCGGCGCGGCAGTGGATGGCGATGGCCTTTCCGCTCGCCAGTTCGGCGCCCAGTTCGGCAATGAAGGCCGCCGCGTCCTGCTGCGATGCCGGCAGGCCTCGGTCCGGAATCGGGAAATGCCGGAACACGATGCCATGTTCGGCGCACAGCGCAGGCTCTTCCCGGAGTTCAAGAGCCCTGATTTCCTGCGCCTCGAGCAGGGAGACCACCATGTCCAGCGAGGCACGCTGCCAGGACGCCACCTCGGCGCGCAGCAGGTCGCCGCCGCGCGGACGTGCCATCAGGCCCAGCCGATGCGGCGGTATGTCGCGGACCCAGTGGATGGTGGTCTCGAACATGGTCTGCGGACCTTACAGCCGATCGATCAGCCGCATCGCCCTCAGGTGAAAACGATCGCCGTCTTGTGCGCGATGCTCAGCCGCGCCGATTCGTACAGCAGCAGCCACGACTCGATCTCCCGGTAGAGGCCTTCGTCCTCGCCCATGCTGTCGGCGATCCGCGCGGCTTCCTCGTCCGACAGCTCGCCGTCCGAAAGCGTGATGCCGAGGGCGGGCGCCACCAGCACCAGTTCTTCGAGCAGGCGGTACGACGAGCCGAGCATGCCGCCCGGCAGGTCGGTCTCGTCTTCCCCGGCAAAGATCACTTCGTCGAAGTCGACCGGCAGGTAGAAACCTTCCGCGTCGGAGTGGCACAGCAAGTGGCTTTCGAACATGCCCGCCACGTCTTCGAGCGTCTCGTCTTCCGTGGGGTCGGCGTCCTCCGGCAGGGGCGTGGCGATCCAGCCGGGCGTCGTCACGCGGTGCGCGTAGGCGCGGCGCAGGTAGTGGATGAACGAGTAGGGCAGGCCATCGAGTGGCGCGCGGGATTCGAGCGGCGGCAGGCTGCGCGGCTCCACGTGCGGCGGCAGGCCGGCTTCGGCGAGCTTGCGGTTCGCGGCGGCGAAATCTGCCTCGAAGTGTTCGACGCTCTCGGGATCGTTCTCGATCAGGTCGGCGAGGATGCCGACGCAAATGGCCAGGCCCATGGGGTTCTCCAGGTTGTAGGTTCGCCGCGATGGTGACGAGGCGCGGTGAAGGCGGGATGACGGCCCGCCTTCACCATGACCGCGTTACTTCGCCGCCTCCACCTTCACCCGCGCATTCGGCGTCTCGCCGAACATCTCGGGCGCGTACATCGCTTCCACGCGGCTGGGCGGCAGCGCGAAGTCGCCGACGTTGTTCAGGCGCACGGTGTATTCCATCTTCACCACGCCCTTGGGCAGGTACTCGTAGTAGCTGCGGAAGGCTTCGAAGCTGCGCTCCTCGAACGCCGGCCAGCCGGCACCGCTCTTCTTCTCGCCCTGCGTGGCGATCTGCGAGTCGCGGCCCAGGCCGCTGCCCAGGATGGTGGCGCCGCCCGGGACCGGGTCGGTGATCACGACCCAGGTCATGTCGGTGCTGGCGTTGACCTCGATGTTCACGCGCAGCACGTCGCCGCGCGTGTACTTGCCGGCCACGGCCTGCTCGACCGGCGTGATGGTCTTCTTGAGCGCGTAGCCCGCCGCGAACGGCGCCTTCAGCTGCACGGCGGCCAGCGACTGCAGCGTGAACCACGGCTTGCCGGTGCCTTGCTGCGTCACCAGCAGCGTGTCGCGCACGGGCGCACCCGTGGGCGATGCGGACCAGGGCAGGAACATGGTGTTGTTGCGCAGGTTGCCCGGCGAGGCGGGCGCACCGAACATGGTGGTCTGGTTCGGGGCGCCGGTCGGGTCGCTGGCCTTCACGCGCTCCACCTTGCTCCAGTCGACCTGCGCCTTCACCGCGCCCAGCGTGGCGGCGGTGACGCCGGCCACCGGCGTGCTCTCGAACACCTTGCTGAACTTCTCCAGCGCCAGCCCGCCCCACAGGTTGGCGGTGGTGGTGTGCCAGGCGCCGTTTTGCTGGCGGCCGATGAAGCCGTTGGCGAGCTTGCCGATGTCGTCCTTCCAGGCCGGGTCGTCCATCACCGTGAGCAGCAGGCGCGCGGTGTTGACGTCGCCGTTGGTCATGAGCCACCACCAGTAGTCGTCCTGCTCGGTGCTGAAGATCAACTTGGTGCCCTGGTACGACAGCCGCGCCTTCAGCACGTTGTTGGCCTCGTCCAGGCGCTGCTGGCGCTGCGGCACGTCGTTCACGCGCTTGAGGATGTTGACCCAGTCGATCACCGCGCTGGTGGGCCACTGGTTCGGCGCGATGGTGATGCTGCCGAGCATGCTGCCCTTGGCCTTGCCATAGCGCGACAAGGCTTCGAGCGCGGCGAGCTTGCGCACGTCCAGGTCCTTGCGCGGGCTCCAGAACTCGCGCGTGACGCGGCCTTCGACGAACGCGATCAGGCCCGACTCCATCGGTGCGCGCGCGTCGTCGGCGAGCGCGAAGGCCGGGTTGAGCTGGGCCGCCTCGTGCGTGGCCGCGAGCAGGTACGACGTGAGGATGTCGCTGCCGCGGTTGGCTTCGCCGTCGCGCGGCGGGAAGTAGCTGGCCAGGCCGTCGCTGTCCAGGTAGGTGGGCAGCGTGGCCAGCACGCCCTGCCACATCTTCGCGTCGCGCAGGCCGACCGCCTTGCTGGTCTTCTGCTCGAGGCAGCTGAAGGGGTAGTTGGCGAACCAGTCGCGCACGCCCGGCAGGCCTTCGGCCAGCTTGGGTTGCAGCGACATCTTCAGGCCGCCGCGGCCGGGCAGGGCGTCGGCGGGCGGTGCCACGTCGAGCGTGAACGGCCCGTCGACCTGCACCAGCGTGGCCTGCTGCACCGTGAGCGGCACGGCGGGCACGATGCGCTGGCGCACCTTGAGCGCGTCGCGCGCGCCACCGACCGTGTCTTTCGCCTCGATCTCCCACAGGATCGCTTCGGCACGCGTCTGCGCGAGCTGCGCGGGCGCGGTCACGTTCCAGGCCACTTCACGCGATTCGCCGGCCGGAATGTCGACGGTCTGCGTTTCGAGCGTGAGCAGCGTGGCGCGCGGCGTGGCTTCCACCTTCATCGGTTTCTGCGTGGTGTTGCGCAAGGTGATCTGCGCGCGGAACTGGTCGTCCTCGCGCACCAGCGGCGGCAGGCCGCTGATGATCTGCAAATCTTGCGTGGCCTGGATGCTGGCCTGGCCGGTGCCGAACAGGCTGGTGCCCGCATCGGCCACGGCCACGATCTTGAAGGTGGTGAGCGCGTCGTTGAGCGGCACCGTCACCACGGCCTGGCCGTTGGCGTCGAGCACGATCTTCGGGTTCCACACGAGCAGGGTGTCGAGCAGTTCGCGCGTCTGGCCCTTGCCGCCGCCGCCGCCCGCGGGCACGGCCTTGCGCCCGTAGTGGCGTCGGCCGACGATTTCCATCTGCGCGGTGGAGGTGCTCACGCCCCAACTGCGCCGCTGCAGCATCGCGTTGAGCAGGTTCCAGCTGTCGTTGGGCATGAGCTCCAGCAGGGCCTGGTCGACCGCGGCCAGCGCCACTTCGGCGCCGGCGGCCGGCTTGCCGTCGGGCAGCTTGGCGGTGATGGTGACCTGCGCCTTGCTGCGGATCGGGTAGCTGGGCTTGTCGCTGGTGACGGTCACGTCGAGCTGGTGCGCGCGCGTGCCGACGCGGATCTCGGCCATGCCCAGTCGGTAGGCGGGCTTGCTCAGGTCGACCATCGCGGTGGGCGCGACGTATTCCTTGCCCTCGTACCAGAAGGCGGTCCACCACTCGCGCGGCGCCTTGAAGCCCCAGGTGAAGAAGCTGTACCACGGCACTTCGCGCAGTCGCCCGCGCAGCGCGAGCACGCTGATGTAGGCGTTCGGGCCCCACTCGGGCTTGACCTGCAACGAGACGGTCGGGTCCTTGCCGTCGAGCTGCACCACGTGCGTCTCGATGATGCCTTCGCGTTCCACCGCCACCAGCGCGGTGGCAAAGCGGAACGGGCTGCGCACCTGGAACTTGGCGACCTCGCCGGGCTGGTAGCTCTTCTTTTCGGGCAGCACGTCGATGCGGTCGTTGTCCTCGCCGCCGAACCACAGTTCGCCCTGCTTGGTCACGTAGACCGAGCTCACGGCGCTGGCGCTGCGGCCGTCGCTGTCGGTGGCGCTGGCCACCAGCTCGACCTCGCCGGCCTCCTTCAGCTCCGACTCGCACAGCAGCAGGCCGCGCGAATCGCTCTTGCCGGAGCAGACGGTGCCGATGTCCTTCGTTTCGGTCTTGTTGTCGTAGGTGTAGAAGCCGCCCACCATGCGCTTGCGGCTGGTGGTGGTGATGCGTGCCACGGCGCGCACGTTGAGCGTCACGCCGGCCTGGGGCTTGCCCGTGAGGTCGAGCGCGAGCGCCTGGAACTTGAGCTTCTGGCTGGTCGAGACCCAGCCCTCGGTCTTGATGCCGGCGATGACCGACGCGGGCCACAGCGTCTGCGTGCTGCGAATGGTCTGCACCTCGCCGTTCGGGTCGGCGTAGGTGGCTTCGAGCAGCAGCTCGCGCGCGGCCTTCACCTTGGGCACCTTGTCGATCGTGACCTTGCCGGCGCCGTCCTTGTTCAGCGTGAGCGGCAGCTTGTCGGCGATCACGCGGGTGTCGTTCACGCTGTTGAGGTCTTCCTCGCCGGCGCTCGTGTCGGCGGCGGTGGCGGCTTCGCTGCCGTCGCCGGCGGCGCGCGGCGGGTTGAAGCTGAAGGCGTCGTAGTCGGAAAAGCTCAGGCCCTTGCCGCGCACCATGGCCGACACGCGCACCGGCAGGTTGGCGGCGCCGCCGCCGGCCACGTAGTTGATCTGCACGTCGGTGGGCACGCTCGTGGCGGCCACCAGCGGCTTCTTCTCGGTGGGCGCGATGCGGCCTTCGAGCACGGGCAGTCGGAATTCCTCGACGCGGAAGATGCCGGTCGAGTAGGTGCGGTTGTTGCCTTCGTCGCTGGTGCCGTCGCCGCTGCGCAGCTCGACCTGGTACACGCCGAGCTTGGCGGCCGGCGGAATGGCAAAGCTGTTCTCTGCGCTCAGGCCGCCGGTGGCGGTCTTGCGCCAGGCCAGCGGCTGGGTGAAGCGCTGGCCGCTGCCCATGTGGGTGACGACCAGCGTGTCGGGCCGGTCTGCCGGCAGGCCGAAGCCCTTGCTGGTCTGGGTGCGCAGCAGGCTCTTCATCGACACCGTCTCGCCGGCGCGCAGCAGCGTGCGGTCGAAGATGGTGTGGGCGATGCCGTCGGGGCGCACGTCCAGGCTGGTGGGCACGTTGAAGCGCCAGGGCTCGATGCCGCGCTGCCAGTCGCTCCAGGTGAAGGCGAGGTCTTCCACGCCCTTGTCGTCCTTGGCGCGCGCGCTCACGAACCAGGCGCTGGTCTCGTACTCGTTCGGGCCGTTGCAGCTCGGTGCATCGGGCGACACGCCGTTGAGCATCACGATGCCGCTGGCGTCGGTGGTGCCGGTGGCCACGGCCTTGCCGTCGCAGCTGGACACGCGCACTTCGGCGCCCGCCACCACCTTGCCCTTGTCGAGCGTGGTGACCCAGGCCATGGAGTTCTCGCGGCCCAGCTTGAAGTGCACCGCCAGGTTGGTGGCCAGCGCGGTGGTGCGCACGTACATCGTGCGCCCGGCGTTGTAGCGTTCGTCGAGCAGGGCTTCGCCGAGTTTCTGTGACGCAATTTCAAGCACGTGGAAGCCCGGCGTCAGCGGGATGCCGACGACCTCGAAGGGGCGCGGGTCGCCGCTCTCGGCCTTGGGCATGTCCAGGGCCTTCACGCCCGGCTGGCCGCCGAGCAGCGACACCATGCGCGTCTGCACGTGCGAGCGTTCGTTCTTGTCGATCACCGGGGGCAGGGCGCCCTTCACGTCGCGGCGCGCGGTGTCGCGGCTGACCGTGTAGCTGTCGTAGCGGCGCACCTTGCGGTACCACGCGATGATCTCGGCGTCGGTCTTGGGGTTGAGGTCGCTCACCTTGCCGGGCGTGAGGGCCTGCACCATGAGTTGCGGCTCCACGCGGCGCACCGTGACCGGCATCATGGCCGGGGTGCCGGGCTCGGCCAGGCGCTCGATCACGCCGAAGGGCGAGGCCGCGAACTTGGCCAGCGGCGGCATCGCGCCGGTCGCCACCTTCAGCGGAAAGCTGCCGGGCGTGCCCAGCGCGCGGCCCGAGGCGTCCTGGAAGCCGGAAGGCAGCTCGATGCTGAACTGCGTGCTCTCGGCCAGCGGCGGGCCGAAGCTCGCGCTGTTGACCACGTCGTCGTCGTTCTGCGAGCCGCCGCCGCTTTCGAGCGTGGCCTTGATCGACTTGCCGTCGCCCTTGAGCACGATCTGCGAGGCCACCTTGCGCGTCACCGGCGCGTTGAACTGCAGCTGCATCGGGCGCAGCGGCAGGCAGGCGGCCTGCGCGTTCTCGCGCTCGCAGGTGAAGGACACGGCGAAGGGCTCGCGCACCTGGTAGTCGAAACGGCGTTCCACGTTGTTGGCGACACCCGACGGCGTGGCCACGCCCTTGCCGTAGACGACCTGCACCTTGGCGCCGGGCGTGAGCGTGCGGTTGCACTGCATCGTGATGAAGCGCAGCGGGTCTTTGGCGGCTTCCTTCTCGCGGTGGAAGGCCTTGAGCAGTTCGGTGCGCGCCTCGCCCTCGAGCAGCTTGGCCGGAATGCGTTCGCCGACGCCGTCGGCCGCGCACCAGACGTTCTGGCGCACGCTGTCGATCGTGGCCGCGCCGTTGAGCTCGAGCACGAACATCTGCTGCTCGTCGATGCGGGCGTAGGTGCCCGGCATGTAGTTGCGCACGAACGGGCCGCCGCTATTGAATTGATAGCGCTCGGGACCGGTCAGCTCGCCGCCGCCGGCCGGCTTGAAGGTGGGAACGCGGGTGACCGAGCAGCGCACGCCGGGCGGCAGGTCGTTCTCGAAGTCGTAGACCCAGGCCTTGGCGTCGGTCCAGCGGCCGGTGCCCTTGCCGGCCTGCGCGTCGGAGCAGCTCACGGTCAGCGGCGCGGGCGCCTTGGGGTCGCCGAAGTTGACCGCCGCCTGATCGAATTTGGCGACGACCTGGCGCACGCGCGCCACTTCGCCCTGCGGGGTCAGGCTGGTGATCTGAAGTGCAAAGCCCGGGCCCGCCGCGAGCGCGCCGGCGGCCAGTAGCAATGTCGGAATGAAACGGTTCACGGAGTTCTCCACCTTGAGGCAGCGCGCAGCGTAGCCGATTTGCATGGCGCTCCGGGAGTGCCAAGCGTCATAGGCCGTCCGTGTTTGAAGCGCGCGTTCGGTCGACGTACGCCGGTCTTCTTACAATCGCTGACGTCGTGCGTGCGCTGCGCAGACCGCCACCAAGACCTCGCCGCCGACCGAATGAAACGCTACTGGGAAATAGACGCCTTGCGCGGGCTGATGCTCGTGCTGATGACCGTCACCCACCTGCCCACGCGGCTGACCGATCCACTGGGCCAGCCTTTCGGCTTCGTGTCGGCCGCCGAGGGCTTCGTGCTGCTGTCGGCCTTCGTGGCGGGGCTGGTCTACAGCCGCATCGGCCACGTGCGCGGGGTCGACTCGATGCGCCAGGCCTTCTGGCGGCGCGTGCTCAAGGTCTACCTGTGCCAGGCGGCGATCCTGCTGTTTTTGTTCACCGTGATCGCCGCGCTCGGCGTGCACATCGACCAGCCGGCGGTCAAGAACCTCGTGTCGTACTACCTGGCCGAGCCGCGCGACGGCTTCCTGTTCGGGCTGCTGCTGATCTACGAGCCGCCGCTGCTGGACATCCTGCCGATGTACATCTTCTTCATGCTCATGAGCCCCTGGGTGCTGGCCTTTGCCATGCGCCACGGCTGGACGCTCGTGATGGTGGCCAGCGCCACGGTCTGGGCGATGGCGCAGTTCGGGCTCAGCGAATGGGTCTACGGGCTGGCGGTGCGCTACCTCGGCGTGCCGGTGCCGTTCCACGAGATGGGGGCCTTCAACACCTACGCCTGGCAGTTCCTGTGGTTCGCGGGCCTGTGCCTGGGCGCCAGCCGCAACGCGCCCGAGGCCCGGCCGCTGCGCTTTCCGGCCTGGCTGCTGGTGCTGGCGGCGGGCATCGCGCTGTACGGTTTCTACTGGCGCCACACCGGCATCAACGGCCAGGCGCCGTTCGGCGGCGATGTGGAAATGAACCTGCTGTTCGACAAGTGGCAGCTCGGCCCGCTGCGGATCGTGAACCTGGTGGCGCTGGGCATCCTGGCGGTGCGCTTCGGGCCCTGGCTCATGCGCAAGATCCCGCGCCTGCACTGGCTCGAGGCCATGGGCTCGGCCTCGCTGCCGGTGTTCTGCGCACATCTCGTGGCGGTGCTGCTGGTGCTGGCCTTCTATGGCGACAACCAGATGGCGCGGCCCTGGTGGGGCGACGGCCTGCTGCTGGCGGCGGTGTTTGCGGGGATGTACTTCGTGGCGCGCTTCACGCGCGGCGCCGACGTGCCGCCGCCGGCGGACGATGTGCCTTCGCAGCCGGCGCCGGCGTAGGTGTCTGCAGGGAGCACCGCTCGTTTTTTTGAGAAGAGGGGGAGGGCGATGATCGATTCCGTTGTCTGGAAACGTGCACTGGCGGCCTGCGTGCTGGCGTGGGGTGCGGCGGCGCATTCGGCCTTGCCGCAAGCAGCGCAACAGGACGTGCAACGGCGGCTGGATTGCTACGGTGCCGCCAACCCATCGGCCTGCGAAATCACGCTGGCCGACAGCGGCACCCCGTTCGGCCGCGTGTTCCGCGGCTCGGCGCTCATGATGGGCGTGGAGGTCGATGCCGCGACCCGTGCGCGCGCGATGGAAGACCTCCGCTCGGCGGCGGAGGAAGGCTATACGCCGGCCTATGAATCTCTCGCGGTCTTTCTCAGGCGCGGTGCGGGCCGAAGCGAGAGCCTGCAATGGCGCTGGCTGGCCGCTGAGCACGGCCACGCCGCTGCGGCGAAACATCTGGGCGGAAGCATCGACTTCGACGGGACAGACCGCCAATCGGCGGCCGACCGGATGTTCCTGTCGTGGGTCCACTGCCACCCCGCGTCGTTCGACAGCGACGGTCCCGTGATGAGCGAATTGAACACGGCGCGCAAGGCCTCGCCGGGCGCCGACCTGACGCAGGTGATCGCCCAGGTCCACGCGAAGCGGCTCAACGAAGCCAAGGCCAAGGCCGAGAACTTCCTGCACGGCTGCGTGCCGGGCGCCTACTACCTGGCCAGCCTGTCGCCCGACGACCAGGCCTGGGTGCGCAAGACGGTGCGCGCCCGCATGGCGCAGACGCTGAAGAACATCAAAGCGGCAGTGCGCAAGTTCCCCGACCTGGAGCTGCTCACGCTCCCCGAATACCAGGACCTGCTGCCGCCGCCCTGATCAGGGCGCGTTGGAAGGCGAGGTCGGCACCGCAGGCGGCATCGGAAGATGCGGCGCCACCACCGACTGCCACAGCCGGTAGCCCTCGTCCGTCAGGTGCAGCCGGTCGCCGCGGAACAGCTCGGGGCGCGGGCGGCCGTCCGCACCGAGCATCGGCGTGTGGATGTCGATGTACTCGCTGTTGGGCAGCAGGTTCAGGTAGGCCGAGATCACGTGGTTGGTCTCGCGGATCTGCGGCATGAGCTGCTCGCGCGACGGGCTGGGCTTGACCGAGATGAAGCTGATGCGCGCGTCGGGCAGCTCGGCGCGCACCGCGTTGGCAAAGCGCGCGAAGCTGTCCAGCACCTGCAGCGGCGTGCGGCCCTCGGCCAGGTCGTTGTCGCCCGCGTAGAGCACCACCTGCCGGGGCTTGTAGCGCACCACGAGGTCGCGCGCGAACAGGGCGCAGTCGGCCAGCGTCGAGCCGCCGAAGCCGCGGTTGACGATGCCGCCCGGCACGCGGGAAAAGTCCTGCGACAGGCGCGTCCACATGCGCACCGTGGAGCTGCCCACGAACACCACGCCGCCCGGCGCCGGAAAGCGCTCCTGGTCGGCGCGCGCGAAGGCGGCCAGTTCGTTGTGCCAGCGGGCCTTGGCGGCGAGGTAGGCGGAGGTGGTGTCGGCGGCCGTGGCGCCGTCGGCTTCGTAGGGGAAGGCGGCGGCCGCGGTCTGGGCCTGGGCGGTGAAGGCAGCGGTTGCCAGCAGCAAAGCGGCGGTGGCCGCCAGTGCGGATTTCATCGAAGGCATCGGAAAGAGAACGGAAGCGGAGAAATTCAGGACAGGGTCAGAGCGTTTTTTCGATCAGCGGGCCATGGAACAGCACCGGCCCGGTCGGGCCGCCCGCGCTCGGGACGCCGCCCTTGGGCTCCAGGCTGATCGCCAGCGCCGGCACGCGCACATCGGATGCCGAGGCGGCCAGCCGCAGCGCCGGTGCATTGTCCAGCACGCCGAGCGAGCGCGGCGCGCCGCCGGGCGGCAGGGCCCACAGCTGCAGCGACTTGTCGGCGCCTTCGCGGAAGCTGCCCACGCGCTGCAGCACGAGCTGCTTCTTCTTCGGGTCGAAGGTCACGAGCATGGAGGCGGCGGCCTTGTCGTCGGACAGCACGGCCACGTACTGCACGGCGGGCGCGTTGATCAGCTGCTCGCGCAGGTTCAGGCCCACGCCCACGGCCAGCACGGCCACGAGCGCGCCGGCCGCGGCCGCGCCGCGCCACAGCGCGAGGCTGCGCAGCCAGCCGCCGGTCGATGCAGACGCAATGGGCGCGGCGTTGTCGCGCTGCCGCTCGATAGCCTGCTGCGCCTGCTCGGCGTCGATCAGGTTGCGGATGCGGGTCCAGACGGCCGGGTCGGGCGCGACGGGCTGCTGCAGCTCGGTCATGCCGGCCAGCCGGCCCTGCCAGACCAGCGCGGCGGCGCGCACGGGCGCCTGTTCGCGCGCCAGGGTTTCGAAGCGGCGGCGGGCGCCGCCGCGCAGCGTGCCCAGCGCATGGCTGGCGGCCAGCAGTTCGAGCAGTTCGGGGTGGGCAAGGAGGTTCATGGGGCGGGTCTCGTGGTCAGGCGAAGCGGCCCATGCAGGTGCGCAGCTTCTCGAGCCCGCGCCGGATCCAGGTCTTCACGGTGCCCAGCGGCAGCTTGAGCTGTTCGGCCAGTTCGCCGTGGCTCATCTCGCGCAGGTAGGCCAGGCTGACCACCTCGCGCTGGCGGCCCTCGAGCTGGCTCAGGCACTGGTGCAGCGCCCAGGCCTGCTCGCTCGCATCGGCCATGTCGGCCGGGTTGGGCGCGTCGGATTCGAAGGTGTCGGCCATCAGCTCGTCGAACTCCTGCGTGAGCTGGGCGCGGTCGGCGGTGCGGCGGCGCAGCAGGTCGAGCGAGCGGCTGCGCACGATGAGCCCCAGCCAGGCCAGCGGCGGACTCAGCGAGGCGCGGTAGTCGCCGGCCACGCGCCAGATGGTGAGGAAGGACTCCTGCAGCACGTCTTCGGCCCACTCGCGCTGGCGCACCACCCGCATCGCCAGCCCCATGAGGCGGGGCGCGGTGCGGTCGTACAGCTGTCGCAGGGCGGCTTCGTCGCGATGGCCGATCCGGTCGATCAGCGCCATCAGTTCGGCGTCGGGGCTGGGTGCGGTCATCGGCGGATTGTGGGGCATCGGTGCGCATGCCCGAGGTACGGCCCGGCGGCGCGGGCGGATTCAGCGCGGCCGGTCTGAATCCAACGGGCGTCGGGCTGCGTACACGGGGCAGGGGGCGTCGACATGCAGAACTCCAGACGGCGGCTCTTTCTTTTTCACCACCGATCCGACACCGAGGAAACGACCATGCACATCCGCACCCTGACCGTCCTGGCTTCCACCACCGCAGCGGCGCTTGGCCTGGCCGCCTGTTCCGGCATGGGCGCCAAGCCCATGCCGGTGTTTTCGCAGGCCAGCCTGCCCGACGCCGTGAAGGTGCCCGCCGGCCACCGCGTGGCCATGGAAACCGTGGGCGCGGGCGACATCACCTACGAATGCCGCGCCAAGGCCAACACGCCGGGCGCGCACGAGTGGGTCTTCGTCGGCCCCGACGCCAAACTGATGGACCGCGCCGGCAGGCAGGTCGGCAAGTACTACGGCCCGCCCGCCACCTGGGAGAACGCGGACGGCTCGAAGGTCACGGCCACGCAGGTGGCGGTGGCGCCGAACGGCACCGGCAACATTCCCCACCAATTGGTGAAGGCCAACCCCGCCACCGGCATGGGCGCCATGCAGGGCGTGAGCTACATCCAGCGCGTGGCCACGCAGGGCGGCGTGGCCCCCGCCGCCGCCTGCGGCGCCACGAACATGGGCCAGAAACAGGTCGTGAAGTACCAGGCCGACTACATCTTCTACCGCGCCAGCTGACGCGTTAAGCGCCCTCATCCCGCCGCCGTTTGGAAACATTCGGCAACGTATACTGCGCCGCAAAACGGAGCGGGACCGCGTGCGCGCGGGGGCGGGAATGAAGCAAATTGCGATCGTGATCGCGCTCTGCGTGGGCGCGTGGTACTTCTTTATCGGCGGCCGCAAGCTCGACGAGGCCATGGCGCGCGACTACTACCGCAAGGAAGCGCACGCCATCTATTCGCGCGATGCGCAGGCGCTGTGCAAGCAGCTCAGCCGCAAGGCTGTGATCGAGAGCAAGGTCACGATGATGGGCCGCACCGTCGAGAGCAGCCACAACCGCGAGGAAGCCTGCGAGGCGGTCGAGAAGACCTTCGAGCTGTTCCGCACCGTGGGCGACCGCATGGGCGGCATCCTCACCATCGAGTACGAGTACCACATCGATGCCGTCGAGGTGGCCACCGACCGCAAGAGCGCCGTCGTCACGGGCACCAGCGTGCTCAAGATGGGCGAGGCCGCGCTCCAGTACAAGACCAGTTTCAGCCAGCGCCTGGAGCGCGAGCTCGGCCAGATGCGCCTCGTGCATTCCAGCGACGCCACGGTCGTGCGCATGGGCGGCGCGGGCGCCATGAGCCAGAGCGACTTCTTCCGCAAGTAGCCGCAGCAGCCGCACCACAGGCCCCGCCATGATCGACCGCGACTCCCTGCCGCCGCCCCCGCCGTTCTGGCACCGCCTCAACAGCTTCTTCGCCTTTCCGCTCCAGCTGCGGCCACTGGCCTACGGCCTGGTGCTGTCGTTCTGCAGCCTGCTGTTCGAGGCCGTGTTCTTCCTGCCCGATGCGCTGGCCTTCGTCGTCATCGAGGTCGGCATCATCCTGGCGGCCAGCCGCTACGGCTTCAAGGTCATTGCGCTGGGCGCGCGCGGCATCCGCGACTCGGCCGACTTCGGGCGCGAGTCGAGCGACGAGTGGACCTACCTGCCGTGGAAGCTCTTCGCCATCTCGCTGGTGCAGACGATGCTCATCGGCTGGCTCGCCTGGTACGAGCCGGTGCTGGGCACGGTGGGCCTCTTCATCATGTCCTTCACCTTCCCGGCGGCGGTGATCGTGCTGGTGCAGTCGGGCAGCTTCTTCCAGGCCATGAACCCGGGCTACGTGATGGACGCGATGCGCACCATCGGCTGGCCTTATGCGCTGCTGTGCTTCTTCCTGTTCCTGCTGAGCACGGGCGCGCAGGTGGCGATCTCGATGGTGCTGCCGGTGTTCGACGGGCGCATCGTGCTGCCGATCGTCAACTTCGCGTTCATCTACTTCGGCTGGGTGATGGCGAGCCTCCTGGGCTACGTGATGTACCAGCACCACGACGCCTTCGGCATCGACCTCGTGCCCGGCGCGGGCGCCGACATCGGTGCACCAGTCGACCGCCGCACGCCCGCGCAAATCGCCGCGCAGCGCACCGACGCCGAGGTGGCGCAGTGCATCACCGACGGCGACCTGGCCGCCGCGCTGGGCATCGCCTACGAGGCGCAGCGCACCGCCGACGCCGACGACCTGGCCGCGCAGCGCCGCTACCACCGCGTGCTGGCGCTCATGCCCGAAAAGAAGGACACGCTGTTCGACCACGCGCGTCGTTTCATTCCACTGCTGATGCGGCGCGACCTCACATCGGACGCGCTGAAGGTCTTCAAGGCCTGCCGCGCGATCGACAAGAGCTTCGTGATTGACGACCCGGCCATGGTCATCGCCATGGCCCGCGCCGAATGGCGCGGCGGCGACGCGCACGGCACGCTGGCGCTGCTGTCGGGCTTCGACAAGCGCTTCCGCGGCCACGCGGCGATCCCGCAGGCCTACGAACTCGCGGCCCGCGTGCTGGTGCAGGGGCTGGGCCGCGCGGACATGGCGCAGCCGATCCTCACGACGCTCGAGGCCCGCTACCCCGAGAGCGAGCAGACGCAGGAAGTGCGCTGGCTGCTGCGGCCGGCGGCCTGAGGGAGGGCCGGCCCGCGGATCAGGGCAAAATTCCGCACGCCGCGCCGGCCGGACCTGCGGACCTGCCTCCCATGCCGCCCCTTTCGCCCGAACCGTCTCTTCCTGCTTCCTCTTCTTCTGCATCGCCGGCGCGTTCCCGCCGCCGCGCGCTGGTGGCCTGGGCGGGCGCCGTCGCGCTGGCGCTGCTGCTGATCGCCGTGGCCGGCCAGTGGGCCGCGCGGCGCGAGGCGAACTTCCAGGCCGACTCGATCCGCCGCGCCATGGAAGTGCACGTGCTCGGCCTGCGCGACGCCGCCGGCAAGTACGGCTACCTGCCGTTCACCGCCGGCATGCACCCCGACGTGCTGGCCGTGCTGGCCCACCCGCAGGACCCCGCCGCGCGGCAGCGCGCCAACCACCACATCGAGGAGGTGAACCGCCTCGCGGGCTCCGACGCGCTGTACCTCACCGACCCGCAGGGCCTCACGCTGGCCGCGAGCAACTGGGCCACGCCGCAGAGCTTCGTGGGCGAGTCGTACGCCAACCGGCCGTACTTTCTCGACGCGCGGGCCGGGCGGCGCGGCCTGTTCTACGGCGTGGGCCAGACCACGGGCGAGCCGGGGCTGTTCATGTCGGCACCGGTACGCGCCGAGGGCGGCGGCGAGGTGCTGGGCGTGGTCACCGTCAAGGTCAGCCTGCGCCAGCTGCACGACGCCTGGGCCTTCGTGCGCGATCCGATCCTGCTGACCGACGCGCGCGGCATCGTGTTCCTGAGTTCGGTGCCGGGCTGGATGTACCAGGCCACGCGGGCGCTGAGCCCCGCCGACCTGGCCGGCATCGAGCACGACCAGCAGTATGGCGCGCGCACCCGCTTCGCGCCGCTGCCCTGGCGTGTCGAGCACCTCGAGGGCGCGCCGGGCTACCTGGTGCGCACCACGGTCGGCGGCAAGGCGCGCCGTTTTCTCGCTGTGGACGAGCCCTTGCCCGACCTGGGCTGGACCCTGACGGTGATGGCCGACCACGCCGAAGTCACCCGCGCGCGCGAGCGCACCTGGATGCTCGGCCTGCTGGGCGCCGGCGTGCTGCTGCTGGGCGCGCTGTACTGGCGGCTGCGCGAGCGCCGCTTCGCCGAGCAGCGCGACGCGCGGCGCGACCTGGAACTGCGCGTGCGCGAGCGCACCCACGAGCTGGACCAGGCCCACGCCTTTCGCAAGGCGATGGAAGACTCGCTGCTGGTCGGCATGCGCGCGCGCGACCTGCAGGGCCGCATCATCTACGTCAACCCGGCCTTCTGCGAGATGACCGGCTACGGCGCCGACGAGCTGCTGGGGCGGCTGCCGCCGTACCCCTACTGGCACCCCGACGACGTGACGCAGCACTGGTTCCACTACGAGGCCATGATGAGCGGGCAGCCTGCGCGCTCGGGCTTCGAGTCGCGCCTGCGGCACCGCGACGGGCACGAGGTCATCACCATGGTCTACACCGCGCGGCTCATCGACGCCGACGGCCGCCACAGCGGCTGGATGAGCTCGGTGGTCGACATCACCGAGCAGAAGCGCGCCGAGCTGCGCCAGCGCCAGAACGACGAGCAGCTGCAGCACGCGCAGCGCCTGGCCAGCCTGGGCGAGATGGCCTCCACGCTGGCGCACGAACTCAACCAGCCGCTGATGGCGCTGAGCAACTTCGCCAGCGCCGCCAAGGCCTTCGCCGCGCAGGGCAACCAGCCGCTGCTGGCCAGCAGCCTGGACGAGACCGTGGCGCAGGCCAAGCGCAGTGCCGAGATCGTGCGGCGCATCCGCGGCTTCGTGCGCCAGCGCACCGCCGGCACCGAAGACTGCGTGGTGGCCGCGCTGGTGGCCAATGCGCTGGCGCTGTTGCAGGGCGAGATGCGCCAGCGGCAGGTGCGCGCCGAGGTGCGCATTCCGCCCGCACTGCCGCCGGTGCGCGGCGACCGCGTGCTGCTCGAGCAGGTGCTGCTGAACCTGCTGTCCAACAGCCTGCAGGCGATGCAGCAGGGCACGCCGCCCGAGCGGCGCGTGGTCGAGGTCGAGGCCGAGCTGCGCGAAGGCCGCGTGCACATCCGCATCGCCGACCACGGCCCCGGCATCGACGCCGCGCTGGCCGAGCAGGTCTTCGCGCCCTTCTTCACCACCAAGGCCGGCGGGCTCGGGCTGGGCCTGAACATCTGCCGCACCATCGTGGAGGCCCACCGCGGCCGGCTGTCCTTTGCCGACCGGCCCGGCGGCGGCACGGTCTTCACCCTCGAACTGGAGGCTTCCCCGTGAACGCACCCCTGCTTGCCAACCACCTGTGCGTCGTCGACGACGACGAGGCCGTGCGCCGCTCCCTGGGCCTGCTGCTGCTGTCGCGCGGCCATGCGGTGCAGGCCTTTGCCTCGGGCGAGGCCTTCCTGGCCGGCGCCGACCTGCAGCGCCCGGGCTGCGCCATCCTCGACCTGCGCATGGAGGGCATGAGCGGGCTGCAGGTGTTCGACGCGCTGCGCGCGCAGGACAGCCCGCTGGTCGTGATCTTCCTGTCCGGGCACGGCGACATCCCGATGGCGGTCGAGGCGGTGCAGAACGGCGCCTTCGGCTGGCTGGAAAAGCCCTGCAACGACGAGCGCCTGCTCGACAGCATCGCCAAGGCGTTGCAGAAAGCCGAAGAGATTGCCGTGCGCCGCCAGGCCCGGCAGGCCGCGCAGGCGCTGTGGGCCAAGCTCACGCCGCGCGAGATGCAGGTCGCCCGGCTCGTGGCCGAAGGCCTGCCCAACAAGCGCATCGCGCAGGAACTGGCGCCGCTGGAGCTGCGCACGGTGGAAACGCACCGGGCGCACATGTTCGCGAAGTTGGGCTTTTCGAGCAGCCTGGAGCTGGATCGCTTCCTGCGCGAGCACGGGCTGTAGTTCTGTTCGGGGCGCGTGCCCAGGCCACCGGGTACTTCCCTCCGCGAATGTCCCCCGCCTTCGGCTCCTCCTTGATTTCGCTGCGGGAAGCACCCGGTGGCCTGGGCACAGGGCACGCTGTGGGTGCTCGCCGATCAACGACTGCACTGAACACGCTCACGCCGATGGGGCGCCTTGCGCAGCGAAATCAAGGAGGAGGGCGAAGCCCGGGGGACATTCGCGGAGCAAGGTGCCCCATCGGCGGGAGCGTCGCCCTGAAGGCGCCCCAACCTCTGGCTAGAATTTAGGGTTTACCCCTGCGTACCGGTACGCAGTCCCGCGGCGGGGGCCCTACGGACGACAGCGCGCCCCCGGCGGACCAGACTCCCCGGCACGGCTTTCCGCGGGCTTCGCGGGGGCTGCAGCCAGAGACAAGGACCCCCCGCATGACCGCCATTGCCAGCAGCAGCACGAGCGCCGGCGCTTCCAGCCCGGACGCGACCCGCGACACCACCCCCTACACCTTCGAGGAAAAGCGCAAGCGCATCTTCGCCATCTTTGCCGCTTCGTCCGGCAACCTGGTGGAGTGGTTCGACTTCTACGTCTACGCCTTCTGCGCGATCTACTTCGCGCCCTCGTTCTTCCCCAAGTCGGACCCGACGGTCCAGCTGCTGAACACCGCCGGCGTGTTCGCCGCCGGCTTCCTGATGCGCCCGATCGGCGGCTGGCTGTTCGGCCGGCTGGCCGACCGCAAGGGCCGCAAGACCTCGATGGTGACCTCGGTCGTCATGATGTGCGTCGGCTCGCTGGTCATTGCCTGCCTGCCCACCTACGCCCAGATCGGCGCCTGGGCGCCCGCGCTGCTGCTGGCTGCGCGCCTGCTGCAGGGCCTGTCGGTCGGTGGCGAGTACGGCACCACGGCCACCTACATGAGCGAAGTGGCCATGCGCGGCCAGCGCGGCTTCTTCTCGTCGTTCCAGTACGTCACGCTGATCGGCGGCCAGCTGCTGGCCGTGGTGGCCGTGGTGGTGCTGCAGCAGCTGCTCACCGAGGCCGAGCTCAAGGCCTGGGGCTGGCGCATTCCCTTCGTGCTGGGTGCCCTGGCCGCCGTCGTGGCGCTGATGCTGCGCCGCACGCTGACCGAAACGGCCAGCACCAAGACCCGCGCCGCCAAGGGCGCCGGCAGCGTCGCCGAGCTGTTCAAGCACCACAAGCGCGCCTTCCTCGTCGTGCTGGGTTACACGGCCGGCGGCTCGCTGATCTTCTACACCTTCACCACCTACATGCAGAAGTACCTGGTGAATTCGGCCGGCATGTCGATCAAGACCGCCAGCAACGTGATGACGGCGTGCCTCTTCCTGTACATGTGCATGCAGCCGCTGTTCGGCGCGCTGTCGGACCGCATCGGCCGGCGCAGCAACATGCTGCTGTTCGGCGCCCTGGGCGCGCTGATGACGGTGCCCGTGCTGAGCAACCTGCAAAACGTGAGCAGCCCGCTGATGGCCGGCGTGCTGATCACGCTGGCGCTGGCGGTGGTGAGCTTCTACACCTCGATCAGCGGCATCGTGAAGGCCGAGATGTTCCCGCCCGAAGTGCGCGCGCTGGGCGTGGGCCTGTCGTACGCGGTGGGCAACGCCATCTTCGGCGGCAGCGCCGAGTACGTGGCGCTGGGCCTGAAGTCGATCGGCCACGAGTCGTACTTCTACTGGTACGTGACGGCGATGATGGGTGTGGCCTTCCTGGTCAGCCTGCTGCTGCCGAAGCAGGCCACCTACCTGCACAACGACAAGTAAGCGCAGCGCCGCTTCATCAACGAACCCGGCCTCGCGCCGGGTTTTTTACGTGCGCTGCAAGGCGCGCGTGACCATGTCGTTGGGCGCCAGCCGCAGCAGGTGCGGCAGCAGGCCCAGGGCGCGATCGCGTTCGCCCGCGTGCAGCAGCCCGTTGGCGCACACCGAGAGCGTGTCGGCCAGCTCGGGGTGGTCGGGCGCGGTCTTCAGCAGGATGCGGCAGAGCTTGTCGGCGTCGCCGAACTGGCGGATGCGCGCGAAGCGGCGCGCCAGCCGGGCCATGTCGTCGGGCTTCAGGCGCACGCCGGGTTTGGCCTGGTCGAGGTAGGTCGTGAAGCTGGCGTGCTGCAGCGCCAGCGTGTCGGCGTCGGTGGCGGGCAGGCGGAAGATGCGGCGCGCGGCCTGGTGGAAGTCGTCGCTGGCGGGCTGCAGGCGCGCGGTGTGGAACCAGGCGCGCAGCGTGTCGGTGTCGCCGGGGCGCAGGGCGGCGGCGGCGCGCCATTCAACGCACGCGGGCTCGAACTTCATGGCCGCCGACAGCTTGCGCGCGGCGGCCACGTGCTGCGCGAAGCGGTGGTCGTCGGTCACCATTTCCGACTTCACGGTCTCGGGCGTCTTCACGCGGCCCAGCCACATCGCGCCGGCCATCAGCGCGGCGCCCGTCAGCAGGCCGCCCAGGTGGGCCATGTAGGCGATGCCCTGGCCGCCGATCCAGTGTTGCACCAGCTCGTTGACGATCCAGGCCGGCAGCAAGAGCAGGGCGGGCGCCGTGACGTAGTTGAAATAGAAGAACAGCTGGTAGAAAAAGCGGATGCGCCGCAGCCGGTACATCACGGCGTACATGCCCATCAGTGCCGAGATCGCGCCGGAGGCGCCCAGCCCGTAGCCGCCCTTGCCCGCATAGGCCCAGCCGGCCAGCAGCGCGGAGCCCACGCCGCCCAGCAGGTAGAAGCTCAGGTAGGTGCCGCGCCCCAGCGCCAGCTCGACCGAGAAGCCGAACAGGAAGAGGAACAGCATGTTGCCCAGCAGGTGGCCCGTGCTGCCGTGCAGGAAAGTGGCGGTGAGCCAGGTCCAGGGCTTGAACTCGGCGTCCTTGCCGTAGTCCTGCGACCAGCGCGCGGTGAACGGCGCGGGCAGCATCGCCTCGTACTGGCGGCGGTCGCGCTGCCATTCGTCGAAGCGCGGATTCGCGGGCGTCACGACCTGGTCGGCGCGCAGTTTCTTCAGGAAAGGCTGGTCGTTCTGCAGGCCTTCGAGCAGCTGCGGGTAGGCCTCTTCATGCGCCAGCATGCGGCGCGCCAGCTTGCCGCGCTTGGGGTCGGTCTTTTCGAGCCACTCGACGAAGGGCGGCAGCTCCAGTTCGGGCAGCACGCTCTGCACGTAGAACTGCGCGGCGCGCTCGCGGCCGTTGTCTTCGCTGCGCTGCGGCCCCCAGAACACGAGCATGTTCAGGAGGATCAGCAGCACCGTCATCCACGGCGGGTTGCGCCAGCTCGGCCTGTTTTCGAGCGGGATGGCGTAGAACATGAAGTGCGGCCCTCGGTGGCGTGGCCGCGGGCTTCAGCCCAGGCGCGCGCGGTGGCGGGCGACTTGGGCCTTCACTTGCACGGGCGCGGTGCCGCCCAGCACGTTGCGGGCGTTGAGCGAGCCGCGCAGGCTCAGCACGTCGTACACGTCTTTTTCGATGTTCGGGTTGAACTGCTGCAGCACCGCCAGCGGCAGCTCCGACAGGTCGACCTGGTGCGAGGTGGCGGCCTTCACGGCGTGGGCCACGGTTTCGTGCGCGTCGCGGAAGGGCAGGCCCTTCTTCACGAGGTAGTCGGCCAGGTCGGTGGCGGTGGCGTAGCCGCGCAGCGCGGCGGCCTCCATGGCCTGCGGCTTCACGGTGATGCCGCCGATCATCTCGGCAAAGATGCGCAGGGTGTCCTTGAGCGTGTCGACGGTGTCGAACAGCGGCTCCTTGTCTTCCTGGTTGTCCTTGTTGTAGGCCAGCGGCTGGCCCTTCATGAGCGTGATCAGCGCCATCAGGTGGCCGACCACGCGGCCGGTCTTGCCGCGCGCCAGCTCGGGCACGTCGGGGTTCTTCTTCTGCGGCATGATCGACGAGCCGGTGGTGAAGCGGTCGGCGATGTTGATGAAGCCGAAGTTCTGGCTCATCCAGATGATGAGTTCTTCGCTCAGGCGGCTCACGTGCACCATGCACAGGCTGGCGGCGGCGGTGAACTCGATCGCGAAGTCGCGGTCGCTCACGGCGTCCAGGCTGTTCTGGCAGACGCTGTCCATCTTCAAGGTGCGCGCCACGAGCTCGCGGTCCAGCGGGTAGCTGGTGCCGGCCAGGGCGGCGGCGCCCAGCGGCAGGCGGTTGACGCGCTTGCGCACCTCGCCCATGCGCTCGGCGTCGCGGCTGAACATTTCCACGTAGGCCAGCATGTGGTGGCCGAAGCTCACGGGCTGGGCCACCTGCAGGTGGGTGAAGCCGGGCAGGATCACCTCGACGTTCTTCTCGGCGATGTCGACCAGCGCCTTCTGCAGCTCGACCAGCAGGTCGCCGATGAGGTCGATCTCGCCGCGCAGCCACAGGCGCACGTCGGTGGCGACCTGGTCGTTGCGGCTGCGGCCGGTGTGCAGGCGCTTGCCGGCGTCGCCCACGAGCTGGGTCAGGCGGGCCTCGATGTTCAGGTGCACGTCCTCGAGGTCGAGCTTCCATTCGAAGCTGCCGGCCTCGATCTCGCCGCGGATCTGCGCCATGCCGCGCTCGATGGCGGCGTGGTCCTGCACGCTGATGATGCCCTGGGCCGCGAGCATGCCGGCGTGCGCCAGCGAGCCCTCGATGTCGGCTTGCCACAGGCGCTTGTCGAAGAAGACGCTGGAGGTGTAGCGCTTCACCAGGTCGCTCATCGGTTCGGAGAACAGGGCCGACCAGGCTTCGGATTTCTTGTCGAGTTGGTTTTGGGTCATGGGAGCCGTCCAGGAAGGCAATAATGGGTTGGTCACCCGATGGATCTGATGTCTGCGATGCGCAACCCGGCGATTTTATCGGCCAGCTCCCCCTCCACGTCCGCTTCGTCGCCGGAACGCGTGCGCACGCCCGTGCGCGGCGGCCCGGCGCTGTTCGATGCCTGCCAGATCGGCGTGGTGCTGCGCACCGTGGTGTTCGTCGAAGCGGTGGTGGCGGTGGCCACGCTGTTCGTGGTCGGCTCCTTCGGCGAATGGCTGGTGCAGGCGGCCACGGTCACCGGCGGCGCGCTGCCCGCCACGCTGCTGTGGCTGGTGGCGGCCTGCGGGCTCAAGAAGCAGTTGCGGCGCCTGCCGCCCCCGGGCCAGTACGCCGCGGGCGCCGTGCTGGGCGCCGTGGCCTCGCTGTATGGCTGCGGCCTGCTGCGCCTGACCGGCGTGATCGCCAGCGCCCCCTGGCTGGCCAGCGCGCTGGCCGGCGCGCTGTTCGCGGGGCTGGTGATGGCGGCGATGGTGCTGCGCGCGCGCGGCCAGACG
The DNA here is from genome assembly GCF_058796495.1 of Variovorax sp. GW823-FHT04B03. NCBI lineage: Bacteria > Pseudomonadati > Pseudomonadota > Betaproteobacteria > Burkholderiales > Comamonadaceae > Variovorax > Variovorax sp. GW823-FHT04B03. The sequence goes on from NZ_JBXAIT010000009.1 coordinate 85,630, forward strand.
CCGGCCGCCACCACGGCCCGGCTCGAAGAGCTGCAGTCGCGCATCCGCCCGCACTTTTTGTTCAACACGCTCAACAGCGCCATCGCGCTGGTGCGCGAGGAGCCGGCCAAGGCCGAGACCATGCTCGAAGACCTGGCCGAGCTGTTCCGCCAGGCGCTCACCGTGCCGGGCGAATCGGGCACGCTGGCCGACGAGATCGCGCTGGCCGAGCGCTACCTGGCCATCGAGCAGGTGCGCTTCGGCGAGCGCCTGCGCATCCGCTGGGACCTCGATGCCGCCGCCAGCGACGCGCGCCTGCCGCCCCTGCTGCTGCAGCCGCTGGTCGAGAACGCCATCAAGCACGGCGTGGAGCCCAGCCCCGAGGGCGGCAAGCTGCGCATCCGCACCGAGCGGCGCGGCGGCATGGTCGTGATCGAGGTGGTCAACAGCCTGCCGCCGTTGCGCTGGGCCGACGAGCCGCTGCCGCGCGGCCACGGCATCGCCCTGGACAACGTGCGCGAGCGGCTGCGCCTGTTGCACGACATGCAGATGCAGTTCAGCGCCGGCATGGACCAGAAGAACTACCGCGTACGCATTGCCATCCCCGCCGAATCATGAGCCTCAAGACCCTGATCGTTGACGACGAAGCCCTGGCCCGCTCGCGCCTGCGCACGCTGCTGCGCGACTGCAGCTCGCCCGCCGCCGAGGTGACGGCCGAGGCCGCGCAGGGCGAAGAGGCACTGGCCCACCTGGCCGCAATGGACCTCGACCTGGTGCTGCTCGACGTGCACATGCCCGGCATCGACGGCATCGAGGTGGCGCGCGCGCTGCGCAGCCGGCCCGACGCGCCGGCCGTGGTGTTCGTGACGGCGCACGCCAGCCACGCGGTCACGGCCTTCGAGCTGGAGGCGGTCGACTACCTCACCAAGCCCGTGCGCGCCGAGCGGCTGCAGCAGGCGCTGCAGAAGGTCGAACGCTTCCTGAAGGAGCGCCGTGCCGCGCAGCCGGCCGCCGAGGCCGCGCCCGAATGCGTGCTGATCCAGGACCGGGGCCGCGCCGAGCGCGTGCCGCTGTCCGAGGTGCTCTACCTCAAGTCCGAATACAAGTACCTCACGGTGCGCACCGCCACGCGCAGCCACATCCTCGATGGCTCGCTGAACGATTTCGAGGAGCGCTACCCGCACCGCTTCCTGCGCGTGCACCGCAACGCGCTGGTGGCGCGCGCGGCGATCCGTGCGCTCGAGCGCTACGACGACGGCGAGGACGCCGAAGGCTGGGCGCTGCGGCTCGATTCGGTGCCCGAGCCCGTGGCGGTGTCGCGCCGCCAGCTGGCCGCGGTGCGCGAGATGCTGAAGGAATCGCGATGACCGACGACACCCCGGCCGGCCCGAAGCCGCCGCCCGAACGGCCGGTGGCCGCCGAAGAGCCGCCGCCTGCGCCTGCACCCGCCCCGGCGCCGCCGCCACCGGTCGACCCCGTCGAGCCCGCAGCGCCGGTCGAGCCGAGCGCGACCGCCGAAGAGGCGACCTCCGCCCTGCGCAGGCGCTTCGTGCTGCACATGCCGGTCGACGTGCGCAGCGCCTCGCTCGTGGTGCTGGCCGTGCTCGCCAGCGTCTTCGCGTTGCGCTGGGGCCAGGCCGTGTTCGTGCCACTGATGCTGAGCCTGCTGCTGAACTACGCGCTGTCGCCGCTGGTCGAGCGCCTGCACCGCTGGTACGTGCCACGCTGGATCGGCGCGGCGGCGATCCTGCTGGGCCTGTTCGGCGGGCTCGGGTGGACGGGCTATTCGCTCTCGGGCAGCGCCTCGCAACTGCTCGACTCGCTGCCGGTCGCCGCGCAAAAACTCGGCCAGGCCATGCGCCGCGACAAGAACGCCAGCGCCACCCCGCTGGACAGCGTGCAGCAGGCCGCCGCGCAGCTCGAGAAAGCGGCCGAGGAAAACTCGGCGCGCGTCGCTTCGCGCAAGGGCGTGGCGCGCGTCGTGATCGAACGGCCGGGCTTCAACGTGCGCGACTACCTGCTCAGCGGCACCGTCGGCCTGCTCAACGCCTTGGGGCAGCTCACGCTGGTGGCCTTCCTCACCTACTTCGCGCTGTGTTCGGGCGACACCTTCCGGCGCAAGCTCATCAAGATCACCGGGCCCAGCCTGCAGAAGAAGAAGGTCACGGTGCACGTGCTGGACGACATCACGCGCAACATCGAGCGCTACCTGCTGGTGCAGATTTTGGTGAGCGGGCTGGTGGGGCTGGCCACCGGCCTGGCGTTCTGGCTGCTCGGCGTGGAGAACGCGGCCGTGTGGGGAATCATCGCGGCCGTGACCAACCTCATTCCCTACATCGGCTCGGTGATCGTGCTGGTGGCGGCGGGGCTCATGGCCTTCCTGCAGTTCAGCAGCATCGAGATGGCGCTGCTGGTGGGCGGCGTCTCGCTGGCCATCCACACGGTGGTGGGCAACCTGCTGATGCCCTGGCTCACCAGCCGCACCAGCCGCATGAACCCGGTGGCGGTGTTCGTGGGCGTGATCTTCTGGGGCTGGCTGTGGGGCATCTGGGGGCTGCTGCTGGGCATTCCGATCACCATGGTCATCAAGTCGATCTGCGACCGGGTGGAAGACCTGCAGCCGATCGGCGAACTGCTGGGCGGATAAACCGGCCCTTCAAACCCTTCAGGAGGGTGCGTCGTCCGATGCTGTAAATTATTGCGAATCAATTCGCAATAATTAAATGCCCGACGTTCCATCCGCTTCCTTGCCACCCGGGGCCGGCGCCCCGGCCCGGCTGCTCTCCATCGACGCGCTGCGCGGCCTCGTGATCCTGTTCATGCTGCTGGACCACGTGCGCGAGACCTTCTACCTGCACCACCAGGTGCCCGACCCGATGCTCGTGGCGCAGACGCCGCCGGCGCTGTTCTTCGGCCGCCTGCTGGCGCACCTGTGCGCGCCGGTGTTCGTGTTCCTGACCGGGCTGTCGGCCTTTCTCTACGGTGCGAAGCAGGCGGACGGCCGCGCGGCGGCGTCCTCGTTCCTGTGGAAGCGGGGCCTGTTCCTCGTGCTGCTGGAGGTCACGGTCGTCAACTTTGCCTGGACCTTCCAGTTCCCGCCGGCCACCGTGTTCCTGCAGGTGATCTGGGTGATCGGGCTGTCGATGCTGGCGTTGTCGGCGCTAGTGTGGCTGCCGCGCCAGGCGCTGGTCGTGTTGGGCGTGGTGCTGGTGGCGGGGCACAACCTGCTCGACGGCGTGCACTTTCCCGTCGGCCATGTGCTGCACGTGCCTTGGGCGGTGCTGCACGACCGGGGCTGGATCGAGCTGTCCGACGCCTTGAGGCTGCGCACGTCGTACCCGCTGCTGCCGTGGATCGGCATCATCGCGCTGGGCTATGTCACCGGGCCGTGGTTCCTGCCCGGCGCCGATGCGCCGCAGCGCCAGCGGCGGCTGCTCGCGTGGGCCGTGGGCCTGCTCATTGGCTTCGTGGCGCTGCGCGCACTCAATGCCTACGGCGACAAGCCCTGGGCAGCAGGCGACAGCGCGCTGACGACCGCGATGGCCTTCCTCAACGTCACCAAGTACCCGCCGTCGCTGCTGTTCATCGCGCTGACGCTCGGCGTGGGGCTGTGGCTGCTGCGCCTGTTCGAGCGCCGGCAGGGCGCGCCCTGGCTCGCGCCGCTGGCCGTGTTCGGCGCGGCGCCCATGTTCTTCTACATGCTGCACCTGTACGTGCTCAAGTTCCTCTACCTGGGGGCCGAGGCGGTCTGGGGCCCCAACCAGGGCCGGCTCTTCGGGTTCGACAGTGTCTGGATGGTGTGGCTGGTCACCGGGGTGCTGGCCTTTGCGCTGTATCCGGCGGTGCGCGCCTTCGCCGCCCTGAAGGCGCGGCGCCGCGACATCGCGTGGCTCAAGTACCTGTGAGCGGCTGGCGATGAGGCGGTTCTGCGGCGCGGCCCTCGCCATGCTGGGCACGTCCGCCCTCGCGGCCGAAGGCGGCGGCTTCGTCGAGGACACGCGCTGGCACGTGCTCCAGCGCAGCGTGTACGAGCACCGGAGCTACCTGCACGGCGATCGCAGCAACGGCGGGCGCAATGCCTCGCTGCCCCGGGCGCGGCGCAGCGATCACGCGCAGGAGTGGGGCTACGGCGTCATGGGCACCCTCGCGTCCGGCTTCACGCCGGGCTGGATCGGCTTCGGCGTGGACGCGCATGCGTCGCTCGCGCGCAGCCTCGACGGCGACGATCTGCGCGTCGGCAAGATCCGCATGCTGCCGGTGGACGGCGCGGGCTACGCGCAGGACGGCATCGCGCGCGGCGGCGTGGCGCTGAAGGCGCGCATCTCCGCCACCGTGCTGACGGTGGGCGAGCAGCGCGTCGAGACGCCGGTCTTCAGCGCGTCCGATTCCCGCCTGCTGCCCGAGACCATGCGCGGCTGGCTGCTGACGAGCCGCGAGTTCGACACGCTCACGCTGCAGGCCGGCCGCTTCACCGGATCGACCGACCGCCATGCGCGCGGCACGAACCACCCGTTGATCGTCAATTACCTCGACCCGAAGTCACCGCGCGGCGACGTGTTCGACTTTGCCGGCGGCACCTGGAAGGGCAGCGCTTCGCTGTCGCTCACGGCCTATGTCGCACGCCTGGAGGACACCTGGCGCACGGGCTACCTGGGCGCCCACTACACGGTGCCGCTCCCGGAGAAGCGTGCGCTGTCCTTCGACCTGCAGGTGTACCGCAGCAAGGACACGGGCCGCGCGTTGGCCGGCCCGGTGGACAACACCACCGCGAGCCTCATGACCAGCTACGCCCACGGCCCCCACCGTGTGGGCCTGGGCTGGCAGAAGGTCGCGGGCGACACGCCGTTCGACTACGTGACGCGCGGCGCCGTCTGGCTCGGCAATGCAGCGCAGCTGTCCGACTTCAATGCGCCGCATGAGCGGTCGTGGCAGCTGCGCTACGAAGTGGATGCCGCGCGTTGGGGAGCGCCCGGGTTGAGCCTGGGCGCGGCCTACATCCGCGGCAGTGGCATCGACGGCAGCCGGGTGCCGCCGCGCGGAGGCTACGCATGGCTGGGCTACGGGCAGGGCGGCCGGCACTGGGAGCGCGACCTCTGGCTGCGCTACACGGTCCAGCAAGGCAGCGCCAAGGGCCTGGCCTTCCTGCTGCGCTACGGCGAGCACCGCAACAACAAGGCGCAGGCCGAACTCAACACGCGCCAGATCCGCGTCGCGCTGGAGTACCCGATCGGCAACGACTGAGCGGGCGGCGCTGTCAGGGGGCCGTGACGGGCAGCTTCTTCACGAAGGTCGCGGCGGGGTCGAGCGGCTGGCCGTCGCGCGTGCGCAGGTCGATCGGCGCTACCGGCTCACCGTTCTCGCGCTCCAGCAGCACCGAGTGCGGCTCGCCGGGTGCGAACAGGTTCGCCTCGCCCCAGTGCCGCAGGCCGACCACCACGGGGAACAGGCCGCGGCCCTTGGCCGTCAGCGCGTACTCCTGGTAGAGCGAGCCGTCCGAGGCCGGCACGAGATCGAACACGCCTTCCTGCACCAGCCACTTGAGCCGGTCGGCCAGGATGTTCTTGGCCACGCCCAGGCTCTGCTGGAACTCGCCGAAGCGCCGCATGCCGTCGAAGGCGTCGCGCACGATCAGCAGCGACCACTGGTCGCCGACGATCTCGAGCGCGCGTGCCATCGGACAGGCGTCGAACCTCAGACTTTTTCTCCTGGCCATCGTGTGTTTGTCCTGTGCATCCCTGGGATGGCGGGATTAGACCGTAGCGTTGGATTGGTTGCAAATTAAAACCGATGCGACTAGCATCCGAGTGGTTTTAATTTGAAACCTGAAATGACCATGACCCTCCCGACCCCCGTTTCCCACGACATCCCCTCCAGCGGCGACGCCGTGCCCGGCCTGCGCGCCAGCCCTGTGCGCGTGGCCGTCGTGCAGTTCGACCCGCAGGTCGGCGTCGAGAACCTCGCGCGCAACGCCGCCGCGGTGCACGCACAACTCGAAGCGGCGGTGGCCGGCGGCGCGCAGCTCATCGTGCTGCCCGAGCTGGCGACCACCGGCTACTGCTTCAGCGGCCGCGCCGAGGCTTTCGCCCATGCCGAGCCCGTGCCGCACGGCCCCACGGTGCAGGGCTGGGTCGCGTTCGCGGCGCAGCACGGCGTGTACCTCGTCGGCTGCCTGGCCGAGCAGGACGGCATGCAGCTGTTCGACACGGCCGTGCTCGTCGGCCCCGAGGGCTACATCGGCCGCTACCGCAAGACGCATCTGTGGAACAACGAGAAGCTGTGGTTCACGCCCGGCAACGAGGGCTACCCGGTGTTCGAGACGAAGATCGGCCGCATCGGCCTGCTCGTGTGCTGGGACATCTGGTTTCCCGAGGCGCCGCGCATCGTGGCGCAGCAGGGCGCCGACATCATTTGCGTGCCCACGGGCTGGGTCTGGACGCCGCCGCCGCTGTACGACGCCAGCGGCGTGTGCATGGCGGCCTACCTGACGATGACGGCCGCGCACGCCAACAACGTCTTCATCGCCACCGCCGACCGCGTGGGGCAGGAGCGTGGCACGGGCTTCATGGGCAACTCGCTGATCGCGGGCACCAACGGCTGGCCGATGGGGCGCATCGCCGGGCCCGAGGAAGAAACCATCCTCTACGCCGACGTCGACCTGGGCGCCGCGCGCTCCGCGCCGATCTGGACGCCACTCAACGACCTGCACCGCGACCGGCGAACCGATCTGTACGACGCGATGCTGGGCTATCGGGGGGCGCAGGCACTGCCGCGCTGAGTCGGGCAAAGCGGACGATCATCCACGGCCCGAGTAGCGCCCCGAGCCCGACCGAGCTCCACGCCGCGACCCACGCGTACGTGCTGCCGAAGCCGAACCGCGCCTGCCCCCAGTCGAGCGCCAGCCCGAACACCCACGGGCTGAGCGCGCCCGCGCCGAAGCCCATCACCGAGCGCACCGAGAAGGCCACGCCGAGCCGGTGCGGCGCCACCACGTCGGCCAGCGCGGTCGAGTAGACCGACGAATCGGCGATGGCGAGCAGGTTGTACAGCGCCGCCATCGCGGCCAGCGCCCACAGCGGCCAGGTCCACATCCAGCCGAAAGTGAACGACAGGCTCAGGCTCGCGAGGGTGGCGATCATCATCACGCGCGCGCGGCCCAGCCGGTCGGAGGCCGCGCCGCCCACCACGCTGCCGAACACGCTCACGAGGTGCGCGAACGCCGCCAGCGCGATGCCCGCGGCCGGCCATGCGGTCGCGTCGCCACGGGACGAGGCCATGAGGTAGGCGGGCAGCCAGGCCCACAGCGCCATCAGCTCCCAGCAGTGGAAGGCGTAGGCCCAGTTGCCGGCCATCGCGGGCCGGTCGCGCACGGTCGCGTTCAGCGCCTGCAGCACGCCTTCGCGCGGCGCACCGGCGACCCGTGGCGCAGGCGGTGCCATGCGCCGCAGCGCGAGCTGGGCCAGCAGCACGCCCGCCACCGTGCAGCCTGCGGCCACCAGCAGCCCGGTGCGCCAGTGCGCCACCACGCTGAAGCCCGCCACCACCGCGAGCGACAGCGCGTAGCCCATCGATGCCGCGCCGAGGAAGAGGCCCATCGCGCGCCCGCGTACCGCCGGCCCGGCGTTGAGCGACAGCAGCTGCAGCCCCGGCGTGTACGAGGCACCTGCGCACAGCCCCGCCAGGCCGTACAGCAGCAGCGCCGAGCGGTGGTCGTGTGCGAAGAGGGCAAAGGCCAGCGACGCGGCCGCGCCGATCGCGCCGCCGACGGCGAAGATGCGGTGCGGGCCGAAGCGGTCGGCCAGCAGGCCCACCGCGAACAGCGAGCTCATGTAGCCCACGTGCCAGGCGCTCTGGATGGAACCGGCCTGCGCGGCCGTCATCTGCCAGTCGTCCCGCATGAACGGCAGCACGCCCGAGTAGGCCGTGACGATCATGCCCTGCAGCAGCCGGCTCGCGCACAGCAGCGCGAGCCATCCGCGCTGCGGCGCCGCCGGGGTGGGGTCAGCGCAGTGCACGCTGCATCAGCACGGTGTCGACCCACCGGCCGAACTTGAAGCCGACGTGGCGCAGCACGCCGACCGTCTCGAAGCCCAGGCGCGCGTGCAGCCGCTGCGAGCCCGCGTTGCCGCTGTGGCCGATGCACGCGACCATCTGCATGAAGCCTGCCTCGGTGCAGCGGTGGATCACCGCCTGCAGCAGCGCCGTGCCGATGCCGTGGCCGTGCATCTCGGGCGCGACGTAGATCGAGTCTTCCACCGTGTGCCGGTAGGCCGAGCGCGCGCGGTAAGGGCCGGCGTAGGCGTAGCCGGCCACCTCGCCATCCTTCAACGCCACGAGGTAGGGCAGGCCGCGTTCCTGCACGTCGATGCGGCGCGCCTGCATCTGCGCGACGGGGGGCACTTCTTCTTCGAACGAGCACAGGTCGTGCAGCACGTAGTGGCTGTAGATGGCCTGCACGCGGGCCATGTGGTGGGGCTCGGCATCGGCGATGTCGAGCGCGGCGGAGGCAACGGAAGAGGAGGACATGGCCCGATCTTGACGAGGCAAGATCGATAAGTGAAGCTTGGCCTGCCTATGCAACGCATAAGGAATACTTTGGAAAAGAACCTCAACCTCGACCAGCTCGCCACCTTCGCCCTGGTGATCGACACCGGCAGCTTCTCCGCCGCGGCCGACCGGCTCGGCCTGTCGCAGCCGGCCGTGAGCCTGCAGATGCGCCAGCTCGAACGCCGGCTGGCCGTGCGGCTCATCGAGCGCGTCGGCAAGCGCGCGCGGGCCACGCCGGCCGGTGCGGAGCTGCTGCGCCATGTGCCGCAGATCGAGGCCGCGGTCGAGAACGCCGTCGATGCGCTGGCCGACCACGCGCGCGGCGTCACGGGCCGCGTGCGGCTGGGCACGGGCGCCACGGCCTGCCTGTACTTTCTGCCCTCTGTGCTGCGCCAGCTGCGCGAGGCGTTCCCGGCGCTCAGCGTGGTGGTGAGCACCGGCAACACCGACGAGCACGTGCGCAAGGTGGAAGACAACAGCATCGACCTCGCACTGGTCACGCTGCCCGCGGCGGGGCGTTCGCTGAGCGTGATCCCGGTGTGCGACGACGAGTTCGTCGCCATCGGTCGTGCCGACCTCGCGCCGCTCAAGGCCCGCGTCACGCCGGCCGACCTGGCGCCGCTGCCGCTGGTGCTGTTCGAGCCCGCGGCCAACACGCGCAAGCTGGTCGATCGCTGGTTCGCGGCCGAGGGCCTGCAGCCGCAGCCCGTGATGGAGCTGGGCAGCGTCGAGGCGATGAAGGAGATGGTGGCCGCGGGGCTGGGCTACGGCCTGGTGCCCGGCATGTCGATGGCGGGGCGCGGCGCCCACCCGGCGCTGAAGGCCAGCCGCCTGGCCCCGCGCATGCACCGCACGCTGGCGGTGGTGATCCGTCGCGACAAGCCGCTCAACAAGGCGCTGCGCACGGTGCTCGAGGCGATCGTGGCGGCCGGCAAGAAGCCCGGCCGCCGTTGAAGGTACTTACTCCGGAATGGCCGCCAGCGGCGCCGCGCCGCCGCGTGCGCGGCCCAGCGTGCCGACGATGAGCGCGGCGATCAGCACCAGCACGCCGCTGAGCACCATGGTGGGCGAGATGCCGCGGCTGTCGACCATCAGGCCGCCGATCAGCGCGCCCGAGGCGATCGCCACCTGGAAGCCCGTCACCAGCAGGGCCTGGCCGGCTTCCTGCGCGTCGGGCACGGCTTCCATCATCCAGCCGGTGAGCGCCACCGGGATCAGGCCGAAGGCCACGCCCCAGATCACCACCACCACCGCTCCGGCCACCATGCCGGTGCCGATCAGCGTCGACAGCAGCAGCGCCGTGGCGAGCATCAGCGCCGCCAGCAAGGTGGTGCCGCGCACGCTGCGCGCCACCAGGCTGCCGCCCAGGAAGGTGCCGATGAAGCCCACCGCGCCGTAGACCAGCAGCAGCGTCGAGACCGCGTTGGCCTGCAGGCCGAACACCTGCTGCAGCAGCGGCTTCAGGTAGGTGTAGGCCGCGAAGTGGCCGGCAATGAAGAACAGCACCGCGAGCAGGCCGACCTGCGCCATGCGGCGCGTGAGCGGCGTGAGCAGGTCGCGCGCACCGATGGCGCGTTGCGGCGGAATGGCGGGCAGCAGCCACAGCTGCACCAGCAGCACGGCCGCGGCCAGCGCGCCGGTCACGGCGAACGAGGCGCGCCAGCCGAACATCGTGCCCAGCCACGAGCCCGCGGGCACGCCGAGCACCGTGGCGGCCGACACGCCGGCCAGCACCAGCGACATGGCGCGCGCCTTTGAGGCGTCGGGCACCAGCTGCGTGGCGGCGGCGGGCGCGAAGGTCCAGAAGCCGCCCACGGCCAGGCCGAGCATCAGGCGCGCGACCAGCATGGTCGTGAAGTTGGGCGCGAACGCGGCCAGCAGGTTCGAGGCGATCAGCAGCAGCGTGAGCGCGATCAGCACCGTGCGCCGGTCGAGCCGGCCCGACGCGACGATCAGCGCCGGCCCGGCGAAGGCGGCGAGCACGCCGGGCATGGTGATCATCAGGCCGGCCGTGCCGTCCGACACGTTCAGGCCGCGCGCGATGTCGGTGAGCAGGCCGATGGGCATGAACTCGGTCGACACCATCGCGAAGGTGCCGACGGCAATGGAGCCGACCGCGAGCCATGCGGAGCGGGTGGGGGCGGCCACGGCGTCGCGCGCGGGCGCCGCCAGATCGTCGATGCAGGGGGTGCTGCCGGAAGAATTCATCATGGAGATGCAGTCCTTGAACGCATCGGCGATGAAGACGCCAATGCCGGTGAGGGGGCATTGGAGTGTGCGAGCCGGCCGCCTTGCGACCAAGGGGCGGTGGAGCAGTAGACAGTTTCCCTGCGGCGAACAATCGACCCCTTTGCTGTCTGCAGCCGCCCGGGGATGCGGCAATGGCGCCTTTCGCCATCACCGTCTTTTTGAGTTGCCGAGATTAAGTGTGGGCAGGGCGCAACTGCAGCGCTTGTCCGTCGGCCACGAACGATTCGTCGACCAGCACGCGGAAGGCCGTGCCCTGCGCGAACTTCGGCTGCGCGACGGCCGGCGAGAGAAATTCGATGTCGAGTGCGACCGGCGTGCCGCGCGCGAGCGATGTGCCCTGCGGCACGCGCCAGCGCGCCGAGAAGCCTTCGGTGTCGAGCACCAGCGCGCCGCGGTATTCGCCGGGGCCCAGCGGCACGTCCTGCGCCGGCACCGAGGGGCGGCGGAAGGTGAGTTCCACGGCCAGGTGCGGCGTGAACTCGGGCAGCGCGTCGAAGCCCGCGGGCGGCGCCTGCTTCGGCGTGCGGCGCGGTAGCTTGCCGATGAGCCACCCGATCACGTTGCCGATGATCGGCACCCACAGCACCATCAGCAGCGTGGCGATGTCGCGCGTGGTGGTGCCGGGCGCCGCGTAGTGCCGCACGATGCCGCCGCCCACGGCCACGCACAGGAGGATCAGGACGATGACGCGTCGGCGGAACTGGATTTTGGTCATGAATGCGCGGGGTGAAAGCGGGTCCGGACCATAACCTACGCCGTCATCTGCCCCTTGCCTGCCGCTTGAGCGACCCGCAGCACCGCATCCGCCGGCAGCGCCTGCCAGTCGATCCATTCGCCCACCGCCACATGGTGCGTCGGCGCGGCGGCGCCTTCGACGGTGCCCCACTGCAGCGTGAGCCGGTGCTGGCCGAGCCGCAGCGCGAGCTCGAAACCCGGCCAGTGCGCGGGCACATGCGGCGTCATCGACAACTGCCTGCCCTTCACGTTCAGGCCCAGCAAGGTCTCGACGGCCGCGCGGTGCAGCCATGCGGCCGAGCCGGTGTACCAGCTCCAGCCGCCCCGACCCACATACGGCGCGGCGCCATAGACGTCGCCCGCCATCACATAGGGCTCCAGCTCGTAGACCGGGCCGCGCGCGGGGTGCTGCGAACGGTGGGCCGGACTCAGGCCTTCGAAGCTTTGCCACGCCGCTTCATGGTCGCCTTGGAGCGCCTGCGCCATCAGCGCCCACACGGCGCCGTGCGAGTACTGGCCACCGTTCTCGCGCACGCCCGGCGGGTAGGCCTGGATGTAGCCCGGGTTGTGGGTCGACTGGGCAAACGGCGGCGCCAGCAGCCGCAGCAGGCCGGCCGGTTCGTCGTGCAGGTGCTTGCCGATGGCGGCCATGGCCGGGCCGGTGTGGGCCGCGTCCGAGGCGCCCGACAGCACCGACCAGGCCTGTGCGATCAGGTCGATGCGGCACTCGCTGTTGATCGACGAGCCCAGCGGCGCGCCGTTGTCGAAGAAGGCGCGGCGGAACCAGGCGCCGTCCCAGCCGGCGTCGTGCAGCGCGGCGATCCAACCCGTGCGCGCTTCGGTCCAGCGCGCGGCGCGTTCGTGTTCGCCGCGCGCCTCGGCGATAGGCGCGAAGCGCTCGACCACGCTGCACAAAAACCACGCGAGCCACACCGATTCGCCACGGCCCTCGTGGCCGACGCGGTTCATGCCGTCGTTCCAGTCGCCGGTGCCCATCAGCGGCAGGCCGTGCACGCCGGTCTTCAGGCTGCGGTCGATGGCGCGCGCGCCATGGTCGAACACGGTGGCCATGCGGCCGCTGTTCTGCGGCGCGTAGTAGGCGTCTTCGGCGCCCTCGGGAATGCCGGGGCCTTCGATGAAGCCGACCATCTCGTCGAGCAGCGAGACATCGCCCGTCACCTCGACGTAGTGCGCCGACGCGTACGGCAGCCACAGCAGGTCGTCGGAGAAATGCGTGCGCACGCCGGCGCCGCCGGGCATGTGCCACCAGTGCTGCACGTCGCCTTCGGGGAACTGGCGCGCCGCGTTCACGAGGATCTGTGCGCGCAGGCGCGGCGGGTCGGTGAGCGCGAAGGCCATCGCGTCCTGCAGCTGGTCGCGAAAGCCGAAGGCACCGCCGGCCTGGTAGAAGCCGGCCTTCGACCAGAGCCGGCAGGCCAGCGTCTGGTACACGAGCCAGCGGTTGACCAGCGCATCGAACAGCGTGTCGGGCGTGCGCACCTGCAGGCGGCCCAGCAGCTCGTCCCAGAAGCCGCGCACCTGCGCCAACGCCTCCGGCACGTCGCGCTGACGCCAGCGGCGCGCAAGCTCGAGCGCCGCGTCGGCATTGCCCGCGTGGCCCAGCACGAAGCTGAAGCGCGCGGTCTCGCCCGCCGCCACGACGAACTCACCGCCAATCGCCGCGCAGGCATCGAGCCCGCTGCCGGCGCGCCGCGCCAGCGTGTCGGGCACTTCGACGATGCCGCGGCCGGCGAAGAACTCGCTGCGGTCGCAGGTCCATTGCGTGGCCCCGGTTGTCGCGCCTTGCAGGCCTGCGAGCAGCAGGAAAGCCGCGCTGCCGCCGAAGCCCGCGCTCGATTCGCGTTGCTGGCCGAACACGGCCGGCTGGTCTTCGGGCTTCCAGCAATGCACGGTGCGCCGTTCGCCGCGCGCGGCGCCCAGTTGCCACTCGACCATCGCGAGCGCGCGCAGGCGGCGCTGGCCAGCGCCTTCGTTGCGCACGCGCACGTGCACCAGCTTGACGGCCTCGTCGCGGTCCGCGAAGAAGGTGGCTTCGAGTGCGAGGTCGCCCTGGCGGCATTCGAAGACGGTGTAGCCCTGCCCGTGCCGCACGCGGTGGCGGGTGGTGCCGTCACCACCGCCGGCAGGTGTCAGCGGCAGCATCTCGCGCGTCGCCACGTCCTGCAACAGGTAGTGCTCGAAGGCCGGGTCCTGCACCGGGTCGTTCGACCACGGCGTGACCTGGTGCATGCGGCTGTTGCCGGCCCAGGTGTAGCCGGTGCCCCATTCGGACACCTGGAAGCCGAAGGTGGCGTTGGCGATCACGTTGATCCACGGGCGCGGCGTGCGGCGGTCGGGGCCGACCTCGAAGCGGAACTCGCCACTCTCGGCGTCGAAGTCGCCGGTGGGTGCGGTGACACTCGACGAGGTCGCCTGCCGGCTCAACAGCGGCGTGCGGTGCTGCACCGGCGCGCTGCTGTCGTCGGCGATCGTCGGGCTGCGTGCCTCGTGCAACGCCGCCACCTGCACTTCGAGCGCGCGGCCGTCGGCCGTGAACACCACGCGCGCCAGGCTGGAGAGCGCGGCCTTTTCCGAAGGCACCACGTCCTGGTCGCGCAGCAGGTAGAAGCCGGCGGTGTCGTTGCGCGGAAAGCTGTTCTGCGTCTGCTGTGCGACGCGCGTGCGCAGCATCTCGATCTCGCGCTGCAGCGGCATGAGGTACGAGTTCGGTTCGCTGTTGAGCACCACGAGGTCGCAGGCCACGCCGCCGAAACCCCACCACGGCTGCGCGCGCAGCAGCGTGTTGATCAGGCCCATGCCGTTCATCGAGTGGATGTAGACGAGCACGATGGGCTTGTCGCCCGAGATGCCGAAGCGCCAGATCTGGCGCAGGTCGATCAGCCCGCGGTCGCTCATCACGCGCGGCGTGGTGTAGGTGAGGATGGTCGTCAGGTCCTGCAGCGCCAGGTTCTGCGCGGGCGCGATGCTCAGGTCGCGCAGCCGCACCTGCGCCAGCGTGGCGGCCATGCGGGTGGCGCGCTCCACGTGCATGGGCTGCAGGTAGCGGTCGATGCAGGGCATCAGCGCCTCGATGCTCTCGTCGGCGGCGGTGGCGAAGCTCAGGCGCGCGGTGGTGCCCGGCGCGATCGACAGGCGCACGCGCAGGCAGGCGATGGGGTCCAGGCCGTTCACCTGCTTGCCCTGGGCCGTGAGCGGTTGCGGGTCGAGCGCAGGGTCGGCCAGCGTGCGGTTGCGGCCGATGAAGGCGCGCCGGTCCGTCATGCAGTCGATCGACAGCACGTTGGCGTCGACCGAGGCCACGAAGTGCACCGCGGCCACCACGGCATCGCCATGCAGGCGCGGCTTGCGCGACAGCAGCAGCGCGCGCCATGCCGGTTCCCAGCGCGATTCGACGAACAGGTTGGCAAAGGCCGGGTGCGCCTCGTCGGCCTTGGGGTTCGACAGCACCGGCTCGAAGTACGAGATGAGTTCGAGCGTGCGCGTTTCGTCGCCCGAGTTGTGCAGCGTGATGTTGCGCAGCTCGGTGTCGTCCTCGGGGCTGATGAGCACCGTGGTGCGCACCTGCAGCCCGGGGCCGGTCGCATCGAACTGCACCTGGTCGGCCAGGAAGCGGGTGCGGTAGTGCCAGTCGGCGCCGGGCGCGGGCAGGGCGGTGAGCGAGGTGAGCTCGGCTTGCCCTCCGTCTCTTTCGATATCGCGCACATAGAAGAAGGTGCCGTAGCTGTCGCGCAGCGGATCGTCGCGCCAGCGCGTCACGTTGAACGAACGCCAGCGGCTCACGCCCGCGCCGTTGGCCCGCAGCGCCACCGTGTAGCGGCCGTTCGACAGCAGGTGCGTGGGCTGGAAGCCCGGCCCCGTCGGATCGACCACGCGCGGCTGGAACAGCGGCGCCAGCTCGGCCTGGCTGGGCTCGGGCGGCGTGCGCGGGTCGGCGCTGCCGATGATCTGGCGCGGCGTGCGCTCGTGCAGCAGCGACTCGTGCGCCTGCACCAGCGCGGCGCTGCCGAACCAGCGGCGCGGCGCGTCGTCGCGCAGCACGTTGCACAGCGCCACCAGCGACATGCCCTGGTGGTGCGCCATGAAGTTGCGCACCACGGTGAAGTCCTGGCCCTCGGCCTGGCGCGAGGCGGTGAAGTCGATCGCGTCGTGAAAACCGAACTCGCCGCGCGCACCGAGCGATTCGAGCAGCGCGAGGTTGCGCACCGCCGCTTCGGGCGCGAACGGTGCGGCCATCAGGCTGGCGTAGGGCGCCACCACGTGGTCGGTCGGCGGCGTGCGCCGCAGCGCCAGGCGCGGCACGCCGAAGGGCGAGTACTGGTACGCCAGCGAATGGTCTTGCGCGAAGTAGGCCGACTCGGACACGCCCCACGGCATGTTCTGCGCGCGGCCGAAGGCCTGCTGCTCGGCGATGGCCGCGGCGTTGGCCACCTGCAGCAGGCCGTCGGTGGGCTCGGTCATCACGAGCGCGGGCATGAGGTACTCGAACATCGAGCCCGACCACGACTTCAGGCTGGGCTGGAAGCCCACCAGAAGGAAGGGCCGGCCCAGCGCCATCCAGTGGCGGCGCGGCACGTCGCCCTTCGCAATCGCCAGGAAGCTCAACAGGCGCGACTCGGAGGCCAGCAGGTCGTAGTAGCTCGCGTCGAGCACGTTCTCCTCGACGCGCAGGCCGATGTGGAACAGGTGGCGCTTGGCGTCGTAGAGACCGCTGAAATCCATGCCGTCGTGCAGCGCGTCGCAGCGTCGGGCCAGTGCTTCCAGCGCGGGGGCCTCGTGGGCCTGACAGTTGTCTTCCGCCGCGAAGGCGCGGCAGGCCTGCGCCACGGCCACGAGGTGGCCCGCGAAGTTGCCGCTGTCCACGCTCGACACATAGTCCGGCGGCAGCGGCTTCAGCGTCTGCGTGTCGTACCAGTTGAACAGGTGGCCGTTGTGCTTGTGCATGCGGTCGACGGTGTCGAGCGTGGCCGTGAGGCGCGCCAGCAGGGCTTCTGTGTCGATCCATCCGAACTCGCGTGCACAGCAGGTGGCCAGCAGGTACATGCCGATGTTGGTCGGCGAGGTGCGGTGCGCGAGGGTCGGCTGCGGTTCGAGCTGCAGGTTGTCGGGCGGCAGGTGGTGGTCGTCCGGGCCGACCACGTGCTCGAAGAAGCGCCAGGTGTCGTGCGCCAGCGTCTCGAGGTAGCTGCGTTGCGCGGGCGCGAGCGGGTCCTCGGCTTGCGCGTCGACACGGCTGCCCCACCAGGCCGCGAGGGGCGCCAGCGACCAGAGCACGAAGAGCAGCGGGCCGAGCACCGGCCAGGCACTCCAGTTCGCGAGGACCGCGAGCACCAGGCACACCGCGCTGCTGAGGGCCGCGCTGCGCACGAAGGGCTTCAGGCGCTGGCTCGATTGCGCCTGCGCCTGGTCGGCCGTCGTCCACTGCAGCAGGTGCCTGCGGCTCACGACCAGCCGCCAGGTGGCGAGGAAGGCCGCGTCGAGCAGCAGGCGCGTCTGCGCCGCCAGCTGCACGAACTGCCAGGCCGCACCGGCCAGGGCGCGCAGCAGCTCGACCGCGCCCGCGTCGAAGAAGTGGCGCAGCTCGATGGCGCGGCGTGTCGGCACCAGGCCGGCCAGCGCGCCCAGCAGCGGGCCCAGTGTGAGCGCCGCACCGACGGCGGTCAGCGCCCAGCCCAGCGGCATGGCCTGCGTGAAGATCACCAGCACCAGCAGCGCGAAAGACGCCGGCACCACCAGCGAGCGGCGCAGGTTGTCGCTCATCTTCCACAGGCCCAGCGCGTCGATGCCGAAACGGCGCGCGCGCCACATCAGCGGCAGCAGCTGCCAGTCGCCGCGCACCCAGCGGTGCACGCGCGAGGCGGCCACGCCGGCATGGTGCGGATGGTCTTCGACCAGCACCACGTCGCTGACCATCGCGCAGCGCGCGACGCTGCCTTCGAGCAGGTCGTGGCTCAGCACGGCGCTGTCGGGCAGTCGGTCGTTCAGCGTGGCGTGCACGGCGCGCACGTTGAGCAAGCCCTTGCCGGTGAAGGAGCCGCTGCCGAACACGTCCTGGTAGATGTCGGAGGCGCCGCTGCCGTAGGGGTCGAGCCCGCACTGCCCGGCGAACACCCAGTGGAAGAAGGAGCGCTCGCTGCGCATCGGGAACGGCGTGACGATGCGCGGCTGCAGGATGCCGAAGCCCGCGACCACGCGCCGGCTCGGCATGTCGATCTCGGGCGCGTTCAGCGGATGCGCGGCAATGGACACGAGGTCGCGCAGCGCGCCGGGCGGCAGGCCGGTGTCGCTGTCGAGCGTCAGCACATAGGGCGTGCGGCCGGACGCGAGCTGCTGACCCGGTGCGAGCGGCAGAAAGCCGCTGGCGTCGCCGCTGGCCAGCAGGCGCATCAGCATTTCGAGCTTGCCGCGCTTGCGTTCCCAGCCCATCCAGCGCTGCTCGGTCTCGCTCCAGCTGCGCGGACGGTGCAGCAGCAGGAAGCGCGGCGCGGCGCCTTCGGTCGGTGGGTACTTGGCGTTGAGCGCGGCGATGCGTTGCTGGGCGTCATCGAGCAAGGGCGCGTCGTCGGGCATCGCCGCTTGCGAAGCGTCGGCCCAGTCGGTCAGCAGCGCGAACTGCGCGTGGGGCTCGCGGTTGGCGAGCCAGTGCAGTTCGAGCCGGTGCGCGAGCCTGGCGTTGTTCGCGGTCGAACCCAGCATCGTGGGCATGACGACGAGCGCGCGGTGCCGCTCGGGAATGCCGCTCGCGAAATCGAGGCGTGGCAGGGCCTGCACGCGCACCGACTCCGCCATGATGCGTTGCGCCAGTGCAATCAGCGCTTCGGACAGCGGCCACGCGAGCAGCAGCAACGCCGCGACGGTGGTCCAGTCGCCGCGATGCGGCAGGCTGTGCAGCACGGCGGCCAGCAGCAGCGCAGTGCCGAGGGCGACGGACCCCACGTAGACAGGCAGGCGCCAGCCGCGATGGCTGCGCGCGGGGCGTGTGTGCGCGGTGCGTGCGGCTTGGCCCGGCGCTGCGTTCGCCTGCAGCGATGCGATCAGCGCGGGCCGGCCCTGGCCGAAGAGGTAGTAGCCGGCGGTGCCGTCGGCGCGGTCAGTCTCTGCGCCGGCTTCGTCGGCCGGCGCACTGGACGCCAGCGTGACCACGGCCTGCGCCACTTCGCGCTCGGGCCGTTCGGTGCTGCGCGCCACCTGCTCCATCGCATGCGTGATCTGCTGGCGCGTGAGTTCGCTCTCGTTCGCGAAGCTCGGCAGTTCGCGCAGCACGCGCAGCGAGCGGCTCACCGGTTCGATGAGGTCGCTCCACTCGACCTGGCCGATCATGCGCAAGGTCGTGATGATGTTGCCGACCGTGAGGTTGGCCGCGGCCTGCGCGTTCTGCGCGTCGCCGATCAGCGCCGGGCCGTTGGGGCAGTGCTGCTCGGTCCAGCGCACCAGCGCGGGCATGTCGTCACCGTGCTCGACGGGCAGGCGCTGCCACAGCTGCGTGAGGTAGCTGTCCTGCAGGCCGTGGCTCTGCAGCGCGCGGTAGAGCACGTCGAGGTCTTGCACCGAGAGGTGCGGCGCCGCGTCCCAGGCGGCATGGGCGATCTCGCGCGCGACCTTGTTCTCGGCAATGCGCTCGGCCACGCGGCGCAGGTTTTCGAGCAGCACCACGCGCAGGGTGGTGGGCAGGGCCCACAGCTCGCCGAGCATGAGCTCGTCGATGTCCTGGTAGGCGTTGAGGAAGGCCGTGAACAGCGTCTTGTTGAGCACGCTGTCGGTGTGCGCCACATAGGCCCACGCAATGCCGTACACGCGCGGCAGCCCTGCCAGCGGCGGCGTGACGAGCTTGGGCAGGCGCGCGTAGTAGCTGCGCGGCACGCCGTCATGGATCTGCTGGAGCTGCGCCTCGACGAGGTGGAAGTTGTCGAGCAGCCATTCGGCTGCCGGCGACACATAGCGCCCGCTCAGCGAGATCAGCGCGATGTAGTCGAAGGCGGCGCGCAGCGACTCTAGGTTCTCGTCGACACGCGGAAAGAAGGGCGCGCCTTCGCGCGCGCGGTGGTATGCGTCTTCCACCACCTGGGCACGGGCCAGGCTGTGGCCGTGCTGTTCGAAACGTTGGGCACCGAAGAGTTCGGCGCGAATCGGGAGGGCTACCGGGTCGTGCGGACCGAGCAGAAGGGTCCGGGCGTAGTGACTGAGCCCTTGGAGGCGGTCGACGACGGCAGCGGCGCTCAAGTGACCGCGAACAGGCCGATGCCCAACACCACGGCCACGCAGGCCATCGTGACAATGCGGCCCGCAGCGAGCGCGCGCACACGTTGCATGTGGCTTCGCAGCGAGAACCATCGCCCATGGGCACGTGCACAGTGGTGCATGTGGGAAGCCAGGGCCTCGAAATCGCTGCCGACGAAATCGATCTGAGAATGGGAAAGGGACTGCGGGACGGACATTGCAACGGGCTCCTGTGAAACGACTTCGAGCTGCCGCGCGATTGCGAGAACTGTGAACGTGTCCCGACCGTACCCTTTTAAATGACCTTACAGGTACCTCATTGCCGACAGCGCACGTAGGAAAGGGCGCACAAGGCGCCCTTTATCCATGGAGGCTACCTGCAGATCAGCCCGTGTTGCGCAGCCCCGCCGCCACCCCGTTGATCGAGATGTGGATGCCGCGCTGCAGCCGCTCGCCGCCGTCGCCCGCGCGATAACGCCGCATCAGCTCGACCTGCAGGTGGTGCAGCGGGTCGATGTACGGGAAGCGGTGGCGCACCGAGCGCTGCATCTCGGCATTGCCCTCGAGCCGCTGCTTGGCGCCCGTGATGAGCGTGAGCGCGTCCGAGGTGCGTTGCCATTCGGCCTCGATCATCGAGAACACCTTCTGGCGCAGCTTGCGGTCGGTGACCAGCTCGGCATAGCGCGAGGCCAGCGCGAGGTCGCTCTTGGCCAGCACCATGTCCATGTTCGACAGCAGCGTGCGAAAGAACGGCCACTGCGCGTACATGCGCTGCAGCAGCGCCTGGCGTTCCTTCTTGCCCGCGGCGGTGCCGGCGGCGGCCAGGAACTGCTCCACGCCCGAGCCGAAGCCGAACCAGCCCGGCAGCGTGAGGCGGCACTGGCCCCAGCTGAAGCTCCACGGCACCGCGCGCAGGTCGTCGATCTTGTGGCTCGGGTTGCGCGAGGCGGGGCGCGAGCCGATGTTGAGTTCGGCGATCTCGCGGATCGGCGTCGAGCCGAAGAAGTAGTCGCCGAAGCCCGGGGTCTCGTACACCAGCTTGCGGTACGCGGCCATGCTCGCGGTCGAGAGCTCGCCCGCGGCCGACAGGAAGTTCGCCGGTGCCGACTTGCCCTGCGGCAGCAGCGTGGCTTCGAGCGTGGCGGCCACCAGCGTCTCGAGGTTGCGCCGGCCGATCTCGCGGTTGGCGTACTTCGAGCCGATCACTTCGCCCTGCTCGGTGAGGCGGATCTGGCCGCGCACCGTGCCCGGCGGCTGCGCCAGGATGGCCTGGTAGCTCGGGCCGCCGCCGCGTCCCACCGTGCCGCCGCGGCCGTGGAACATGCGCAGGCGGATCGGGTTCTTTTTCTTCTTGTTCAGCTCGTCGAACAGCGACACCAGCGCGATGCCCGCGCGGTACAGCTCCCAGTTGCTGGTGAAGATGCCGCCGTCCTTGTTGCTGTCGGAGTAGCCCAGCATCACGTCCTGCTCGGCGCCCGAACGTTCGATGAGCGCCTGGATGTTCGGCAGCGCGTAGAAGGCGCGCACGATGGGCGCGGCGTTGCGCAGGTCTTCGATGGTCTCGAACAGCGGCACCACGATCAGGTCGCAGGTCGCGTTGCTGTCCATTGCGCCGCGCAGCAGGCCCACTTCCTTCTGCAGCAGCAGCGCTTCGAGCAGGTCGCTCACCGTTTCGGTGTGGCTGATGATGTAGTGGCGGATGGCCGCCGCGCCGTAGCGCGCACGCGCCGTGCGCGCGGCCGCGAAGATGGCCAGTTCGCTTCGGGCGAGCGGCGAGTAGTCGGCGTCGGGCACGCGCAGCGGACGCGCGTCGTCGAGCAGCTTGAGCAGCAGCGTCTGCTTGGCCTCTTCGGCCAGCGACGCATACGAGGGCTCGATGCGCGCGGTGGCCAGCAGCTCGGCGATCACGGCCTCGTGCTTGTCGGAGCTCTGGCGCAGGTCGACCGTGGCCAGGTGGAAGCCGAACACTTCCACCGCGCGGATCAGCGGGCGCAGGCGCGGCGCCGCGAGCACGGTGCCGTGCTTCTCGACCAGCGACTCTTCGATGGTGCGCAGCTCGGCCAGGAATTCTTCGGCATTGGCATACGGGTTCTGCGGCGCGACCGCATGGCGCGCGGCCTCGCCGCCGCTGAGTTCGCGCAGCGTGGCCGCCAGGCGCGCGTACACGCCGGTGAGGGCGCGGCGGTAGGGCTCGTCCTTGCGGTGCTCATTGGTGTCGGGCGAACGCTCGGCCAGCGCCTGCATCTCGACCGACACATCGACCAGCGTGGCCGACAGCGACAGCTCGCCGCCCAGGTAGTGCACCTCGGTGAGGTAGTGGCGCAGCGCGAGCTCCGACTGGCGGCTCAGTGCGTACTCGAGCGTTTCGGCCGTGACGTTGGGGTTGCCGTCGCGGTCGCCGCCGATCCACTGGCCCATGCGCAGGAAGGGCGCGACCGAGGGCGTCTGCCCGCCTTGCACCAGCGCCTTCTCGAGGTCGGCGTACACGCGCGGGATCTCGCGCAGGAAGGTGGCTTCATAGTAGCTCAGCGCGTTCTCGATTTCGTCGGCCACCGTGAGCTTGGAGAAACGCAGGATGCGCGTCTGCCAGATCTGCGTGACGCGGATGCGCACCTGGGTTTCGTTGTCGGCCAGCTCGATGGGCGAGAGCGCGTCTTTTCCGCCCGCATAGGCGTTCTGGCGCAGCTTGATCTCGTCGCGCGTGGTCAGCAGCAGGGCGATGGCGCGCTCGGCGTCGAGGATGCTCTTGCGCTGCACTTCGGTCGGGTGCGCCGTGAGCACGGGCGACACGTAGCTGTGGGCCAGCGAGGCGACGATCTCGTCGGGCTTGATGCCGGCCTTGCGGATGCGGGCCAGGGCGGTCTGCAGGTCGCCGTCGGCCTGCACGCCTTCGCGCTCGGCCTCGGTGCGGCGGCGGATCTGATGGCGGTCTTCGGCGAGGTTGGCCAGGTGGCTGAAGTAGGTGAAGGCGCGGATCACGCGCACCGTTTCGGCGGCGCTCAGGCCCTTGAGCAGGTTCTTCAGCGCGCGGTCGGCGGCATGGTCGGCGTCGCGTCGGAACGACACCGACAGGGTGCGGATCTTCTCGACCAGCGCGTAGGTTTCGTCGCCCTCCTGCTCCCGGATCACGTCGCCGAGGATTCGGCCCAACAGCCGGATGTCGTCGATCAATGGCTGGTCTTCGGTCTGGCGGCGCTTGGCGGGAGATGCAGGAGTCTTGCTGGCTTTCATTCGATGTTGTTCCTGGGGACTTGAATGGACGCGCCGCCTCCGTTGCTGCGGCGCAACATGCTAGCATTCCAGAGGTCAGAAACCATGTACTTTTTTGGGAGCGATCTTGAGCAACATCGTGATCGCCACGCGCGAAAGCCGGCTGGCCCTGTGGCAGGCCGAACACGTGCAAACGCTTTTGCAAGAACGAGGCCACAGTGTCAGCCTGCTGGGCATGACCACCCGTGGTGACCAGATCCTGGACCGCACGCTGAGCAAGGTCGGCGGCAAGGGCCTCTTCGTCAAGGAACTCGAAGCCGCGCTCGAAGACGGGCGCGCCGACATCGCCGTGCATTCGCTCAAGGATGTGCCGATGGAGCTGCCCGAGGGCTTCACGCTGGCCTGCGTGCTGGAGCGCGAAGACCCGCGCGACGCGCTGGTGTCGCCGCGCTACGCCTCGCTCGACGCACTGCCGCAGGGCGCGGTGGTCGGCACCTCCAGCCTGCGCCGCGTGGTGCTGCTGCGCGCGCAGCGGCCCGACCTGCGCATCGAACCGCTGCGCGGCAACCTCGACACCCGCCTGCGCAAGCTCGACGAAGGCCACTACGACGCCATCGTGCTCGCGGCGGCCGGGCTCAAGCGGCTGGGCCTCGAAGACCGCATCCGCGTCGCCTTCGACCCCGACACCATGCTGCCCGCCGCAGGGCAGGGCGCCCTCGGCATCGAGGTGCGCGCCGATCGCCAGGACCTCATCGACCTGCTGGCGCCGCTCGCCCACAAGGGCGACTGGCTCAGCACCACCGCCGAGCGCGCCGTGAGCCGCGCGATGGGCGGCAGCTGTTCCATGCCGCTCGCGGCCCATGCGCGCCGCCAGCCCGACGGCACGCTGCGCATCGACGCCGCCTGGGGCGACCCCGAAGGCGACGCGCCGCTGGTGCGCGTGCACGCGCAGGCCGAGGCCGGCGACTTCGCGGGGGCCGATGCCCTCGGCCAGCACGCCGCCGGGCTGCTGCGCGACGCCGGTGCCCACTGATCACGGTGGGCGCCGAGCGATGCGCGCGGGGCCTGTCATCGTCACGCGGCCGGCGCACGAAGCGGCGGCGTGGGTTCGTGATTTCCAGTCGGCCGGTCTCGAGGCCGTGGCGCTGCCGCTGATCGCCATTGCGCCCGCACTCGACGTCGAACCGCTGCGCGCCGCCTGGGCGCGGCTCGCGGACTACGCGGCGCTCATGTTCGTGAGCGCCACCGCCGTCGACCACTTCTTTCAGCACCGGGGCACCGCGGCACTCGCCGGTTGCCGCTTCTGGGCCACCGGCCCCGGCACCGAGCGCGCGCTGCTGCGCGCCGGCGTGCCGCCCGCCGCCATCGACGCGCCACCACCCGGCGCCACGCGCTTCGACTCCGAGGCGCTGTGGGCGCTGGCCCACGGGCAGGTGTCGCCGGGCGTGCGCGTGCTCATCGTGCGCGGCGGCGACGAGGCCGGCCAGCCGGCCGGGCGCCAATGGCTGGCCCGCGAGATCGATGCCGCCGGCGGCGTGCGCGACACCGTCGTGGCCTACCGGCGCCTCGCGCCCGCGCTCGACGAGGCGCAGCGTCGCATCGCGACCGAAGCCGCGGGCGGACACGGCATCTGGCTCTTCAGCAGCTCGGAAGCCATCGGCAACCTGCAGCGCGCCATGCCGGGCACCTCGTGGCAGGCCGCGCGCGCCATCGCCACCCATGCACGCATCGGCGAAGCCGCGCAGGCCGCGGGTTTCGGGGCGTTGCGTGTCTGCACACCCCTGCGGGAAGCGCTGATCGCGTCGATAGAATCCTTCGCATGAGCGCCGCGTCCCCGTCCGACGACCTTTCTCCCCCTTCCGCCGCCCCGGTGCAGGTGCCCGCCACGGTGGCGCCGCACCAGACGCCCGCCGCCCAGGCGGCTGCGGCCACCCTGCTGGCACGCATCGGCATGGGTCTCGTGGCCCTCGTGGCGCTGATCGCGCTGCTGTCGACCATCGCGCTGTGGCAGAAGGTCGGCGGCATGAAGGAACAGCTCGCGCGCCAGAGCGCCGAGGCCACCGCCCAGTCGATGGAAGCGCGCACGCTGGCGCGCCAGGCCAGCGACACGGTGCGCGACGCCGCCGCCCGCGTGGCGCTCATCGAGACCCGCGTGGCCGAAGTCGCGCTGCAGCGCTCGCAGCTGGAAGAACTCATTCAAAGCCTCTCGCGTTCGCGCGACGAGAACCTGGTGATCGACATCGAATCCGCCGTGCGCCTCGCGCTGCAGCAGGCACAGGTCACCGGCAGCCTCGAGCCGCTGCTCGCCGCGCTCAAGGCCGGCGACCTGCGCATCGCACGCGCCGCGCAACCGCGGCTCGCGCCCGTGCAGCGCGCCATGCAGCGCGATGCCGACCGCCTGCGCAGCAGCGCCAGCACCGACAGCGCCGAAGCCCTGCAGAAGCTCGACGAACTGGTGCGCAGCGTGGACGACCTGCCCACGCTCAATGCGGTGGCCGTTCGCGGCAACGGCGTCAACGCCTGGCGTCCCGAACCCATTCCCGCCGATGCGCCCTGGTGGCAGCGCGTGCTGCTGACGATTCGCGGCGAAGCCCGCTCGCTGGTGCGCGTGGGCCGCATCGAGAGCCCCGAGGCGGTGCTGCTGGCGCCCGAGCAGTCGTACTTCCTGCGCGAGAACCTCAAGCTCAAGCTGCTCAACGCGCGGCTGTCGCTGTTGTCGCGCCAGATGGACGCCGCGCGTGGCGAACTGGGCCAGGTCACCACATCGCTCAACCGCTATTTCGATCCGGCCTCGCGCCGCACGCAGGCCGCGGCCACGCAGCTGCAGCAACTGCAGCAGCTCGTGCGCAGCACGGAGCCGGTGCGCATCGACGACACGCTGGCCGCGCTGACCACCGCGGCCGCAGGGCGCTGATCCGCTCATGCGCGCTGCAATCTGGCTCCTCGCGCTGTTCGCCGTCGCCGCGGCGGTGGCGCTCTTCGCCGGCAACAACCAGGGCACGATCACCGTGTTCTGGCCGCCGTGGCGGGTCGATCTCTCGCTGAACCTCGTGCTCGTGATCCTGCTGCTGACCTTCGTGCTGCTGCACGTTGCGTTGCGGGCGCTCGCGGCGCTGTTCTCGCTGCCCACGCAGGCGCGCCACTGGCGGCTGCAGCAGAAGGAACGCATGCTGCACTCCGCCTTGCTCGATGCGATGGTGCAGCTGATCGCCGGCCGCTTCTCGCGCGCCCGCAAGGCTGCGCAGGCCGCGCTCACGCAGGAAAAGACACTGGCCGCGCTTGGCGCCGAGCTGCCGCAGGCGCAGCAGGTGCGCGTGCTGTCGCACCTGCTGGCCGCCGAAAGCGCGCAGGCCCTGCAGGACAAGGCCGCGCGCGACGCGCATCTGCAGCAGGCCCTCAACGAAAGCGCCGACCGCACCGTGCTCGCGAGCCCTGAAACCCGCGAAGGCGTGCAGCTGCGCGCCGCGCGTTGGGCGCTCGACGACCGCGACCCCACGGCCGCGCTCGCACGGCTCGAAGAACTGCCGCAGGGCGCGCAACGCCGCACGCTGGCGCTGCGGCTGCGGCTCAAGGCCGCGCGGCAGGACCGTCGCACGGTCGAGGCGCTCGACACCGCGCGCCTGCTGGCCAAGCACCGCGCCTTCTCCGACGCGGCGGCGCAAAGCATCGTGCGCGGCCTCGCGACCGAACTGCTGACTGGCGCCCATGACCCGGCGCAGTTGCTGCGTGCGTGGTCCGAGCTGGATTCGGCCGAGCGTCAGATGCCCGAGGTGGCCATCCACGCGGCCCAGCGGATGGTCGCGCTGCGCGGTGACCTGGCGCTGGCACGTGGCTGGCTGCTGCCGGCCTGGGAGCGCATGGTGGCGAACCCGCGCGGCCTCGGCGACGGGCTGCGCGTGAAGCTCACGCGCGCACTCGAAGCGGGGCTCGACTCGGTGGACGCCGACTGGCTCGCGCGCATCGAGAGCGCGCAGCGCAACAACCCGCGCGACGCCAACCTGCAGTACCTCGCCGGCATGGCCTGCATGAAGCGCCAGCTGTGGGGCAAGGCCCAGCAGCTGCTCACGCAGGCCGGGCTCGGTTTGCAAGACCCCGACCTCTACCGGCGTGCCTGGCTCGCGCTGGCCCAGCTGGCCGAGGCGCGCGAAGACCACGCGCAGGCCGCCGATGCGTGGAAGCGCGCGGCGCAGGTCGACAACACCCCCTGAGCGTTGTCTCGGTCCGCCGGCTTCAGGAGCACGCGGACTCCTTGGCGGCCGCCAGGCCCGTCGTTCGCACCGACGGCTTGCCGTTGCCGAAGATCAGCAGGCTGAAGCCGGCGAGCACCCACACCCCGATCCCGCCGTAGAGCATCACCCAGCCGAAGCTGTGCACCAGCGCCGCATGCACGGCGGCGCCCGACGGATCAGCCTGTACCAGCGCTGGGAACTGCTCGGGCAGCGACGCGAAGCTGCCCGCCGCGACTTTCTCGGCCAGCGCGCGCAGCTGCTCTGCATCGAGCGACGCGGACAAGGCCTGCTTCAGGTGCGCGTGAATCCCTTCGAGCAGCAGGAACCCCATCAGCGCAATGTTGATGGCCAGCGTGATCAGCCGCGCGCTCATGTCCATGCCCGAGGCCATGCCCGCGCGCGCGCTCGACACCGAGCCGGTGGTGGTGTTGGTGACGGGCGTGTTCGTCAGCCCCAGCCCGATGCCGGCCAGCAGGCAGCCGGGTAGCAGCGTGAGCCAGCTCGCGTGTGCCACGCCGCTGCCCCAGCGCATCGCGATGAAGCCCAGGCCGATCACGAACAGCCCCGCCGGAATGACGACGCCGGGCCGGTAGCGCATCGACAGGCGTTCGGCCAGCGGCGGCAGCACCAGCGTGGGCAGCGTGTAGGCCAGCAGCGCCGAGCCGGCCGTGACGGCGTCGTAGCCCAGGCCGCTCTGGAAGTAGATCGGCAGGTAGATCATGAACGGCCAGAAGCTGAAGTTCATGCCGATGGAGCCGACGATCGAGCCCGAGAAATTGCGGATGCGGAACACCGAGAAGTCGAACATCGGGTGCGGGTTGATCTTCTCGACCCACACGAAGACTGCGAAGCAGGCCAGTGTCGCGACGAGGATGCCCACGGCCGCGGGGCTCGCGAAGCCCAGGCCCGGCCCCTGCGTGATGAAGTAGGTCAGGCCGAACACCGCGAGCGACAGCGTGACGATGCCCGGCAGGTCGAGCCGTTTCGCGTCGGGGTCGCTGGACTCTTCCACGCTGCCCCACACGAGCGCCAGCGCCAGCACGGCCAGCGGCACGTGGACCAGGAACACCCATTCCCAGCTCGACAGCGCGACGATCGCGCCGCCGACGATCGGCCCGAAGCCCAGCCCCATGCCGAACACCACGCCCCAGATCGCGAAGGCCTTGCTGCGTTCCTTGCCTTCCTGGAACTGGTGCGACAGCACCGCGAGCTGGCAGATCAGCATCGCGCCGCCGGCCAGGCCCTGCAGGAAGCGGCTGACGATCAGCACCCATGCGTTGCCCGCGATGCCGCACGCCAGCGAGGTGAGGCCGAACAGCACCACGCCGACGATCAGCACGCGCTTGCGGCCGTAGCGGTCGGCCAGCGTGCCGGCGGCCATCAGCACCGTGGTGCAGGCGATGGTGTAGGCGTTCATGATCCACTGCATGTCGCTGAAGTCGCCATGCAGTGATTTTTCGAGCGTGGGAAGAATGACCGGCACGCTGGAGATTTCCAGGCCGAACATCAGGGCAATCAGGCAGACCGCGGACAGGGCGATCCGGTTCTTGCCGGCAGGGGAGAGGGACATCGGACGGTTTCCAAAAAGGCAGAGTGGCCGATTCTGGTGAAACCCTCTTCATGATGGAAATGATTTGATTTCCTAGAATTCATTAAAAAACATCATTTATCCAGGATCGCCATGGACTTCGACCCCACGCTGTTGCGCGCCTTCGTGGCCGTCAAGGAAACCGGCGGCTTCACGCGCGCCGCCGAGCGCCTGCACCTGACCCAGTCGGCCATCAGCCACCAGATCCGCAAGCTCGAGGAGCAGGTGGGCCGGCCGCTGCTGCACCGCACGACGCGCCGCCTCACGGTGACCGAGGACGGTGAAGACTTCCTGCGCTACGCAACGCAGATCCTCGACACGCTCGATGCCATGACGCGGCGCTTCCAGCCCTCGCCGATCTCGGGCGTGGTGCGCTTCGGTGTGCCGGACAACTTCATGGGCGACCGCCTGCCGCCGCTGCTCTCGCAGTTCGCGCGCGGGTTCCCGGCGGTGCGCATGGAGGTCTGCGTGAGCATGCACACCGACTTGCGCGCGGCCATCCGCGCCGGCGAGCTCGACCTCGCGGTCGTAATGTCGCCGCCCGACGTGGTGGAGGGCACCTGTCTGCGGCGCACGCAACTGGTGTGGGCTGCGGCCGAGGCCTTCGAGGCGCCGAAGGGCGCATCGCTGCCGCTGGCCTTCTTTCCGAAGCCGTGCGTCAACCGGCAGGTGGCCGGGTCGGCGCTCGACCTCGCGTCGTCGCTCGACTGGCACGTGGTCTTCACCTCGGCCAGCCCGCAGGGCATTCGCGCGGCGGTGCTGGCGGGGCTCGCGGTGACGGTGCTCACGCGCGAGGAGGTGGAGCCGGGCATGAAGATCGTCGACGGCCGCTACGGCCTACCGCCGCTGCCGAGCGTGAACTTCTCGCTGATCTGGAGCGAGAACGGCAAGACGCCGTGCGCCTGCCGCTTCGGGCAACTGATCCTGGAGATGCCGGACCTGCCCGGCGTCGAGGCACTGCCGCAGCAGGCCTGAACTCCGAAGCAAAAAAAACGGCGCCACGAAGGCGCCGTTTTCATTTGCGAGGGAGCAGGGCTCAGAGCGAGCGCTGCTGTTCCTGCGGCTGCTGTTGCTGCTGTTCGAACGGCAGCGACATCGAACCGAGGTCGCGGCGGGTTTCGACCAGCACCAGCGGACCTTCGTCGAGCACGATCACCGGCGGGCGTTCGCGCGGCACGTGCACCGGCTTCGGCTCGGCGGCGATCGCGGCGCGCGCCTGCGCGATGCGTTCGGCATCCGAGTTGACCCACTGCAGGCCCGAGCTTTCTGCGATCTGCGCGAGTTCGTTCAGCGGCAGTTCGAAGGCCTGCACCTTGGGCAGTGCGCGGCCGTTGCCGGCGGGCGCTGCTGCTGCGGGCTTGGCTGCGGCTTCGACCACGATGGGCGCTGCGACGGGTGCCGGTGCGGGCGCGGCGGGGCGCTCGAAGCGCGGCTGCTCTTGCACCTGCGGCGCGGGTTCGCGCACTTCGAACGCGGTGGCGACCACGGCCACTGCGGCGGCTTCCGCCACCAGCGGCAGTTGCTGCTGCGGCTGGCGCTCGGCCTGGCCTTCGGCAGCCACGGCGCCTTCGGCGACCGGTGCGGCGTCTGCGCCGTTGGCTTCGTTGCCACCGTTGCCGGCGTCGTCACGCGGACCGCGTTCGCGGCGGTCACGGCCGTAACGGTCGCGCGAACGGCCGCGGCGCTCTTCGCCTTCGCGGCGCGGGGCTTGCTGCTCGTTGCCTTCGTTGTTGCCTTGCTCGGCATCGCCGGCGGCAGCCGATTCGGCCACGCGTGCGTCGCCTTCGTTGGCGGCAGGCGCGTCGTTGCGGCGCTCGCGGCGGTCGTCGTTGCGCTCGCCGCGCGGGCCGCGCGACTCGTCGCCACGGCCGTTGCGGGGCTGGCGCTCGCCGTCGCCGGCGGTGGCTTCGTCGCGCGGCTGTTGCTGCTGCGCGTCGCCGTTGCGCTCACCGCGCTCGTTGCGTTCGCCGCCACGTTCACCACGCTCGCCGCGCTCGCCACGTTCACGGCGCTCGCCGCGGGCGCGGGGTGCGCGTTCCGCTGCGGCATTGCCGTTTTCGTCGCCACCGGGTGCCGGTTGCTGTTGCTGCGCGTCGAGGTTCAGGTTGCCGTCGAGCAGGGCTTCGGCCGGTGCGTTGCGGCCTTCGCCACCTTCGCGGCGCTCGCCGCGACCGCCACGGCGTTGTTCGCCGTCGCGCGGTGCGCGTGCTTCACGGGGCTCGCGTTGCTCGCGTGCCGGGTTGGTGCTGTCGTTGCGCTGCTCGGTGTTGCGAGCCTCGCCGCGGCGTTCGCCGCCTTCACGGCGCTCGCCGCCGCGTCCGCCACGGCGGTCACCGTCGCGTCCACCCGAACGGCCGCCGCCTTCGCCACGGCCTTCGCCGCCGCGTCCGCCGCGGCGTTGTTCGCCATCGGCGCTGCGCGCACCGCGCGTTTCGCCGTCACGGCCCGGGCGACCGCCTTCGCGGCGGGGCTTCGGTGCTTCGACCGGAATGGCGCTGGGGGCCGGTGCCGGTGCGGGCGCCGGCGAGGCGCCGCCGAAGAAGCTCTTGATCCAGGCCATGAAGCCGGTCTGTGCCGGGGCCGGAGCGACCACCGCGGGCGGGGCCACCGGGGCGGGCGCGGGCGCAGCGCGCACCGCTTCGGGCTTGGGCGGCACCACGGGCGCGGGTGCGTCGGGCAGCACGCCCTTGATGACCGGCGTCTGCTTGTTGGTGGGTTCTTGCGAACGGCGCGTGACCGAGGTCGGGTCTTCGATCTCGTCGGCCATCTTGTAGCTGGCTTCGATGTGATCGAGGCGCGGGTCGTCGTGCTTCAGGCGCTCGAGCTTGTAGTTCGGCGTTTCGAGCGTCTTGTTGGGCACCATCAGCACGGTGACGCGCTGCTTGAGCTCGATCTTGGCGATTTCGGGGCGCTTTTCGTTCAGCAGGAACGAGGCGACTTCCACGGGCACCTGCACATGCACGGCGGCCGTGTTGTCCTTCATGGACTCTTCCTGAATGATGCGCAGGATCTGCAGCGCGCTCGATTCGGTGTCGCGGATGTGGCCCGAGCCGCCGCAACGGGGGCAGGGGATCGACGAACCTTCGGACAGCGCCGGCTTCAGGCGCTGGCGGCTCATTTCCATCAGGCCGAACTTGCTGATCGAACCGAACTGCACGCGGGCGCGGTCTTGCCGGAGCGCGTCGCGCAGGCGGCTTTCGACTTCGCGGCGGTTCTTCGACTCGTCCATGTCGATGAAGTCGATGACGATCAGGCCGCCCAGGTCGCGCAGGCGCATCTGGCGGGCCACTTCGTCGGCGGCTTCGAGGTTGGTGCGGGTGGCGGTTTCTTCGATGTCGCCGCCCTTGATGGCGCGGGCCGAGTTCACGTCGACCGAGACCAGTGCTTCGGTGTGGTCGATCACGATGGCGCCGCCCGAAGGCAGCTGCACGGTGCGGGCGTAGGCCGACTCGATCTGGTGCTCGATCTGGAAGCGGCTGAACAGGGCGGCGTCGTCGCGGTAGCGCTTCACGCGGGCGGCATGCTCGGGCATGACGTGCGCCATGAACTGCTGCGCCTGGTCGTAGATGTCGTCGGTGTCGATCAGGATGTCGCCGATGTCGTGATTGAAGTAATCACGGATCGCGCGGATGACCAGCGACGATTCTTGATAAATCAGGAAGGCGCCCTTGCCGCCCTTGGCCGCGCCGTCGATGGCGGTCCACAGCTTGAGCAGGTAGTTCAGGTCCCACTGGAGTTCGGGCGCCGAGCGGCCGATGCCGGCGGTGCGCGCGATGATGCTCATGCCCTTCGGGTACTCGAGCTGGTCCATCGCCTCCTTGAGTTCGGCGCGGTCGTCGCCCTCGATGCGGCGCGACACGCCACCGCCACGGGGGTTGTTGGGCATCAGCACGACATAGCGGCCGGCCAGCGAGATGAAGGTGGTGAGGGCGGCGCCCTTGTTGCCGCGTTCTTCCTTTTCGACCTGGACGGTGAGTTCCTGGCCTTCACGGATCACGTCCTGGATGCGGGCCTGGCTGGCCGACACGCCTTCGGCGAAGTACTGCTTGGAGATTTCCTTGAACGGCAGGAAGCCGTGGCGGTCTTCGCCGTAGTCGACGAAACAGGCTTCGAGCGACGGCTCGACGCGGGTCACGACCGCCTTGTAGATGTTGCCCTTGCGCTGTTCGCGCCCTTCGATTTCGATTTCGTAGTCGAGCAGTTTCTGCCCGTCGACGATGGCCAGGCGGCGTTCTTCGGCCTGCGTGGCATTGATCAGCATCCGCTTCATGATGCGTTGTCCTTATATGTATCGTTCTACCGGCTCATGACGAGCCAACGATGCACGGACGACGCCCGCGAAACCAGGGAATTGCCGCTTGGCCCCGGATGCTGTGACTGCCGCGCCAGGCGCGAACAGGCCTCTCGAGCGTCAGCTCAAGAAGACAGCCGGGGTGGGGGCGCGTGGATGGGCGCGAGCCAGATTCGGTGTTGGGTGGCTGCCTTTTTGACAGCCGGTTGCGCAAGGGTGGCGCGCACTGCGGGCGATTCAATGCCTGAGGCGACTGGTCGAAACCAGGTCGACCAGCGCAGGCATATTTGAATCAGCAGCATCAACACAACAAGGGACTCGCTTCGATCCGCCTGCAGCTTGGAAGCTGCAGGCTGGGTATTCCGTATCGGTGTTTCGTGGGTGTCGGCTTGACTTGGGTGCCTGGCCTGCCACTTTGCGCGATTGCGCGGGGTTTGCGGGCTGGACGCCAAAGCGGCATCGACCTCACAGCATGGTCGTCAGTGCTCTAAACTTCTGTCTAATCAAGCACTTACACGACCGCGCTGGTGAAAAACATTATAGGTGCGAAGAAAAGCCCCGCGGGGGCTCCAAATCCCGCAGATCGACCCGCGGGCGCCGACACCGGCACGCCGCACGCCGCCATCCACTTCCTGACCGTTGACGCCGAATCTGCTGGGCAGCGGCTCGACAACTTCCTGTTTCGCCATCTGAAAGGCGTGCCGAAGACGCACGTCTACCGGATCATCCGGTCGGGCGAAGTGCGCATCAACAAGGGCCGGGCCCAGGCCGAGACCCGCATCGAAGACGGTGATCTGGTCCGGATTCCGCCCGTGCGGATCTCGCCACGCGCCGAAGAGGGCGCCACGCCGCCCGCACCGGCGCGCGAGTTTCCCGTGCTGCTCGAAGACGAGGCCGTGCTGGCCATCGACAAGCCCGCTGGCGTCGCGGTGCACGGCGGCAGCGGCGTGAGCTTCGGCGTGATCGAGCAATTGCGCACGGCGCGCCCGGGCGCCAAGTTCCTGGAACTGGTGCACCGGCTCGACCGCGAAACCTCCGGCATCCTGCTGGTCGCCAAGAAGCGCAGCGCACTGGTGGCATTGCAGGACCAGTTTCGCGAGCGCGAGACCGGCAAGACCTACCTGGCGCTGGTCGAAGGCGACTGGCCCGCCAACAAGAAGGTGCTGGACGCGCCGCTCGCCAAGTACCTGCTGCCCGACGGTTCGGGCGCCGGTGCCGGCGAGCGCCGCGTGCGCGTGGTCGCCAAGGACCACCCCGACGCGATGCGCGCCGTCACGCTGGTGCGCGTGCTGGCCCGCCTCAGCCTGCCGGGCGACGCCGCGCCGCTGTCCTTGCTGGCGGTGACCATCAAGACCGGGCGCACCCACCAGATCCGCGTGCACCTGGCCTCGGCCGGGCATCCGATTGCCGGCGACGACAAATATGGCGAGTCCGAGCGCCAGCGCGCCTTGCACAAACTCGGCCTCAAGCGCATGTTCCTGCATGCGTGGCGGCTGCAATTCAACCACCCGGCCAGCGGCGAGCGCATTGCGCTGCAGGCCGGGCTGCCGCCTGAGCTGCATGCGCTGATGTCGCGCGCGGCGCTCGAGGCGATGGCGCAACACCCCACCCCCACGGCCCATGACTGATTCTTCCGCCCGCCCTGCACGTTCCCCGCGCTTCGACCTGATCGCCTTCGACTGGGACGGCACGCTCTACGACTCCACCCGCCTGATCGTGCGCTGCATCCAGGCGGCCGTGGTCGATGTCGGCGGTGCCAAGCCCAGCGAGGACGATGCCGCCTGGGTGATCGGCCTGGGCCTGGCCGAGGCGCTCGCGCGCGCGGCGCCCGATGTGCCCAAGGAAAAGTACCCCGAGCTCGGCGCCCGCTACCGCTACCACTTCCTGCAGCACCAGGACGACCTCGTGCTGTTCGACGGCGTGCTGCCCATGCTCGATGCGCTGCGCGCGCGCGGCCATAAGCTGGCCGTGGCCACGGGCAAGTCACGCCGCGGCCTCAACGAGGCCCTGAAGACGGTGGCGCTGCGCGACCGCTTCGACGCCTCGCGCACTGCCGATGAAACCTTCGGCAAGCCGCATCCGCGCATGCTGCTCGAACTCATGGAAGAGCTCGACGTGCCGGCCGAGCGCACGCTGATGATCGGCGACACCACGCACGACCTGCAGCTGGCGCAGAACGCCGGCTGCGCCAGCGTGGGCGTGGGCTTCGGCGCGCATGCGTCGTCGACCTTCGACGAGTTCAAGCCGCTGTACGTGGCGCAGTCGATCGCCGAGCTGCAGGCCTGGCTGCTCGAGAACGCCTGAGGGCCAAGGCATGAGCGACTCGCGCATCCCGCTGTGCAATGCCTCGGACCTGGTCGAGGGCGGCAACGCCGTTCCCTTCGACGTGGTCCACGGCGGCGAAACCTGCCGTGCCTTCGCGGTGCGCTTCGAGGGCCTGCCGCATGCGTACCTCAACCGCTGCAGCCATGTGGCGATGGAGATGGACTTCCAGCCCGACCGCTTCTTCGACGACAGCGGCCAGTGGCTGCTGTGCGCCACCCACGGCGCCGTCTACAAGCCCGACACCGGCGAATGCGCGGGCGGGCCGTGCCGCGGCGGGCTCGTGAAGATCGCGCTGAGCGAAGAAGACGGCGTGGTGCACTGGCATACTGACTGGAACCTCCAACCTCTTTCCTTCTGACATGACCGATCCGAATCGCAGGGAACCCCAGGGTTTCGAACCGCTGGAGCCGGCC
Organism: Variovorax sp. GW823-FHT04B03; assembly: GCF_058796495.1. Classification (NCBI taxonomy): domain Bacteria; kingdom Pseudomonadati; phylum Pseudomonadota; class Betaproteobacteria; order Burkholderiales; family Comamonadaceae; genus Variovorax; species Variovorax sp. GW823-FHT04B03. Next base: position 121,429 of record NZ_JBXAIT010000009.1, read on the forward strand.
GTCCCCCTTACGACATCCCAAGACAGCCCCCGCACCATGGCCCAAGATCCCACGCAGCGCCCCGGGTGGGAGCGCGCCACGCTCGAGAAACTCGCGTTCGCCTCCCTGAATGAGCAGAAGGCCACGCGCCGCTGGAAGACCTTCGTGCGCCTGGGCTGGCTGGCCTTCTTCGTGTTCCTGGCCTGGTTCGCGTTCTCGCGCAGCACGCCCAGCACCGCCAAGACCACGGCCCACACGGCCGTCGTCGAGATCAAGGGCGAGATCGCCAACGGCGGCGACGCCAGCGCCGAGTTCGTGATCGCCGCCATGAAGACGGCCTTCGAGGACGAGGGTGCCAAGGGTGTGGTGCTGCTGATCAACTCGCCCGGCGGCAGCCCGGTGCAGGCCGGCATCATCAACGACGAGATCAAGCGCCTGAAGGCCAAGCACAAGAAGCCGGTCTACGCGGTGGTCGAGGAAACCTGCGCCTCGGCGGCGTACTACATCGCCGCCGCGGCCGACAAGATCTTCGTCGACAAGGCCAGCATCGTCGGCAGCATCGGCGTGCTGATGGACGGCTTCGGCTTCACCGGCGTGATGGAAAAGGTCGGCGTCGAGCGCCGCCTGCTGACGGCCGGTGAGAACAAGGGCTTCCTCGATCCGTTCAGCCCGATGAACGACGCGCAGCGCGCGCATGCCCAGTCGATGCTCAACCAGATCCACACGCAGTTCATCAACGTGGTGAAGACCGGCCGCGGCGACCGCCTCAAGCTCGACACCCCGGGCCTGTTCAGCGGCCTGTTCTGGAGCGGCGAGCAGGCCGTCGAGTTCGGCCTGGCCGACCAGCTGGGCAACGTCGACTTCGTGGCACGCGAGGTGATCAAGGCCGAGGAAGTCATCGACTACACGCGCCGCGACAACGTGGCCGAGAAGCTGGCCAAGAAGTTCGGCGCCGCCATGGGCGCGGCCTCGGTGAGTGCGCTGAAGACTTCGCCGGCGCTGCGCTGAGCGCGGCTTTTTTTCAGGCGGCGCTGCTGTCGCCGCTGCCGGTGAACCGGGCCGAGGCCGCCAGCGCGGCGGCAAAGGCCACCACCACATAGAGCGCGGCGGTCAGCGTGCTGACCCGCGCCAGCAGGCCGATCACCGCGGGCCCTGCCATGAACCCCAAGTAAGCGATGGCCGACACGGCGGCAATGCCATTGGCGGGCGCCACGCCCGGCACGCGGGCCGAGGCGCCGAACAGGATCGGCACCACATTCGCGAAACCAACGCCGACGCCTGCGAAGCCGAGCAGTGCGAGCCAGGGCAGGTCGGTCAGCAATACCAGCGTCATCGCCCCCGCCGCGAGGAGGCCACTGCCGCGCAGCAAGGCCGTGGGTGAGAAACGGGCGCGCATCGCATCACCGCCAAAACGTGCGGCTGCCATCGCGGCGGAAAAGCTCGCATAGGCCAGCGCGGCCTGCTGCTGCGGGCTGCCCAGTTCCTGCTGCATGTAGAGCACGCTCCAGTCGTAGATGGCGCCCTCGGCGATCAGCCCCAGCGCGGCCAGCACGCCGAGCACCGCGAGCACGCCGCGTGGCAGACGAAAGCCGTGGTCCGCCGCAGCCGCACCGTCGGCGGGTGCGGCCGGCGTGGGCAGCATGCGCGTCGACGCGATTGCGACCAGCCCGATCATCACCACGGCCACCGTCCACAAGTGGGTCTGCGGCGCCATGCCGGCGGCCAGCGCCGCGCTGCCGCTCGCGGCGCCGACCATGCCGCCGAGGCTGAACATGCCGTGCATGCCGCTCATCAACGGCTGATTGCCGCGCAATTCGAGCTGCGCGGCTTCGGTGTTGATCGCCACGTCGAACACGCTGGTGACCAGGCCGAACACCGCCAGCAGGCCCAGCAGCGCGGCATAGCCGGGCATCGCGATCAGGCCGGCGATCAGCAGGGCGTAGACGCAGCCGCACAGCGCGGCCATGCGGCGCGGGCCGTGGCGGCCGATCCAGCGCCCGGCGCTGGTCAGGCCGACCATCGCGCCGGCGCCCGCCGCGAGCATGGCGAGCCCGAGCTGCGCCTCGTCGATGGCGTAGTGCGCCTTGACCGTCGGCACGTGCACGCCCCAGGTCGCAAAGATGAAGCCCGACGCGAAGAACTGGGCGCGCGACGCCCAGCGCGTACCGGCCGTGACGCCCGGCCCCACCGTCAGCGCCCGATGGCGAACACGGCGGGCAGGCGCTCGTCGGTCGTGGCCTGCGGCTTGGCAGCGCGCCAGGCTTTCACCGTCTCGCTGCGCACCTGCGCGGTCGCCAGCGTCAGGCCGCGCGCGACGGCGAGCCGGGTGTTGTGCTGCAGCGTCTGCACCAGCGCCTGCAGCAGGGCGGCATTGCGGTACGGCGTTTCGATGAAGAGCTGCGTCTGGCCGGTCTTGAGTGCGAGCGTCTCGAGTTCGCGGATGCGCGCCTGGCGCTCGCCGCCGTCCTGCGGCAGGTAGCCGACGAAGGCGAAGTTCTGTCCGTTCAAGCCGCTTGCTGCGAGGGCCAGCAGCAAAGACACCGGTCCGGTGAGCGGCACGACGGTGATGCCCAGGTCGTGCGCGGCGCGCGCCACCGACGAGCCGGGGTCGGCCACGGCGGGCATGCCGGCTTCGCTCAGCAGGCCGACGTCGTGGCCTTCGAGTGCGGCGGCGAGCAGCGGGCGGGCGTCGAACTGGCCAGCGTGGTCGCCTTTCTTGTGCACCTCGCGCGGCAGTTCCTGGATGTTCTGCGCCTGCAGCGGCGCGGCCAGCGGCACGACGGCGTCGATGCGCTTCAGGTAGGCGCGGGTCGACTTGGCGTTCTCGCAGATCCAGTGCGTGATGCCGGCGGCGGCCTGCAGCGTGCCCAGCGGCAGGGCGTCCTGCAGCGGTGCCTGGAGATCGCAGCCGAAATCGAGCGGCGCGGGGACGAGGTAAAGCTTGCCTGGGGTCGTCACAGCAGGTCGACCCCCGCAGCGCGCAGCATCCGGCAGGTGCGGATCAGGGGCAGGCCGACCAGTGCGGTCGGGTCGTCGCTGTCGATGGCGTCGAGCAGCGCGATGCCGAAGCCCTCGCTCTTGGCGCTGCCGGCGCAGTCGTAGGGCTGCTCTGCTAATAGATAGCGCTCGATGGCGGCATCGGAGAGATCGCGGAACACCACGCGCACGGGAGCGATGTCGCGCTGGGCGAAGCCCGTGGCATGGCAGACGACGGCCACGGCAGTCTGGAAGATCAGCGTCTGGCCGCGCATCCGACGCAATTGGGTGGTGGCCCGTGCGTGGTCGCCGGGCTTGCCGAGCGCCTCGCCCGCCAGGTCGGCGACCTGGTCGGAGCCGATCACCACCGCGTCGGGAAAGCGTGCGGCCACGGCGTTGGCCTTTTCCAGTGCCAGGCGCTCGGCCAGCGCGCGGGGCGTTTCGCCGTCGAGTGGGGTTTCGTCGACTTCGGGGGCGTGCACCTCGAAGGGCAAATGGAGGCGGGTGAGCAGTTCGCGCCGGTAGCGCGAGGTTGAGGCGAGGATCACGGTGCGTTGCATGCAGCGATTGTGCGTGAGCGACCGGACCCGACCGGCTCGACGGGTTGCTCACCTGGGAGGGCGGCTGGCGCGCTAGACTGGGGCGGATGAAGAGAGAATTTGCCCCCGAAAGGCTCAATGTGCCCGCGTTCACCGCGGCGGCCGCCACGCTGGATGGCGCCGATCCGGTCCCGGGTTTCGCGCGCCTGGTCGCCGAACTGGCGACGCCGGCCACCGACGCCGTGGTCCGCTGGGAAGCGACCGGCGAAGAGCGCCCCGGCGCTGACGGCAAGGCGACGCCCTGGCTGCACCTGGACGTCGAAACCACCGTGCCGCTGGTGTGCCAGCGCTGCCTGTCGCCGGTCGATACCGAACTGTTCGTGGACCGCTGGTTCCGTTTCGTGGCCGACGAGGCCACGGCCGAGGCGGAAGACGAGGAGTCCGATGAAGACCTGCTGGTTGTCAGCCGCGATTTCGACCTGCGCGGGTTGATCGAGGACGAGCTGCTGATGGAAATCCCCGTCATGCCGGTCCACGACGTGTGCCCGACGCCGGTGCGCCTGTCCTCCAGCGACGACGATTTTCAGGCGGCCGAAGAGGCCAAGCCGAACCCCTTTGCCGTGCTCGGCGCGTTGCGTCCGCGCAAGCCCGAAGAGGGAAAGTAGCCCTTTCTCTCTGGCTGGGCTATAATCATGGGCTTCGCGCGCGCCGCCGTGAGCAGCAATGCATACAAGGCAAAGGCAGAACGTGGCATTCCATGCATGCCGCCGGAGCTTTCGCCTCATTGCCACCGCTTGAGCCCGCATCCAGTCACCCACCTAACCGTCCAGGAGCCATCATGGCCGTCCAGCAAAACAAGAAGTCGCCTTCCAAGCGCGGCATGCACCGTTCCCACAACGCCCTGGGCGTGCCCGGCATCGCTGTCGAGCCCACCACCGGCGAAACGCACCTGCGCCACCACATCAGCCCGAACGGTTTCTACCGCGGCCGTCAGGTGCTCAAGAACAAGTCCGAAGCCTGATCTCGAATCCCAAGGCCAAGGCCCGAAGCTACTTTTGCTGTAGCGTCGGGCCTTTGTTTTGATGGCTGCGCCTTTTTCTCCCGAACTCACTGCTGCGCCCGCCGCAATCACGCTCGCCGTGGATTGCATGGGGGGTGATCATGGGCCGCGTGTCACGCTCGCGGCCTGCCGCGCGTTTCTCGAGCGGCACAGCGAAGCCTCGTTGCTGCTCGTCGGTGCGCCGGCCGCATTGACGGGGTTTGCCGACCATCCGCGCGCCCGCATCGTGCCGGCCAGCGAAGTGGTCGGCATGGACGATCCCATCGAAATCGCCCTGCGCAAGAAGAAAGACTCTTCGATGCGCGTCGCGATCCAGCAGGTCAAGGATGGCGCGGCGCAAGCGGCGATATCTGCTGGCAACACGGGCGCATTGATGGCGATCGCACGCTATCTGCTCAAGACACTCGATGGCATCGACCGTCCTGCCATTGCGCCCCAGCTGCCCAATGTGAAGGGTGGGGCGACCACCGTGCTCGATCTCGGTGCGAACGTCGATTGCGACGCTGAAGACCTGCTTCAGTTCGCGGTGCTGGGCTCGGCGCTCGTTTCGGCATTGACCGGCAACGAATCGCCCTCGGTCGGTTTGCTCAATATTGGTGAGGAAGCCATCAAGGGCAGCGAAACCATCAAGAAGGCCAGCCAACTGCTGCGTGCAGCTGCCAACTCCAAGGATCTGAACTTCTACGGCAACGTCGAAGGGAACGACATTTTCAAGGGCACGACCGACATCGTTGTGTGCGACGGATTTGTCGGCAATGTGGCGCTGAAGGCCAGCGAAGGCGTCGCGTCGATGATCGGCGAGTTCATTCGCGTCGAGTTTTCGCGAAACATTCTCACGAAACTGGCGGCTATTGTTGCTTACCCGGTTCTAAAAGCATTCAAAGGTCGCTTGGATCACCGCCGCTACAACGGCGCGGCCTTGCTGGGCTTGCGCGGGCTAGTGTTCAAGAGCCATGGCTCGGCCGACGAAGTGGCTTTCGGCCATGCGTTGGATCGCGCTTATGATGCCGCTCGCAACAACCTGCTCGATCGCGTGCGGGCCCGTATCGCCCACGCCGCGCCTTTGCTAGCGCGGCAGGAGTCGGCGGTGCCGACCGACGCGACAGCCCTTCACGCTTGATGACCCCTTTTTCGCGCATTACCGGCACCGGCAGCTACCTGCCCCCCCGCCGCGTCACCAATGACGACCTTGCCAAGGATCTGGCGACACGCGGCATCGAAACTTCCGATCAGTGGATCGTCGAGCGCACCGGCATTCACGCGCGCCACTTCGCGGCGCCCGATGTCAGCAGCAGCGATCTCGGCCTCGAAGCCGCGAAGCATGCACTGGAAGCCGCCGGCCGCAAGGCGAGCGACGTCGACCTGATCATCGTCGCGACCTCGACGCCGGACATGGTGTTCCCGTCGTCGGCCGCGATCCTCCAGCACAAGCTCGGCATTGCCGGCTGCCCGGCCTTCGACGTCCAGGCGGTCTGCAGCGGTTTCGTCTACGCACTGACGGTGGCCGACGCGATGATCCGCACGGGCACCGCGCGCTGCGCGCTGGTGATCGGCGCCGAAGTGTTCTCCCGCATCCTCGACTTCAACGACCGCACCACCTGCGTGCTGTTCGGCGACGGCGCGGGCGCGGTGGTGCTCGAGGCCTCCGACGAGCCCGGCATCCTGGCCAGCGACTTGCATGCCGACGGCAAGCACGTCGGCATCCTGTGCGTGCCGGGCCACGTGTCGGGCGGCAACGTGCTCGGCACGCCGCTGCTGCACATGGACGGCCAGGCCGTCTTCAAGCTGGCGGTCCGCGTGCTCGAAGACGCCGCGCGCGCCACGCTCGCCAAGGCCGGCAAGACCGAGGCCGACATCGACTGGCTGATCCCGCACCAGGCCAACATCCGCATCATGGAGGGCACAGCCAAGAAGCTGAAGCTGCCGCGCGAAAAGCTGGTCGTCACGGTGCACGAGCACGGCAACACCTCGGCCGCCTCGATCCCGCTGGCGCTCGACGAAGCCGTGCGCTCGGGCAAGGTGAAGAAGGGTGAGACCCTCATGCTGGAAGGCGTGGGCGGTGGCTTCACCTGGGGCGCGGTGCTATTGAATCTGTAGTGCGTCGCGACGCCCCGAAGCGGGCGTCGGCGCGGTGACGAAGAAACAACAATGAAATCCTTTGCTTTTGTCTTTCCGGGTCAGGGCTCGCAGGCGGTCGGCATGCTCGACGCCTGGGGCGATCACCCGGCCGTGGTCGAGACCTTGCGTGAAGCCTCCGAAGCGCTGGGCGAAGACATCGGTGCACTGATCAAGAGCGGTCCCAAGGAAGAACTGGCGCTCACCACCAACACGCAGCCCGTGATGCTGGTGGCTGGCGTGGCCGCCTGGCGTGCCTGGCTGGCTGAAGGCGGCGCCACGCCGTCCGTGGTCGCCGGTCATTCGCTGGGCGAGTATTCGGCGCTGGTGGCCTCGGGCGTGCTCACGCTCTCGCAGGCCGCACCGCTGGTGCGTTTTCGTGCGCAGGCCATGCAGCAGGCGGTGCCGGTCGGTGTCGGCGCGATGGCGGCGATCCTCGGCATGGCGTCCGACAAGGTGGTCGCCGGCTGCGCCGAAGCCACCGCCACGTTCGGCCCCGGCAGCGTCGAGGTGGTCGAGGCCGTGAACTTCAACGATCCGATGCAGACCGTGATCGCCGGCAGCAAGGCTGCGGTCGACAAGGCCTGCGAGCTGTTGAAAGCCAATGGCGCCAAGCGCGCATTGCCGCTGCCGGTGTCGGCGCCGTTCCATTCGAGCCTGATGAAGCCCGCGGCCGAAGCCCTGCGCGAGAAGCTCGCGAGCGTGGCGTTGGCTGCGCCGCAGATTCCGGTGCTCAACAACATCGACGTGGCCGTCGAGACCGATGCCGACCGCATCCGCGACGCCCTGGTGCGCCAGGCCGCCGGTCCGGTGCGCTGGGTCGAGAGCGTTCAGGCCTTGAAACTGCGCGGTGCAACCGCCATCATCGAGTGCGGTCCCGGCAAGGTGCTGGCCGGCATGGTGAAGCGCATCGCCCCCGAACTGGACGCCGCGTCGGTGTACGACCCGGCCACCCTCGCGGACGTCCGACAATCGCTCGCCGGCTGAACGCCGCCAGGCCCCGATACTTTTTCTCTTTTATGAGCACTCCCAAATTCGAAGGCCAGGTCGCCCTGGTCACCGGCGCAACGCGCGGCATCGGTGCCGCCATTGCACTCGAACTCGCGCAGCGCGGCCTCAAGGTCGTGGGCACCGGCACCACCGATGACGGCGCTGCCAAGATCACCCAGGCGCTGAGCGCGTTCGACGGCCGCGGCCGTGCGCTCGACGTGAACGACGGCGCTGCTGTCGAAGCCCTGATCGACGAGATCGTGCAGGCTTACGGCGCGATCCATGTGCTGGTCAACAACGCCGGCATCACGCGCGACACGCTTGCCATGCGCATGAAGGACGACGACTGGGATGCGGTGCTCGACACCAACCTCAAGGCCGTCTTCCGTCTCTCGCGCGCGGTGATCCGCCCGATGATGAAGCAGCGCTATGGCCGCATCATCAGCATCACGAGCGTGGTGGGCGCGTCCGGCAATGCCGGCCAGGCCAACTACGCGGCCGCCAAGGCCGGCGTGTCGGGCATGACCCGTGCGTTGGCCCGCGAACTCGGCAGCCGCAACATCACGGTCAACTGCGTCGCGCCGGGCTTCATCGAAACCGACATGACGGCCAGCCTGCCGGAAGCCCAACAACAGGCGCTGCTCTCGCAGATCCCGCTGGGCCACCTGGGCAAGCCGGCCGACATCGCGCATGCGGTGGCCTACCTCGCATCGCCGCAGGCCTCGTACGTGACGGGGCAGGAGCTGCACGTCAACGGCGGCATGCACATGTAGCCGAAAGGCGCAATCTTTTTCCGTACCGGAGCGCGGGGCAAATGCCACGGGCCGCCCGGCTAAAATCCACCAGTTACCTACAACCCTTAGAGGGAATCAAATGAGCGATATCGAAGCACGTGTCAAGAAAATCATCGCCGAGCAACTCGGCGTGGAAGAGTCCCAAGTGACGAACGAAAAGGCTTTCGTGGCCGACCTCGGCGCTGACTCGCTCGACACGGTCGAACTCGTGATGGCACTCGAAGACGAGTTCGGCATCGAGATCCCGGACGAAGACGCAGAGAAGATCACGACGGTGCAGAACGCCGTCGACTACGCCACCAAGAATCAAAAGGCCTGATCGGCCAGCTGACACTGCAACGACGGCCGGCGGCTCTTTTTTCAACCGCCCGCGCCGATCGGCAGCTGTCCAGCGCTTCCAGAAAGGTTTGCCGGCATGACCAAACGCCGCGTCGTCGTGACCGGACTCGGTTGCATCGCTCCTGTCGGAAACACCGCAACCGAATCCTGGACCAACCTGTTGGCCGGGAAGTCGGGCATTGCGAACATCACCGCGTTCGATGCAAGCGCCTTCGCCTGCAAGTTCGCCGGTGAGGTCAAGGGTTTCGACATCACCCAATACATCTCGGAGAAAGAAGCGCGTCACATGGACCGCTTCATTCATCTGGGACTCGCCGCCGCCATCCAGGCGGTGCAGGACAGCGGACTGCCGACCGGCGAAGCGCTGTCCTATGAAAAGGCCGTGCGCATCGGCTGCAACATCGGCTCGGGCATCGGCGGTCTGCCGATGATCGAACAGACGCACGGCGAATACGCGAGCCGCGGCCCGCGCCGCATCTCGCCGTTCTTCGTGCCGGCGTCGATCATCAACATGATCTCGGGCCACGTGTCGATCAAGTACGGCTTCAAGGGCCCGAACATCGCCGTCGTGACCGCCTGCACCACCGGCCTGCATGCCATCGGCACGTCGGCACGCATGATCGAGTACGGCGATGCCGACGTCATGATTGCAGGCGGTGCGGAATCGACCATCTCTCCGCTGGGCATCGGCGGCTTCACCGCGCCTCGCGCGCTGAGCACCCGCAACGACGATCCCACCACGGCTTCGCGCCCGTGGGACAAGGACCGCGACGGCTTCGTGCTGGGTGAGGGCTCCGGCGTGCTGGTGCTCGAAGAGTACGAACACGCCAAGGCACGCGGCGCCAAGATCTACGCCGAAGTCTCCGGCTTCGGAATGACCGGCGACGCGTACCACATGACCGCGCCCGACGTCGACGGCCCCCGCCGTTCGATGGCGATGGCACTGGCCAATGCGGGTGTCAATGCCGACGAGGTCCAGTACCTGAACGCGCACGGCACCTCGACGCTGATTGGTGACCTCAACGAGACCAATGCGGTCAAGCTGGCTTTCGGCGATCACGCGAAGAAGCTCGTCGTCAATTCGACCAAGTCCATGACCGGCCACCTGCTGGGCGGCGCGGGCGGCATCGAATCGGTGTTCACGGTGCTCGCGCTGCATCACCAGAAGAGTCCGCCGACGATCAACATCTTCAACCAGGATCCGGAGTGCGATCTCGACTACTGCGCCAACGAGGCGCGCGATCTGAAGATCGATGTCGCGGTCAAGAACAACTTCGGCTTCGGCGGCACCAACGGCACGCTGGTGTTCAAGCGCGCTTGAGCGTCGCTCTCCCATGCACAGCGCACCGTCGGTGACCTATCCGGTGGGGCGCACCCGCGGCGCGACCCGGATTCTTCTGGCCCTTTGGACCCTGGGCGTCTGCTGCGCCGGCGCGGCCTGCTATCTGTTCGATAGCAATGGCTGGCGTCAGTTGCTGCTGCTCCTCAGCGTCGTCTTCTCTGGTGTCGCGGCAGGCTTTGGCCTGCGGCGGGACGGTGCGGCGACGCTGCATTTCGACGGATCGCACTGGTCGCTGACCGGTGCCGATCCGACGCGCGGCGTGCTCGCCGCGCGCGCCGTGGTGGCGCTCGATTTCCAGTCGCTGTTGCTGGTCCGCCTGGCCGAACCCGGCCGCGCGGCCCGCTGGGTCTGGCTCGAGCAGCGGGCCATGCCCGAGCGCTGGCGCGACGTGCGCCGTGCGGTCTACGCGCGGCCCCCGGTCGCCGAGGTGGCCGGCGACCCCTGGCGCGCGACCGCTCCGGCCGACGCGCCCTGATCCGTTTCGATGACCACTTCCTTGCCTCCCGTACCTCCGGAGTCCGCGCTGCCCGATGAGGCGGCGCAGGCGCCGCGCCCGGGTGAGGTCGATTTCCAGCTGGTGCAGCGCACCGTCGCGGGCGACCAGAAGGCGTTCGAGCTGCTGGTCATCAAGTACCAGCGCCGCATCGAACGGCTGATCGGGCGCATGGTGCGCGATGTCGACCTGATCGAGGACATCGCCCAGGAAACCTTCATCCGCGCCTACCGCGCGCTGCACCAGTTTCGCGGCGAGGCCCAGTTCTACACCTGGCTGTACCGGATCGCCGTGAACACCGCCAAGAAGGCGCTGGTGGACATGAAGCGCGATCCGACCGTCTCCGAAAGCGCACTGCGTTCGTCCTCGGACGACGAAGATGAAACTTACCGCCCTGGAAACGAACCAACCACCGATGAAACCCCCGAATCGGTCATGGCGGCGAACGAAATCGCCAGTGCCGTCGAGGCTGCCATGGAAGCGCTCCCCACCGAGTTGCGCCAGGCAGTCACGCTGCGCGAGATCGAGGGGATGAGTTACGAAGAGATTGCCGAGGTCATGGATTGCCCGATCGGCACGGTGCGCTCGCGTATTTTCCGGGCGCGCGAGGCCATTTCGGCCAGGGTCAAGCCGCTGCTGGACAACCAGTCCGGCAAGCGTTGGTAGATCAGCAGGTGAATGACATGAATCAGACGATGACGGTTCGGGAACAGGTGTCCGCACTGGCGGACGGCCATTTGCAGGGCGAGGCGTTCGCGCGTGCGATCGAATCCGTCTGCGCCGAGGACGACTCGCGCGACGCCTGGCACGCCTACCACGTGGTGGGCGATGTGCTGCGCTCGTCGGCGCATTCGCGCTGCAGCGACACCTCGGCCTTCCTGGCGCGCTTCCAGCAGCGGCTGGCGCAAGAGCCGGTCGTGATGGCGCCGCCCGCGGCCGTGGCACCGCTGGCTGCCGTGCCGGCCGCGAAGCCCGTGCGGCAGCGTGCCGAGGCGGCCAACGAGCCGGTGTTCCGCTGGAAGCTGGTGGCCGGCGCTGCGTCGCTGATGGCCGTGGCGGCCATCAGCTGGACGCTGGTCGGCAACGGTGCCGCGGTGCCCAACGGCGGTGCCCAACTGGCGGCGGTGCAACCGCCCGTGGCGAACTCGGTGCTGGCGGCCGCGGCCGGTGGCAGCGAGCTGCCGGGCAACGGCGCCCTGACGCCGACCCGCGTGCTGGTCGGCAATGGCAATCCGCAGGTCATGCTGCGCGATCCGCGCCTTGACCAGCTGCTCGAAGCCCACCAGCAGGCCGGTGGTGCATCGCAAATGCCGTCCGGTTTCCTGCGCAACGCCACCTTCGAGGGCCCCACGCGCTGATTGCGCGACCGTCGCCGCCTGCAATGACCGTTGTTCACATGCCGATTTCCGCACGCACCCTGGTGCTCGCGTTTGCTGTTCTTTGCCTGGGGCAGATGGCCACCGCGCAGACCCGCTACGGCGCGGCGAACACGAAGAGCGTGCCCTCGGCGCAGACCGACGAACCGCCGGCCATGGGCGTGACCGAGTGGCTGCAGCGCATGCATGCGGGCGCGCGACAGCGCAGCTACGTGGGCACCTTCGTGGTATCGGCGCCGGGCGGCGACCTGTCGAGCGCGCGCATCTGGCATGTGCGCGACGGCGATCACCAGCTGGAGCGCATCGAAGCGCTGTCGGGCCCGCCGCGCTCGACCTTCCGGCGCAACCGCAACGTGATGACCTTCCTGCCCGAGGCGAAGGTCGTGAAGGTCGAGAAGCGCGAGAACCTCGACCTTTTCCCCAACCTGCCCGACAAGCCCGATTCGTCGGTGGGCGACTACTACGACGTGCGCGCCATCGGCAAGGACCGCGTCGCGGGCTTCGATGCCGACGTGGTGCAGCTGGTGCCGCGCGACGGCCTGCGCTTCGGCTATCGCATCTGGAGCGAACGCCGCTCCGGTCTCGTGGTGAAGCTCCAGACCGTCGACAGCGACACCCGCGTGGTCGAGCAGTCGGCGTTCTCCGAGCTGCAGCTCGATGCGCCCGTGAAGGCGCAGGCACTGGCGCAGATGATGGCCAACACGAGCGGCTACCGAATCGAGAAGCTCGAACTCGAGCGCAGCACGGCGCAGGACGAAGGCTGGATGCTGCGCACACCCGTGGCCGGATTCAAGCCCCGAAGCTTCTTCCGACGCCCTGCGCTGCCCGCCGGCGACGGCAAGCCGCCCAAGCCCGAAGCAACCACCGTCCAGTGGACCTTCTCCGACGGCCTGGCGACGGTCTCGCTCTTCATCGAACGCTACGACCCCGCGCGCACGCCAGGCGATGGCGTGCTGACCATCGGTGCCACTAACGCGATCCGCCGGCGACTGCCCGCACCGGCCAGCGACTGGTGGCTGACCGCGGTCGGCGAGGTGCCGCAGCAGACGCTCAATGCCTTTGCCCAGAGCCTCGCGCGCACGCGCTGACGGGCGATGCGCTGACGCCGTGCAGGCGTTCGGGCTGAACCAAGCCGGCGCCGGGTACTCATAGCCTCTGTCGTTATTTGCAGCTCTGTTCTTTTGGAAAGACAACCGATGATGTTCAAAGTCGAGGGACACAAGCTTCGTTCCGGTCTGCTGGCCTTTGCGCTGGCGCTGACGGCCGGCGCCGCTTTCCTGCCGGTCGAGTCGGTGCATGCGCAGACGCGCACGCTGCCCGACTTCACCGACCTGGTCGACCAGGTCGGTCCGTCCGTGGTCAACATCCGCACCGTCGAGAAGGTCGCGCAGCGCGGCGGTGGCAATGGCGAGATGGACGAGGAGATGCAGGAGTTCTTCCGCCGCTTCTTCGGCCAGCCGCTGCCGGGCACGCCGCGCCAGGGGCCGCGCCCGAACCGTCCGCAGCAGGAAGAAGAGCGTCCGCGCGGCGTGGGCTCGGGCTTCATCCTGACGGGCGACGGCTACGTCATGACCAACGCGCATGTGGTGGAAGACGCCTCCGAGGTGCTGGTCACGCTGCCCGACAAGCGCGAGTTCAAGGCCAAGATCATCGGTGCCGACAAGCGCACCGACGTGGCCGTGGTGAAGATCGAAGCCACGGGCCTGCCCGCGGTGAAGGTGGGCGACATCTCCAAGCTGCGCGTGGGCGAGTGGGTGATGGCGATCGGCTCGCCCTTCGGCCTGGAGAACACCGTCACGGCCGGCATCGTGAGCGCCAAGCAGCGCGACACGGGCGAGTACCTGCCGTTCATCCAGACCGACGTGGCCATCAACCCCGGCAACTCGGGCGGCCCGCTGATCAACATGCGCGGCGAAGTGGTGGGTATCAACAGCCAGATCTATTCGCGTTCGGGCGGCTTCATGGGCATCTCGTTCTCGATCCCGATCGACGAGGCGATCCGCGTCAGCGAGCAGCTGCGCACCTCGGGGCGCGTCTCGCGTGGGCGCATCGGCGTGCAGATCGACCAGGTCACGAAGGACGTGGCCGAGGCCATCGGCCTGGGCAAGGCGCAGGGCGCGCTGGTGCGCGGTGTCGAAGCCGGTTCGCCGGGCGAGAAGGCCGGCGTGGAGCCGGGCGACGTCATCACCAAGTTCGACGGCAAGGCGATCGAAAAACCGAGCGACCTGCCGCGCCTCGTGGGCAATACCAAGCCGGGCACCAAGAGCACGCTCACCGTGTTCCGCCGCGGCAGCTCGCGCGACCTCAGCGTGACCATCGCCGAGATCGAGCCGGACAAGCCCGCCAAGCGCGCAACCGACCGCGACGAGCCGGCTGCGAAGCCGTCTGCTTCCGCGGTCCTCAAGTCACTCGGCCTCGCGGTCAGCGACCTCAGCGATGCGCAGAAGAAAGAGCTCAAGCTGAAGGGCGGTGTGAAGGTTGATGCCGCCAACGACGCCGCGGCGCGGGCCGGCCTGCGCGAGGGTGACGTCATCCTGGCGGTGGGCAATCTCGAGGTGGCGAATGCCCGCGAATTCGAGGCGGCGGTCGCCAAGGCGGACAAGGCCAAGTCGCTGAGCGTGCTCTACCGCCGAGGCGACTGGGCGCAGTACGCCTTGATCCGACCCGCACGCTGATACGGCGGCGGCGTCAAGTGGCCCCACCCGGCAGTCGGGTTTGGGGCCATTTTTTCGAGGTGTTTACGACGCTTCGGCGCCAGCCTCTAAAAAAATCCGGGGCCTTGAAAACACCGAGATTTGTTTGCGATCACTAACTTATAAAAGGGCTAAGGACGAATTTCGGTAGAATAGACAGCTCCTGGCGGCCAGTCAGCGCATAAAGAGGGCGATGGCCTTCACGATGCGAGATGTCACACAGCCGTCCACCGGTGCTCCACAGATCGCCCACAAGTTGTTCAGCTACTGCTCCACCGATCCTGTTGATAAGTTGTGAGTATCTTTGATGTTGTGGACCTGCAACGAGCCCTTTGGACCCTGTTCCCGGATGTACGTGCTTCCCTTTTTGCCTACAATGAAGTTCCAACTACTGCAGTTGCCATTGCTTGTTGGTTCAGGGCGCGTCTCCAGAAGACGCGCCCTTTTTTCTTGGCCCCGCCCCTCGGCGCCCGAGCCAATTCAAGTACTTAAGCGTTCCCGTTGATGAATCACATCAGAAATTTTTCGATCATTGCGCACATCGATCATGGCAAGTCGACGCTCGCAGACCGTTTGATCCAACGTTGCGGCGGCCTCGCGGAACGCGAGATGGAAGCGCAGGTGCTCGACTCGATGGACATCGAAAAAGAGCGTGGGATAACCATCAAGGCGCAGACCGCCGCGCTGCACTACAAGGCACGCGATGGACAGGTCTACAACCTCAATCTGATCGACACGCCGGGCCACGTCGACTTCTCGTACGAAGTGAGCCGCTCGCTGTCGGCATGTGAAGGCGCATTGCTCGTTGTCGACGCATCGCAAGGCGTTGAGGCGCAGACGGTGGCCAACTGCTACACCGCGCTCGACCTCGGCGTCGAAGTGATCCCGGTGCTCAACAAGATCGATCTGCCGAACGCAGATCTCGACAACGCGCGCACCGAAATCGAAGACGTGATCGGCATCGATGCGACCGACGCGATTCCGTGCTCCGCAAAAACCGGTGTCGGCATCGACGACATCCTCGAGACCATCGTCGCGCGCATGCCCGCACCGCGCGGCAATCCCGACGGCCCGCTGCGCGCGATGATCATCGACAGCTGGTTCGACCCGTACGTCGGCGTCGTGATGCTGGTGCGCGTGGTCGATGGCCGCCTCGTGAAGGGCGAGCGCATCAAGATGATGGCGTCGGGTGCGATGTACAACGCCGACAGCATCGGCGTCTTCACGCCCGCCAACGAAGCGCGCGCGTCGCTCGAAGCCGGCGAGGTGGGCTACATCATCGCGGGCATCAAGGAGCTGCAGGCGGCCAAGGTCGGCGACACGGTCACGCTGATCCGGCCCGGCACTGGTGGCGCGGCCGCCACGGCCACCGAGGCGCTGCCCGGCTTCAAGGAAATCCAGCCGCAGGTGTTCGCGGGCCTGTACCCGACCGAAGCCAGCGAGTACGACTCGCTGCGCGACGCGCTCGAGAAGCTCAAGCTCAACGATTCGTCGCTGCGCTACGAACCCGAAGTGAGCCAGGCGCTGGGCTTCGGCTTCCGCTGCGGCTTCCTGGGCCTGCTGCACATGGAGATCGTGCAGGAGCGCCTGGAGCGCGAGTTCGACCAGGACCTGATCACGACCGCGCCGAGCGTGGTCTACCAGGTGGTGCGCAACGACGGCGAAGTGATCATGGTCGAGAACCCGTCCAAGATGCCCGACGTCGGCAAGATGGCGGAAATCCGCGAGCCCATCGTCACCGTGCACCTGTACATGCCGCAGGAATACGTCGGCTCCGTCATGACGCTGGCCAACCAGAAGCGCGGCGTGCAGCTGAACATGGCCTACCACGGCCGCCAGGTCATGCTGACCTACGAGATGCCGTTGGGCGAAATCGTGCTCGACTTCTTCGACAAGCTGAAGTCGGTGAGCCGCGGCTACGCCTCCATGGACTACGAGTTCAAGGAGTACCGGGCCTCCGACGTGGTGAAGGTCGACATCCTGCTCAACGGCGACAAGGTCGATGCGCTGTCGATCATCGTGCACCGCAGCCAGTCGCAGTACCGCGGCCGGGCGGTGGTGTCGAAGATGCGCGAGATCATTTCGCGCCAGATGTACGACGTGGCGATCCAGGCGGCCATCGGGGTCACGATCATTGCGCGTGAGACAATCAAGGCACTTCGCAAGAACGTGCTCGCCAAGTGCTACGGCGGCGACATCTCCCGCAAGAAGAAGCTGCTCGAGAAGCAGAAGGCGGGCAAGAAAAGAATGAAGCAGATCGGTTCCGTCGAAGTCCCGCAAGAGGCCTTCCTCGCGATTCTGCAAGTCGAAGACTGATCACCACGAACATGGCATACCTCACCACCCTGGTTCTCGCGGCGTTCGCCAGCTACGTCGGCGCCTGGTATTTCGGCGCGCTCGAAGGCAACTTCGCGCTGCTGCTGTTCGTGGCCACGGTGGTCACCGGGGTCTACTGGCTGGCCGAGCGCTTCTACTTCCTGCCGCAGCGCGAACGCGCCGCCGCCACGCTCGAGAGCTCCATCGCCGAACGCAACACGCGCCTGGCGGGGCAGGGCATCACCCAGGTCGACACCACCGACGCCAAGGCCAGCGAACGCCTGCTGATGCAGCCCTGGTGGCTCGACTGGACGGCGGGCCTGTTCCCCGTGATCCTGGTGGTGTTCCTGCTGCGCTCGTTCCTGTACGAGCCATTCAAGATTCCCTCGGGCTCGATGATGCCCACGCTGCTGACCGGCGACCTGATCCTGGTCAACAAGTTCACCTACGGCCTGCGCCTGCCGGTCGTCAACACCAAGCTCACCGACGGCACGCCGCTGGCGCGCGGCGACGTGGTGGTGTTCCGCTATCCGCCCAAGCCCAGCATGGACTACATCAAGCGCGTGGTCGGCATCCCGGGCGACGAGGTGGCCTACCTGAACAAGAAGCTCACGATCAACGGCCAGCCGGTGGGCAAGGCCCCGATCGCCGACTACCTCGATGGCGAGTCGATGCGCATCCTGAAGCAGTTCGACGAAGACCTCGGCGGCAAGCAGCACAAGATCCTCAACGACGAGAACGCTCCCGCCTTCGTGCCGGGTGCCAGCGACTTCCCGTTCCGCGAGAACTGCCGCTACTCGGTCGAGGGCGTGGTGTGCAAGGTGCCCGAAGGCAACTATTTCATGATGGGCGACAACCGCGATAATTCGGCCGATTCCCGTTTCTGGGGATTCGTACCGGACAAGAACATCGTGGGCAGGGCCTTCTTCGTCTGGATGAACTTCGGCGATCTCGGTCGCATCGGTCCGTTTCAATAATTAATCAACAGTCAACGTTACTGTTCGAGGGGTAAGAGGGCATGAGAACCAACAGTCGGTCCGTCCGTGGCAGTGCCGCGCACCAGCGCGGCATCTCGTTCATCGGCCTGGTGTTCGTCGCGGCGGTGCTGGGCTGCGTGGGCGTCGTCGTCGCGCAGGTCATTCCGACGCTGATCGAATGGCAGGCCATCGACAAGGCCGCCAACAAGGCCAAGGAAGGCGCCACGGTGCCCGAGATCCGCGCGATCTTCGACCGCGCCCAGGCCATCGACGACTTCAAGTCGGTCAGCGGCCGGGACCTCGAGATCAAGAAGGTGGGCGACAAGGTCGTCGTGTCGTATGCGTACGAGCGCGAGATCCCCCTGTTCGGGCCGGCCTACCTGACGCTCAAATACAAGGGCGCGTCCCGCTGACCGCGGTGTCGAACAAGAAGGTGGACGGCAGCCTCGTCGCGCTGCAGGCGCGCCTTCAGTACACGTTCTCGGACCCGCGCCTGCTCCAGCTCGCGCTCACGCACCGCAGTTTCTCGGCCGATCACAACGAGCGCCTCGAGTTTCTCGGCGACTCGGTGCTGAACCTGGCCGTCTCGCATCTGCTGTACATCCGTCTCTCGGAACTGCCCGAGGGCGACCTGTCGCGCGTGCGGGCCAACCTGGTCAAGCAGGACACGCTGCACCGGCTCGCGCTGGGGCTGGCGCTGTCGCCGCTGCTGCGCCTGGGGGAAGGCGAAGCCCGCTCGGGCGGCCCGAACCGGCCCTCCATCCTGGCCGACGCGCTCGAAGCGCTGATCGGCGCGGTCTACCTGGACGCCGGCTTTGCCGCCGCGCAGGCGCTGGTGCACCGGCTCTACGAGGCGGTCGAGATCAATCCGCGCATGGAAGCCGCCGCGAAAGACCCGAAGACCGAATTGCAGGAATGGCTGCAGGGCCACAAAATGAAGCTGCCGGTGTACCGCGTGGCAGCGACGCTGGGTGCAGCGCACAAGCAGACCTTCGATGTCGAGTGCGAGGTGCCCGAGCTGGGCCTTCGCGAGCGCGGCATCGGCGGCTCGCGCCGCGCCGGCGAGCAAGCTGCCGCGGCCGCCATGTTGATCCGGCTCAAGGCACGCGGCGCCGCGTGAAATCAGAATGAACGATGTAACCAATCCCGCAGCGGGACCCGAAGACACCGCAGGCGACACGCCTGCCACCGGGCCGCAGCACTGCGGCCTGATCGCCATCGTCGGCAAGCCCAATGTGGGCAAGTCGACGCTGCTCAATGCGCTGGTCGGCCAGAAGATCAGCATCACCTCGCGCAAGGCGCAGACCACGCGCCACCGCATCACCGGCATGCGCACGCTGGGCGCCACGCAGTTCGTGTTCGTCGACACGCCGGGTTTCCAGACCCTGCATGCCAACGCGCTGAACAAGTCGCTCAACAAGACCGTGCAGGGCGCGGTCGGCGACGTCGACCTGATCCTGTTCGTGGTCGAGGCCGGCAGCTTCACGCCGGCCGACGAGCGCGTGCTCAAGCTGCTGGGCAAGGGCATCCCCACGGTGCTGCTGGCCAACAAGCTGGACAACGTGCACCGCCGCGGCGACATCGCGCCCTGGCTGCAGACCATGCAGGCCAAGCACAGCTTCGCCGAGTTCGTGCCGATGTCGGCCAAGAACGCGAAGGACGTCGAGCGCCTGTTCGGCATCTGCGAGAAATACCTGCCCGAGCAGCCTTGGTTCTACGACGAGGACGAGCTCACCGACCGCAGCGAGAAATTCCTCGCCGGCGAACTGGTGCGCGAAAAGCTCTTCCGCCTCACGGGCGACGAGCTGCCCTACACCTCGACCGTCATCATCGACAAGTTCGAGGAAGAGCCGCCCCAGAAGAAGGGCCAGAAGCGCCTGCTGCGCATTGCCGCCACCATCGTGGTCGAGCGCGACGGCCACAAGGCCATGGTGATCGGCGACAAGGGCGAGCGCATCAAGCGCATCGGCATGGAAACCCGCGTCGAGCTCGAGAAGCTGGCCGACGCCAAGGTGTTCCTCGAGCTGTGGGTGAAGGTGCGCTCCGGCTGGGCCGACGACGAAGCCCGCGTGCGTTCCTTCGGCTACGAATGAAGTGGCCGCCGCTCATCGCGTTTCGCATGAACCGGCTTACGTGCTCCATCGCTACGACTGGAGCGAGTCGAGCCTGATCCTCGAGGTCTTCACCCGCCACCACGGACGCATCGCGCTCGTGGCCAAGGGGGCGAAGCGGCCGAGTTCCAATTTCCGTCCCGTGCTGCTGCCGCTGCAGCCGCTGCAGCTCAACTACGGCGGCGACGCCGAGATCCGCACGCTCAAAGGCGCCGAATGGATGGGCGGCCACGTCATGCCGACCGGCGAGGCGCTGCTCTCGGGCTACTACGTCAACGAGCTGCTGCTGCGCCTGCTGGCGCGCGACGACGCGCACGAGGCGCTGTTCGACGCCTACGCCGGCGTGGTGCAGGTGCTGGCCGGCGACCATGCGGGCGCCCAGGCCGCGACGCAGGCCGCCGCGCTGCGCGCCTTCGAGCTGCTGCTGTTGCGCTCGGTCGGCCTGCTGCCCTCGCTCGACGTGCAGACGCTCACCCTGGAGCCGCTGGCGGCCCGCACGCGCTACACCCTCGTGCCCGAAGCCGGCCTGCGCCAGGCCGCCAAGGACGAGGCCGCGCTGGCCGGCGCCGACTGGCAGGTGCTGCAGAGCGTGCTCGACGACCGCACCCCGTTCACCGCCACCCTGCGCGAGGTCGCGACCATGAACGCCGGCAGCAACAGTGCCCTGCGCAACCAGCTGCGGGCCTTGCTCAACTACCATTGCGGCGTGACCACGCTGCGCACGCGGCAGATGATGAGAGATCTGCAAGCGCTCTAGCCCGGCGCACGATCGATCGAAACGCCAACCTGAAAACCGAAGCCATGCGTCTGGGTGTCCTCGTCTACGTCGACGACAAGAAAGAAATCGTCGACGAGTTCCACTGGCTGTACCGGAGCATGATCGTCTCCGGCGTCTTCGCGCGCGGCGGGGAGCTGATCGCGGTGTGCCACCCGAACGTGATCGCCCGGCTGCCCACCGACGACCGGATCGTCGTGATTCCGGGCCTGCCCTACGCCGACCAGCACCCCGAATGGGCCGGCTACGGCTACATCAATTCGATCGCGAACCTGTGCGACCCGGCGGTGCTCGCCGTGTGCCGCAACTACGACGCGATCCTCAAGACCGACTGCGATACCTTCGTCACGCCGGCGCTGGCCAGCTTCGAGCCGACCGGCCTGTGCTTCGGCTTCGGCGCCTATGCGTACCAGGAAGAGGTGCGCCGCAAGCTCTCCGAGTGCAGCGCGCGCTGGGGCTTTCCGCATTCGGGGCTGCACAACGTCGGCGCGTCGGTGCTGGGGCCGACCGAGTTCGTGGGCAACTTCGTGCAGGCCCAGCTGGACTACTGCCACAAGCTGCTCGACGAGGAGTTCCGCGACTTCCAGGGCGAGTGGCCCGGCTGGTGCAAGAACGTGCTCACCATGTACGCCGGCGAGCTGGCGCTGCGGCGCACCTACCCGCAGCGCTGCTCGCTGGGCCTGCTCGACCACCTGCCGTACACCGATCGCAGGCTGGGCGGTGACGTGCTGCATATCCACGGCTGGCACACCGACCAGTACTGGTCCAAGCACCATTTCCGTGCCGGCGCCTACGACCACATGGCGCCCGGCGACATCGACAGGACGACGCTCGGCGGCTACTGTCACTGGCTTGCTGTCACCCCCACCGACGACCTCCGGGCCGGCGCGGGCGGCGCATGAACGAAGAGAAGAAAGCGATTGCGTCCATGAGCGATACCTCGTCCTCCCTCCCTCGCACCACCACGGCCCTGTCGGTCAACCTCAACAAGGTGGCCTTGGTGCGCAACACGCGCCACCTCGGCATCCCCAGCGTGGTGGGCGCCGCCCAGGCCTGCCTGGCCGCAGGCGCGCAAGGCATCACCGTGCACCCGCGCCCCGACGCGCGCCACATCCGCGCGCACGACGTGAGCGACCTGTCGGAACTGCTCGCCAAGGACTGGCCGGGCATCGAGTTCAACATCGAAGGCAACCCCTTCCACAACCTGATGGACTTCGTGCGCGAACTCAAGCCGCACCAGGCCACCTTCGTGCCCGACAGCGAAACCCAGTCGACCAGCGACCACGGCTGGAGCTTCCCGGAAGACGCCGAGCGCCTGCGCCCGCTGATCGCCGAAGCCAAGGCGCTGGGCGTGCGCGTGAGCCTGTTCATGGACCCGATCCCCGAGATGATGGCCGCGGTCAAGGCCGTGGGCGCCGACCGCGTCGAGCTCTACACCGAAGGCTACGCCGCCTCGCGCGGCACGCCGCAGGAAGCCGCCGTGCTCGCGCGCTACGTGGCCGCGGCGCAGGCCGCCCATGCGGCGGGCCTGGGCGTCAATGCTGGCCACGACCTGAGCCGCGACAACCTCACGCCGTTCCTGCGCGCGGTGCGCGGCGTGCACGAGGTGTCGATCGGCCATGCCTTCGTCGCCGATGCGCTCGAACTCGGGTACGCCGCGACCACGCGCGACTACCTGCGCTGCATCGCCGACGCCGCATGATCTACGGCATCGGGACCGACATCTGCGACGTGCGCCGCATCGCGGCCACCTTCGAGCGCCAGGGCGAACGCTTCGCCCGCCGGGTGCTGAGCGACGCCGAGTTCGCCATCTGGCAGGCCCGCGCCGCGCGCTGGCCCAAGCGCGGCCTGAGCTACCTCGCCACGCGTTTTTCCGCCAAGGAAGCCTTCAGCAAGGCCATCGGCCTGGGCATGCGCATGCCGATGAGCTGGCGCCTGTGCGAGATCGCCAACCTGCGCAGCGGCAAGCCGGTGATCGTGCTGCACGGCGAGCTGAAAGACTGGTTCGAGGCGCAGGGCCTGACGGCGCACGTGACCGTCACCGACGAAACCGAGTACGCCGCCAGCTTCGTGGTGGTGGAAAAGGCCTGAACGAATCTCCGGCGCCGTTGCGCCTTGCCGACCGATCGACAGACATGACCGAACTGAACCACGCGCCGCTCCTCATCGATGTGGCCGGCACCGAACTCACCGCCGCCGACCGCCGGCGCCTCGCCAACCCGCACGTGGGCGGCGTGATCCACTTCACCCGCAACTGGCAGGACCGCGCGCAGATGACCGCGCTCAATGCCGAGATCAAGGCGATCCGGCCCGACCTGCTGATCTGCGTCGACCACGAAGGCGGCCGGGTGCAGCGCTTTCGCACCGACGGCTTCACGCGGCTGCCCTCGATGCGCAGCCTGGGCGAGCTGTGGATGCACGATGCCCTGCGCGCCACGCAGGTCGCCACTGCGGCCGGGCAGGTGCTGGCCGGCGAGTTGCGCGCCTGCGGCGTCGACTTCAGCTTCGCGCCGGTGCTCGATCTGGACTACGGCGGCAGCAGCGTGATCGGCGACCGCAGCTTCCACTGCGACCCGCGCGTGGTCGCGCTGCTCGCCAAGAGCGTGATGCACGGCATGCTGCAGATGGGCATGCGCAACTGCGGCAAGCACTTTCCGGGGCATGGTTTCGTGCAGGCTGACTCGCACGTCGAGATCCCGGTCGACCGGCGCAGCCTGAAAGCCATCCTGGCCGACGACGCGCGGCCCTACGACTGGCTGGGCGGCACGCTCGCGGCCGTGATGCCCGCGCACGTGATCTACCCGAAGGTCGACAAGCGGCCGGCAGGTTTCTCCGAAAAGTGGCTGAAGGACATCCTGCGCCAGCGCTTCGCGTTCGACGGCGCGGTGTTCAGCGACGACCTGAGCATGGAAGCCGGGCGCTACATCGACGGCCAGCTGCTGAGCTACACCGACGCCGTGCTGGCGGCCCTTGCGGCGGGTTGCGACCTGGCGCTGCTGTGCAACCAGAGCATCGGCGAAGGCCGGCCGCTGGACGAGATGCTCGACGGCTTCACCGCCGCGGCGGCCGATGGTCGCTGGCAGGGCGATGCGGCCAGCGAGGCGCGGCGCCGGTCGCTGCTGCCGGGCGGTGAAGCGCTGGGTTGGCAGGCGCTCACGGCCTCGACGCGCTATGTGCAGGCGCAGCGCCTGCTGGCCGGCGCTCAGCCCCGGAAGGGCCGCACCGGCAGCTGATTCGCCGCGGGGCCGAGCAATGCGGCCACCTCGGGCGTCTCGAACAGCGACTCCAGCCAGGGCTTGTCGGCCAGGCCGGCCTGGAAGAACACCTGCAGCAGCCGCAGGGTTTCGGTGCGCAGCGCGCGCGTCAGCATTTCAGCGTCGATCCGCGGCGTGCCGGCGGACGCTGCGCAGGCCTGCGCCACGGTGCGCAGCAGCTGTTCGGCGAAGTCGCGCTGCGGCGGCCACAGGTGCGCGTAGAGCTGGGCGATGAGGTCGATGTCTTCCACGCGGCTGCGCGGCAACAAGTGACGCAGCACCGCGCGCCGCGCGCGCATGGCGAGCGAAGCGGCGTGCGCGAGGTCTGCCGGCGGCGCGACCGGTGCCGCGCGGTGCAGCAGTTCGGGAATGACCGCGAAGCGTGCGCCGGCCACGATGCAGCGGCACAGCATCTGCAGGCTGTCGTGCACCGCGAACTCGGGGTCGTGGCGTACGCCGGTGCGTTTCAGGAAGCGGCGGCGCACCAGGCAGGCCGACAGCCGCAGCGGCTCGGGGCCTAGCGCTTCGGCCACGATTTCATCGTGCCGCTGGGCGTATTTCAGCGGCCCGGCGGGCGTCTCGCTCCAGCAGCCGACGATGTCCAGGTCCGGGCAGGCGGCGAGCAGTGCAGCCTGCCGCTGCAGGCGGCCGGGCAGGGCGCGGTCGCCCGTATCGGCGAAGACGACGTGATCGCCGGTGGCCTGCGCGAGCGCGAGGTTGCGCAAGGTGGCGCGGTCGCAGGGCACGGGCAGCGCGATCCAGCGCAGGTCGGGGGCGATGGCGCGCGCCTCGCTTTCAGCTGACGCCGGCAGACCCGCCGCCACCACGACCAGCTCCAGCGCCACATCGGCCTGTGCGGCCCAGCCGCGCAGGTCCTGCAGCCAGTCATCACCGCTGCCGTCGGGCACCACGCTGACGGTGAGGCAGACCGTCACGCGCGGCATCGCCACGGGCGGCACGCGGTCGGGCTGCTGGGCGCGCCAGGCGAAGTAGCGTTCGAGCGCGGGGCCGATGTCCGGCGGCGCGAAGGCCCGCTCGAGCGTGTCGAGCCCGTCGCGTTCGAGCTGCGCGCGGCGCGGCGCATCGGCGACCAGCGCGACCACGGTGTCGACCAGCTGGTCGTAGGGCACGCCCACCACCGCATCGCGGAAGGCGGGGTCGATCTCGCTGTCGGGGTAGAGCTCGCAGACCACGGCCTTGCGATGGCGCAGCAGGATCGACAGCCGGGGCGTCTCGACCACGCGGGACGCTTCCCAGTTGTGCAGGTTCAGCATGACCTTGGCGCGGCGCATGCGGTCTTCGCGCTCGGCCTGGGTCCAGAACCCGCCGCGCGTCATCTCGACGCGCAGGCCGCGCGCCATCAGCGCTTCCAGCACGTCGATCCGGCGCTGCGTGAACGAGCCGAAGAAGCAGACGTCGATGTCGCGCTCCTCCTCGGGCAGGACTTCCGACAACGGCAGGATGCGGGCTGCGTCCGGCTCCCAGCCGAGCGGCACGTAGTCGGCGTTCTGGTAGCCGAGCTCGCGGTGGCGATGGAAGTTGGTCTTGCTGTACTCCCACAGGTAGCAGCGCGGGAGCAGGTCGAGGTAACGGTCGTTCCAGGCATGCGTGCCTTCGACCATCGGCTCGAAGTTGACGACGATGCAATTCGGGTGGAACGGCTCGAGGCTCTTCCAGGGGAAGTTCCAGAAGAAGAACAGGATGTTGATCGCGCCGGGGTCGATGTTCGCCGGCGTGTAGCTCGTCGGGTAGCCCAGCTGCTCGGCCGCCAGGCGGTAGGTCCGCACGATGTCGCCGCAGACCGCGTCTTCGGACAGGGACGTGAAGTGCAGCCGTGGCAGGGTCATGGGCGACGACTGTACCGGGTCAGTCCGCGGCCGGCGCGCCCACGGCCGCGGGCCACAGCGGCGCACCGCCCGCCTCCAGGTGCGTCAGGTACAGGCGCAGCTCGAACTCGAAGCGGTGGTACTCGGGCTCCATGTGCGTGCACAGCGCGTAGAAGGGCTTGTCGTGGTTCTTCTCGCGCGTGTGGGCCAGCTCGTGCACGACGATCATGCGCAGCCATTCGAGCGGCACGGTCTTGAACAGGCTGGCCACGCGAATCTCGCGCTTGGTCTTGAGCTTGCTGCCCTGCACGCGCGCGATGGTGGTGTGGGTGCCCAGCGCATGGCGCACCACGTGCAGCTTGTTGTCGAACACGGCCTTGGCCAGCGGCTCGGCCTTGCGCATGTACTCGCCCTTGAGCTCGCAGGCGTAGTCGTACAGCGCGTGGTCGGTGCGGATGTCGTGCAGGCCGGCGTAGCGTCCGCGCAGCAGGGCGCCGAGCTTGTCGGCGGCCATCAGCTCGCTCACCTGCGCCAGCAGCGCGGGCGGGTACGCGGACAGGTACTTCATCTGCGGCTCACCCCGCCGTGCGCGCCGAGTAGGCGAGCCCGGCCGCCACGCCGCCGAGCAGGTCGCCCTCGATCAGCGGCACGCCGGCGAAGCTCGCGCGCAGCGCGCGCTGGAACGGGCGCAGGGCCGACGAGCCGCCGGTGAGGTAGATGGCGTCCAGGTCGCCGCTGCGCAGGCCGGCGCGCTTCACGCAGGCGTGGGCGCAGGCCACCACGTTCTCGAGCGGCGCCGCGAGCTGCTGCGCCATGTCGGCCGGCGTCAGCGCCGACACCAGCCCCGGCTCGATGCACGACAGGTCGATCTGCACCTCGGCGTCGCTGACCGAGCCGTTGATCTTGGCCTGCTCGACCTCGCTGGCGATGCGGTGACCGTGGCGCTCCTCGAGCACCGTCATCAGCCGGTCGTGCAGCTGCCGGTCGCTGTAGCTGGTGCGCAGCTCACGCGTCTGGCGCACGGCCTTCGGGGCGTAGAGCCAGTTGATCAGGTGCCAGGACGACAGCTCGAAGAACACCTTGCTGGGCACCTCGCGTCCGCTCGGGCCGAGGTGGCGCAGGCCGAGCAGCGGCATCACGCGCTCCAGGTTCAGGCGCTGGTCGAAGTCGGTGCCGCCGATGTGCACGCCGCTGGTGGCGAGCACGTCGTCGGCACGGTCGATGCGCGTCATGCGCTCGGGGCCCAGGCGCACCACGGTGAAGTCGGAGGTGCCGCCGCCGATGTCGACGATCAGGATCAGCGATTCGCGCGTGACGCGCTGCTCGTAGTCGAAGGCCGCCGCAATGGGCTCGTACTGGAAGGACACGTCGCGCAGGCCGGCGGCGCGCGCGGCGTGGCGCATGCTTTCCTCGGCGCGCTGGTCGCGCTTGGCGTCGTCGTCGACGAAATGCACCGGGCGGCCGATGACCACGCGCTCGGGGCGCTGCCCCAGCTCGCGTTCGGCGCGCGTCACCAGCTCGTGCAGGAAGCGCGCGATGATGTCCTCGAAGCTGACCAGCCCGTCGTAGACGGCGGTCTTCTCCTGCATCAGCGGGCTGCCGAGCAGGCTCTTGAGCGAGCGCATGAGCCGGCCTTCGACGCCGGACAGGTACAGCGCGATGGCATCGCGGCCGAAGTGCGTGCTGCGGTCCTCGGCGTTGAAGAAGAGGGCGGTCGGCAGGGTGGTGGCGCTGCCTTCGATGGGCAGCAGGCGCGCGGCCTCGCCGGGGGAGGCAAAGGAAACCGCGGAATTCGAAGTGCCGAAATCGATGCCGATGGCCGGGGTGCGTAGGGGATTCATTCAAGCAGGAAATCGGAGGGCCCAAGAGTGTAGAGGGTCGGCCGGAGCGCGCGATAGACTGCGCCCCAATGACCACCCCACCCGGACGCCGTCGATGCCGCTGTGCCTGACCTTCTTCGACCGGCTCGACGAGCCGGTGCTGCGCAACCACAGCCACTACTGCCGCCGTTTCGGCTACCCCCATGCCTGGGTGGAGAGCGAGCGTGCCGGGCATCCCGCGCTGCGCGACTGCGCCAAGTACGCCGAGATGCTGCGCCGCCTGCGCGGGCTCGACGAAGGCGACTGGCTGCTCTTTCTCGACGGCGATTCGGTGGTGTTCCATCCGGTGGCTGTCGAAACGCTCCTGGAAGGCCGCGACCTGCTCGTGGTGGACGGGCCCAAGGGCCTGCCGCTGTGCAACCTGATGATCCTGCGCAACACGGCGGCCAACCGCGCGCTGCTGCATGCGCTCATCCGGGCGACGAGCCAGGTGGTGGCGCGCGTCACGCCCCGCCTCGACGCCGCGGCGCTGCTGCGTCCGGCCGGCATGCTGTCGTGCAACGGGCTCATCGGCGACTGCTACGTGAACGTCTCGTGGCGCATCGCGAACTGGTTCACCGCCCGCATCTTCGTGGTGCACCTGGCGCCCTTGGTGGAGCTGGATGCCGAGGGCCGCGTGCTGGAAGAGCTGCTGCACGACGCGAACCTGCAGCGCCTGCTGGTGCGCCGGGTGAACGCGGCGCTGATCGACGGCGAGCCCGTGCTGCCACCGCCGGCCTACCCGGCGATCTCGGAAGACGCCTATTCATGCGTCAACCCGCAGGCGCCCATTGCCTTCGTCACGCTCTACACGCACCACATCAATGACTATGCGCGTGTGTCGGAGCACAACGTGCGGCGCTACAGCGAGCGGCACGGGTACGGCTACCACGTCTACCGCGCCATCCCGGGCGAACTCGATCCGTCGATCAGCGGCGCCTGGGTGAAGAGCTGGCTCGTGAAGCGGCATCTCGCGCAGCACCAGTGGGTGGTGTGGATCGACGCCGACACGCTGTTCGTCAACCAGACCCAACGCATCGAGCCGCTGCTCGAAGGCCGCGACCTGCTGTTCGCCAAGGACATCGGCGCGTGGGACGTGAACTCGGGCGTGATGGGGTTCCGCCACACCGAGCGCAACCTCGAACTGCTCACGCAGCTGTGGGAGCGCATCACCGGCGTCGATGACAAATCGACCGTTTACGCCAGCCAGGGCGACCAGTACTACACGAACGTGGTGCTGGGCGAGCACGGCCTGATCGGCGATGCGGTCGTGACCGACCTGCTGAGCATCAACACGCCGCCGCACCTGGCGGGCGACGACAGCCTGCTGGTGCATTTCGTGGGGCTCGGGGAGCCCTACCGGTCGGTGTACATGGCGGAAGTCGACGCGCGCTCCAAGCGCCTGGGCTGAGCGGGCGGCGCGCGCCGCGCTTCAGCCGCCGAAGGTGTAGGTCGTGGGGTAGCTGTTCGACGCCATCTCGCGCTCGCTGTCGTCGCGGAAATCGCCGTGGTGCGGGCTGAGCAGATACAGGTTGCGGTCGGCGCACAGCCGCGCCAGGTCGTCGGCCGATGCGACCTGCAGCGAGAGCCCGCCCAGCGTCAGCACCAGGGGGAAGGGCTCGGCCTGGTGGCGCTCGTAGATGCCGCGGCCTTCGCCGAGGTAGTCGAGCCGGTGGTCGATCACGCGAAAGCCCGTCTGGTAGAACATCTTGCGCGCGTCGAAGTCCGTGAAGAAGCGCAGGTGCGTGAAGTCGAGCAGGCCCCAATGGGTGTAGCGCCAATGCCCGCGCATGGCGTCGTACAGCATCGGCAGGTTGGACGCGTTCGGCAGGCTGACCAGGATCTGCGCATCCGGCGCGATGATGCGCTTCAGGCCGCTGAGCAGCTGCCACGGATTGACGAGGTGCTCGAGCACGTCGAACAGGCACACGAGGTCGAAGGGGCGCGTGAGGCCCATCGCGGCGAAGTCGACGGTTTCCACGTCCTGCTCGACGACCTTGTCGAAATGTTCGCGCGCCACCTGCGCCGCCGAGGCGTTGAACTCGCAGCCCCAGAGTTCGCAGCCGGGGTGGCGCCGGCGCAGTTCGTGGCCCACGCCACCGGAGCCGCACCCGATGTCGAGGGCGACCGTGGGAGGACGCTGGATCATGTCCAGGCACTCGGGCCTGGGGTTGAACGGGTAGACGTATTCCTTCTTGTCGCGGTCTTGCCAGAGAAAGTCGGTCACGGACAGCGTCCCCGTCAGGTGGGTCAGCCTTCCCGGCGCAGCGCCGGGAACAGGATCACGTCGCGGATGCTCGGCGAATCGGTCAGCAGCATCATCAGGCGGTCGATGCCGATGCCGCAGCCGCCGGTGGGCGGCATGCCGTATTCGAGGGCGCGCACGAAGTCGTGGTCGTAGAACATGGCTTCGTCGTCGCCGCTGTCCTTGGCGGCCACCTGCGCGTTGAAGCGCGCGGCCTGGTCTTCGGCGTCGTTCAGCTCGCTGAAGCCGTTGCCGAATTCGCGGCCGGTGATGTACAGCTCGAAGCGCTCGGTGACCTCGGGGCGCTCGTCGTTGGCGCGCGCCAGCGGCGAGATCTCGGTCGGGTGCTCCATGATGAAGGTCGGCTGCCAGAGCTTCTCTTCCACGGTTTCCTCGAAGTACATCACCTGCAGGCTGGCGAGGCTGCGCTGCGAGAGCTTGTCCTTTTCTTCGCTCAGGCCGAGCTTGCGCAGGGCGTTGATGAGCCAGGCGGTGTCGTCCACGCCATCGCCGGCATCGGTGTGCTTGAGGATCGCTTCGCGGATCGTCAGGCGCTCGAAGGGCTGCGTCAGGTCGACGGCCTTGCCGCCGTAGGTGAGCTGCTGCGTGCCCACGGCCTTGTCGGCGATGGTGCGGATCAGCGTCTCGGTGAAGTCCATGAGGTCGCGGTAGTTCCAGTAGGCCGCGTAGAACTCCATCATCGTGAACTCGGGGTTGTGCCGCACCGAGATGCCCTCGTTGCGGTAGCTCCGGTTGATCTCGAACACGCGCTCGAAGCCGCCGACGATCAGGCGCTTGAGGTACAGCTCGGGCGCGATGCGCAGGAACATTTCCTGGTCGAGCGCGTTGTGGTGCGTCTTGAAGGGCTTGGCGTTCGCGCCGCCCGGGATCGGGTGCAGCATGGGCGTCTCGACTTCGAGGAAGTCGTTGGCCACCATGAACTCGCGCAGCGCGCTCACGGCCTTGCTGCGCGCGGTGAAGCGCACGCGGGCCGACTCGTCGGTGATCAGGTCGACATAGCGCTGGCGGTACTTCTGCTCCTGGTCGGCCATGCCGTGGAACTTGTCGGGCAGCGGACGCAGGCTCTTGGTGAGCAGGCGCAGGCGGCTGACCTTGATCGACAGCTCGCCGGTCTTGGTCTTCATGAGCGTGCCTTCGGCACCGAGGATGTCGCCGAGGTCCCAGCGCTTGAAGTCGGCGTACGCCTCTTCGCCGATGGCGTCGCGCGTCACGTACAGCTGGATGCGGCCGGTGGCGTCCTGCACGGTCGCGAAGCTGGCCTTGCCCATCACGCGCTTGAGCATCATGCGGCCAGCCACGCTGACGGCGACGGCCTGTGCGTCAAGGGCTTCCGGCTCGGTGCCGCCATGCTGCTCGACCAGCGCCGCGGCGCGGTGGCCGGGTTTGAAGTCGTTCGGGAACGCGACCCCCTTGCCTTCGATCTGCGCCGTGCGCAGCAGCTTGAGCTTTTCGCGGCGTTCGACGATGAGCTGGTTGTCGTCGGCCGTGGACGTGGGAGAAGAGGAGGGCAGTTGTTCGTCGGACATGGGAGGCGTGTGGGGGCGCAGCAAGAAGAGGGAGGGTGTGCGCGGGCCGTGCATTTTAGCCCATCGGCCTTGAGCGGAATCGGCCTGAAGCGCCCGTCAGTTCTGTGAGGGTTGCTATCAAAAGTAGAGCTTAACCCTCAACGTTTTCAGCCGTTCGGCGGTGTCTCGGCGTCTGGCGTGCCTGCGTGGCGGTGCGCGATCCGTTGGGCGTCGTGCTGCATCACCAGCGTGCGCAGGCGATCCGGGTAGCCCATGTAGTGCAGCATGAAGCTGTCGCCGTCGTACAGCGCGGGGTGCGAATTGAAGGACACGCCATCGGAACGCGGCATGGCCGCGTCGCCGCCGGCCTCGGCCCAGGCGGCGACGAAGAAGGCCTGGTCGCCGCCCGAGGCGTAGACACCGCGCTTGTCCTGCACGGCGTCGATCAGCGCTTGCACGCGCTCCAGGTAGGCGATGCAGGCCGGCGTGTTCGAGAACACCATGAAGCCGCTGTTGAATTCGTAGCCCGACACGTCGCGCGCCAGCGCCACCGGCCGGCCACGCAGCAGGGACGCGAGCGGCCGTGCGCGGTCGTGGATGAGGATGTCGGCATCGACCCACGCGACCTGCTCGTGTTCGGCCAGGTGCTTGAGCAGCAGCCGGGGCTTGATCCAGTTGCCGGCTACGCGGCCCCGCAGCTCGGCGGGCAGGTCCCGGTAGACGTGGTGGGTGTGGCCGTGGTGGTCGGCGTACGCGGCGATGTTGCGTTCCGACAGCATGGCGTAGCCGGCGATGTTGGGCGTGTAGCTGGTCAACAAGGCGACGGGGCGGCCGGGGTTGCGTACTTCGTAGTCCGGCTGGCCCGTGGGGGCTGGCGGCAGGTCGTCGTAGAGCTGGCCGTCGCGCGCGAGCACTGCGTTCAGGTGCGCGACGAAGAGGCCCCGCACCCGCATGTCCTGGACATCGATGTGGACCGCGGGATTGAACGAGAGCACGAAGGCCGAGACCTCCGGCAGGTAGTGGCCGAAGCGGGCGAACAGCAGGTTGGGGTAGTGCCGGCCGTCGATGAGCTGGTGGTGCGGATGGGCCGCCAAGCCTTCGAGCTCCCGGTGCGCCCAGCGGTCGGTGCCCGCGTCGGGCGCGGTGCGCAGGCGTTCGAGCACTTGGGCCACCAGGGCCGTCGCCTCGGGGCCCGCACGCAGCATGAAGCAGCTGCCTTCGGGGCGGTGGTGGTGCTCGTTCTCGGCGATCCAGTAGGGCGCGTCGCCGATCACGGTCGGCGCGGGCAGTGGGGCGAGAAAGGCCGCGTCGTCGTCCGCGAAGACCAGCAGCGTGCCGTCGGGCGCATCGGCCAATGCCGAGCTCACCACGCTGTACTTGTAGACCAGCAGCGTGCGCGCGCTGTTGTGCGGCGTGCCGATGGCGTGCAGGCGGTGCGCGTAGCCCCAGCGGGCGCAGTAGGCGTGGTGGTTGTCTGCGAAGGCCTCCGCGCCCGCGCGCAGCAGGATCGAGTGGAAGCGGACCGGCGCCGGGCTCATCTCGCAGCGGGCCGTGTCTAGTCGGTGATGCCGGTGCGCGCCAGCAGGTCGCTGACCAGCTCCAGGCGCATCAACGGGCTGTCGAGCTCCATCAGGCGCTGCTTGAGTTCGAGCTGCATCGGCACCAGCTCGCACCAGCGGTTGGCCACCCACCCGCAGTCGTCGAGGCGATAGGGCGCGCCGATCGGCAGGCGCACGGTGTCGCCCTGCGCGTGGCGGCGCTCTTCGAGGGTGTCGATCAGGCGGCGCAGCGCGGTGGCGGTGTGGCGCAGGTCGTCGGGGATCTCGAGGTCGACGTCGTCGGCGACGGCTTCGACCTCGGCGATCCACAGGCCGTGCTTCTGCAACTCGCTGCTGCGCACACGAAAGCGCTGCGTGCCGACACATTCGATCTGCAGCAGGCCGCTTTGCGGCGCGTCGAAGGTGCGGATGTCGGCGAGCGTGCCGACGGCGGCAAAGCTCTCGGCTTCGGCGCCGGCCTTGCGCACTTCGGCGCCGCTCGTGAGGCTGACGACGCCGAACGGGGTGCCGGCCTTGCGGCACTTGCCGACCATGTCGAGGTAGCGGACCTCGAAGACACGCAGCGGCAGCAGGCCACCGGGAAACAGGACCGTACCGAGCGGAAAGAGAGGAATGCGCACGTTGAAAAGGACCGGGCCAGTCGCCGCGGTCAGCTGGGTTGAAGGATCAGGTTGAGGACGGTCGCGTGCTCGGGCCGCAGTATCCCCTGTGTCTGGAACGCGTGGCGCGCGTGGTTGAGCAGGTTCAGGATCGACTGCTGGCACTCGGCGGCGCTCTGGCCCCAGCGTGTGTCGACCTCGGACAAGGCACTGTGTGCCGCGCGATGCAGGTCGACCAGGTGGGCCAGGGTCTGGGGCATGTCGTCGGGGCTGCGATACAGCGTCAGCAACTGCTCGCACTCGCGGCCCTGCAGGCGCGGGAAGACCAGCGGCAGCAGGCGTCGGTAGATGCGGTCCCTCGAGGTGTAAAGGCGGTCGCGCGGCAAGCTGCGCGAGGTCATGCCCGGGTGGATGCGGTAGCGCGTCAGCGGCTCTGGCAGGTTCGCGAAATGCGCGCCATGCAGCATGCAATCGACCCAGAAACCGAGGTCGTCGACGGCATAGAGATTGGGGTCGAACTGCAGCCCGTGCGCGCGGTAGAAGTCCAGGCGCCCGGTCGTGCTCTGGTTCGCGAGGTAGTCGTAGCCTTCGACCATGCGGGCCTTGATCGTCGCGTCGTCCAGCGGCAGGCCGGTGACGCCGGCCTGGTCCTGGAAGTGCTCGAGCTGGCTGCCGACGACGGTGACCGACGGGTTGCTTTGCAGGAACGCGACCTGCTTGGCGAAGCGGTCCGGCGTGGCGCAGTCGTCGTGGTCGACGCGCGCCAGGTAGGTGCCCCGGGCCATCGCCATGGCGAGGTTCATGTTGGCCGGCAGGCCGACGTTGCAGGCGTTGCGGTGCCGCCGGATGCGCGGGTCGTCGAAGGCCGCCAGGCGCTCCCAGGTGCCGTCGGTGCTGGCGTCGTCCATGACCAGCAGCTCGAAGTCGGTGAAGGTCTGTGCCTGCAGCGACTGCAGCGTCTCGATGAGGAACTCGCCGCTGTTGAAGGTGGGGAGCACGACGCTGAGCAAAGGCATGGGGTTCCGTAGGGCGGTGTGGCCGGGGGCGAGGCTTGTGGTCCAGAATCGGAGCAGTCGCGCGCGTGCGCACCTCCCTGCCCATCCGACATGTTGTACCAGATACCCTCGTTTCTTCTCGACGTGATCGTCGGCCTGCTCGGCGGCGCCTGCCTGCTGCGCCTGTACATGCAATACCACCGCGTGCCCTTCGGCAATCCGCTGGGGCGCTTCGTGTTCGCCATCACCGACTGGATCGTGCTGCCGCTGCGGCGCATCGTGCCCGCGGTGAAGCGCTGGGACCTCGCGAGCCTGATCGCGGCCTGGCTGCTGGTGATGCTCAAGTTCCTGGTGCTGTGGCTGCTCGCCGGCAGCCTGGCGCGGATCACGGCGCTGCCGCTGGTGTCGCTGGTCGGCCTGCTGCAGCTGGCGGTGTCGGGCCTGACGGCGCTGCTGGTGGTGTATGCGGTGCTGTCGTGGATTCCCGGCGCTTCGCCGATGCTGCTCGACCTGATCTCGCGCCTGGCCGAGCCGCTGGTGCGGCCGTTTCGCCGCTTCATTCCGCTGATCGGCGGGGTCGACCTGTCGCCGCTGGCCGCCATCGTGGTGCTGCAGGTGGTGGCGATCGTGCTGGGCAACCTGCTGGTCTTCGCGTTCCGGCTCGGCGCCTGACGCGTCGGGGGACCCCAGACAGCAAAACGCCCGCACCGCCTTTCGGCGTGCGGGCGTTCAGGCCGAAGCCTGAGCTACGGTGAAGGTCAGAGCACCGCGTCGGCCGGCTGGCGCAGCAGCATGGCCAGCGTGCTGGCGATGGTCTTGCGCAGTTCGCGGCGGTCGCTGATGAAGTCGATCGCGCCCTTGGTCTGCAGGAACTCGGCGCGCTGGAAGCCTTCGGGCAGCGTCACGCGCACGGTCGACTCGATCACGCGCGGACCGGCAAAGCCGATCAGCGCCTTGGGTTCGGCGATCACCACGTCGCCCACGAAGGCGAAGCCGGCGCTCACGCCGCCCATGGTCGGGTCGGTCAGCACGCTGATGTAGGGCAGGCCCTTCTTCGCCAGGCGCGTGAGCGCGGCGTTGGTCTTGGCCATCTGCATCAGCGAGAGCAGGCCTTCCTGCATGCGCGCGCCGCCGGTGGCGGTGAAGCACACGAAGGGCACCTTCTGCTCGATGGCGGTCTCGACGCCGCGCACGAAGCGCTCGCCGACCACGCTGCCCATGGAGCCGCCCATGAACTCGAACTCGAAGCAGGCCACGACCACGCTGATGCTGTGGACGGAGCCGCCCATGACGACCAGTGCGTCGGTCTCGCCGGTGTTCTCCAGCGCTTCTTTCAGGCGCTCGGGGTACTTGCGGCTGTCCTTGAACTTCAGGGCGTCGACCGGCAGCACTTCCTGGCCGACTTCGTAGCGGCCTTCGGCGTCCAGGAAGGCGTCCAGGCGCGCGCGGGCGCCGATGCGGTGGTGGTGGCTGCAGCTCGGGCAGACGTTCTGGTTGTGCTCGAGGTCGGTCTTGTACAGAACGGTCTCGCAGGCCGGGCATTTGATCCACAGGCCCTCGGGCACCTGGCGGCGCTCGGACGGGTCGGTTTGTGCGATCTTGGCGGGTAGCAGTTTTTCAAGCCAGCTCATGGGGGCTCCTTGTGAGGGCAGTGATTATCGACCAGCCGCGTTCTTGGCCGTGGCGGCCGGCAGGGCGTCGAGCGCCTCGCGGATGCCGGCCAGGAATTCGCGCACCGTGGGCACCACGTTGTCGCGGGGCTGGTCTTCGATGAGTTGAATGATCTTGGTGCCGATGACCACGGCGTCCGCCGCCGAGCCGATGGCCTGCGCCGTGCGCGCGTCGCGGATGCCGAAGCCCACGCCGACGGGGATGCTCACGTGCTCGCGGATGCGCGGGATCATGCGCCCGACCGCCTCGGTGTCGAGGTGGCCGGCGCCGGTCACGCCCTTGAGCGACACGTAGTACACGTAGCCGCTCGCGATGCGCGCCACCTGCGCCATGCGCTCGGGGGTGCTGGTGGGGGCCAGCAGGAAGATCAGGTCGATGCCGGCGGCCTTCAGGTCGGCGGCGAAGTCCTCGCATTCCTCGGGCGGGTAGTCGACGACCAGCAGGCCATCGACGCCGGCCGCGGCCGCGTCGCGGATG
Organism: Variovorax sp. GW823-FHT04B03; assembly: GCF_058796495.1. Classification (NCBI taxonomy): domain Bacteria; kingdom Pseudomonadati; phylum Pseudomonadota; class Betaproteobacteria; order Burkholderiales; family Comamonadaceae; genus Variovorax; species Variovorax sp. GW823-FHT04B03. The sequence continues at coordinate 158,315 of NZ_JBXAIT010000009.1, forward strand.
AAAGCCTTCTTGCCGTGCACGAGGTCGTAGCGCTCGACCGGGTTGGCGTAGCCCATGAGCACGACCGGCGTGGTCGTGTCCTTCGTGCGGAAGGCGGCCACCATGGCGAGCACCTGCTTCATGCCGACGCCCAGCGCCAGCGCGGCTTCGCCAGCCTTCTGGATCACGGGGCCGTCGGCCATCGGGTCGGAGAAGGGCACGCCCAGCTCGATCACGTCGGCACCCGCCTCGACCATGCCGTGCATGAGTTCGGGCGTGATGTCGGCGAAGGGGAAACCGGCGGTGACGTAAGGAATCAGCGCGCGACGGCCTTGCGTTTGCAGGGCCTGGAACTTGGCGGCAATGCGGCTCATCACTTGCCTCCCTTCACGCTCAGGCCGCGCATCGAGGGGCGGTCGTAGAAATCGACGCCCGACAGGTCGGCGACGGTGCCGATGTCCTTGTCGCCGCGGCCCGAGAGGTTCACGAGGATGGACTGATCGGGGCGCATGGTCTTGGCGAGCTTCAGGGCGTAGGCCATGGCGTGGCTGGATTCGAGCGCGGGGATGATGCCCTCCGTGCGGCACAGGTAGTGGAAGGCTTCGAGCGCCTCGACGTCGGTGATGCCGACGTACTCGGCGCGGCCGATGTCGGCCAGGTAGGCGTGCTCGGGGCCGACGCCCGGGTAGTCGAGGCCGGCGCTGACGCTGTGCGTCTCGGTGATCTGGCCGTCGTCGTTCTGCAGCAGGTAGGTGCGGTTGCCGTGCAGCACGCCGGGGCTGCCGCGCAGGATCGAGGCGGCGTGCTTGCCGCTGTCCAGGCCTTCACCGGCCGCTTCCACGCCGATGAGGCGCGTGCCCGCGAACGGAATGTAGGGGTGGAAGATGCCGATCGCATTGCTGCCGCCGCCCACGCAGGCGACCACCACGTCGGGCTGTTTGCCCTCGGCTTCTCCGGTGATGCCGTCGGCCGCGAGCATGGCGGGCATCTGCGCGATGCACTCGGTGCCGATCACGCTCTGGAAGTCGCGCACCATCGTCGGGTAGGGGTGCGGGCCCGCCACCGTGCCGATGATGTAGAAGGTGTTTTCGACGTTCGTGACCCAGTCGCGCATGGCCTCGTTGAGCGCGTCCTTCAGCGTCTTGCTGCCGGATTCGACGGGCACGACGGTCGCGCCCAGCAGGTTCATGCGGTAGACGTTGGGGCTCTGGCGCTTCACGTCCTGGCTGCCCATGTAGACCACGCATTCGAGGCCGTAGCGCGCGCAGATGGTGGCCGTGGCCACGCCGTGCTGGCCGGCGCCGGTCTCGGCGATCACGCGGGGCTTGCCCATGCGGCGCGCGAGCATCGCCTGGCCGATCACGTTGTTGATCTTGTGCGCGCCGGTGTGGTTCAGGTCTTCGCGCTTCAGGTAGATCTGCGCGCCGCCCATTTCACGGCTGGTGCGCGCGGCGTGGTAGATCGGCGAGGGGCGGCCGACGAAGTGCTTCAGCTCGTAGTGGAACTCGGCCAGGAAGGCCGGGTCGTCCTTGAATTTGGCGTACGCGTCGCGCAGCTCGTTGATCGCGTGCGTGAGCGTTTCGCTCGCGAAGGTGCCGCCGTAGGGGCCGAAGTGGCCGCTGGCGTCGGGTTGCTGGTAGTCCTGAAATTGGCTTTGCATGGTTCTCGATCGATGGGCCGCAGCCCGAATGCGATCGGGTGCGGCGGCTAACTGGAGAAGGACGAAGCGTCGGCAGCCGAGGCTTTGACAGTGTTCGCCGCATCTGCGGCTCTCACGGCGGCGACGAATGCCCGGATCTTTCCGGCGTCCTTGAGGCCCTTGTGCCCGGGACCGTCGATTTCGACGCCCGAACTCACATCAACGGACAGCGTCTTGCAGCGCGTCCGCAGGCAGTGAATGCCATCGCTCACGTTTGCAGGTGTGAGCCCACCACTCAAGACGAGGTGAGCGTCGACGGCGGGTGGAAGAAGTGACCAATCGAAAGCCTTGCCGCCTCCGCCATAACCTTCGACATGGGCGTCGAGCAGGATGGCCTGGGCGCGGGAGTAATCGGACGCGTATTTTACGAGGTCGAAGCCGGCCCCGGCAGCCCCCAGCGGAATCCGGGCGGCGCGCATGTAACGAAAGCGTCCCGGGCCGGTGGCTTCCTCGCACTGTTCGGGCGTTTCTTCCCCGTGGAACTGCGCGATGGCGCCTTTCACGCGGGCCAGGGAGGCCAGGACTTCGGGAGCGTCCGCGTTCACGAACAACAGCACGGGCGTGATGAAGGGCGGCAGGCGCGAGGCCAGTTCGGCGGCGCGCTCGGCGCTCACGGCGCGCGGGCTCTTCGGGTAGAGCACGAAACCGATCGCGTCAGCGCCGGCCTCGACCGCCGCGTCCACGTCGGCCTCACGCGTGAGGCCACAGATCTTGATGCGGGTGCGCGGAGCGAGAGGAGCGGGGGATGTCATGGCGGGCCATCATACGAAGCCCGCGCGCCCTGGAACGTGGCCTCGGCCGGCAGACCCCACTTGGCGTCGTACAACGGGCCGAGAAAGTACAGGCCGTCGGCGGAGAAGGTGGGCGCCGCGACCTTGCGGCTGCGCGCCTCGAGCACCTCGGTGATCCATTCGGGCCGCTCGTCGCCGCGGCCGATGCGCACCAGGCTGCCCATCAGGTTGCGGATCATGTGGTGCAGGAAGGCGTCGGCCTCGAATTCGAAATGCCAGCGGCAGCGCTCGCCGTCGCCCACGCGCGTGATCTCGAGGCGCCGCAGGTCCTTGACCGGCGAGAGGGCCTGGCAGGCAGAGGCGCGGAACGAGCTGAAATCGTGCCGGCCCACCAGCAGCGCCGCCGCGGCGCGCATCGCATCGCCGTCGAGCGGGTACATCGACCAGCCGACCCGGCCCGCATCGAGGCTGGGCCGCACGGGCGACTGCGAGAGCACGTAGACGTAGCGGCGCGCCAGGGCGCTGGCGCGGCAATGGAATTCCTCGGGCACCGGGTGCGCCCACTGCACCGCGATGTCGTCGGGCAGGTAGCGGTTGGTGCCGCGCATCCAGGAGAACGGGTCGCGTTCGATGTCTGTGTCGAAGTGCACCACCTGCATCAGCCCGTGCACACCGGCGTCGGTGCGGCCGGCGCACAGCGTGCTGACCCGGCTGCCGGCGGACAGGCCGGCGAACTTCGCGAGGGCGGCTTCGAGCTTGTCCTGCACCGTGCGGCCCGAGCGCTGGCTCTGCCAGCCCTCGTATGCCTGGCCGTTGTAGCGGATGCCGAGTGCCAGCCTCACGAAGCGATCAGAAGGGCAGTCGGCAACCGGCTCAGCGCAGTTCGGCGAGCAGTTGCTTGGCTTGCGACTTGAGGTCGCCGGCGCTTTCGGCTTCGACTTCCTCGACCAGCGAGCGGGCGCCTTCGACGTCGCCGATGGCCTGCAGTTCGCGGGCCAGCGAAAGCTTCACGGCGTGCGGGTTGTCGTCACCGTCGTCGTCCAGGGCGGACGGCGAGGTGGCCACGGCCGCGGAACGCGGTGCTTCGGCGGCGGCGGAGCGGGCCGGCAGGCCGGCGAGGGCGCTCATGTCGAACTCGATGAAGCCCGAGTCGGCAGGCAGCGTGTCGCGCAGCATGGCCGGGCGGGTGTTGTGCTCCGCGTCGTTCAGCGACGAGGGGCGCGTGTGGGCAGTCAGGGCGCCGGGAGCCGTGTCGAAATCGTTTTCGAGATCGACAGGTGCCGCGGCGTGGCCGTTGCTCAGCGGGGCCGGTGCGGCCGTCGGCGCGTAGACCGACTTCGGCAGGCTGGCGCCCACCGGAGCGGGCGCCGGTGCGGGCGGCTGGGTCAGGTCGAGGTTGAAGTCCAGCGGCGCGACCGAGGGCATGAAGGCCGGCGGGGCCGACGCCACGGGCGGTGCGGCCGGGGGCGGCGGTGCCACGACGGCGGCTGCGGCTGCGACTGCGGCAGCCGGCTTGGCGGCAGCGGCCAGCGCGCCGGCGAATGCCGCGGTTTCGGCCTGGCTGGCGCCTCGCGCGGTGCCCGTGCCCGATTCGTACAGCGGGTTGCCCGGGTCGAGGTCCTTGCCCATGTCGACCACGCGGTTCCATTCGGAGCCCGCGCCGTTGGTCAGCTTGTGCACTTCGGTGGCCAGGCCGTCGAAGGCGCGCACATCGCGGCGCTTGGCGTGGATTTCGAGCAGCTTCAGGTGGATGGCGGTGCGGTCCGGGTTCAGGCGCAGCGCTTCACGCAGGATTTCCTCGGCCTGCAGGTCGCGGCCGTAGGCGAGGTAGACGTCGGCTTCGGCGACCGGGTCGACATCGCCCGCATCGAGCTGGCTCGGCGAGTACGACAGCGATGACACGGTGGAGTCGCCGCGGTTCTTGGTGTCGACCGATTCGCCGCCGCTGGCGCCGAAGAACGAGTCCTTGGGAATGCGGCTCTCGAGGAACACGCTTTCGCTCATTTCTTCGCGGCGGCGGCCCAGCACGCGGTACAGCAGGAAGCCGACCAGCAGCGCGATCAGCGCGGCGCCGGCGAGCATCAGCGGGTTGTCGAGCAGCTCGTCGAGGAAGCTGCGCTCCGGCGGGGGCGGCGGCGGTGCCGCCTTGACCACGGGCTTGGGCGCGACGACAGGCGCGGCGGCTGCAACTGCAGCGCTGGCTGCGGCTGCCACGGGCAGGGCGGCTGCGTCGGTGGCCGACGGTGCGGCGGCCGCGGCGGGTGCTGCAGCGGAGGCCGCGGCGACCGGGGGCGTTGCAGCGGGCGCGGCTGCCGGCGCCGGCGTTGCCGGTGCGGTGGCTGCGGCGGCAGGGGCCGCGGCGGGTGCAGGAGCGGCCGCGACCGCTGGCGTCGGCGTCGTGGCACCGGTCAGCGGTGCGGGAACGGCGATGCCGGGCGTGGTGGCCGGCGCTGCGGGCGCTGCGGCGGCAGCGGACGATCCGGTGCCCGTGCCGGTACCGGCCTTGAGCTTGTTCAGCTCGTTGATGTTCTTCGTGAGTTCGGCGACGCGGTTGCTGCTGTCCTGCGCCTGGCGGGCCTGCGCGACCTTTTCATCGGCGGCGCGCGCGGCGGCGTTGCCTTGCGACACCGTGAGCTTGTCGGGTGCGCTGGCGGCGGCATTGCGGTCTTCCACGCTGGCCTGCAGCTTGCCCGAGGCCTGGCGGCTCGCGGCGGCCACGTTGGTGGTCGGGGCGTTTTCGGCGAGGCGCTGACGGTAGCTGCCGAAGTCGCGGCTTTGCGCGGTGATCGTGCGGCGCGCGTCAGCGGCTGGCACGGCGCTCGCTGCGGCGGCGTTCGGCAGGTCGAGCACGGCACCGGCCTTCATCCGGTTGACGTTGCCGCCGACGAAGGCGTCGGGGTTGGCGTTCAGCAGCGCGACCAGCATCTGGTCGAGCGAGACATCGGCGGGCTTGTGGGCGGAGGCGATCTTGCCGGCGGTGTCGCCACGGCGCACCGTGACTTGCTCGCCACTGCCGCCGCTGGGGGCTGCGACGGCGGCACGTGCCGGCGCAGGAGCCGGTGCGGCCGCAGGGGCCGGTGCTGCTGCCGCGGGTGCGGGCGTTGCAGCGACCGCGGGCGCGGGTTCGCGGCGCACGCGCGGGGCGGGCGCGGGGCGCTCGACCGGCGTGGCGATCTGCGGTGCGATGGGCGCGACCGGCGCGGCTGCCGCCTGGCGCGTGGCCGGCGGATCGAGCAGCACGGTGTAGTCGCGCACGATGCGGCCCGAGGCGCCATTGGCTTCGAGCAGCAGGTCGATGAAGGGATCGTTGAGCGGGCGGTTGCCGGCCAGGCGCACCACGTACTGGCCGCCGGCGCGGCGCTGCAGCGTGGCTCTCACGTCGCCGAGGGCCGCGTTGTACGGGATGCCTGCGTTCTTGAAGGCTTCGGCCGTGGCGATGTTGATCTTCAGGCCTTCCGCCTCGTTGGCGGCCATTTCAGTGACATCGATCTCGGCGCGCAGCGGTTCGCCCAGTGCCGACTGCACCCGCAGCGGTCCCAGAGCGAAGGCGCTGGCGTCGGCGCTGGCCAGTCCCAGCGTCAGGGCCGCAGCGGCACCCAGGATGGAAAGGCGCCAGCCATTCGACGGCAGGGCGGGGCGGGCGGCCGAAGGGCGGGCCGCGGGCAACAGATGTCTTGTCATGCTGATAGGGGCGGCTCAGGCCCTGAATTTGTAAGAGGACGTTAGCATCATCACCATGCACTGACAAGGCAATGCGCCTGATCTACCCAGTGCGCGCATACTTCCGATGACATCCTGTGTTGCCTTTTGGCAACATTTTTGTATTTCAAGGCCCTGAGCTGCCCGCATCAGGCTTCGAGCAAGATGCGCAGCATGCGACGCAGCGGTTCGGCCGCGCCCCACAGCAGCTGGTCGCCGATGGTGAAGGCGCCGACGTACTCGGGGCCCATCGCCAGCTTGCGGATGCGGCCGACCGGGATGTCCATGGTGCCCGTCACGGCCACCGGCGTCAGGTCCTTCACGGTGGCTTCGCGCGTGTTCGGCACGACCTTGGCCCAGGGGTTGTCGGCGGCGATCATCGCTTCGATGTCGGCCACCGGCACGTCCTTCTTGAGCTTGAAGGTCAGGGCCTGGCTGTGGCAGCGCATCGCGCCGATGCGCACGCAGAAGCCGTCCACCGGCGTGGCGGCGGTGCCGAAGCCCGCGCCCTGGCCGAGGATCTTGTTGGTCTCGGCGCCGCCCTTCCACTCTTCCTTGGACATGCCATCGCCCAGGTCCTTGTCGATCCAGGGGATCAGCGAGCCGCCCAGCGGCGCGCCGAAGTTGGCGATTTCGGAGGCGCTCAGGTTCTGCTGCTTGTGCAGCACCTTGCGGTCGATCTCGAGGATGGCCGACTTCGGGTCGTCGAGCAGCGCGCGCACTTCGGCGTTCAGGGTGCCGAACTGGGTCAGCAGCTCGCGCATGTGCTGCGCGCCGCCGCCCGAGGCCGCCTGGTAGGTCATGCTGGTCATCCACTCGACCAGGCCGGCCTTGTAGAGGGCGCCCACGCCCATGAGCATGCAACTGACGGTGCAGTTGCCGCCGACCCAGTTCTTGCCGCCCTTGGCGAGCGCGTTCTGGATCACGGGCAGGTTGACGGGGTCGAGCACGATGATCGCGTCATCGTTCATGCGCAGTGTGGAGGCCGCGTCGATCCAGTGGCCGTTCCAGCCGGCGGCGCGCAGCTTGGGGAACACCTCGCTGGTGTAGTCGCCGCCCTGGCAGGTGATGACGATGTCGCACTTCTTCAGTGCCTCGATGTCGTTCGCATCCTTGAGCGTGGTTTCGTTCTTGGCCATCGCCGGGGCCTTGCCGCCCGCGTTCGAGGTCGAGAAGAAGACCGGCTCGATGAGGCCGAAGTCGCCTTCGGCCTGCATGCGGTCCATGAGGACCGAGCCGACCATGCCGCGCCAGCCCACGAGGCCGACCAGAGGTTGCTTGGATGCGTTCGCCATTTCAGTTTGCCCTTAGTGAAGAAAGAAAAAATCAGTCTTTTTTGCCCCCGACTCGTCGGCCGGGGGAGGGCGTGACGAAGCGGGCTGCGGTTAGCCGGTAATCGTCTTTTTGGTGATGGCTGCTACGACCGCGTCGCCCATTTCGCGGGTGCCGACGCGCTTCGTGCCTTCGGACCAGATGTCGCCCGTGCGCAGCCCGGAGGCGAGCACGTGCTTGACCGCCGACTCGATACGGTCGGCAGCTTCGGGCTGGTTGAGGGAGAAGCGGAGCATCATGGCAGCGGACAGGATTGTAGCCAAAGGATTGGCAACCCCTTTGCCAGCAATGTCGGGCGCGCTGCCGTGGCTGGGCTCGTACAGGCCCTGGTTGCTCGCATTGAGCGAGGCCGAGGGCAGCATGCCGATGGAGCCGGTGAGCATCGCGGCCTCGTCCGAGAGGATGTCGCCGAACATGTTGCCGGTGACCACCACGTCGAACTTCTTGGGCGCCTTCACGAGCTGCATGGCCGCGTTGTCGACGTACATGTGGTCGAGCTCGACGTCCGGGTACTCCTTGCCGACCTCGGTCACGATGTCCTTCCAGAACTGGAAGGTCTCCAGCACGTTGGCCTTGTCCACGCTGGTCACGCGCTTGCTGCGCTTGCGGGCGGCCTCGAAGGCCACGCGGGCGATGCGCTCGACCTCGGGGCGCGAGTAGCGCATCGTGTCGAAGGCCTCTTCAGCGCCGGGGAAGTGACCATCGGTGGCGATGCGGCGGCCGCGCGGCTGGCCGAAGTAGATGTCGCCGGTCAGCTCGCGGATGATGAGGATGTCCAGGCCCGCGATCAGCTCGGGCTTCAGGCTCGAGGCGCCCACCAGCTGCTCGTAGCAGATGGCCGGACGGAAGTTGGCGAACAGGCCCAGGTTCTTGCGCAGCCCCAGGATGGCCTGCTCGGGCCGCAGCGGGCGGTCGAGCTTGTCGTACTTCCAGTCGCCGACGGCGCCGAACAGCACCGCGTCGGATTCCTTCGCGAGCTTGAGCGTCGAATCGGGCAGCGGGTGGCCGTGCGCCTCGTAGGCCGCACCGCCGACCAGTGCCGATTCCATCTCGAGCTTCAGGTCGAGGACTTCGAGCACCCTGACGGCTTCCGCCACGATTTCGGTGCCGATGCCGTCACCCGGGAGAACTGCGATTTTCATAAGTTGGTCTGAGGTTTTTTCTTGAAAACGGAAATGCCGCCGATCACGAGATCATCGTGTGCGCGAGCCAGGGCTTCTGCGCCAGGCGCTCGGTCTCGAAGGCCTTGATCTTGTCCTTGTGGCGCAGCGTCAGGCCGATGTCGTCCAGCCCGTTGATCAGGCAGTACTTGCGGAAGGCCTGCACGTCGAACGCGAACTCCTGGCCGTCGGGCTTCACGACCACCTGGCGTTCCAGGTCGATGGTCAGCGTATAGCCCGGGAAGGCGAAGGCTTCGTCGAACAGCTGCGAGACCTGCGACTCGGGCAGCACGATCGGCAGCAGGCCGTTCTTGAAGCTGTTGTTGAAGAAGATGTCGGCGTAGCTCGGCGCAATGATCGCGCGAAAGCCGTACTGGTCGAGGGCCCACGGCGCGTGCTCGCGAGACGAGCCGCAGCCGAAGTTCTTGCGCGCCAGCAGCACCGAGGCGCCGGCGTAGCGCGGCTGGTTCAGCACGAAGTCGGGGTTCGGCTTGCGGCTGGCCGGGTCCTGGCCCGGAAAGCCGGCGTCCAGGTAGCGCCACTCGTCGAACAGGTTCACGCCGAAGCCGGTCTTCTTGATCGACTTGAGGAACTGCTTGGGAATGATCGCGTCGGTGTCGACGTTCTCGCGGTCCATGGGGGCCACGAGGCCCTTGTGCACGGTGAATTTCTGCATGTGATGTCTCCAGATCAGGCGAAGGTGCGCACGTCGACGAAGTGGCCGTGCACCGCGGCAGCGGCGGCCATGGCCGGGCTCACGAGGTGGGTGCGGCCACCGGCACCCTGGCGGCCTTCGAAGTTGCGGTTGCTGGTCGATGCGCAGCGCTCGCCGGGCTCGAGGCGGTCGGCGTTCATCGCCAGGCACATCGAGCAGCCGGGCTCGCGCCATTCGAAGCCCGCGGCCTTGAAGATCACATCGAGCCCTTCGCGCTCGGCCTGTTCCTTCACCACGCCCGAACCGGGCACGACCATCGCGAGCTTCACGTTCTTCGCGACCTTCTGGCCGAGCTTCTTCACCACGGCGGCGGCTTCGCGCATGTCCTCGATGCGGCTGTTGGTGCACGAGCCGATGAACACCTTGTCGATGAAGATGTCGTTCATGGCCTTGTTGGGCTCCAGGCCCATGTAGACCAGCGCGCGCTCGATGGCGCTGCGCTTGCTGGCGTCCTTTTCCTTGTCGGGATCGGGCACGCGTCCGTTGATCTCGACCACCATCTCGGGCGAGGTGCCCCAGGTGACCTGCGGCTGGATCTGCGCAGCGTCGAGCTCGACCACGGCGTCGAAGGTCGCGCCGGGGTCGGACTGCAGCGTGCGCCAGTAGCTCACGGCCTGGTCCCATTCGACGCCGGTGGGCGCGAGCGGGCGGCCCTTCACGTAGGCGATGGTCTTTTCGTCGACCGCCACCAGCCCGGCGCGCGCGCCGGCCTCGATGGCCATGTTGCAGACCGTCATGCGGCCTTCCATGCTCAGGTCGCGAATCGCCGAGCCGGCGAATTCAATGGTGTAGCCCGTGCCGCCGGCGGTGCCGATCTTGCCGATGATGGCCAGCACGATGTCCTTGGCCGTGCAGCCCAGCGGCAGCTTGCCTTCGACCTTCACGAGCATGTTCTTGGCCTTCTTGCCCAGCAGCGTCTGCGTGGCCATCACGTGCTCGACCTCGCTGGTGCCGATGCCGTGCGCGAGTGCGCCGAACGCGCCGTGCGTGGAGGTGTGCGAGTCGCCGCAGACCACCGTCATGCCCGGCAGCGTCGCGCCGCTTTCCGGGCCGATCACGTGCACGATGCCCTGGCGCTTGCTCAGGAACGGGAAGAACGCGGCGGCGCCGAACTCGGCGATGTTGTGGTCCAGCGTGGTGACCTGTTCCTTGCTGGTCGGGTCGGCAATGCCTTCGTAGCCGCGCTCCCAGCCGGTGGTCGGCGTGTTGTGGTCGGCGGTGGCCACCACCGAGCTGATGCGCCACAGCTTGCGGCCGGCTTCGCGCAGGCCTTCGAAGGCTTGCGGGCTGGTCACTTCGTGCACCAGGTGGCGGTCGATGTAGAGGATCGCGGTGCCGTCTTCCTCGGTGTGGACGACGTGTTCGTCCCAGATCTTGTCGTAGAGCGTGCGTGCCATGTCGGTCTCTTGTCTTTCGTGGGGAAATGGATTGTCTGTCGAGGCGGTCTAGGCCGCGAGTCGTTCGGTGGCGTCGGCCGAGTCGGCCGCCGCGTGCAGGTGGTTCACCAGCGTGCGCGCCGCCACCGGCAGGGTGGAGAAGTCGCGCGCCACCAGCCGAATCTCGCGCGCCGCCCAGGCGTCGTTGAGCGTCACGCTCACGAGGCCGCGGCCGATGCCGTTGTGCATGAGTTCGAAGGCGCGCTGCGGCATCACGCCGATGCCCAGGCCGTTGTCGATCATCCGGCACATGGCGTCCAGGCCCGTGACGTGGATGCGCAGCTTCACGCTGCGGCCGGCGCTCAGCGCCGCTTCGTGCATCGCCACGTAGATCGAGCTGTTGGTGTGCAGGCCGACGTGGTCGAAGGCCAGCGAGTCGACGAAATCGATCGCGTCCTGCGCGGCCAGCGCGTGCCCCTCAGGAACGATCAGCGCGAGGCGGTCGTGGCGGTACGAAAGGCTCTGCAACTCGCCCGCGCCGCCGGCCACGTGGCACACGCCGAGGTCGGCCGCGCCCTCCTGCACCGCGCGGATCACTTCGCTGCTCAGGTGCTCCTCGAGGTCGATCTTGATGGCCTCGTGCGCGCGCGAGAACACGCCCAGGTCTTCCGGCAGGAACTGCACGATGGCCGAGATGTTGGCGTGCACCCGCACGTGCCCGCGCACGCCGTCGGCGTATTCGCTGAGCTCGCCCTGCATCTTCTCGAGGCTGTAGAGCACCGAGCGGGCGTGGTGCAGCAGGCTTTCGCCAGCCGGCGTGAGGTCGACGCCGCGCGCATGGCGGTAGAGCAGGGCGGTGCCGAGCGTGGCCTCCAGGTCGGACAGCCGCTTGCTGACGGCCGAGGCCGCAATGAACTCGCGCTCCGCCGCACGCCCGATGCTGCCCAGCTCGCACACGGCCACGAACAGCTGCAACGACGTGAGGTCGATGCGGCGGGCAAAGTTGCGTTCGGACGTGCTCATGGGGGCTTGGGCATCGCGTTTGGCGATGACTTTGCTATTTTCTTCCTGTTTTGAAGCCCTTGCCATCGCGATGCGCGATGACCTCGCTGCCGGCTGGCGAGGAGGGGCATGCCGAACGGGCAATAAAAAAGCTGCCCGGAGGCAGCTTTTTTCAGGGAGCGGAGGTTCCGCAGCCGGTCGATCAGCGAGCCGAGATCGGTTTCACGTCACGCTTGGGCGAGCCTTCGAACAGCTGGCGCGGGCGGCCGATCTTGTACTCGGGGTCGCCGATCATTTCGTTCAGCTGGGCGATCCAGCCGACCGTGCGGGCCAGCGCGAAGATCGCGGTGAACAGCGGCACGGGGATGCCGATGGCGCGCTGCACGATGCCCGAGTAGAAGTCGACGTTCGGGTACAGCTTGCGCGACACGAAGTACTCGTCTTCCAGGGCGATCTTTTCGAGTTCCTTGGCGAGCTTGAACAGCGGGTCGTTTTCCAGGCCCAGCTCGGTCAGCACTTCGTTGCAGGTTTCCTGCATCAGCTTGGCGCGCGGGTCGTAGTTCTTGTACACGCGATGGCCGAAGCCCATCAGCTTGACGTTCGAGTTCTTGTCCTTGACCTTCTTGATGAACTCGCCGATCTTTTCCACGCCGCCTTCGCGCTGGATGTCGTACAGCATGTTCAGCGCCGCTTCGTTGGCGCCGCCGTGGGCCGGGCCCCACAGGCAGGCCACGCCGGCTGCAATGGCCGCGAAGGGGTTGGTGCCCGACGAGCCGCACAGGCGCACCGTCGAGGTCGAGGCGTTCTGCTCGTGGTCGGCGTGCAGGATGAAGATGCGGTCGAGCGCGCGCTCGAGCACCGGGTTCACCTTGTACTCTTCGCACGGCGTGGCGAACATCATGTGCAGGAAGTTGCCTGCATAGCTGAGTTCGTTCTTCGGGTACATGTACGGCTGGCCGACGGTGTACTTGTAGGCCATGGCCACGAGCGTGGGCATCTTCGCGATCAGGCGGATCGCGGCGATCTCGCGGTGCTCGGGATTGTTGATGTCCGTGCTGTCGTGATAGAAGGCCGACAGGGCGCCCACGAGGCCGGTCATGATGGCCATCGGGTGGGCATCACGGCGGAAGCCGCGCAGGAAGAACTGCATCTGCTCGTTGACCATCGTGTGGTTGGTCACGAGCTTGGTGAAATTGGCCTTCTTGCCGGCGTCCGGCAGCTCGCCGTACAGCAGCAGGTGGCAGGTCTCGAGGAAGTCGCAGTTGGTGGCGAGCTGCTCGATGGGGTAGCCGCGGTACAGCAGCTCGCCCTTGTCACCGTCGATGTAGGTGATGGCCGACTGGCAGGCGGCGGTCGACATGAAGCCCGGGTCGTACGTGAACATGCCGGTCTGTGCATACAGCTTGCGGATGTCGATCACGTCGGGCCCGATGGTGCCCTTGTAGATCGGCAGTTCGACGTTGTCGCCGCCATTGCTGAACGACAGCGTGGCCTTGGTATCGGATGCTTTCATTTCGGTTTACTTTCAGAGGTGGATTCAGGACGAAGGAGAAAAAATGGCAGGACGCTGAGCGCCGTCGGTACGCATCAGCTGCAGCAATGCGACCACCTCGGCCCCGGCCCATGCGGGCTCGGGCTCCTTTCTGCACAGCAGCAGGTCGAGGAGGTCGTTGTCCGACAGGTCCATCAATGTCTCCATCGCTCCCGCTTGACCGACGGTCATGTGGGATTCGTGCCGCTCGAAGAAGCGGGCGATGAACAGGTCGTTCTCCAGCAGGCCGCGCCGGCAACGCCACTTGAGCTTGCTCAGCGCACGTTCGCCGAGCAGCGTATCGGGGGCGTTGGCGGGGGTCGACATAAGTAAGGCTTCTCGGAAAAACCGTCAGATGGCGCGACGCACCATCAGTTCCTTGATCTTGCCGATGGCCTTGGTCGGGTTCAGGCTCTTCGGGCACACGTCCACGCAGTTCATGATCGTGTGGCAGCGGAACAGGCGGTACGGGTCTTCCAGGTTGTCCAGGCGCTCGGCGGTGGCTTCGTCGCGGCTGTCGGCGATGAAGCGGTAGGCCTGCAGCAGGCCGGCCGGGCCGACGAACTTGTCGGGGTTCCACCAGAAGCTCGGGCAGCTCGTGGAGCAGCTCGCGCACAGGATGCACTCGTACAGGCCGTCGAGCTCTTCACGCTCTTCAGGCGACTGCAGGCGCTCCTTCTCGGGCGGCACGGTGTCGTTCTGCAGGTACGGCTTGATCGAGTTGTACTGCTTGAAGAACTGGGTCATGTCGACGATCAGGTCGCGGATGACGGGCAGGCCCGGCAGCGGCTTGAGCACGACGGTGCCCTTGAGCGTGTTCATGTTGGTCAGGCAGGCCAGACCGTTCTTGCCGTTGATGTTCATCGCGTCGGAGCCGCAGACGCCTTCGCGGCACGAGCGGCGGAACGACAGCGTGGGATCCTGCGCCTTGAGCTTCATCAGGGCGTCCAGCAGCATGCGTTCGTGGCCGTCGAGTTCGACCTCGACCGTCTGCATGTAGGGCTTGGCGTCCTTGTCCGGGTCGTAGCGGTAGATCTGGAATGTGCGCTTCATCGTATGGACCTTGTAAATATTCTTAGAACGTGCGGACCTTGGGCGGCACGGATGCCACCGTCAGCGGCTGCAGCTTGACGGGCTTGTACGAGAGGCGGTTGTCCGCGCTGTACCAGAGCGTGTGCTTCATCCAGTTGGCGTCGTCGCGGCCCAGCGGTGCGACCGGGTCGTCCGCGGGACGCTCGTAGTCTTCCACCGTGTGGGCGCCGCGGCATTCCTTGCGGGCGGCGGCGGAGACCATCGTGGCCTGCGCCACTTCGATCAGGTTGTCGACTTCCAGCGCTTCGATGCGGGCGGTGTTGAACACCTTGGACTTGTCCTTCAGGCCGATCGACTTGACGCGCTCGCGCACGGCGGCGATCTTGACCACGCCTTCGTCCATCGAGGCCTGCTTGCGGAACACGGCGGCGTGCTGCTGCATGACGGCGCGGATCTCGCCGGCCACGTCCTGGGCGTATTCGCCGCCGGTGGAGGCTTCGAGCTCGTTCAGGCGCTGCAGGGTGCGGTCGGCCGCATCCTTGGGCAGTTCCTTGTGTTCCTTGAGCTTGTCGTTGAACTCGACGATGTGGTTGCCGGCCGCGCGGCCGAACACCAGGAGGTCGAGCAGCGAGTTGGTGCCCAGGCGGTTGGCGCCGTGCACGCTCACGCAGGAGCATTCGCCCACGGCGTACAGGCCGTTGACCACGGCGCTGTTGTCTTCACCCTTCTGGATGACGACCTGGCCGTTGATGTTCGTCGGGATGCCGCCCATCTGGTAGTGGATGGTGGGCACCACGGGAATCGGTTCCTTGGTGACGTCGACGTTGGCGAAGTTGATGCCGATCTCGTAGACCGACGGCAGCCGCTTGTGGATGGTGTCGGCACCCAGGTGGTCCAGCTTCATGTGGATGTAGTCCTTGTTGGGACCACAGCCACGGCCTTCCTTGATTTCCTGGTCCATCGAGCGCGAGACGAAGTCGCGCGGGGCCAGGTCCTTCAGGGTGGGCGCATAGCGCTCCATGAAGCGTTCGCCGTTGCTGTTCAGCAGGATGGCGCCTTCGCCGCGGCAGCCTTCGGTCAGCAGCACGCCCGCGCCGGCCACGCCGGTGGGGTGGAACTGCCAGAACTCCATGTCCTGCAGCGGGATGCCCGAACGTGCGGCCATGCCCAGGCCGTCGCCGGTGTTGATGAACGCGTTGGTGGACGCACCGAAGATGCGGCCTGCGCCGCCGGTGGCCAGCAACACGGTCTTGGCCTGCAGGATGTGCAGGTCGCCGGTTTCCATTTCGAGGGCCGTGACGCCGACCACGTCGCCTTCGTTGTCGCGGATGAGGTCCAGCGCCATCCATTCGACGAAGAACTGGGTGCGGGCTTCGACGTTCTTCTGGTAGAGCGTGTGCAGCATCGCGTGGCCGGTGCGGTCGGCCGCGGCGCAGGCGCGTTGCACGGCCTTCTCGCCGTAGTTGGCGGTGTGGCCGCCGAACGGACGCTGGTAGATCGTGCCGTCGGGGTTGCGGTCGAAGGGCATGCCGAAGTGCTCGAGCTCGTACACGACCTTCGGTGCTTCACGGCACATGAACTCGATCGCGTCCTGGTCGCCGAGCCAGTCGGAACCCTTGATCGTGTCGTAGAAGTGGTAGTGCCAGTTGTCCTCGCTCATGTTGCCGAGCGAGGCGCCCACGCCGCCCTGGGCGGCGACGGTGTGCGAACGGGTCGGGAACACCTTGGAGAGCACGGCCACGTTGAGGCCGGCACGGGCGAGTTGCAGCGAGGCGCGCATGCCGGAGCCGCCGGCACCGACGATCACGACGTCGAACTTGCGCTTGGTGATGTTTTCTTTTGTGTAGGTCATGGTGGGTCAGATCTTCCAAAGCACTTGAATGGCCCAACCCGCACAACCGACAAGCCAGACGATGGTGAAAACTTGCAGCACGAGACGGATGGCGACAGGCTGGACGTAGTCCATCCACACGTCGCGCATGCCGACCCACACGTGATAGAGCAGGGCAACGATCACGGAGAAGGTCAGGACCTTCATCCACTGTGCGGCGAAGATGCCGGCCCACAGGTCGTAACCGATGGGGCCGCGCGAGAAGATCACCTGCGCGAGCAGGATGATCGTGAACAGCGCCATCAGGGCGCCGGTGATGCGTTGGCTGAGCCAGTCGCGCAGACCGTAGTGCGCGCCGACGACGATGCGCTTGGAGCCGTAATTCACAGACATGGTGGGCTCCTTCTCAGTACAGGCCGAACAGCTTGGCGCCAAGCACCAGCGTGAGGATGACGCTCGCAGCCAGCGTGAAGATGGCCGAGCTGTGACCGAATTCCTTCGTCACGGCGGAGTGGCTCACGTCCATCCAGAGGTGACGCAGGCCGGCGATGAAGTGGTGCAGGTAGGCCCAGATGAGGGCCAGTGCGACGAGCTTGAAGAACCATCCCGGAGCGAAGCCGACGCCGATGTTGAAAGCAGACTTGAATTTCGCGAACGAATAGTCAGATGACAGCGAGGTGTCGAACATCCAGATGATGAAGGGCATCAGCAGGAACATCAGCACACCGCTCACGCGGTGCAGGATCGACACGATGCCGGCCGGCGGCAGCCGGTAGGTCGTGAGATCGGTGAAGGCGTTGATGTTCCGGAATTCGCGACGCGGCGGCCGGGGGGGAGTTGCAAGCTCTGTCATAGGGAGATGGCTTTCGTGGCTTTGTGACTTGTTGGCTTGTTCTGAGAGCGAACGCTTTTGTTTCTTCTGCGGAATGCAAACAACGCAAAATTCTATTGCAATGCACCATCGCGCATCGGACGCGCAGGAGTCAACGCACTGCGCCAGTCGGATGCTCGGGGCTCGAGGTTGCGTTGCGCGGGCTGAGTGTGCGCGTTTGTGCCCGCGCGGGCGAGGTTCTTCGGCGCCATCGGATCAGCCCAGCTGGTTGCGGTAGTGGTGGGTGTCGGTGCGGTACAGGCCGCGGCGCAGTTCCATCGGCATGTCGTGGTACGTGTGCGCCACGCGCTCCACGCTCAACAGCGGCATCTGCAGCGGCACGTCGAGCAGCTGCGCCTGTTCGGCATCGGGCAGCACGGCGCGGATCTTTTCTTCGGCGCGCACCATGCGTACGCCGAACTCGGTCTCGAACATCGCGTACATCGGGCCGGGCCAGGCGCGCAGCCGGTCGGCCGTGAGTCCCTTGAAGGGCGTGCCGGGCAGCCAGAGATCTTCGAGGATGGTCGGCACGCCGCCATAGGCGAGCACGCGGCGCACCTGCAGCACGGCGTCGCCGGTGCGCAGGCTCAGCGCGCGCGCCACGTCGGCCGAGGCGCGCAGGCGCTTGCAGTCGACGATGGTGCGCTCGGCCGGACCTTCGGCGCTCGGGCTGCCGGCGTCGGGCACCAGCTTGAGAAAACGGTACTGCACATGCTGCTCGGCATGCGTGGCCACGAAGGTGCCCTTGCCCTGGCGGCGCACCACCAGGTTTTCGGCCGACAGCTCGTCGATCGCCTTGCGCACCGTGCCCTGGCTCACGCGGTAGCGCACGGCCAGATCCATCTCGCTGGGGATGGGCTCGCCCGGCTTCCACTCGCCGGCCTGCAGGCTCTGCAGGATCAGGGTCTTGATCTGCTGGTAGAGCGGACTGAAGGACGGCGTCGTGGGCTCGTCGAGGGTGGAGGGCGTGTTCATGGCAGCGGTGGGGTGCGCCGTGGCGGACCCCCAGAGGATATCTTATATAAGACATAAGACGGCCTTTGTCGAATCGGCTTAAAATGCGGCCCGGTCCCGCGCCGCGGGAAAGCTTCCCCCCGCTGGACCGCGGCGCCCCACGAGAGCGCTAACCCGTTTCACCACCTTCTGGAGTCTTCCCATGAGCAAAAAGCCTGTCCGCGTTGCCGTTACCGGTGCCGCCGGTCAAATCGGTTACGCCCTGTTGTTCCGTATCGCTTCCGGCGAAATGCTCGGCAAAGACCAGCCGGTCATCCTGCAACTGCTCGAAATCCCCGACGAGAAGGCCCAGAAGGCGCTCAAGGGCGTGATGATGGAGCTCGACGACTGCGCCTTCCCGCTGCTGGCCGGTATGGAAGCCCACGGCGACCCGATGACCGCCTTCAAGGACGCCGACTACGCCCTGCTGGTCGGTTCGCGCCCCCGTGGCCCCGGCATGGAACGTGCCGAGCTGCTGGCCGTCAACGGCGCCATCTTCACGGCACAAGGCAAGGCGCTGAACGCCGTCGCCTCGCGCAACGTGAAGGTGCTGGTCGTCGGCAACCCCGCCAACACCAACGCCTACATCGCCATGAAGTCGGCACCGGACCTGCCGCGCAAGAACTTCACCGCCATGCTGCGCCTGGACCACAACCGCGCTGCCAGCCAGATCGCCGCCAAGACCGGCAAGGCCGTGGCCGACATCGAAAAGCTCACCGTCTGGGGCAACCACTCGCCCACGATGTACGCCGACTACCGCTTCGCGACCATCAATGGCGAAAGCGTCGCCAAGATGATCAACGACCAGGAATGGAACGCCAACACCTTCCTGCCGACCGTCGGCAAGCGCGGCGCGGCCATCATCGAAGCGCGCGGCCTGTCGTCGGCTGCCTCGGCCGCCAACGCCGCCATCGACCATATGCGCGACTGGGCCCTGGGCACCAACGGCAAGTGGGTCACGATGGGCATCCCGTCGGACGGCCAGTACGGCATTCCGAAGGACGTGATGTTCGGCTTCCCGGTCACCTGCGAAAACGGTGAGTACAAGCTGGTCGAAGGCCTCGAGATCGATGCCTTCAGCCAGGAACGCATCAACAAGACGCTCGAAGAGCTCGAAGGCGAACGCGCCGGCGTCGCTCACCTGCTGTAAAGCAAGCCCGCCCGCATGCTCGACTGGAACCCCGCGCTCTACCGTCGCTACGAGGACGAGCGCACCCGGCCCGCACAGGAACTCCTGGCGCGGGTCCCGCTTGCCGAGGCCGCCCGCGTGGTCGACCTCGGATGCGGACCGGGCAATTCCACCGAGCTGCTGGCACATCGGTTCCCGACGGCGCAGGTCACGGGCACCGACAACTCCGAAGCCATGCTGGTCAGCGCGCGCGAGCGCCTGCCGGCGGCGCGCTTCGAGTTGAGCGACATCGCGACCTGGGCGCCGCGTGAAACAGAAGCGCCCGATCTCATTTATGCCAACGCGTCCCTGCAATGGGTGCCGGATCACGAGACGCTGATCCCCCGCCTGTTCGACGCGCTGGCCCCGGGCGGCGTGCTCGCCGTCCAGATGCCCGACAACCGCCAGGAGCCCACGCACCGCCTGATGCGGGCGGTGGCGGCCGAAGCGCCCTGGGCCGAGCCCATCGGCGACGCCGACAGGCTGCGCACCTTGCTGCTGCCGCTCGGCGGCTACTACGACCTCTTGGCCGCGCGTGCGGCCCATGTCGATGTCTGGCACACCATCTACCAGCACCCGATGGCCAACGCCGCAGCCATCGTCGAATGGGTGCGTAGCACCGGGCTGAAGCCTTTTGTCGACCGGCTGCCGCCCGACCTGCAGGCGAGTTATCTCGCCGAATACGAACGCCGGGTGGACGAGGCCTATCCGGTGCGCACCGACGGCAAGCGCCTGCTCGCCTTCCCGCGCATGTTCATCGTGGCGCACAAGAAAAAAGACGCATGACCACCCAAATCGCCACCGCCGCCCATCCCGCGGACGTGCTGCTCGGCGCACAGGCCGGCGCCGTGACCCTGCCGGTGTGCGACCACTACAGCGGCGTCGAAGCCCGCATGAAGAAGAGCCTCGCGCTCCAGGCCGAGATGGCCGAAGAGTTCGGCGCCTGCGTGTTCGACGTCACCCTCGACTGCGAAGACGGCGCCCCGGTCGGCGGCGAGGCGGAGCATGCCGCGCTCGTCACCGAGCTCGCGTTGGCTGCCCAGCCCGGCATGCGCGTCGGCGTGCGCGTGCACCCGGTCGATCACCCGGCCTTTGCCGGCGACGTGGTCACCATCGCCGGGCGCGCCGGCCATCGGCTGAGCCACCTCATGGTGCCCAAGGTCGAATCGGTGGCCGATGTGTGTCAGGCTGTTGCCGCGCTCGACGCCGCCGATGCCGGCGCGCTGCCGCTGCACGTGCTCATCGAATCGCCCCTGGCGGTGCACAACGCCTTCGAAATTGCCGCGCATCCGCGCGTGCAGTCGCTGAGCTTCGGCCTCATGGATTTCGTGTCGGCGCATGCTGGCGCCATTCCCGCCGACGGCATGGGCGCGGCGGGGCAGTTCAGCCATCCGCTGGTCGTGCGTGCCAAGCTGGCACTGGCCTCGGCGGCACATGCCTACGGCAAGGTGCCTTCGCACTGCGTGGTCACCGAGTTCAACGACACCGAGGCGATGCGCCTGGCGGCCCGCAAGGCGGCCACCGAATTCGGCTACACGCGCATGTGGAGCATCCACCCGAACCAGATCCGGCCGATCCTCGAGGCCTTCGCGCCCGACGAGGCGCAGATTCAAATTGCCACAAAAATCATTACAAAAGCCGCAGACGCGGATTGGGCACCGACACAAATTGATGGCACATTGCACGACCGCGCGAGCTACCGCCACTTCTGGCAGGTCCTGACGCGCGCCCACGCAACAGGGCGCGCGTTGCCCTCCGAGGCGAAAGCCTGGTTTGCATCGCGGTCTCCTGAAACCCACTGAATCAGCCTGAAGGAACCCCGCTCATGAAGAAAATTGCACTGATCGCCGCCGTTGCGCTGGCCCTGCCTTTCGCCGCCGTGGCGCAGAACGCCACCGCCACCAAGCCGGCTGCTGCCAAGGCCGAAGCCAAGAAGACCCCGCCGAAGCGCCAGGTCACCCGCAAGGCGGCCAAGGCTGTCGAAGAGGTCACGCCGATCGCCGACGACACCAACATCGTGCTGTCCGAGTCCGACCTGGCCGTGGCGCAGCGTGTGTCCATCGGCAAGGCCCAGTGCGAACTCGGCGCCGACGTGACCGTCACGCCCGACGAGAAGAAGCCCGGCTTCTTCACCGTGACCACCAAGGGCCTGAAGTACCGCATGCACCCGGTCGAAAGCCGCACCGGCGCCATCCGCCTCGAAGACCCGCGTGCCGGCGCCATGTGGCTCCAGCTGGGCAACAAGTCGATGCTGATGAACCAGAAGGCCGGCCTGCGCATTGCCGACGAATGCCAGACCGCCGCTCAGGTCGCCTTTGCCGACGAGATGAAGAAGAACCCCCCGAAGGCCCTTTTCGAAGGTGCCGACGCAGCCAAGAAGTAAGAAGAGCACCGAACCCGGGGTGCGGCGCGGCTCTTGCTTGGCCGCTCGAGACCGCAGCGCACGCCCGATAGCCTAGTTTCCGGAGAAAAGAAGATGTTGCAAGCCTACGTTGATCATGTTGCCGAACGCGCCGCGCTCGGTATCCCGCCGCTGCCCTTGAGCGCGAAGCAGACCGCCGAAGCGATCGAGCTCCTGAAGAGCGCGAATGCCAAGGACGGCGCCTTCCTGCTGGACCTGCTCACCTACCGTGTGCCCGCCGGCGTCGACGACGCCGCCAAGGTCAAGGCGAGCTACCTCGCGGCCGTGGCCCACGGCACCGAGAAGAACGCGTTCATCTCGCGCGCCCGCGCCACTGAACTGCTCGGCACCATGCTCGGCGGCTACAACATCAGCCCCATGATCGACCTGCTGGACGACGCCGAAGTCGGCGCTGTCGCAGCCGAGGGCCTGAAGAAGACCCTGCTGATGTTCGATCAGTTCCACGACGTCAAGGAAAAGGCCGACAAGGGCAACGCCCACGCCAAGGGCGTGCTGCAAAGCTGGGCCGATGCCGAGTGGTTCACCAGCCGTCCCGAAGTGCCCAAGAGCATCACCGTCAGCATCTTCAAGGTGGCTGGCGAAATCAACACCGACGACCTGTCGCCCGCACCCGACGCCACCACGCGTCCCGACATTCCGATGCACGCCCTGGCGATGCACAAGAACGCCCGCCCCGGCATCGTCCCTGAAGAAGACGGCAAGCGCGGCCCGGTGAAGTTCATCGAAGACCTGCGCGCGCGCGGCCACCTCGTGGCCTACGCCGGCGACGTGGTCGGCACGGGTTCGTCGCGCAAGAGCGCCACCAACTCGGTGCTGTGGTTCACCGGCGAAGACATTCCCTTCGTGCCGAACAAGCGTTTCGGCGGCGTCTGCCTCGGCGGCAAGATCGCTCCCATCTTCTACAACACGATGGAAGACTCGGGCGCACTGCCCATCGAGCTCGACGTGACGCAGATGAACATGGGCGACGTGGTCGAGCTGCGCCCCTACGAAGGCAAGGCCCTGAAGGACGGCAAGGTCATCGCCGAATTCCAGGTCAAGAGCGACGTGCTGTTCGACGAAGTGCGCGCCGGCGGCCGCATTCCGTTGATCATCGGCCGTGGCCTGACGGCCAAGGCGCGCGAGGCCCTGGGCCTGCCCGTCTCGACGCTGTTCCGCCTGCCGCAAAGCCCGGTCGACACCAAGAAGGGCTACTCGCTCGCACAGAAGATGGTCGGCCGCGCCTGCGGCCTGCCCGAAGGCACGGGCGTTCGCCCGGGCACGTACTGCGAACCCAAGATGACCTCGGTGGGCTCGCAAGACACCACCGGCCCGATGACCCGCGACGAG
This sequence comes from Variovorax sp. GW823-FHT04B03, assembly GCF_058796495.1. Classification (NCBI taxonomy): domain Bacteria; kingdom Pseudomonadati; phylum Pseudomonadota; class Betaproteobacteria; order Burkholderiales; family Comamonadaceae; genus Variovorax; species Variovorax sp. GW823-FHT04B03. The sequence goes on from NZ_JBXAIT010000009.1 coordinate 181,185, forward strand.
CTGAAGGACCTGGCCTGCCTGGGCTTCTCGGCCGACCTCGTCATGCAGTCGTTCTGCCACACGGCGGCGTACCCCAAGAAGGTCGACGTCAAGATGCACCACGAACTGCCCGAGTTCATGGCCAACCGCGGCGGCGTCTCGCTGCGTCCGGGCGACGGCGTGATCCACAGCTGGCTCAACCGCCTGCTGACCCCCGACACCGTGGGCACGGGCGGCGACAGCCACACCCGCTTCCCCATCGGCATCAGCTTCCCCGCGGGCTCCGGCCTCGTGGCCTTCGCGGCCGCCACCGGCGTGATGCCACTGGACATGCCCGAATCGGTGCTCGTGCGCTTCAAGGGCAAGATGCAGCCCGGCGTCACGCTGCGTGACCTGGTCAACGCCATTCCGCTGTACGCCATCAAGTCGGGCCTGCTGACCGTGGCCAAGCAAGGCAAGAAGAACATCTTCTCGGGCCGCATCCTCGAAATCGAAGGCCTGCCCGACCTGAAGGTGGAGCAAGCCTTCGAGCTGAGCGACGCCTCGGCCGAACGCTCGGCCGCTGGCTGCACGGTGCACCTGAACAAGGAACCGATCCAGGAGTACATCAACAGCAACATCACGCTGATGAAGTGGATGATTGCCGAAGGCTACGCCGACGCCCGCACGCTGGCACGCCGCATCGCCGCGCAGGAAGCCTGGCTCAAGGACCCGCAGCTGCTCAAGGGCGATGCCGACGCCGAGTACGCCGCCGTCATCGAGATCGACCTGGCCGAGATCCATGAGCCCATCGTGGCCTGCCCGAACGACCCGGACGACGTGAAGACGCTGAGCGACGTGGCCGGTGCCACCATCGACGAAGTGTTCATCGGTTCGTGCATGACCAACATCGGCCACTTCCGCGCCGCGTCGAAGCTGCTCGAAGGCAAGCGCGACATCCCGGTCAAGCTGTGGATCGCACCGCCGACCAAGATGGACGCACAGCAGCTCACCGAGGAAGGCCACTACGGCGTGTTCGGCAACGCGGGCGCGCGCACCGAAATGCCGGGCTGCTCGCTGTGCATGGGCAACCAGGCACAAGTGCGCGAAGGCGCGACGGTGATGTCGACCAGCACCCGCAACTTCCCGAACCGCCTGGGCAAGAACACCAACGTGTACCTGGGCTCGGCCGAACTGGCCGCCATCTGCTCGCGACTGGGCCGCATCCCGACCCGCGAGGAGTACATGGCCGCCACGGGCGTGATCGACGCGTCCAGCGCGCAGATCTACCAGTACCTGAACTTCGACAAGATCGAGGACTACAAGGGCGTGGCGGACACGGTCACGGCCTGAGGGTCGTAGCAGCCGGCGAGCGATTCGCCGGCCTCATGAAAAAGCCCCGCTTCGGCGGGGCTTTTTCGTGGGCGCTCGCTGCCGGTGTCAGCCCGGCGGCGGATTCGGCTTCAGGTGCTCTTGGCCCTTCAGCACCATCGCCATCCCGGCGGGGCCGCCCACCGCGTAGGGCAGCGAGGCCTGCAGCGAATGGGCGAAATCGCCGCGGTACAGCTTGGCACCCTGGTGGGTCAGGTTCGAATTGGCATCGATGTAGATCGACTCGCCCAGCCCCGACCACAGCCGGCAGAAGCCGTAGTCTTCCGACAGGTAGCGCCGCGTGACCGGGTCGACCATCACGTCGAAGAAGCGGTAGTGCAGCCCGCGGTCGGCTTCGCCGATGCTGTCGGGCACGTACTGCAGCTCGGGGTAGGCGGCCATGAGCCGCTCGAACACGCCGCGCCGGATCGCCATGAAGCCCGTGGGCGCCTCGGTCATCTTCATGAAACCGTCGGGCTGCACCTCGAGCTCGATCTGCGACGCGCCTTCTTCGGCCTTGGCATTGACCGTGTAGCGCGTGAAGGCGGCCTCGAACTGCTGCTGCGTGGTGCCGGCCGCCACGCCGCCGGCTGGCCAGTCTTCGCGCTTGAGCGGGTACACGCCGGCGGCGATGTCGTAGCCCGACAGCAGCAGGCGGAACGCCGCCTCGGCCGAGAAGCCGATGTCCGCGTCGATCCAGAACAGGTGGGTCCACTCCGTGTTGGCCAGGAACTGGGCCACGCAGTTGTTGCGCGCGCGCGTGACCAGGCTCTCGCCCTGGTGCATCAGCACCTGCATCCTCATGCCGGCGCGCTCGGCATTGATGGTGAAGTTCAGCAGCGACGCCACGTAGTTCTGGAAGAACTTGCCGTCGTGGCTCGGCGTCACGATCACGGGGTAGAAGTGCCGGAGTTCGGACGGGTCGAGCATGCGAGGGGCTCCGTGGGGCGCGGGTCTGGCTAGCGGGCTGGGCGCTGCATCAGGCCTTGCAGCAGGGTGTCGTAGGTTTGCGTGGCCACCGCGTCGCCGGGCAGGTAGCGCGCGATGAGCGCGCGCTGCCGGTCGCGGTAGGCCTGGGCCTGCGCGTCGTGCCCGTCGATGGCCTCGAGCACGCGGGCGCTGCCTGCGGCCACGTCGTTTTCTGCGTAGTAGTAGCCCAGGTCGGCGCACAGGTGGGCGTTGTGCACCAGCGGATAGCCCTGCCAGCAGGTCTCGAGGTAGAAGTAGTTGAGCGGGTTCTCCCACTGGTGGGAGACCACGATGTCGGTGTTCTGCGCCAGGAACACCGGCGTCTCGTGCCGGCCCAGGAAGACCGCCTTGTGCTGGCGCACCAGGTCGAGCTGGTTCATCAGCGTGATGAACTCCATGCTGTCCTTGGCCATGCGCTCCACGTTCGTGACCTGCAGCAGCGCGATCGCGTCGGGGCGGGCGCGGTAGGCCAGTTCGGCGATCAGGATGGGGTAGACGCAGAACTTCACCACATTGATGTTCGGCTCCATCACGCTGAGCCGCCGCGGGCCGCTGCGCGGCTGGTACGCGCCGCCGTCGGGCAGGGCGCGGGCGCGCTCCTCCAGGAACACCGGGCTCCAGACGAAGGGCACGGCGCGCGCCTCGGCGCGGCGCAGCACCTCGAAGTACGGCTGGCTGATGTGGGCCACCTGCGGAACCATCCAGATGTCGTCGTAGCGCTGGTTGATGAACAGGTTGCGGCCCCACAGCGGCTTGCCGAACAGCATCGACTCCATCGCATGCACGTACTCGAAGCCGCAGCAGTACGACACCAGCCGCGCGCCGCGGCGCTTGAGGTGGTCGGTCTGGTCGCCGTCGATCTGGCCGCCCAGCTCGATCAGCACATCCACACTGTCCTTGGCCGCCTCGAAAGTCACGGTCGGCCAGCGGGCCTGGTCCCAGGGCAGGGCGGGGGTGATGGGGGTGGCGGTGGTGTTGACCAGCACCACCGAGGCGACGCTGGGGCAGTGCTTCAGCGCCTCTGCCAGGAACACGGCGTTTTGCTTGATGCCGTTGTTCCAGAGGGTCTCGGCCTCGTGGTGGAGGCCGATCGTGATGCCGATGCGCAGGCCGGCACCCGAGGCGGTGGTCATTGGTTTTCGCGGGGGACGTAGCCCGTCAGGCGCCAGCCTTGGGGTTCGAGGCGGAAGCTGACTTTTTCGAAGACCGTCTTGTCGTTGGTCAGGCGGGTGGCGAAGTCGACGTTGGCGTACAGGCCTGCAGGGATGCCGGTGCTGTCGTCAAGGTAGCGGATGCGGGTCACGCTGGCCCAGTCACGGCGGGCCACGACGCCCACGGTCTGGCGCGAGCGTTGCGTGTTGGCAACGAATTCGGCCTTGGGAAAGCGAGTCTTCACAAACGCCGACGCGGTGTCCCAGATCTCTCCCGCCCGGTTTTCGTCGATCTGCTTGAGGCTGCTGAGGCCCGCCTGGACGAGTTCGTCGGCGGAGTTGCCGTCCTGCGCCAGGGCGCAGGAACCGGCCAGGGCCAGCGTGCATGCGGCCAGGAAACGGGGGAGAAACGGCTTCATTGGGCACCTTTTGTGAGGAAAACCGCTGTGACAGACAGCGGCGGCGATTCTAGGCGGGGCGTTCGGATCGACGTTCCACAGCGGCATCGCCGCGCCCGGATTTGTCGCCAATCGTGAAAGTTTGTGAACTAAATCATCATTTCACGGTTTCCGGTAGACCGAAATGGCTGCAAATGTAAACGGCTGCGTACATTACCGCGTCCATTGTGAACGTCAGGGTAACTACGACCCTGGCTGGGGCGACGAACCGCGGGCGGTCGTTGCCTTCCTCCGCCGTTGATACCGCGCCCGCCCTCTGCGAACCGAGCTCGAAGAATATGAACAAGTCTTACCGAAGTATCTGGAATGAAGCCCTGGGGGCCTGGGTTGCGGCGTCTGAAATCACTTCGGCGAGGGGAAAGAAGAGCACATCGAAGCTGGTTCGAGCGGCAGTCGCAGCGGCGACGCTCATGGCTGTCGCGACGGGGGGACACGCTTCCTATCAGCTCGGCGGCGGGTACGCACCGAACTCGGTGACCAATGCCATCGCCATTGGCAATGGCAATGGCAGCGGCACGTCGGGCAACAACAGTGCGTATGCAATTGCTGATTACTCTCTCGCGATCGGGAACAACGCCCAGGCGAGCTCTCACAGCTCGACGGCAATCGGCTCTGGTGCCAAAGCCTCGGGCAAAGGGGCTTACGCCCTGGGCAACGACGCCAAGGCCAGCGGGACTTCATCGGTCGCGGTAGGGGGCGGGGACGGAACCGGCAACGGTGGCTCGGTCGCGTCGGGCGAGCAGGCCGTGGCCATCGGCCGGGCGACAAATGCCAGCGGAACGAACAGCGTGGCCATCGGCGGCAACCTGACGGTGGATGGCGGCGCGAAGAGCGCCGGCGCCAACGCCGTGGCGATCGGCACGGGAGCCAGCGCCGGCAACGACAACGGCGTCGCGCTTGGTAGTAACAGCGTGACCGCCGCGGCGGTTCCGACTGCCAATGCGACGGTCAACGGGGTTGTGCTGGGCGGGTTTGCCGGCGCCACACCGACCAGTGTCGTGAGCGTTGGTTCGGCGGGCGCTGAGCGCCAGATCACCAATGTGGCGGCGGGCCAGGTGACCTCCACCTCGACCGATGCGATCAATGGCAGCCAGTTGTACTCGGTCGCCAGCACGGTGGGGTCGCTGTCGACCTCCACGTCCTCGGGGCTGAGCACCGCCAACAGCCGCGTCAACAGTCTGTCGACCTCGACGTCGTCAGGGCTGAGTACAACGAACAGCAATGTCAGCAGCCTGTCGACTTCGACATCGAGCGGCATCTCCAGCCTGTCGACCGGCCTGAGCACCACGAACAGCAACGTGAGCAGCCTGTCGACGTCCACGTCGTCCGGCCTGAGCACGACCAACAGCCGCCTCAACAGCCTCTCGACCTCCACATCGACCGGTTTGAGCACGGCGACCAGCGGCATCTCGAGCCTGTCCACGGGCTTGAGTACGGTGAACAGCGAACTGGACAGCCTGTCGACTTCCACGTCGAGCGGTTTGAGTACGGCGACCAGCGGCATTTCCAGCTTGTCGACGGGCCTGAGCACCACGAACAGCAACGTCGCCAGCCTGTCGACCTCCACATCGTCGGGCCTGAGCACGGCGAGCAGTCGCATCAACAGCCTGTCGACTTCGACGTCGTCGGGTCTGAGCACGGCCACGAGCAGCATCTCGAGCCTGTCGACTGGCCTGAGCACCACGAACAGCAACGTCGGCAGTCTTTCGACTTCCACGTCGTCTGGCCTCAGCACGACCAACAGCCGCATTGACAGCCTGTCGACGTCGACGTCGTCGGGCCTCAGCACAGCGACGAGCGGGATCTCCAGCCTGTCCACAGGTCTGAGTACCACGAACAGCAACGTTGGCAGCTTGTCGACGTCCACATCGTCGGGCCTGAGCACCAGCAGCAGCCGCATCGACAGCCTGTCGACGTCGACTTCAAGCGGCCTGAGCACGACCAACAGCAACGTCAGCAGCCTGTCGACTTCGACGTCGTCCGGTTTGAGCACGGCCACCAGCGGCATCTCCAGCCTGTCGACTGGCCTGAGCACCACGAACAGCAACGTCGCCAGCCTGTCGACCTCCACATCGTCGGGCCTGAGCACGGCGAGCAGTCGCATCAACAGCCTGTCGACTTCGACGTCGTCGGGTCTGAGCACGGCCACGAGCAGCATCTCGAGCCTGTCGACTGGCCTGAGCACCACGAACAGCAACGTCGGCAGTCTTTCGACTTCCACGTCGTCTGGCCTCAGCACGACCAACAGCCGCATTGACAGCCTGTCGACGTCGACGTCGTCGGGCCTCAGCACAGCGACGAGCGGGATCTCCAGCCTGTCCACAGGTCTGAGTACCACGAACAGCAACGTTGGCAGCTTGTCGACGTCCACATCGTCGGGCCTGAGCACCAGCAGCAGCCGCATCGACAGCCTGTCGACGTCGACTTCAAGCGGCCTGAGCACGACCAACAGCAACGTCAGCAGCCTGTCGACTTCGACGTCGTCCGGTTTGAGCACGGCCACCAGCGGCATCTCCAGCCTGTCGACTGGCCTGAGCACCACGAACAGCAACGTCAGTAGCCTGTCGACTTCCACGTCGTCCGGACTGAGCACCAGCAGCAGCCGCATCGACAGCCTTTCGACATCGACGTCGAGTGGTCTGAGCACGGCGACCAGTGGCATCTCGAGTCTGTCGACTGGCCTGAGCACAACGAACAGCAATGTCGGCAGCCTGTCGACCTCCACGTCGTCGGGTCTGAGCACCGCAACCAGCGGCATCTCCAGTCTGTCGACTGGCCTCAGCACAACGAACAGCAACGTCAGCAGCCTGTCGACTTCGACGTCGTCCGGCCTGAGCACGGCCACGAGCGGCATCTCCAGCCTGTCCACAGGCCTGAGCACTACGAATAGCAACGTGAGCAGCCTTTCGACGTCGACGTCGTCGGGTCTGAGCACGGCGACCAGCGGAATCTCGAGCCTGTCCACGGGCTTGAGCACGACGAACAGCAACGTCAGCAGCTTGTCGACCTCCACGTCGTCGGGCCTGAGCACTGCCACCAGCGGCATCTCCAGCTTGTCCACGGGCCTGAGCACCACGAACAGCAACGTGGGCAGCTTGTCGACCTCGACGTCGTCGGGTCTGAGCACGGCCAATAGCCGCATCGACAGCCTCTCGACATCTACGTCGTCGGGCCTGAGCACGGCGACCAGTGGTATCTCCAGCCTGTCCACAGGTCTGAGCACCACGAACAGCAATGTCAGCAGCCTGTCGACTTCGACGTCGTCGGGCCTGAGTACGGCAACCAGCGGTATCTCGAGCCTGTCCACGGCTCTGAGCAGCACCAACAGCAACCTGGACAGCCTCTCGACGTCTACGTCGTCGGGACTGAGCACGGCCACGAGCGGTATCTCCAGCCTGTCCACGGGCCTGAGTACGACGAATAGCAACGTGGGCAGCTTGTCGACCTCGACGTCCAGTGGTTTGAGCACGACCAACAGTCGAATCGATAGCCTCTCGACGTCTACGTCGTCGGGCCTGAGCACGGCCACGAGCAGCATCGACAGCCTCTCGACGTCTACGTCGAGC
>NZ_JBXAIT010000009.1:188755-189388 GCF_058796495.1 Variovorax sp. GW823-FHT04B03
GAGCACCACCAATAGTCGTATCGACAGCCTCTCGACGTCTACGTCGTCGGGCCTGAGCACGGCCACGAGCAGCATCGACAGCCTCTCGACGTCTACGTCGAGCGGTCTGAGCACCGCGACCAGCGGCATCTCGAGCTTGTCGACGGGCCTGAGCACGACGAACAGCAACGTGAGCAGCCTGTCGACCTCGACGTCCTCGGGTCTGAGCACCACCAATAGTCGTATCGACAGCCTCTCGACGTCTACGTCGTCGGGCCTGAGCACGGCCACGAGCAGCATCGATAGCTTGTCGACGTCTACCTCGAGCGGTCTGAGCACTGCGACCAGTGGCATCTCCAGTTTGTCGACGGGCCTGAGCACGACCAACAGCAACGTCAGCAGTCTGTCGACCTCGACGTCGTCTGGTCTGAGCACCGCGACCAGCGGCATCTCCAGCCTGTCCACGGGTCTGAGCACGACGAACAGTAATGTCAGTAGCCTTTCGACCTCCACGTCGAGCGGCTTGAGCACAGCCACGAGTGGCATCGACAGCCTGTCGACTGGTTTGAGCACGACCAATAGCAACGTCAGCAGCCTCTCGACCTCGACGTCGTCCGGCCTGAGCACGGCGACCAGCGGCATCTCGAGCCTGTC
>NZ_JBXAIT010000010.1:0-40026 GCF_058796495.1 Variovorax sp. GW823-FHT04B03
TTGCGCAGCGAAATCAAGGAGGAGGGGCGAAGCCCCGGGGGACATTCGCGGAGCAAGGCTCCCCGTCGGCGGGAGCGTCGCCCTGAATAACGGAACTCAGGCCGGCGAATCGATCAACGCCAGCGCATCGGCGATCGACTGGCTGTCTTCCGGCCGCACCAGCTTCGCGACCTGTTGCCCGTCGCGCATGAACACCAGCGTGGGCCACAGCCGCACGTTGAACGAACGCCCCAGCGGGCGGCCGCTGCCGTCTTCCACCTTGATGCGGCGCACGTTCGGGTACTTGGCAAAGGCGTCGGCGATGTTCGGCTGCGCGGCCTTGCAGATGCCGCACCAGTTGGTGCCGAACTCCACCACGGCCGGGCCCTGGAGCGCGTCGATCTCGCTGCGGTCGGGTTGCTCGGTCTGGTACTCGGAGGTCATGGGCGGGGTCCTTGCGAATTCGTGGGAAGGAGCGCGTGAAGGCGACGGGCGCGCCACACGCTGACGGGCGTCATTGCACCAGAAACTCAGGCCGCCTGCAGGCCGTAGCCGGCGAGCAATGCGGGCAGCCCGGTCATGTCGCTGAACACGGCCACAGCGCCCGCGGCGCGCAGCGCGCCCGGACCGCTGTGACCCGACTCGCCCGTGCTGTAGCCGAACACCGTGGCGCCCGCGGCCACGCCGGCCATCGCGCCGGTGACCGTGTCTTCGACCACCGCGCAGCGCTTCGGATCGACGCCGAGCGCTTCCGCCGCAGCCAGGTACACGTCGGGATGCGGCTTGGAGCGCGGCATCTCGTGGCCGCTGAAGATGCGGCCCTCGAAACAGTCGAGCAGGCCGACCTTGGCCAGCTGCAGCTCGACCTTGTGGCGGTCGGCGCCCGAAGCGCAGGCGATGCGGCCCTTGAGGCGCGCATGGATCTCGCGGATGGCGGCGGGCGCATGGGGAATGGCGACGAGGTCGCGGTCCAGCGCCTCGTTGCGGCGGGCGCGGAAGCCGCGCAGCCAGTCGTCGGTGATCTTGAAGCCGGTCTTGGCCTCGATGAGCGCCGTCTCGTCCTTCACGGCCTTGCCGGTGAAGATGTTCATCGATTCCTCGGCCGTGAGCTGCCAGCCGAGTTCGCCGAGCATGTCGGCAAGCACGCGGTTGGTGATGGGTTCGGAATCGACGAGCACGCCGTCGCAATCGAAGAGAACGGCGGAAAAGGGGAAAGGGGTCATTGCGAGGCTGGAGTTCAGGGGTCTGGCCCCATGGTAGCAACGCCCCCTTTCCGCACGGGCAGACTCAGGCTATCGGGTCATTCACCGCCTCAGGCGACGGGGCGGATGGGGATGTACATCTCGCCGCCGCCGGCCATGAATTCCTTCGACTTCTCTTCCATGCCCTCGACCACGGCCTCGCGCTCCGCCACGCCCTTCTTGGCCGCGTACTCACGCACTTCCTGCGTGATCTTCATCGAGCAGAACTTGGGGCCGCACATCGAGCAGAAATGCGCCACCTTGCTCGAATCCTTCGGCAGCGTCTCGTCGTGGAATTCGCGCGCCGTGTCGGGGTCCAGGCCCAGGTTGAACTGGTCTTGCCAGCGGAACTCGAAGCGCGCCTTGCTCAGGGCGTCGTCGCGCGAGCGCGCACCCGGGTGGCCCTTGGCCACGTCGGCGGCGTGCGCGGCGATCTTGTAGGCAATGATCCCCTGCTTCACGTCGTCGCGGTCGGGCAGGCCCAGGTGCTCCTTGGGCGTCACGTAGCAGAGCATCGCCGTGCCGGCCCAGCCGATCATCGCGGCGCCGATGGCGCTGGAGATGTGGTCGTAGCCCGGTGCGATGTCGATGGTCAGCGGGCCGAGCGTGTAGAACGGCGCTTCGTGGCAGTGCTTGATCTGCTCGTCCATGTTGGCCTGGATCATGTGCATCGGCACGTGGCCCGGGCCTTCGATCATGGTCTGCACGTCGTGCTTCCAGGCGATCTGCGTGAGCTCGCCCAGCGTGCGCAGCTCGGCAAACTGCGCCTCGTCGTTCGCGTCGGCACCCGAGCCGGGGCGCAGGCCGTCGCCGAGCGAGAAGCTCACGTCGTAGGCCTTCATGATGTCGCAGATGTCCTCGAAGTGCGTGTAGAGGAAGCTCTCCTTGTGGTGCGCGATGCACCACTTGGCCATGATCGAGCCGCCGCGCGACACGATGCCCGTCATGCGGTCCGCCGTGAGGTGGATGAACGGCAGGCGCAGGCCCGCGTGGATGGTGAAGTAGTCGACGCCCTGCTCCGCCTGCTCGATGAGCGTGTCGCGGTAGATTTCCCAGGTGAGGTCTTCGGCCACGCCGCCCACCTTTTCGAGCGCCTGGTAGATCGGCACCGTGCCGATGGGCACCGGCGAGTTGCGCACGATCCAGTCGCGCGTGGTGTGGATGTTCTTGCCGGTCGACAGGTCCATGACGTTGTCGGCGCCCCAACGGATGGCCCACACCAGCTTTTCGACCTCTTCCTCGATGCTCGAGGTGACGGCCGAGTTGCCGATGTTGGCGTTGATCTTCACCTTGAAATTGCGCCCGATGGCCATCGGCTCGACCTCGGGGTGGTTGATGTTCGCGGGAATGATCGCGCGGCCACGGGCCACTTCGTCGCGCACGAACTCGGGCGTGATGATGCGCGGAATGCTCGCGCCCATCGGGTTGCCCGCCACGCGCTTGGCGCGCTCCTCGTTGGCCAGGTACTCGGCCATCCACTCGCGCTTGCCGTTCTCGCGCAGGGCCACGTATTCCATCTCGGGCGTGACGATGCCTCGGCGCGCGTAGTGCATCTGCGTGACGTTGGCGCCCGACTTGGCGCGGCGCGGCGTGCGCTGCAACGCCGAGGCACCGGCGCGCAGCTCGGCCAGGCGCTGCGCGTCGCGGTCTTCGTTCTTGGCGCCGTCGTCCAGCGCGTGGTGCGTGCGGCCTTCGTAGCTTTCGGTGTCACCGCGCTCGATGACCCAGGCGCTGCGCACATCGGGCAGGCCGCGGCGCACGTCGATCTCGACCTTCGGGTCGGTGTAGGGGCCCGAGGTGTCGTACAGGGAGACGGTTTCGCCGTTGGTCAGCGCCACGTCGCGCACGGGCACGAACAGGTCGGGCCGGCTGCCCGGAATGACGCACTTGTGCGAGGCGGGAAAGGGTTCGCGCGTCAGCGACAGCAGCGAGGTGAACTTGTCGGGGGCATTCATCGGAGGCACTCCTTGTTGAGGGAAAGGGTGCTCCGCAATCGCTCGTGGACCTCGGGAGGCCCGCCACCGAAAAAGGGAGTGACGGACCGAAGTCAGGGAGTGCAGCTCTTCTTACGCCGGTATGACCCGGATCAAGTTCGCGGGTCGGCAGCTTTGCCATCTCAGCACACCACATGTGTGCACCCCGGAGCGGGGCCGATTGTGCGGGCCGAAGCCCGCCGCCGTCAACCCGGGGGCTGGTGCAGGTCGCCGTCGACGTAGAACCAGCGCTCGTCCTCGCGCACGAAGCGGCTGCGCTCGTGCAGGCGGAACGCCACGCCCGTCGCGCCTCGCTGGCGGGCGACGAACTCGACCTCGGCGTGGTCGGCGTCGAGCACCGAGCGCGAGCGGATGTCCAAGCCCAGCCATTTGACACCCGGCTCGAACTCGACCGAGGCCGGCCGCTTCGACGCATGCCAGGTGGCGAGCAGGTAATCGGCACGCGCCAGCACGAAGGCCGAATAGCGCGAACGCATCAGCGATTCGGCGTCGGGCGCCAGCGTGTTCTCGAAATCGTCGAGGTAGCGCCCACAGCACAGGGCGTAGCCGATGGGCTTGTCGCGACGGTCGGTGCGGCCGCAGGGGCAGGGGCCGGGAGTGGGGTCGGTGGCGCTCATGAAGGGCTCTATTGGAACACTTGGCGCGGCGGGGGTTGAAGGTGGGGTGTGGGGGGGCTTCGGGCATGCCCGCTTTGCGAGGACCTGCCGGGGCCAAAGGCGCCGGGGCCTCTTGCGCCAATGGCTTGTGCCGCTAAAGTCGTCCGGCGTTTCGTTCCTTCAAGCTGAACACCAAAGCATGCTTTTGCGATTCCTCAAGCTGTTCTTCCTGCTCGCTGCGACACTCTCCTTGGGCGTCTTTGCCTTTCTGCACGGATTCAACGCATGGCGCGCCGGACAAATCGTTGTCACGCGAAGGGGACGTGAACCCTTTGTCGCAAGCGCCGATGGTGCATTTCCCCTCACGTTCAATATGGAAGTCTGGGGATTGATGATCATCGGGGGTGCCGTTGCGCTTTGCGGCATTGCAGGCGTCGTCAAGTTCCTCATCAACACGCCGGACCAGCGACGCACGATGCTGACCCGTATGGATGGCGTCTCGCGTCGCGAGCGCAGTGACATGGACATTCCGTGGTCGGTTGGGCTTGCCATCGTCGGGGCGGTTGTGGCGTTTTTTCTCTACTTGGGATTCAGAGTCCACGCACAGTAGCTTTGTCTGCCTGCAACCGGCCAGGAGCAGTCGGTGGCTCTTAGGTAAAGCGGACACTCAACGTCGGAGTTGACCGGTGCGCAGTGGCGTTGCGCCGCAAGACGTATGTTCACGTACACAGCCTGCGGCGCACAGCCGCTGCGTGTCCGTGTCGAACGACCTGTTAGACCACACTCGTTGTACTCCACTGAGCCTTAAGCAAAGCATATTGCAGAAGGTCGTGGTGCCGGCCTGCCCAGTACCCTGCATCCCGTTGATGCCCCTCTTGCAGAAAGCCAAGCGTTGCGAGCAATGCCAGAGACGCCTTGTTGTCAGGGTGCACCTGCGCCTCGATTCGATTTAGTTGCACCTCTCGGAACCCCCACGTGATAACTGCTTCTAGCGCTTCTCTTACGTATCCACGCCCCTGATGCGCCGGAGCGATTTCGTATCCGACTACGCAGGATCTCCAGTTTCGATTCCAGCGAAACAGGCCGCACGTACCAATCAGTCCTGGTCGGTCTTTCAGCTCCATGGCCCAGCGCGCTCCAGAAACCGGCTCTTTCCGCCAGCTCGCAAACGTAGCGACTAGCTTCCTGGCGTCCTCAAGATTGGGAATCGGATCCGACCCGAACCATCGCATGTGCTCGTGGTCACCATGGATTTGAAGGAGACTTTCCGCATCCGATTCCAGAATCTCACGCAGGGTGAGTCGGGATGTCTCGAGCGTTGGGTAGTCGACCATGAGCTGCCTGCGGTCTAACGTTTGACATGAGAGGCGGCGCCCGGCTTGCCGGGTGATGTATCTCGCAAACCTTGCGAAATAAACTGGACCGTGCGAGATATTCTGGACACTCATTCCTCCTGTAAGTGGCTTGTGGCCTGAATTTGCACAGGGATGCCTGTTTAAAACCCAGGTACAAAAATCCGCTAAACCCGGCAAGTGTGAAGTCAGCAAACTATAGCGTTGCCCGTAGACAGGGACCGGGCCCGCCGACTGTATGTTTCGGGCACCGATCAATCCGTTTTGAATCAAGGGCCGCTTTTGGGAAGAGGCCCCGTAGTCGGCTCAGGGCCCGCAAGAGACATAGCAGCATCTCTGAAGAAGTCATTCAATTTGCGAAGACCTCCGCCTGACACTGGCAGCCCGCCTGAAGAAGACGGCGATGGCCAGTAGTCCCGCAAAGGCACCTCCTTCGAGCCATGCCTCGCCCAGACGGCCATCGATCGCCACCTCCGCACGGCTTGCCTGCCCTGACCTGTAGGTCACCCAGACATCGTCGGCCAAGAAGCCCACACAGAAGTCCCCGATCTCTTTCGCGCATTCCGTGTGCAAGGAGTACCCGAGCCCATCGAGATGCGTCCCTTGCTGTTTGTCAGTGGCGACCACCCAATTTCGGTACTCGTCGTGGTCCGGGAGTCTTTTGTTCTGATCGATGAAAGTCCGTGCGTAACGGGAAACGATTTCGATGTGATCTTGCTCGGAGGGGCTGATTCGATGCGTCAGGTGCGTGGCATCAAAACACGCGATGACAAAGATCGGTGCCGCGAGGATCAGAGCGAACCAAGAAATCGCCACGCAAAGGAGCCCCAGCAGGCGTGCCAAGATCGGCGTTCGGTTGCCCTCAACTTGCCGAGCTTGTGCCATTTGGTTTGAGCCTACGTACGAAGAGCGACATTGCTGTCGCAGGCTATCGCGGGTGGGTTCGAGCTTGATGAAGTCCGAATGAAGTCTTGCGGCACATCCGACCTGTTTGGGTGGCTTTGCGACTCAAACGGATTCACGCACTTGAATGCCCGCTCCTGGCCGAAAGCGGGGCAACCGAAATGCACAGGCCCATGTCTTCTGAAACGAGAAGAACGCCCCTGCGTCGCGCTCCTACTCAGTCAACGCCTCACACTGCGCTTCAATCCGCGCATGCAGCAGCCCCAGCGAGACCGCAAGAAACCGCTGCAGCGAACTGCGCTGGCATGCATCGAAAAGCGGCGCGGAGCCTGCATCAGAAGAAGCGGCGTCGCGCCGATCCTCATCCCATTCGAGCAACTGAACCAACGTCTGCGCGCCCTGCACCACATCGCGCGCCTCGTTGAGAAACGCCGCGTGGCTTTGCAGTGAAGGAGGGAGCCGTTCGCCTTGCACCCATTCGAAGGGTTTGAATTGAGCGTTGGAACGGGAAGACGCACAGGAACAACCGGCGTCGGTGACTGCGCTTGAAGCATTGGCCATAGGCCTCCAAGGATTGCTGCGCAGGATGTCAGCGGGCTGCTAAACCCGGCCTTGCATCTCACAAGGCGACGGCAATGTTCGCGGCCTCCACGACGCCCGTCAAGCGCCCACGCCACCCTACCGAAACATCACCCACTCAGGCCGCATGTTGAACCGAACCGGCAGGATGCTCACACCAAGCCCGCTGGTCACGTACATGCGCTTGTTGTCCTTGTGCGCGATCCAGCCATAAGCCCATTCACGCGGCGCACGCCCGGGCACCACGAGTGCGCCGTAGCCCGGCACGCTGATCTGCCCGCCGTGCGTGTGCCCCGCCACCACGAGGCCCCGCGTGCGCGGCATGCCGGCGAAGCTAAAAGGGTCGTGCATCATGACCAGCGTGGCGGCGCCGGGCGGCAGGCCGGCCAGGGCCTTGTCGGGCTGCGAATGGCCGGTGGAGTCGTCGCCGATGCCGACCACCCAGAGGTCGTGCCCGGGCAGGCGCACCGAGGCGTTCTCCAGCACGCGGATGCCCTGCGCGGACAGGGCCTTGGCGGTGCGTTCGCCGTCGTGCCACCAGTCGTGGCTGCCGAGCACCGCGTACACGCCCTGCGGCGCCTTCAGGCGGCCGAGCACGGCGGCCATGGCTTCGATGGAAAAGTCTTCGTCGTCGCCGGAGCCCGCTAAAAAGTCGCCGGGCAGCAGGATCACGCCGGGCTGCGCCGCGTTGATCTGGTCGACGATGGCCGCGGCGCGGTCGGCGCTGGTCACGCGCCACAGCGAGCGCGTGCTGAGGTGCCAGTCGCTGGCCACGGCGACCTTCAGGCCGGCCGGGGGCTGCCACTGCGCCGATCCCAAGGGCTCGACACGCGCGGCCACCCAGCGCGGCTCGATGACGACGCTCCAGGCGGCCAGCGCCGCGAGCACGAGTGCCGCGGCGATCGAGCCCCAGGGTCGGCCGCGGCGCCGGCTCACGTGATCGATCAGGCGAGCGCGCGTTGAATCAACAGCTTCTGGATGTCCGACGTGCCTTCGTAGATCTGGCACACGCGCACGTCGCGGTAGATGCGCTCCAGCGGAAAGTCGTTCACGTAGCCGTAGCCGCCCAGCGTCTGGATGGCGGCGCTGCACACGCGCTCGGCCATTTCGCTGGCGAAGAGCTTGGCCATGGCGGCCTCTTTCAGGCAGGGCCGGCCGGCGTCGCGCAGGCTGGCGGCGTGCCAGATGAGCTGGCGTGCGGCTTCGATCTGCGTGGCGCATTCAGCCAGCCGAAAGCCGACGGCCTGCTGGTCGAAGATGGCGCCGCCGAAGGCCTGGCGCTCCTTGGCGTAGGCCACGGCCACGTCGAAGGCGCTGCGGGCCATGCCCACGCTCTGCGCGGCGATGCCGATGCGCCCGCCTTCGAGTGCGCCGAGCGCGATCTTGTAGCCCTCGCCTTCGGCGCCGATGAGGTTCTCGGCCGGAATGCGGCAGCTGTCGAAGTTGATCTGCGCGGTGTCGCTGCTGTGCTGGCCGAGCTTGTCTTCCAAACGCGCAACGTTGTAGCCGGGCGCGTCGGTGGGCACGATGAACGCGCTCATGCCGCGCTTGCCGGCGCCCTTGTCGGTCACCGCGATGACGATGGCGACCTGGCCGTTCTTGCCGCTGGTGATGAACTGCTTCACGCCGTCGATCACGTAACCGTCGCCGTCCTTGCGCGCGGTGGTGCGCAGGCTCGAGGCATCGCTGCCGGCCTGCGGTTCGGTGAGGCAGAAGGCGCCGAGCATCTGGCCCTGGGCCAGCGGCTCGAGCCACTTCTTCTTCTGCTGCGCGTTGCCGTAGCGCATGAGGATGGCGTTGACAGGGCAGTTGGTCACGCTGATGGCGGTGCTGGTGCCGCCGTCGCCGGCCGCAATCTCTTCGAGCACGAGTGCGAGCGTGAGGTAGTCGAGGCCCGCGCCGCCATGCTCCTCGGGCACGCAGATGCCGTAGGCGCCCAGCGCGGCCAGGCCCTGGTGCACTTCCTTCGGAAAGCTGTGGTCACGGTCCCACTTGGGGGCGTTGGGCCACAACTCGGCTTGCGAAAAATCGCGCACCGCGTCGCGGATGGCTTCCTGGTCTGCGCTGAGCAGCATGGCGTTGTCTCCAGTTCTTTCTTGTCGGTGGGTGCGAGGCTTACTTGCCGGCGCCCAGGTCCATGATCAGGCGCGCGGCCATGTACAGGCGGCGCGGAATGGCGCTGATGTCGACGTACTCGGCCTTGTCGCTGTGATAGCCGAAGCCGGGCAGGCCCAGGCTTTCGATCACGGGCTTGCCCGAGAGCGCCGCGTAGGCTGCGTCGGTGCCGCCGCCGGTGCGCTCTTCAACACCCACGGTGCCGCCGGCTTCCTTGTAGAAGACCACGGCCTTGTCGACGAGCTTCTTGCCGCCCTCGCCCGCGTTGAAGGCCGGACGGCCGCGCGTGACGAGCACCTTGACGTCGGCCTCGGGCAACTTCTTCTGCTGCGCCTTTTCTTCGAGCGTCTTCATGGCGGCGTCGAAGTCTTCGTTGCGTGCGTAGCGCACGTCGGCGTTCAGCGTGGCGCTGGCCGGGATGATGTTCGACACGTTGCCGGCCTTGGCGATGGTCCAGTTGAAGCGCAGGTTCTTCGACTTGTCGTCGATGCTCATGGTGCGCAGCACGAGGTCGGAGGCTTCGACCAGCGCGTTCACGCCCAGCTCGGGTGCGGCGCCCGCGTGCGAGGCCTTGCCGGTGATGTTGACCTGCACGTAGGCGATGCCCGAGGTGCCGAGCGACATCTTCTCGTCGCCGGCGCTGGTGGGCTCGAACGAGAGCACGTAGTCGGCCAGCTTGGCTTCTTCCTGAATCAGGTCGCGCGACCCGAAGGAGCCCTTTTCTTCGTCGGTGTTGAACAGCACGGTGATGGTGCCGTAGTCGCGCACGCCGTAGTCCTTGAGCAGCTTGAGCGTGTGCAGGATGACGGCGTTGCCGCCCTTGTCGTCGGCGATGCCGGGGCCGTAGGCCTTGTCGCCTTCGATGCGGAAGGGCGCCTTGGCGAGCGTGCCCTTGGTGTACACGGTGTCCATGTGCGACATGAGCAGCAGGTTCTTGCCGCCGCGACCCTTGAGCTTGCCCACGATGTTGTCGCCGACCACGAGGCCGGCCGACTTGCTGCGCGTGACGGTGAAGCCGAGGTTCTTCAGCTCGCCTTCGAGGTATGCGCCAGCGGCGGCCATGCCTTCGGCGTCACCGGTGCCGGTCTCGATGTTGACGAGCTTCTCGAGCGTCTTGATCACCGCCGGCTGCTCGTCGGTGGCGGCCTGGAACAGCACGTTGTCGCGCTTCTGGGCCCAGGCGCCACCGGCCACGAAGGCGGTAGCGAGCACGGCGGCAACGGCGGTACGGTGAATGGATGGGCGCATGAAATCTCCTGCTCTACGCATGGTTTTGTTTGAACTGTCCGGGGTGGAAACCGGCCGGCGCCCTCTCCCGGGCGCCGGCGGCTCCTGGCGTTATAGCAATTCGAGCGCGACGGCGGTGCCTTCGCCGCCGCCGATGCACAGCGTGGCGACGCCGCGCTTCTTGCCGCGCGCCTTCAGCGCGTGCAGCAGCGTGACCATGATGCGCGCGCCGCTGGCGCCGATGGGGTGGCCCAGCGCGCAGGCGCCGCCGTTCACGTTGACGATGTCGTGCGACACGTCGAGCTCGTGCATGAGGGCCATGGGCACGACGGCGAAGGCTTCGTTCACTTCCCACAGGTCGACGTCCTTCACGCTCCAGCCGGTCTTGGCGAAGAGCTTCTGCACGGCACCGACCGGCGCGGTGGAGAACCACTCGGGCTGCTGTGCGTGCGTGGCGTGGCCGACGATGCGCGCCAGCGGCTTGGCGCCGATCTTCTTCGCATGCGACTCGGTCATCATGACCAGCGCGGCGGCGCCGTCGTTGATCGACGAGCTCGAGGCGGCGGTGATGGTGCCGTTTTCTTTCTTGAACGCGGGCTTGAGCGTGGGGATCTTGTCGAGCTTGACCTTGCCCGGGCCTTCGTCGATGGAGATGACGGTGTCGCCGCCGCGGCCCTTCACGGTGACGGGCGTGATCTCGTCCTTGAAGGCGCCCGACTCGGTGGCTGCCTTGGCGCGCTGCACGCTGGCGATGGCGAAGGCGTCTTGCTGCTCGCGCGTGAAGTTGTACTTGGCGGCGCAGTCTTCGCCGAAGGTGCCCATGGAGCGGCCCGGCTGGTAGGCGTCTTCGAGGCCGTCGAGCATCATGTGGTCATAGATCTTGTCGTGGCCCATGCGGTAGCCGCCGCGGCCCTTGAGCATGAGGTAGGGCGCGTTGGTCATGCTTTCCATGCCACCCGCCACGATGACGTCGTGCGTGCCGGCCAGCAGCAGGTCGTGCGCGAGCATCGCGGCCTTCATGGCCGAGCCGCACATCTTGCTGAGCGTGACGGCGCCCGCGCTGTCAGGCAGGCCGCCCTTGTAGGCCGCCTGGCGCGCCGGGGCCTGGCCCTGGCCGGCCATGAGGCAGTTGCCGAACAGCACTTCACCCACGCTCTCGGGCGCGATGCCGGCGCGCTCGACAGCCGCCTTGATGGCCGCGCCGCCCAGATCGTGCGCGGAGAGGGACGAAAAGTCGCCCTGGAAGCCACCCATGGGGG
Source organism: Variovorax sp. GW823-FHT04B03 (assembly GCF_058796495.1). Taxonomy (NCBI): domain Bacteria; kingdom Pseudomonadati; phylum Pseudomonadota; class Betaproteobacteria; order Burkholderiales; family Comamonadaceae; genus Variovorax; species Variovorax sp. GW823-FHT04B03. Next base: position 11,246 of record NZ_JBXAIT010000010.1, read on the forward strand.
TGCGGGCGGCGCCGACGATGACGATGGATTCGGACATGGAGGTCTCCTTCAGGAATGTGAAAGTGAAATCAGAAAAGAAACGAAAACGGAATCAGAAACGGGCGGTCAGAAATGCGTCGCGTGGCCTTCATGCTGGAAGCGTTGCGACTCTTCGTACGGGAACACATCGAGCATCTGGCCGGCCTGGATGCGTTCCTTGTGGTGCTGCCAGAAGGCGGCGTCGAGCAGGTCGGCGTGGTGCGCCATGAAGGCGGCGCGCACGTCCTTGTTGCCCAGCAGAAAGGGCTCGAAGGTCTCGGGGAACACGTCCTTCGGGCCGACCGAATACCAGACCTCGCCGCTCATCTCGTCTTCTTCGTTGCGCGGCGTGGGCACCTTGCGGAACTTGCAGTCGGTGACGTATTCGATTTCGTCGTAGTCGTAGAACACGACCTTGCCGCCGCGCGTGACGCCGAAGTTCTTCCACAGCATGTCGCCGGGGAAGATGTTGGCGGCCACCATGTCCTTGATGGCGTTGCCGTACTCGATGACCGCATGCTCCAGCTGGTCCTTGGCGCGTCGGGCCTGGGCCGGGCTCTCGGGGTGGGCCAGCGTGTCGAAGGCTTCCTGCAGGTAGATGTTCAGCGGGATCATGCGGCGCTCGATGTAGACGTGCTTGAGCACGACCTCCATCTCCCCGTTGCCGTCGCGGTCGCCGATCTCGAGCTGGCTGGGTGCGAACTTGCGGATCTCCTCGATGAGCTCGGGCTCGAAGCGGTCGAGCGGAAAGCCCACGTTGCTGTACTCGAGCGTGTCGGCCATGCGGCCCACGCGGTCGTGCTGCTTCACGAGCATGTACTTGCCCTTGATCTGCTCGCGCGTGGTGTCTTTCTGTGGCGGATAGAAGTCTTTGATGACCTTGAACACGAAGGGGAACGAGGGCAGGTCGAACACCAGCATGACCATGCCCTTGATGCCGGGCGCGATGCGAAAGCGGTCGCTCGAGTAGTTCAGGTGCGAGAGGAAGTCGCGGTAGAACAGCGTCTTGCCCTGCTTGGCCAGGCCGAGCGCGTTGTAGATTTCGGCGCGCGGCTTGCGCGGCATGAGCGAGCGCAGGAACTGCACCCAGGCCGAGGGCACTTCCATGTCGACCATGAAGTAGGCGCGCGCAAAGCTGAACAGCATCTGCAGGTCGTCCTCGCCGAACAGCGCCGCGTCAATGTAGAACTTGCCGTGGGTGTCGTGCAGGATGGGCAGCGAGAACGGGATCTCGGTGAAGCCGTTCATGATCTTGCCGACCACGTACGCGCCCTTGTTCCGGTAGAACAGGCCCGACAGCACCTGCAGCTGGAAGTTGGCGCGCAGCTTGACCTGGTGGAAGCGGTTCAGGATGACGTGCGCCACGCGCTCGGCGTCGCGCCGCTTGTTGGCGTAGCTGCCCTGCAGCGCGAAGTCGTCGAGCATCTGCTCGATGATGTCGGGCAGCGTCGCCTGCGAAGGGTAGTACGGCCGGTAGGTGGGTGCGCCGCGCGGCTCGATGTACTCGGTGCTGATGGCCGGGCGCACGAAGATGAAGTCGTTCTGGAAGTAGGCCCGGTGCAGGATCTTCGTGGTGACCGAGTTGAAGAAACTCTCGGCCAGCTCGGGCTGGTGGTGGTTCACCAGCAGGCCGATGAAGTGCAGCTTGACCTGGTGCCAGACCTCCATGGGCTGGTCGCCGGCCTTGAACTCTTTTTCGAGCCGGGCCACGGCCTCGTTCACGCGCAGATCGTAGAACTCGATGCGCTCGCGCTGCGCCCGCTGCTGGCCGTGCCAGTCGGCCGTTTCGAAGCGGTGCTTGGCGCGCGCCGATTCGGCGCGGAACAGCCGGTAGTGCCGGTTGAACCCGTCGATCATCGCCTTCGCGATGTCGTAGGCCAGCGGCGAATCGAGGCGCTGCGGGAACATGGCGGCAATACCGACGGGGGCGGCGATGGCAGCGGCAGCGAACTCAGGCGGCTGGCGGCGTCTCGGTGCCTTCGGTGCCGTCGGCACCCGCCTGCGCCGACGGCGAGGCGCCGGCCGGCTTGCTCCACTTGTAGCGGATGCGCTGCACGGCGGCCTTGTAGATGGCGTCGAGCGGCTTGTCGCCCTCGACACTCAGGCCGAGGTCTTGCAGCAGGCCGTCGTGCACGCCGAAGGTCCAGCCGTGGATGCGCACCTTCTGGCCGCGCGCCCAGGCGTCGACCATGACGGTGCTGACGGCCACGTTGACCACCTGCTCGGCCACGTTGAGCTCGCACAGCGCATCGACGCGCACGTCTTCGGGCAGGCTGTCGAGCATCACGCTGTGGCGGTCGCGCACGTCCTGGATGTGGCGGATCCAGTTGTCGGCCAGGCCGATGCGCTTGCCGCTGAGCGCGGCCTTGACGCCGGCGCAGCCGTAGTGGCCGACCACCATGATGTGCTCGACCTTCAGGTGCTCGACCGCGAACTGGATCGCCGAGAGCGCGTTGAGGTCGGAGTGCACCACGATGTTGGCGACGTTGCGGTGCACGAACACCTCACCCGGCTCCAGCCCGGTGATCTGGTTGGCGGGCACGCGGCTGTCGGAACAGCCGATCCACATGTAGCGCGGCGTCTGCTGCTTGACAAGGCCGGTGAAGAAGCCGGGCCGGTCACGCTCCATCTGGGCGGACCAGGCACGGTTGTGGGCAAAGAGGTCGTCGAGGTTGTCGGAGGGCATGGTGGTCTATTGTCAGTGAGTCGTCGTGTCGGGCGTGTTTTCGCCACCTCGGGCGTCCTGGACGGCCTTGGCGGCCTTCTGCGCCCTGGTCAGGGTGGCGCGACCCTTTTTCTCGTGCTCGCGCACTTCGGCGAGGTTGGCCTGCAGTTCGGCCAGCTGCGCCTCGAGCTGCGCGCGGTGGGCGCCGAGCACGCCCAGGAATTTTTCCAGCTGCGGCACGGTGTCGCGCGGGCTGTCGTACATGTCCAGGATGTCTTTCGCCTCGACCAGCGTCAGGCCCAGGCGCTTGGCGCGCAGCGTGAGCGTGAGCCGCGCCCGGTCGCGCGCGCTGTACACGCGCTGCAGGCCGGCCCGCTCCGGCGACAGCAGGCCCATGTCTTCATAGAAGCGGATGGCGCGCGTCGTGAGGTCGAACTCCTTGGCGAGCTGGCTGATGGTGAAGGTCTGCGCGGGCATGGGCGGCAAGGGTTGCGGGGGCGACAGCAGGTTGGCGGCGCATTCTCTACAATGATGCCTCAAACCATGACGTTTACGTAAACGTCAATCATACATGAACCTCCTCGAACGCGAACTCCACTACCCCCTGGGCGACACCCTGCCCGCCGCTGGCGAAGCACTGGAAGTCGCGCCCGGCGTGCGCTGGATCCGCATGCGGCTGCCCTTTGCGCTGGACCACATCAACCTCTGGCTGCTGCGCGACACAGTCGACGGCGTCGAGGGCTGGACGGTGGTCGACTGCTGCATCGCGCACGACGAGGCCCGCGCGCAGTGGGAGCAGATTTTCGAGACCCAGCTGCAGGGCCTGCCGATCCTGCGCGTGATCGTGACCCACATGCACCCCGACCACATCGGCCTGGCCGACTGGCTGTGCCAGCGCTGGAACGCGCCGCTGTGGATCAGCGCCACCGACTACCACGTGGCACGCGTGCTGTGCAGCGCCGGCGACACGCTCGCGGGCGGCGACGCGGCGGCCGACTTCTTCGCCTCGCACGGCCTGACCAACCCCGAGTCGATCGCCAAGATCCGCGCGCGCACCAGCTACTACACCAACATGGTGCCCAGCGTGCCCGCCCGCTACGTGCGCATGATGGACGGCGACATCGTCACCATCGGCGGACGCGACTGGCGCTGCATCAGCGGCTACGGCCATGCGCCCGAGCACATCGCGCTGTACTGCGCCGAGCCGAAGCTGCTGCTGGGCGGCGACATGATGCTGCCGCGCATCTCGACCAACGTGAGCGTGCACGCGGGCGAGCCCGAGGCCAATTCGCTGCGCCTGTTCCTGGACAGCATCGACAAGTTCAAGGCCCTGCCGGCCGACACGCTGGGCCTGCCCTCGCACGGCAAGCCCTTCACCGGCATCCACCGCCGCGTCGACCAGCTGCAGGAGCACCACCGCGACCGCCTGGCCGAGCTGCTCGAGGCCTGCCTCGCGCGCCCGATCACGGCGTCGGAGGGCCTGCCGATCCTGTTCAAGCGCGAGCTCGACCTGCACCAGATCACCTTCGCCATGGGCGAGACCGTGGCCCACCTGCACCTGCTGTGGTTCTCGGGGCAGGTGAAGCGCACGCTGGATGCCGACGGCATCTACCGCTTCGGCGCCAGGTAGCGTCGGCTGGGTAGACTTCCCGCATGGACACGCTGGCTGAGCTGCGCGCCGGCCGGCTGGCTGGCGCACGACGACTGGACCTCTCGTGCGGACTCACCGAGTTCCCGCGCGAGATTTTTGCGCTCGCCGACACCCTCGAAACGCTGAACCTCACGGGCAATGCGCTCAGTGCGCTGCCGGACGACCTCGGCCGGCTGCACAAGCTGCGCGTGCTGTTCGGCTCCGACAACCGGTTCACCGAACTGCCGGCCTCCATCGGCCAGTGCCGCCAGCTCGACATCGTGGGCTTCAAGGCCAACCGCATCGCGCACGTGCCCGCCGAGGCGTTGCCGCCCTCGCTGCGCTGGCTGATCCTGACCGACAACGCGATCGAAGAATTGCCCGACACCCTCGGCGACTGCACCCGCATGCAGAAGCTGATGCTGGCCGGCAACCGCCTGCGCGCCCTGCCGCCGTCGGTGGCCCGCTGCCGGCAGATCGAGCTGCTGCGCCTGTCGGCCAACCGCTTCGAGGCGCTCCCCGACTGGCTGCACACGCTGCCGCGCCTGGCCTGGCTGGCGTGCGCGGGCAACCCGTTCGACACCCAGGCCGAAGACGCCGCCATCGACGCGCCCACCGTGCCGCACGTCGACTGGCGCAACCTGACACTCGGCCCGAAGCTCGGCGAAGGCGCCTCGGGCGTGATCCACCGCGCCACGCTGGCCACGCCGAACGACGCCGCACTGCCCGTGGCCGTCAAGCTGTTCAAGGGCGCCGTCACCAGCGACGGCTGGCCGCACAGCGAGATGGCGGCCTGCATCGCGGCCGGCGCGCACCCGACGCTGATCGCCGCGCAGGGCCGCATCGACGGCCACCCCGACGGCACAGAGGGCCTGGTGATGGCGCTGGTGCCACCGTCGTTCATCACCCTGGCCGGGCCACCGAGCCTGGCCTCGTGCACCCGCGATGTCTATACCGACGACGCACGCTGGACCAGCGGCACCGCGCTGCGCATCGCGCGCGACATCGCGGCGGCCATGGCGCACCTGCATGCGCGCGGCCTGCTGCATGGCGACCTGTACGCCCACAACATCCTGTGGCACGCGCAGGACGGCGGGCGGCTCGGCGACTTCGGTGCGGCCTGGATGACGGGCGCGCTCGACCCGGCGCACGCGAAGGCACTGCAAGGCGTGGAGATGCGCGCCTTCGGTTGCCTGCTCGAAGAACTGGCCGAGCGCTGTGACGATGCGGTTTCTTCTTCGACTTTGACCACGCTCGCGGCGCGCTGCCTGCAAGCCGACGTGGCGGCACGGCCATCGTTCGCCGAGGTGCTGCCGGTGCTGGACGCCGCCGTACCATGACGCGCCCCCGCTTCCCCGTTCCGATGCCCACGCGCGACGGCGTGAGCCCGAGCTGCGTTTCGCTGCCTCACGGCCCCTGGCCCACCATCGCCGACTTTCTCGTCGAGCGTTTTCCCGCCATCTCGCGCGAGGCCTGGCTCTCCCGCATTGAAGCGAACGACGTGTGCGACGAGCACGGCGTGCCCATCACCGCCACGCGGCGCTACGAGTCACCGCTGCGCGTGTACTACTACCGCGCGCTCGACGCCGAGACGCCCATCCCTTTCGAAGAACTGGTGCTGCACCAGGACGACGACCTCGTGGTGGTCGACAAGCCGCCCTTCGTGCCCGTCACGCCCACCGGCAAGTACGTGCAGCAGAGCCTGCTGGTGCGCCTGAAGCGCAAGCTCGGCCTGGACGACCTCGTGCCGCTGCACCGCATCGACCGCAACACCTCGGGGCTGGTGCTTTTCTCGGTGCGCCGCGAGACGCGCGGCGCCTACCAGGCGATGTTTCCCGAGCGGCGCATAGACAAGCACTACGAGGCCGTCGTGCCGTGGCACGAGGGCGTGTCGTCGGTGCCCGCCGTGTACCGCAGCCGGCTGGTGGACGACGACCATTTCATGCGGATGCGCGAAGCGCCTGGCGAGCCGAATTCCGAAACCCGCATCGTGCTGCGCGAGGCGCGCGACGGCCATGCGCTGCTGGAACTCTCGCCCGTCACCGGCCGCAAGCACCAGCTCCGCGTGCACTGCCAGGCGCTGGGCCTGCCGATCGTGAACGACCCGTTCTATCCCACGCTGCAGCCTGCGGGGATTGACGACTTCGACAGGCCGCTGCAGCTGCTGGCGCGGTCGCTGGCTTTTGTCGACCCGCTGAATGGCGCCTTGCGCACCTTCGAGAGCCCGCGCCGGCTGGCGCTGCCTTCTGCTCCTGCTGCCGCCTAGGTGACGCGGCGCGGGCGCGTCGCGGACTAAGCTTTCTCCTGACGGGAATTGAACTTCCTCTCTTCCACCACTCAGGAGACAAACGCACATGGACACCACCCAACTCTTCTCGCTGAAGGGCCGCAGCGCCTTGATCACCGGCGGCTCGCGCGGCATCGGCCGCATGATTGCCGAGGGCTTCCTGGCGCAAGGCGCGCGCGTGTACATCTCGGCGCGCAAGGCGGCGGCTTGCGATCAGACGGCGAAGGAGCTGTCGGCTTTTGGGCATTGCGTGTCGCTGCCGGCTGATGTTTCTACTGTGGAAGGGGCTCAGGCGCTGGTCGATGCTTATGCGAAGCATGAAGGGTCGCTCGATATCCTGGTCAACAACGCTGGGGCTGCCTGGGGCGCGCCGTATGAAGAGTTTCCGGAGAGTGGCTGGGACAAGGTCGTCGACCTGAACTTGAAGACGCCCTTCTTCCTGACGAAGGCACTGACGCCGATGCTCAAGAAGGCGGCTACGGATCATCTGTCGAAGGTGATCAACATTGCTTCTATCGACGGGATTTCTGTGAATCCGCAGGAGACTTACTCGTATGCGGCTAGCAAGGCGGGGTTGATTCAGTTGACGCGGCGGATGGCGTTGCGGTTGGCGCAGGACCGGATCGTGGTCAGTGCGATTGCGCCTGGGGCGTTTGCTTCGGATATGAACAAGGATGCGCGGGATCATGGGGATGAGGTCAAGGGACGGATTCCTGCTGGGCGCATTGGTACGCCTGAGGACATGGCTGGTGCCGCCATCTACCTGGCTTCGCGGGCTGGGGACTATGTGATGGGGTCTACGCTGGTGGTGGACGGCGGGGTTACGCACGCTCGCTAGGTTTTTGGACTGCGTTGTGAAGTTGCTTCCCGGGGCCGGGTCTCGCCCCGGCGGGCGACCTACTTTTCTTTGCTTCGCCAAAGAAGCGTAGGCAAAAGAAAGGCGACCCTACTGTCTGCGTCCCTCCGCTTCGCTTCGGGCAACCTGCGGTGCTCACGTTTCGCGGGGTCTCGCCCAAACTCGCTTCGCTCAAACAAGGGCGAGCCCTGATCCGCGAAACGCTGCGCTCCTCGGCGCATACAGAAGGGGTTTGAATACCCACGGGCCATCGCTTCGCTCGGCCAGTGGGCCGCAGCAGGCGCTTCGCGCCTGCTGCGGCTGGGATTGGTAGCGGCGGTGGTTGGAGCGCGAACGCAGGCACAGACGCGAGCGAGTGCAGATGTGCCTACGAGTACCAGCACCAGCACGGGCACGGGCACGGGATTTGGCTGTTGGAAATTCCCGGGCCGAGCGAAGCGACGGCCCGCTCGGTATCAAAGCCCCTCTGGCTGCGCCGAGGAGCGCAGCGTTTCGCGGATCAGGGCTCGCAGCTGTTTGAGCGAAGCGAGTTCTGCGAGACCCCGCGAAACGTGAGCACCGCAGGTTGCCCGTAGCGAAGCGGAGGGACGCAGACAGTGGGGTCGCCTTTTCTTTGCTTACTTTCTTTTGGCGAAGCAAAAGAAAGTGAGTCCGCCGCCGGGCGGAACTCCCGGCCCCGGGAAGCAAACAAGAAAAGTCAGCCCCACCGAGGCACAGCCTCATCCTTCAACTGCTGCCTCAGCACCCCATAGTCAGGCACAACGCTTTCAACCGTTTCCCAAAACCGATGCGAGTGATCCATCACCCGCAGATGCGCCAACTCATGCGCAACAACGTAGTCGATCACCGGCAAGCGAAAGTGAATCAACCGCCAGTTCAGTCGAATCGACCCATCCGCACTCGCACTCCCCCACCGCGTCGCCGCATTGGAGAGCGACAGCTTCTGCCATGACACCCCCAGCAGCGGCGCAAAGTGATCCAGCCGTTCGATGAACAGCTTGCGAGCCTGCCGCATCAACCAGGCCTGCGCCGCATCCCGAATCTGCGAAGGCGCAGCGTTCTGCGCCACAGCCAACCGCAGAGTCCGCGGCCCACCGCCTTCGACAGCAGGATCGAGCGTCCCTCCCACACTGGCAAACCCGTGCTTCGGATCCAGCCGAATCACCACAGGCTCCCCCAGAAAAGGAAACTCCGCCCCATCTTCCCAGGCAATCCGCGTCGCCTCGACCCGCGCATTGCGCTGCTGCGTCTCCGCCAGCTTGCGCAGAATCCAGTCGGCCTTCTCACGCACCGCCGCATCGACATCGCGCAGCGTGACCCACCGCGGCGCACGCACCGACAAACCTTCGGCACCCACAAGAAAACCGATGGTCTTGCGCTGCCCCCGCTTGAATTCGTAGGCCACGCGCGCCGACCCCAACACCACTTCACGCGTGGCCTGCGGATGTGTGAAATTCGCGAGCGTCAGTGTGTCAGCCAACGGCACCGCAGGACGCGGATCAACGGGTCCGACAGGTGAAGGCGCGACAGCCACCACCGGCGCGGGAGCAGCAGGTGGCACAGGCGCTGGCGCCTTCTTCCGCGGCCGCCGCGGCGGCGCAGCAGCAGGCGCCGGCGTGCTCCCCAGCCCCTCGAAGAGGTCCATCGTGAACTGCAACATTCCCCGCATGTCGGGCCCGGGTCTGAGGTTGGCGCGTCAGCCCGCTTCGCGCGGCAACGTCTGCTGCGGCTGCGCCGGGCTGTCGCTGTAGGCCTCGGGGTCGAGGCGGCGCATCTCGGCCTCGATCCAGGCTTCGACTTCGCGCATCAGCTCGTCGGGCTTGCGGCCCACGCTCGAGATCGCCGGGCCGATCGACACGTCGACCACGCCGGGGCGCTTGATGAAGGCCTTGCGCGGCCAGACCTTGGCCGAGGTGACGGCAATGGGGATCACGGGCACGCCGGTTTCGCAGGCCAGGCGCGTGCCGCCGCTCTTGTAGGTGCCCTTCTGACCACGCGGAATGCGCGTGCCTTCGGGGAACATGATGATCCAGATGCCCTGCGCGAGCAGCTTGCGACCCTGGTTCACCACCTTGTTGAACGCCTGCGCGCGCTGGCTCCGGTCGATGTGGATCATGTCCAACCGCGCCATCGCCCAGCCGAAGAACGGCACGTAGATCAGTTCCTTCTTGAAAACGAAGGCCAGCGGATGCGGCATCAGCGTGGGCATGAGGAAAGTCTCGAGCGTGGACTGGTGCTTCACCAGCAGCACCGCGCCGGCGAGTTGGTCGGTCGGCAGGTTTTCCATGCCGGTCACGCGGGTCTTGATGCCCAGCAGCACGCGCGCGCCACCGATGGCCCAGCTGAGCCATTGCTCGGCCATCCAGTACAGCGGAATGCCGCGCTTCCAGAGCGAGCTGACGCACATGATGATGCCCCAGGGCACCACGGTGACAAGCATCCACAGGGCGTGGAGAACGGAACGGAGAAACGCCATCAGACAGCCACCTGCAGTGCAGCCCGCGCTTCGCGCGCGAGCAGAAAGTCGACAAAGGCGGCGAGGTCTTCATGCACCCTCGTGTCCGCCGGATATTCGGGAGGCAGCGGGTGAACCCCGCGGCACGCCGCGCCCATGCCCGTGAGCAAGAGGTGCGGTTCGCAGCCGGCAGCGGCGCCGGCCTGCAGGTCGCGCAGGCTGTCGCCCGCCGTCGGTACGCCCTTCAGGTCGATGCCAAAGCGGTCGCCGATCTGAAGGAACAGCCCTTCCTTGGGCTTGCGGCAGTCGCAGCCTTCGTCGGGGCTGTGCGGGCAATAGAACACCGCATCCACCTTGCCGCCCACGGCCGCGAGCATCTTGTGCATCTTGGCGTGCATGGCATTGAGCGAGGCCATGTCGAACAGCCCGCGGCCCAGGCCCGACTGGTTCGACGCCACCACCACGTGCCAGCCCGCATGGTTCAGGCGCGCCACGGCCTCGAGCGCACCGGGCAGCGGCGTCCACTCGATGTCGCTCTTGACGAAATCTTCGCGGTGCACGTTGATCGTGCCGTTGCGGTCGAGGATGACGAGCTTCATGGCGGAACCGCTCCTGGTGGAGGGATGGGGCACGGGGTCAGACAGCCAGCCGCTCGAGCTGCGCCACGCGGTTCATCGCGCTGTGCAGCGACATCAGCAGGCCCAGGCGGTTCAGCCGCAGGTCGGCCTGCTCGGCATTGACCATCACGTCCGTGAAGAACGCGTCGACCGGTTCGCGCAGCGCGGCCAGCGTCTGCAGCGAGCCGGTGTAGTCGCCCGCGTCGAACTGGGCGTTGGCAGCGGGCACGACTTGCGCCATGGCGGCGTGCAGCGCCTTCTCGGCGGGCTCCTGCAGCAGCAGCTCGCTGACGTGTGCGTCGGCCTCGGGCGCCTTCTTCAGGATGTTGCCGATGCGCTTGTTGGCCGCGGCCAGCGCGGCGGCGGCGGGCAGTGCGGCGAAGGCGCGCACGGCGGCCAGCAGCTTGGGCACTTCACCCAGGCGCTGCGGAAGCGGGGCCAGCACGGCATCGACTTCCTGCGCGCTCGCGCCCTGCTCGCGCAGGCTGCCGGCGAGGCGGTCGAGGATGAAATCGCGCAGTTCGACCGTGGCCTTGCTGCTGTCGAAACCATCGATGGCACTGAACTGCGCAGCGGCGTCCTGCAGCAACGCATCGAGCCCCAACGCGAGGTCTTTCTCGATCAGCATGCGAATCACGCCCAGCGCGTGGCGACGCAGCGCAAACGGGTCGCGGTCGCCGGTGGGCAGGTTGCCGATGCCGAACATGCCGACCAGCGTTTCGAGCTTGTCGGCCAGTGCGACCACGAGGCCCACGCTGTTGCGCGGCAGCTCGTCGCCGGCGAAGCGCGGCTTGTAGTGGTCTTCGATGGCGTCGGCCACGGCGGCGTCGAGGCCGTCGTGCAGCGCGTAGTAGCGGCCCATCGTGCCCTGCAGCTCGGGGAACTCGCCGACCATGTCGGTCACGAGGTCGGCCTTGGCCAGTTGGGCGGCCTGGGTCGCCTGCGCGGCGAGCGTCGCGTCGCCGAGTTTTTCGGCAATGCCGCGCGCGATGTGCATCACGCGCTGCACGCGTTCGCCCTGCGTGCCGAGCTTGTTGTGATAGACCACCTTGCCCAGCGACTCGACGCGCGAGGCCAGCGATTTCTTGCGGTCCTGGTCGAAGAAGAACTTGGCGTCGGCCAGGCGCGGGCGCACCACGCGCTCGTTGCCGCCGGTCACGGCGCTCGCGTCGTCGGGGCTGATATTGCTCACGACGAGGAACTTGTTGGTGAGCTTGGCTTGCGCGTCGAGCAGCGGGAAGTACTTCTGGTTGGCCTTCATCGTGAGGATGAGGCACTCCTGCGGCACTTCGAGGAACTCGCGCTCGAAACTGCAGACCAGCACGTTGGGGCGCTCGACCAGTGCCGTGACTTCGTCGAGCAGCGCGTCGTCGTGGATCGGCACCGAGCCGCCACCCACCGTCACGGCGGCGGCCGCGAGCTGGCGTGCGATTTCGGCGCGGCGCGCTTCAAAGCTCGCGATGACGGCGCCGTCGTCCTGCAGCTGCAGGGCGTAGCTGTTGGCATCGCGCAGCACCACGGGGTCGACCGCCGCCTCGAAGCGGTGGCCGTGCGTCTCGCGGCCGGCCTTCAGGCCCAGCGCCTCGATGGGCACCACGGTGTCGGCATGCAATGCCACGAGGCCGTGCGCGGGGCGCACGAAGCTCACGCTGCTCCAGCCGGGCAGCTCGCAGCCGCTTTCGAGCTGGTAGCTCATGACCTTGGGGATCGGCAGCTTGGCGATGGCTTCGGCCAGCGCCTTCTGCAGGCCTTCGGCCAGCGTGGCGCCCTTGGCGGTGCTTTCGTAGAACAGGGCTTCGGCCTTGCCGTCCATGGCGCGCTTGAGGCCCGGCACGGCCGAGGCGTCGGCGCCGAGGGCGGCCAGGCGCTTGAGCAGCGCGGGCGTGGGCTGGCCCGAGGCATCGAGCCCCACGGCCACGGGCATGAGCTTTTGCGACACGGCCTTGTCGGCGGCGCGCTCGGCCACGTGCGTGAGGTGGGCGGCCAGGCGGCGCGGCGACGCGTAGGGCGTGAGCACCGAGCCGGCTTCGGCCAGGCCTTGGGCCACGAGCTGGTCGCGCAGCACGCCCGCGAAAGCCTCGCCGAGCTTCTTCAGCGCCTTGGGCGGCAGCTCTTCGACAAACAGTTCAACCAGCAGGGAGTTCTTGTTGTTCATGGGGGTCGTCATCGCTCAGGCGGCTTTCTTCGGGGGCATCTGCGCCACCCACTCGCGCGGGGCCATCGGGAAGCCCAGGCGTTCGCGGCTGTCGTAGTAGCTCTGCGCCACGCTGCGCGCGAGGTTGCGGATGCGGCCGATGTAGGCCGCGCGCTCGGTCACGCTGATCGCGCCGCGCGCGTCCAGCAGGTTGAAGCTGTGGGCGGCCTTGAGCACCTGTTCGTAGGCCGGCAGCGCGAGCTGCTCGGTCATGAGGTGCTTGGCCTGCTTCTCGTGCGCGGCAAAGGCGGTGAAGAGGAACTCGGCGTCGCTGTGCTCGAAGTTGTAGGTCGACTGCTCGACCTCGTTCTGCTTGTAGACGTCGCCGTAGCTCAGGCCGTCGGTCCAGGTCAGGTTGTAGACGTTGTCCACGCCCTGCAGGTACATGGCCAGGCGTTCCAGGCCGTAGGTGATCTCGCCGGTGATCGGCTTGCAGTCGATGCCGCCGACCTGCTGGAAGTAGGTGAACTGCGTCACTTCCATGCCGTTGAGCCAGACCTCCCATCCCAGGCCCCAGGCGCCGAGCGTGGGGTTCTCCCAGTCGTCTTCGACGAAGCGGATGTCGTTCTTCTTCAGGTCGAAGCCCAGGGCCTCGAGGCTGCCGAGGTAGAGCTCGAGGATGTTGCTGGGCGCGGGCTTGAGCACGACCTGGTACTGGTAGTAGTGCTGCAGGCGGTTGGGGTTCTCGCCGTAGCGGCCGTCCTTGGGGCGGCGGCTGGGCTGCACGTAGGCGGCCTTCCAGGGCTCGGGGCCGAGCGCGCGCAGGAAGGTGGCGGTGTGCGAGGTGCCCGCGCCCACTTCCATGTCGTACGGTTGCAGCAGCGCACAGCCCTTGTCGGCCCAGTACGACTGCAGTTTGAGAATGATTTGCTGGAAGGTCAACATGAAGCTGGCCGGCGTCGGGGGCCGGACATTGGACGGGACGGTGGCGCGGCACACGCCGCGAAAGGCGACGATTTTACGTTCGCGGGAGGGCATCTCTCCCACAGCCGCTCGGGATGCCGACTGCCGCGACAGCCCGCGCGGCTGTGGGACAAAGCCCGGCCCCGCACGCTTTTTTGCGTTTCCCGCCGCTTTCGGCACTTTCCTGCGCTTTCCCCCTCTCTCACTGCATGGCATCGCCCCACATCGGCCCCGACACTCCTTTCTTCATCGTGCTCAACGCCGGCTCCGGCAGCGAAGACGCCGCGCAGGCCCGGCAGGTCATCGACGACGCCTTTGCCTCGGACGGCCGCCGGCACCGCGTGTTCCTCGTGGACGGCCCCGGCCGCGTGCAGGCGCTGGCGCGCGAAGCGGTCGAACGGGCCCGGGCCGTGGGCGGCGTGGTGGTAGCCGCGGGCGGCGACGGCACCATCAACGCCGTGGCCCAGGCCACGCTCGGCAGCGGCTGCCCCTTCGGCGTGCTGCCGCAGGGCACCTTCAACTACTTCAGCCGCACCCACGGCATCCCGCGCGACACGGCGCAGGCGCTGCAGGTGCTGCTCACGCAGCAGCCCCGGGCGGTGCAGGTGGGGCTGGTGAACGACCGCGTGTTCCTGGTGAACGCCAGCATGGGCCTGTATGCCGACCTGCTGGAGGAGCGCGAGAGCCACAAGGCACGCTTCGGCCGCCACCGCTGGATCGCCTTCTACTCGGGCCTGCTGACGGTGCTGCGCGGGCGCCATCGTCACTGGCAGCTGCGCATCGCCTCGCACGGCCACGAGCGCGACATCCGCACGCCCACGCTGTTCGTGGGCAACAACCCGTTGCAGCTGATGCAGGCGGGCGTCGACCACGCCGAGGCGCCCGAGCAGGGCCGGCTGACCGCCGTGGCGCTCAAGCCGGTCGGCCTGCTGGCGATGCCCGGGCTGCTGGTGCGCGGCGCGCTCGGCCGGCTGGGCGAGGCCGACGAGGTGCTGAGTTTCCCCTTCGAATCGATGACGGTGAAAGCCGGCCGGCTGCGCACGCCGCGCCGCGTGAAGATCGCCACCGACGGCGAGATCGACTGGGTCGACATGCCCCTGCTGTTCCGCGTGGCGCCCGACCCGCTGTGGCTGGTGCGGCCCGACAGCGCGCCCGAGCTGGAGGCGGCACGGCCATGAGCTGCCTGCTGCAAGTGTCCGACCCGCACTTCGGCACCGAGCAGCCCGAGGTGCTGCAGGCGCTCGAACGCCTGGCGCACACGCTGGCGCCGCAGGCGGTGCTGCTGTCGGGCGACATCACGCAGCGCGCCACGCGCCGCCAGTTCGCGGCGGCGCGCGCCTTCGCCGACCGGCTGGCGGCGCCGGTGGTCGCGATTCCGGGCAACCACGACATCCCGCTGTTCCAGCTGGCGGCGCGCGTCTTCTCGCCCTATGGCCGCTACACCGAGGCCTTCGGCGCCGACCTGGAGCCGGTGTTCGCCTGCGACGACTGGCTGGTGGTCACGGTCAACACGACGCGCTGGTACCGGCACGAGGACGGCGAGGTGTCGCCGGCGCAGGTCGAGCGCGTGGCGGCGCGGCTGGCACAGGCTTCGCCCCGGCAGGTGCGCGTGGTCGTGACGCACCAGCCGGTGCTGGTGACGCGGCCCGAAGACCGGCAGAACCGACTGCACGGGCGCGCGGCGGCGGTCGCGCGCTGGACGGCGGCGGGCGCCGACCTGATCGTCGGCGGCCACATCCACCTGCCTTTCGTGCGCCCGCTGGACGAGCGTTTTCCGGGCTGCCCGCCCACGGCCTGGGCGGTGCAGGCCGGCACCGCCGTGTCGACGCGCGTGCGCTGGGACGCGCCCAATTCGGTGAACGTGCTGCGCGCGGAAGCGTCCGGCGACGGCGCGCAGCGCGTGTGCGTGGTCGAGCGCTGGGACCATTCGGCGGCAGACAAAGCCTTCACGCGCGTCGACCTATTGCGGCTTCCGCTTGCCAGCCGCGCGACGGCCCCTTAGGGTTGCGCCGCATGCCTCCTGCGGACACCCTTCTTCTTTCTTCTTCAGCCCCCTTGGTTCTTCTTGCACAGCAGCTGGGCGAACACGCCCTGGCCTGGTTCGCGCTCGCACTGACCGTCTCGGTGCTCGGCGCCGGCCTCGCCTGCCGGATGTTGCAACGGCGCCATCCGCTGCCCGACACCGGCGAACCTGACGAATCGCGCCTGGCGCTCGGCCTGGGGCTGGGCTTCGTGCTGATCCTCGCGGCGGCTTTTCTGGTTGCATGGATCGCCTCGCACCTCGGCGACGGCCGCACCATGGGCCGCGCCGACCAGGCGCTGGCCGACGCCATCGCCGCCCATGTGCCGTGGGGCGCGCTCGTGAGCTTCAGCTGGCTCACGCACCTGGGCGATGCGCAACTGCTCGCGCCCGTGTGCGGGTTGGTCGCGCTGCTGCTGTGGCGCAACGCGCACCGCGGCCTGGCGCTGGGCTGGGTGACCGCGCTCGGCGGCATCGTGGTGCTGAACCCCGCGCTCAAGCACATCTTTGCGCGGGCCCGGCCGGTGCATGACCACGGGCTTGCGCTGGAGACGAGCTTCAGCTTTCCCAGCGGCCACAGCGCGGGCGCGATCGTGAGCTACGGGATGCTGCTGTACCTGGCGCTGCGGCTGCTGCCGGCGCGCTGGCATGTGCCGGCCGCCATGGCCGCAGTGGCGGCCATCGTCACCATCGCCTGCAGCCGGATCTTCCTGCAGGTGCACTTCGCGAGCGATGTCGCGGCCGGCCTGCTGACCGGCCTGGGCTGGCTGCTGGTGTGCGTGAGCAGCCTGGAATACGCGCGGCACCGCAAGCGCCGCACCGCGCGCTGACCGTCGATCAGTATTCCCAGAAGATGCGCTGAAGCTCTTTGGTGTTGTTGGTCTTCGTGAGAGCCACCATCGCCAGGATGCGCGCCTTCTGCGGGCGCAGGTCGTGCGCCACCACCCAGTCGTACTTGTCGTCGGGCTGCTCGGCATTGCGGATCACGAAGCCGTCGGGCACGCGCGAGCTGCGGATCACGATCACGCCGTCGCTGCGCGCCTTCTGCAGGTTCGGCACGATGCGGTCGGCCACCGAGCCATTGCCCGTGCCACCGTGGATCAGCGCCTTGGCGCCGCTCTTGGCGATCGCGTCGATGGCCACCGACGACACGCCTTCGTAGCCCATGGCGATCTCGACCGGCGGCAGCGCGGTGATGGTGTCGATGTTGAATTCCGAGTTCGTGGTGTGGCGCTTCACCGGCGCGCGGAACCAGTAGTTCTTGCCCTCGACGATCATGCCCAGCGGGCCCCACTGGCTGGAGAACGCGCTGGTCTTGATGTTGACGTTCTTGCTCACGTCGCGGCCGGTGTCGATGTTGTCGCCCATCGTCACCAGCACGCCCTTGCCCATCGCGTCCTTGCTGCCCGCCACGTTCACCGCGTCGTACAGGTTGAGCGCGCCGTCGGCCGACAGGGCCGTGCCCGGGCGCATCGATCCGACCACCACGATCGGCTTGTTGGTGTGCACGGTGAGCGTCAGGAAGTAGGCGGTCTCTTCCAGCGTGTCGGTGCCGTGGGTGATGACGATGCCGTCCACGTCCGACTGCTTGGACAGCGCCGAGACGCGCTTGGCCAGCGTCATCAGG
Organism: Variovorax sp. GW823-FHT04B03; assembly: GCF_058796495.1. Classification (NCBI taxonomy): domain Bacteria; kingdom Pseudomonadati; phylum Pseudomonadota; class Betaproteobacteria; order Burkholderiales; family Comamonadaceae; genus Variovorax; species Variovorax sp. GW823-FHT04B03. Next base: position 28,518 of record NZ_JBXAIT010000010.1, read on the forward strand.
TTGTCGTTGGTGAGGCTTTCCGATGCGACCTGGAACACCTGCTCGCCGCGCACATTGGCGACCTTGGCCAGCTCGGGCAGGCCGGCGATCAGCTTCTCGACGCCGACCTTGGCGGCCGCGTAGGTCGCGCTGTTGACGGCCGATGCGCCGGCACCGGCGATGGTGCCGCCGGTCGCCAGGATCACCACGTTGGGCAGCGCCTGCTGGGCCTGCGCGAGCGCGCTGGCCGCGAGCAGTGCGGCACCGGCCGCAAAGGCACGGAAATGGGTAGAAAAGTACATACGGGCTCCTTGGTTTGAGGATGATTTCTCGAGGCGGCGAGGAAGATACATGAACCATGCCCGCATGCCATGCCGCTGCATGCCGGCATGGCATGCGGTCATGCGCCGGCCTTAGAGGGCCAGCAGCCAGCCCGCTACCGCCGCCAGCCCGACGACCCACACCGGCGACAGGCGGGCGTAGACCAGCAGCCCGAACGCCGCCAGCGCCAGCCCGAAATCGGCCTTCGAGTGGATGGCGCTCGTCCACACCGGGTCGTAAAGCGCGGCGAGCAGCACGCCGACGACCGCCGCGTTGACGCCCGCCATCGCGCGCTGGACGCCGTCGCGCTGGCGCAGCGTCTCCCAGAACGGCAGCGCACCCGCCACCAGCAGGAAGGCCGGCAGGAAGATGGCCAGCAGCAGCGCCAAGCCACCCACCCAACCGCCGAACGGCCCCGGCATGGCGGCGCCGAGGAAGGCCGCGAAGGTGAACAAAGGCCCCGGCACGGCCTGCGCTGCTCCGTAGCCCGCCAGGAACACGTCGTTCGAGACCAGGCCCGTCGGCACCACGCCCGCCTGCAGCAGGGGCAGCACGACGTGGCCGCCGCCGAACACCAGCGCGCCCGACCGGTAGAACGACGCAATGACGGAGAGCGGCGGCCAATCCGTCGCCGCAGCCAGCATCGGCAGTGCGACGAGCAGCGCGGCGAACAGGCCCAGCAGCGCGGCACCCGTCGCCTTGCTCACGCCGTGGTCGTGGTGTTGCGCGGCAGGAAGCTGGCCCAGCTGCAGCGCCCATCGACCGACGACACCTCCGGCGACGATGGCGACGATCTGCCCCACAGCCGAAGGCACCGCAAGCACCAGCAGCGCCGCGACGACGGCCACGCCCGCGCGCAACCGGTCGGGGCACAGCGACTTCGCCATTCCCCACACCGCCTGCGCGACGACGGCCACCGCGACGACCTTCAGCCCGTGCACCGCGCCCGATTGGGCCAGCCCCGCCCACTGCGTGACGCCGGCCGCAAAGAGGATGAGCGCCACGGCGGACGGCAGCGTGAAACCGAGCCACGCCGCCAGCGCCCCGCCCCAGCCCGCGCGGCCGAGCCCCAGGGCGATGCCGACCTGACTGCTCGCGGGTCCGGGCAGGAACTGGCACAGCGCCACGAGGTCGGAATAGCGCTTGTCGTCGAGCCACTTGCGGCGCTCCACGAACTCCGTGCGGAAGTAGCCCAGGTGCGCCACCGGTCCGCCGAAGGAGGTCAGGCCCAGCTTCAGGAAAGCGAGAAAGACTTCGAGCACCGAGCCTCTGGCAGGCGGAGCGCCCGCGCCATCAACAGCGGGTGGCGCGGCGGGCTTGGGGCGGTGGTGGTGCTTCATGGACGACGACGTCGAATGCGCATCCGCCGGTGCGCCTCAGCCCCGGGCGCGCCCAGGCCGGAAGAAGACCGCGCCCAGTGCGACGATCGCGAGCGCCACGATCCACAGCGGCCACAGGCCGAAGGGCGCGACCCAGCGCGCGAAGGGCGTGAGCCCGCGCCGGCCCTCGACCGGCGCTTCGAGCACGCCGCGCGTGAGGCGCGGCAGTTGGTGCGTGACGCGGCCCGCGGCGTCGATCACCACGGTGGCGCCGGTGTTGGTGGACCGCACCATCGGCCGCGCGAACTCGAGCGCGCGCATGCGCGAGATGGCCAGGTGCTGGTCGATGGCGACCGAGTCGCCGAACCAGGCGATGTTGCTGACGTTGAGCAGGATGGTCGGTGCCGTGGCCTCGTCGCGGAAGTTCGCGCCGATCTCGTCGCCGAACAAATCTTCGTAGCAGATGTTGGGCGCGATGCGCTGGCCCTGCCAGACGAAGGGCGCCTGCGCGAGGCCGCCGCGCTCGAAGTCGCCCAGCGGGATGCTCATCATGCGGATGAACCAGCGAAAGCCCGGCGGAATGAACTCGCCGAAGGGCACGAGGTGGTGCTTGCTGTAGGCGTAGGGCTGCGCCGTGCTACCGGGCATGAAGCCGAGCACGGCGTTGCGGTAGGTGCCCGGCCCGTCGCCGAGCGGCAGGCCGACGATGGCGGCCTGCTGCGAGCCCGGCTGGCCGTAGCGTTCCTGGATGCTGTCGAGGTAGCCGGCGGGCAGCTGGCGCGGCAGCAACGGCAGCGCCGTTTCGGGCGTGACCACGAGCTGGGCCTTGGCGTCGCGCAGCTGTTCGGCGTACCAGCGCAGCGCGGTTTCGATGCCGCCGCCGGGAATGAATTTCTCGTCCTGCGGGATGTTGCCCTGCAGCAGCGCGACCTGCAGCGTGCCCGCCGTGCCCTGCGCGCCGCGTGCATCGGCAGGCAGCGGCGAGACAACGTTCGGCAGCACGAAGACCACGGCGAGCAGCACCCCGGCCAGCGCCGTCGGCACCACGCCGCGCAGCGACAGGCGCCGCGCGACCAGCGCCACGGCCAGGGCCGCCGCGGCACCGATGCCGTACACGCCGCCCCACGGCGCCAGCGCGGCCAGCGGACCGTCGACATGGGCGTAGCCGCCGGCGCCCCAGGGAAAGCCGGTGAACCAGCTGCCGCGCACGAGCTCGGCCAGCGTCCACAGCGCCGCGAACACGAAGGCGCCGGCGACGCGCCCCGTCGGCCCGCGCACCACGAACCAGGCGCAGGCCACGGCGTAGTAGAGCCCGAGCGCCGCCGCCAGCGCGAGCACGGCGATCACCGCCAGCGGCGCCGGCAGTCCGCCGTAGGTGTGCATCGAGATGAAGAGCCACCAGAAGCTGCCGGTGAGCCAGGCGGTCGCGAACACCCAGCCGTGCAGGCCGGCGCGGCGCCAGCCCGCGCCCTGTGCGCGCAGGCCGTCGAGCAGCCAGACCAGCCCGGCCAGCGACAGCAGTTGCAGCCACCACAGTGGACGGCCGTCGCCCGGCCATGCGATGGACAGGGCCTGCGCCACGCCCGCCAGGCCGAAGCCGAGCAGGCGAAGCAGCCCGGAGGCGGCGGAGGAAGGGGGAGAGGTTGGCGAGACGCGGGCCGGGGCCGCTGCTGCGGGCGCCGGCATCAGTCGGCCGCGTCGCCGCCGCGCGCCGGCGACACCCGGAACCAGCGCACCGCGCCGCCCTTGGTGTGCAGCACGACGAAGTCGAAGCCGCCGATGGCGTGGTGCTCGCCGCGCTTGGGCACGTGGCCCATCTCGTGCGCGATGAGTCCGCCGATGGTGTCGAAGTCTTCGCTCAGCTGTTCTTCGTTGAAGACGATGCCGAAGGCCTCGGCCACGCGCTCGATGGGCGTGTCGCCCGAGACGCGGTAGGTGTGGTCGGCCAGGCCGAAGATGTCGCCCTCGTCTTCGGCGATGTCGAACTCGTCCTCGATCTCGCCGACGATCTGCTCGAGCACGTCCTCGATGGTGATGAGGCCGGCCACGCGGCCGAACTCGTCGATTACGATGGCCAGGTGGTTGCGGTTGCCGCGGAACTCGCGCAGCAGGTCGTTCAGGCCCTTGCTCTCGGGCACGAAGGTGGCCGGACGCAGCAAGGCGCGGATGTTCAGGCCCGGCGCGCGCTGCAGCTTGAGCAGGTCCTTCGCGAGCAGGATGCCGATGATGTTTTCTTTTTCGCCCTCGTAGACCGGAAAGCGCGAGTGCGCGGTCTGGATCACCGAGTGCAGCAGCGCGTCGAAGGGCGCGTCGATGTTCACGAGGTCCATGCGCGGCGCCGCGACCATCACGTCACCGGCCGTCATGTCGGCCATGCGCAGCACGCCTTCGAGCATCACGCGCGATTCGGCGCCGATCACCTCGTTGTCCTCGGCATCGGCGAGGGTTTCGATCAGCTCGTCGCGCGAATCGGGGCCGGGGTGGATGAATTCGGCGAGCTTCTGGAGAAAGCCACGCTTGTCTTCCCGTTCAACGGGAGCGCGTTCAGGGTGAGGGTCGGCCACTGCGGGAGGGCGGAGTTGAAGAGAGACAAGGATAACGGATTGCGCATGACAGGCTCTACCGTCCGGCCGGCATAGGCCGCCCTCGCCCGCTCAGGGGGCCGATTTGCTTCTTGCGTCGCGCATGCCGCTGCGCACTTCCTGCAGGCTCGCCAGGAAGGCCCAGAACTGCTTGGCGCGGCTCTTGAGCGCGAAATCGACGGCGGCGTAATGCTCCAGCGCGATCTCGCTCATGCGGCTGTCGAAGGTGGCGGTGGGCAGCTGCAGGTGCGCCTCCGACTCGGAGCCGCTGCGCACCACGGTGGCGCCGGCGTTGCGGGCGATCTTGAGCATGGCGGCGTTTTCGCTCAGCGCATGGATGAAGAGCATGCCCACGCCTTCGTTGCGCGCGGCGACCACGGCGCGCTCGAACAGGCGCGCGCCATAGCCGCGGCCGCGGGCGTGCGACGACACGGACACGCCGAATTCGGCGCAGTCGCTGTGCTGGTCGCCGGGTGCGTAGGCCACGTGCGCCATCGCGATCAGATCGAGGCGGCGGTTGTAGATGCCGAACAGTTCGTCGCGGTCGAAGTCCAGGCCTTCGACGTAGCGCAAGACCTGCTCGTCGGCCGCGGCATAGCCGAAGCGCAGGTAGCGGTCGTGCGGCGTCAGGTCCAGCAGGTGGCGCGCGATGCGTTCGCGTTCGCGCGGGCCGATCGAGCGGATCGGCACCATGACGGGTGGGGGCGCGCTGACGGCGCGCGGTTGCGCCTCAACCATCGGCGCCTTCAGGAAAGAGCCGAGGCCGAGAGACGCTTTGAGGAGGGTCTTGGCGGTAAGCATGGCTCCAATGTAAGGGTTTTCCCTTAATCACCAAGCCCGCAAGGACACTTTCTGGACGCATTCGTGACTCGATACCAGAGTCCGTGGTGTTTCCGCAACCAATTTGTTGTTAAACGGGCACAGATGTTGTGGCTTTGACACGATCGAGCACAAAGCTGGTCTTGCAGTCTTCGACGCTGGGGTGCTTCAGCAGGGTGTCCATGATGAAGCGGCTGTAGTGCGCCATGTCGGCCACCACCACGCGCAGCAGGTAGTCCATGTCGCCGGTGAGGGCCGCGCACTCGACCACCTCGGGCCAGGTCTGCACGCTGGCGCGGAACAGGTCCATGGGGTTGCGCTTGTGGCTTTCGGTGTGCTTTTCCAGCCGCACGTTCAGGTAGGCCGTGAGGCCCAGGCCGACCGCCTCGGGCTGGACCAGCGCCACGTAGCGGTCGATGACCTTGTGCTCTTCCAGCCGCTTGACCCGCCGCAGCACGGCGCTGGGCGACAGGCTGACCTGCTCCGCGATCTGGTCGTAGGTGGCACGGCCGTCTGCTTGCAGCATGCGCAAAATGAGCCGATCTATCTTGTCGAGTGCTTCCATTTCTCCATTTTTGCAGTTTTACTGCGTCATGACCACCCAGGGCGCCCAGAAACGCAGAAAACCTGAAGGCCTTCCACCCTACAGTGCAGCACGGCCCGAATCCGGGCCTTTGTTTTCCTTTCTGCACAACTTCCCCACTTTTCGGAGACAGCATCCATGAGCCACGCCGACGCCCCCGCCTTCACGCCCTGGGAGAACCCGATGGGCACCGACGGCTTCGAATTCATCGAGTACGCGGCACCCGATCCGGTCGCGATGGGCAAGGTGTTCGAGCGCATGGGCTTCGTGGCCATCGCCAAGCACCGCCACAAGAACGTGCTGCTGTACCGCCAGGGCACGATCAACTTCATCCTGAACGCCGAGCCCGATTCGTTCGCCCAGCGTTTTGCGCGCGAGCACGGCCCGAGCGTGTGCGCCATCGCCTTCCGCGTGCAGGACGCCAAGCAGGCCTACGAGCGCGCCACCGCGCTGGGCGCCTGGGGCTTCGCCGACAAGGCCGGCCCGGGCGAGCTGAACATCCCCGCCATCAAGGGCATCGGCGACAGCCTGATCTACCTGGTGGACCGCTGGCCGGGCAAGAACGGCGCGCAGCCGGGCGACATCGGCAACATCGGCTTCTACGACGTGGACTTCGAGGCGCTGCCGGGCGTGTCGTCGCAGGACGCGCTGGCGCGCAAGGGCAACGGCCTGACCTACATCGATCACCTGACGCACAACGTGTACCGCGGCCGCATGGACGTGTGGGCCAACTTCTACGAAAAGCTCTTCAACTTCCGCGAAGTGAAGTACTTCGACATCGAAGGCCAGGTGACGGGCGTGAAGAGCAAGGCCATGACCAGCCCCTGCGGCAAGATCCGCATCCCAATCAACGAAGAAGGCAAGGAACAGGCCGGCCAGATCCAGGAGTACCTGGACATGTACAAGGGCGAGGGCATCCAGCACATCGCCATGGGCTCGGACAACCTGTACGAGAGCGTCGACGCGCTACGCGCCAACGGCGTGACGCTGCTGGACACCATCGACACCTACTACGAGCTGATCGACAAGCGCATTCCCGAGCACGGCGAAAGCGTGGCCGAGCTGAAGAAGCGCAAGATCCTGATCGACGGCAAGAAGGACGCGCTGCTGCTGCAGATCTTCAGTGAGAACCAGCTGGGCCCGATCTTCTTCGAGTTCATCCAGCGCAAGGGCGACGACGGCTTCGGCAACGGCAACTTCAAGGCGCTGTTCGAGAGCATCGAGCTCGACCAGATGCGCCGGGGCGTGCTGAGCGCCGCAAAATAAGGCGCTTCACCACTGCCCTGGAGCCCGGCATGCGCCACGCGTCTTCTTCGACTGTCGTCACTTCCTTTGTCGCGGCAGCCGCCGCTGCGGTCGTGCTCTCGGGCTGCGCCTCGGCGCCGCCCGCGGCCGGCCCGGGTGCCTCGCACCTGGACACGGTGCAGAAGGCGGCGGTGCTGCGCATCTGCACGCCGGGCGACTACCGGCCCTTCAGCTTCCAGAAGGCCGACGCCTCGTTCGAAGGCATCGACGTCGACCTGATGACGGGCTTCAGCGCCAGCCTCGGCGCCAAGCCCGAATGGGTCAAGACGACGTGGGCCAACCTGCTGCCCGACCTGGCCGCGGGCAAGTGCGACATCGCCGTGGGCGGCGTGTCGGTGACCACCGACCGCCAGAAGCGCGCCTTCTTCAGCGCGCCGTACATGGTCAACGGCAAGACGCCCATCGCGCGCTGCGCCGACGTGGCCAAGTACCAGAGCGTGGCGGCCATCGACCAGCCGTCGACCCGCGTGATCTTCAACCCGGGCGGCAGCAACGAACGCTTCGCCCGCACCAACTTCAAGCAGGCCAGGCTCACGCTGCACGGCGAGAACGTCACGATCTTCGACGAGATCCTGGCCAACCGCGCCGACGTGTTCGTCACCGAATCGGCCGAGGCCATCACGCAGCAGAAGCTCAAGCCCGGGCTGTGCGCGGTGAACCCCGACAAGCCGCTGCAGTACGGCGAAATGGCCTGGATGCTGCCGCGCGACGACGTGGCTTTCAAATCGTATGTCGACCAATGGCTGCACCTGCAGCAAGCCGGCGGCGACTTCCAGCGCGTGATGGACCGCTGGCTCAAGTAACCCGAGAAACCGAACGCCCCATGGATACCCCCGCCGCCGTTGTCACTCCCGCCGTCTATGGCGCCTCCGATCGCCCGCCGCGCGGCGACTACTCGCGCGGCGGTTCGGTGCAAGCCGACTACACCTGCCCACAGGACTGGGCCAGCTACACGGCGGCCGACCATGACACCTACAAGCGGCTGTACGAACGCCAGGCCGCGCAGCTGACGGGCCTGGCCTGCGACGCCTTCATCAAGGCGCTGCCGCTGCTCGGCGTGAAGGACCGCATCCCGCGCTTCGAGGAACTCAACGAGCGCCTGCACCGCGCCACCGGCTGGGAGATCGTCGCGGTGCCGGGGCTGATTCCCGAGCTGCCCTTCTTCACGCTGCTGGCGAACCGAAAGTTCCCGGTGACCGACTGGATCCGCAAGCCCGAAGAGTTCGACTACATCGTCGAGCCCGACGTGTTCCACGACCTGTTCGGCCACGTGCCGATGCTGTTCGACCCGACCTTCGCCGACTACGTGCAGCGCTACGGCCAGGGCGGCATCAAGGCGCACGAGTTGGGCGCGGGCGAGAAGCTGGCGCGGCTGTACTGGTATACGGTCGAGTTCGGCCTGATCCGCCAGCCCGAGGGCCTGCGCGCCTACGGCGCCGGCATCCTGAGCTCGGTCGGCGAGCTGCAGCACGCGGTGCGCAGCCCCGAGCCGCACCGCCTCCCGCTCGACCTGCTGCGCACCATGCGCACGCGCTACAAGATCGACACCTACCAGGCCAACTACTTCGTGATCGAAAACTTCGCGCAGCTCTTCGATCTCACGGCACCCGACTTCACGCCGCTGTACCGCGCGCTCGAGGTGCAGCCCGACATCCCGGCCGGCGTGCTGCTGCCGGGCGAATCCGGCAACGCCTGACCGGCATCTGTGTGACTCCCGCGCGCACGGCGGCTATCGCCTGCGCGACACCGGGTATGCGCCCCTAGGACAAGCCCGCTGGCGGGTGGGAGGCATTGGCTCCCACAATCCGCGCCAAAGGAGCTTGCATGCAGACATCCGCGCGACAGAACTACCCGGCCGGCGTGCCGCACGAGATTCATCCGGAGCAGTACCGCTCCCTGCCTCACATGTTCGACGAGGCCTTCGGCCGCTACAAGGACCGTCCGTTCTCGGTCTGCATGGAGCGCTGGATGTCGTACGGCGAGCTCGACACGCTCTCCAAGGCGATGGGTGCCTGGCTGCAATCGCAGGGCCTCGCGCCCGGTGCGCGGGTGGCGATCATGCTGCCCAACGTGCCGCAGTTCGCGGTCACGATGTGCGCCGTGCTGCGCGCGGGCTACACCTGCGTCAACGTCAATCCGCTGTACACGGCGCGCGAGCTGGAGCACCAGCTCAAGGACTCCGGCGCCACCGCCATCGTCATCCTCGAGAACTTTGCCGCCACGCTCGAACAGGTGATCGAGCGCACGCCCGTCAAGCACGTGGTGATGACCGCAATGGGCGACCTGCTCGGCGGGCTGTATGGCGCCTGGATCACCGTGGCCGTGCGCCACCTGGCCAAGATGGTGCCGCCCTACAAGCTGCCGCTGAGCGACGGCCGCACGGTCACGCCGTTCAAGCAGGCGATTGCCGAAGGCCGCGGGCGCACGCTCGGGCCCGATCAGAGCACGCTCGATTCGATCGCCTTCCTGCAGTACACGGGCGGCACCACCGGTTTGTCGAAGGGCGCGGTGCTGACCCATCGCAACATCGTGGCCGCCACGCTGCAGGCCGAGGCCTGGTTCACGCCCGCGCTGGCGCGGGCCGGCGACCTGGCGAAGGTCAACAGCATTGCCGCGCTGCCGCTGTATCACATCTTCGCGCTGACCCTGTGCCTGCTGGTGATCCGCCAGGGCTCGCACATGACGCTGATTCCGAACCCGCGCGACTTCAACAAGTTCGTCGCGGTGCTGAAGAAGCGGCCCTTCCACATGCTGCCGGCGGTGAACACGCTGTTCAACGCGCTGCTGATGCATCCGGAGTTCAAGACGGTCGATTTCTCCACGCTGTTCGTGTCGCAGGCCGGTGGCATGGCCGCCTCCGAAGGCACGGCGCGCAAGTGGTTCGAAGCCACCGGCTGCCCGATGATCGAAGGCTGGGGCATGAGCGAGACCTGCGCGATCGGCACCAACAACCCGGTGTCGAACACGAAGTTCACGGGCACCATCGGCTTGCCGTTGCCGAGCATTGAGATCGCGATCAAGGACGATGAAGGCCAATCGCTGCCGATCGGCCAGGCGGGCGAGCTGTGCATCAAGGGGCCGAACGTGATGACCGGTTACTACAACCAGCCCGCCGAAACGGCGGCGGCCTTCACGGCCGACGGCTTCATGCGCACCGGCGACATCGCCGTGATGCAGGAAGACGGCTACAGCCGGATCGTCGACCGCAAGAAGGACATGATCCTCGTGAGCGGTTTCAACGTGTTCCCCAACGAGCTGGAGAACGTGATCTCGCTGTGCCCCGGCGTCGTCGAGTGCGCGGCCGTGGGCGTGCCGGACGAGAAGCAAGGCGAAGCCATCAAGGTCTTCGTGGTCCGCAAGGACCCGACGCTGACAGAAGACGCCGTGCTCCAGTACTGCAACGGACAGCTCACCGGCTACAAGCGGCCGAAGCACATCGAGTTCCGCGAGTCGCTGCCCAAGACCAACGTGGGGAAGATCCTGCGGCGCGAGCTGCGCACCAGCGCCGGTGCCTGAGCGCGTGGGGCGCCACGGGGAAGCCAGCGCGGGGCTGCCGGCGAATGTCATCGTGTTCGAGCGGGGCTGGCTGTCTTCGAACAACATCCTCTTCGTCGGAGCCGAGGAAACGGCGCTGGTCGACACCGGCTATGCCACGCATGCCGAGCAAACGTTGGCACTGGTCGAGTCGGTGCTGGGCGAACGTCCGCTCGATCGGGTGCTGAACACGCATCTGCACAGCGATCACTGCGGGGGAAACGCGGCATTGCAGGAGCGTTATCCGTCGGTGCGGACGGACATTCCGCCTGGGGAGGCGGCGCTGGTTGAGCGATGGGATGCGCAGGGTCTGAGTTTTCTTGCGACGGGGCAGAGGTGCCCGCGCTTTGGCTTCACTGGACTGCTCGAGCCAGGCACTGAATGCCTGCTGGGAGACAGCGCGTGGCAAGTGCATGGGGCTCCAGGTCACGATCCGCACTCGGTGATCCTATTCGACCCGGTGTCGCGGACTCTGATTTCAGCGGATGCGCTCTGGGAGAACGGGTTTGGCATCGCCTTTCCGGAGCTGATAGGTGAGCCCTCGTTCGGGGACATTGCGGCAGCGCTCGATTTGATCGAGAAGTTGGCGCCGCGGCAGGTGATCCCGGGGCATGGAGGCGTTTTCACCGATGTCGAGCGCGCGTTGCAGACGGCGCGCAAGCGCTTAGCTGGGCTGCAACGAGACCCGGTGAAGCACGCGCGTCACGCGATGAAGGTGCTGATGAAGTTCAAACTTCTGGAGCTGCACGCGGTGTCGCACGCAGAGTGGGGATCGTGGCTTGCTGGGACGCCGTATTTCGAGCTGATCCGGGCTCGATTCTTTGCGGATGCGTCGCTGGAGGCCCTGACGACGGACCTGCTTTCAGAGCTGATTACGGCCGGCGCAGCACAATCCGATGCTTCGGGAGTTCACAACGCCTGATTGGCGGTTGTCTGCTGCAATAAAAAAGCGCCCTCTCTTTCGAGTTGGCGCTTTTTATCTATTTGGGCCTTTGCATTGCGCAAAGCAAAAAACCCCAGTCATTGCTGACTGGGGTTTTCTGGGCTGTAAGAGCCTGACGATGACC
>NZ_JBXAIT010000011.1:0-3357 GCF_058796495.1 Variovorax sp. GW823-FHT04B03
GTCGAGAGGCTGTCGATGTTGCTCGTGGCGGTGCTCAGGCCCGAGGACGTGGAGGTCGAGAGGCTGCTGACGTTGCTGTTGGTGGTGCTCAGGCCTGTGGAGAGGCTGGAGATGCCGCTGGTGGCGGTGCTCAGGCCGGTCGAGAGGCTGCTCACATTGCTGTTCGTCGTGCTCAATCCAGTGGACAGGCTGCCCACATTGCTGTTCGTGGTGCTCAGGCCGGTGGACAGGCTGGAGATGCCACTGGTTGCGGTGCTCAGACCCGTCGACAAGCTGTCGATTCCGCTCGTGGCCGTGCTCAGGCCGCTCGACGTCGAGGTCGACAGGCTGCTCACGTTGCTGTTCGTCGTGCTCAAGCCGGTGGACAGACTGGAGATGCCACTGGTGGCGGTGCTCAGGCCGGTCGACAGACTGGAGATGCCGCTCGACGTCGAAGTCGACAAGCTGCCCACGGTGCTGTTCGTGGTGCTCAGGCCGGTGGACAGGCTCGAGATACCGCTGGTCGCCGTGCTCAACCCAGTCGAGAGGCTGTCGATGTTGCTCGTGGCGGTGCTCAGGCCCGAGGACGTGGAGGTCGACAGGCTGCTGACGTTGCTGTTGGTCGTGCTCAAGCCAGTGGACAAGCTGGAGATACCACTGGTCGCCGTGCTCAGACCGGTCGAGAGGCTGTCGATGCCGCTCGTGGCCGTGCTCAGGCCAGACGACGTAGACGTCGAGAGGCTGCTCACGTTGCTGTTCGTCGTGCTCAAGCCGGTGGACAGGCTGGAGATACCACTGGTTGCGGTACTCAGACCCGTCGACAAGCTGTCGATGCCGCTGGTAGCGGTGCTGAGGCCGGACGACGTGGAAGTCGACAAGCTGCTGACGTTGCTGTTGGTCGTGCTCAGGCCCGTCGACAGGCTGGAGATGCCGCTGGTGGCTGTGCTCAGGCCGGACGACGTGGAAGTCGACAGGCTGCTCACGTTGCTGTTCGTCGTGCTCAAGCCGGTGGACAGGCTAGAGATGCCACTGGTGGCAGTGCTCAGGCCGGTCGACAGGCTGTCGATTCCGCTCGTAGCGGTGCTCAGGCCACTCGACGTGGAAGTCGACAGGCTGCTGACGTTGCTGTTGGTCGTGCTCAGTCCCGTGGACAGGCTGGAGATGCCACTGGTCGCCGTGCTCAACCCAGTCGAGAGGCTGTCGATGTTGCTCGTGGCGGTGCTCAGGCCCGAGGACGTGGAGGTCGAGAGGCTGCTGACGTTGCTGTTCGTGGTGCTCAGGCCCGTGGACAAGCTGGAGATGCCACTGGTCGCTGTGCTCAAACCGGTCGAGAGGCTGTCGATGCCGCTCGTGGCCGTGCTCAGGCCGGACGACGTGGAGGTCGAGAGGCTGCTCACGTTGCTGTTGGTCGTGCTCAAGCCAGTAGACAAGCTGGAGATGTCGCTGGTGGCGGTGCTCAGGCCCGTCGACAGGCTGGAGATGCCACTGGTCGCCGTGCTCAGACCAGTCGAGAGGCTGTCGATTCCGCTCGTCGCGGTGCTCAGACCAGACGACGTGGAAGTCGAGAGGCTGCTGACGTTGCTGTTGGTGGTGCTCAGGCCGGTCGACAGGCTGGAGATGCCGCTCGACGTCGAAGTCGACAAGCTGCCGACGTTGCTGTTCGTCGTACTCAAGCCAGTGGACAAGCTGGAGATGCCACTGGTCGCCGTGCTCAAACCAGTCGAGAGGCTGTCGATGCCGCTGGTAGCGGTGCTGAGACCGGACGACGTCGACGTCGACAGGCTGCTGACATTGCTGTTCGTCGTGCTCAGGCCCGTGGACAGGCTGGAGATACCGCTGGTAGCAGTGCTGAGGCCGGACGACGTCGACGTCGAGAGGCTGCTGATGTTGCTATTCGTGGTGCTCAGGCCTGTAGACAGGCTGGAGATGCCACTGGTCGCCGTGCTCAAGCCGGTCGAGAGGCTGTCGATGCCGCTCGCCGCGGTGCTCAGACCGGACGACGTGGAGGTCGAGAGACTGCTGACGTTGCTGTTCGTTGTGCTCAGACCAGTAGACAGACTCGAGATGCCGCTGGTCGCCGAGCTCAAGCCGGTCGAGAGGCTGTCGATGCCGCTCGTGGCCGTGCTCAGGCCAGACGACGTAGACGTCGACAGGCTGCTGACGTTGCTGTTCGTCGTGCTCAAGCCGGTGGACAGGCTCGAGATGCCGCTGGTTGCCGAGCTCAATCCCGTGGAGAGGCTGGAGATACCGCTGGTTGCGGTACTCAGACCCGTCGACAAGCTGTCGATGCCGCTGGTAGCGGTGCTGAGGCCGGACGACGTGGAAGTCGACAGGCTGCTGACATTGCTGTTCGTCGTGCTCAGGCCGGTGGACAGGCTGGAGATACCGCTGGTGGCAGTGCTCAAACCCGACGACGTCGAGGTCGACAGGCTGCTCACGTTGCTGTTCGTCGTGCTCAAGCCCGTGGACAGGCTGGAGATACCGCTGGTTGCCGTGCTCAGTCCCGACGACGTAGACGTCGAGAGGCTGTCCAGGTTGCTGTTGGTGCTGCTCAGAGCCGTGGACAGGCTCGAGATACCACTGGCAGCGGTGCTCAGGCCGGACGACGTCGAGGTCGACAAGCTGCTCACGTTGCTGTTCGTCGTGCTCAGGCCCGTCGACAGGCTCGAGATGCCGCTGGTTGCCGTACTCAAACCCGACGACGTCGAGGTCGAGAGGCTGCTGACGTTGCTGTTGGTCGTGCTCAGCCCGGTCGACAGGCTGTCGATGCTGCTCGTCGCAGTGCTCAGGCCAGACGACGTGGAGGTCGACAAGCTGCTCACGTTGCTGTTCGTCGTGCTCAAGCCCGTGGACAGGCTGGAGATACCGCTGGTGGCAGTGCTCAAACCCGACGACGTCGAAGTCGAGAGACTGCTGACGTTGCTGTTCGTGGTGCTCAAGCCGGTCGACAGGCTCGAGATACCACTGGTCGCCGTACTCAAACCCGACGACGTCGACGTCGAGAGGCTGCTGACGTTGCTGTTCGTGGTACTCAAACCGGTCGACAAGCTATCGATGCGGCTCGTAGCCGTGCTCAGGCCAGACGACGTGGAGGTCGACAAGCTGCTCACGTTGCTGTTCGTCGTACTCAAGCCCGTGGACAGGCTGGAGATACCGCTGGTGGCAGTACTCAAACCCGACGACGTCGAGGTCGAGAGACTGCTGACGTTGCTGTTGGTCGTGCTCAAGCCGGTCGACAGGCTATCGATGCCGCTGGCAGCAGTGCTCAGGCCACTCGACGTCGAAGTCGACAGGCTGCTGACGTTGCTGTTCGTCGTGCTCAAGCCCGTGGACAGGCTGGAGATACCGCTGGTGGCAGTGCTCAAACCCGACGACGTC
>NZ_JBXAIT010000011.1:3451-6817 GCF_058796495.1 Variovorax sp. GW823-FHT04B03
GACGTCGAAGTCGAGAGACTGCTGAAGTTGCTGTTCGTGGTGCTCAGGCCGGTCGACAGGCTCGAGATACCACTGGTCGCCGTGCTCAGACCAGACGACGTAGACGTCGAGAGGCTGCTGACGTTGCTGTTCGTGGTGCTCAAACCGGTCGACAAGCTATCGATGCGACTCGTAGCCGTGCTCAAACCCGAGGACGTCGAGGTCGACAAGCTGCTGACGTTGCTGTTGGTCGTGCTCAGCCCAGTCGACAGGCTGTCGATGCTGCTTGTCGCAGTGCTCAAGCCAGACGACGTGGAGGTCGACAAGCTGCTCACGTTGCTGTTCGTCGTGCTCAGGCCGGTGGACAGGCTGGAGATGCCGCTGGTGGCGGTGCTCAGGCCAGACGACGTGGACGTCGACAGGCTGCTGACGTTGCTGTTGGTCGTGCTCAGGCCGGTCGACAGGCTGGAGATGCCGCTGGTGGCAGTGCTCAAACCCGACGACGTCGAGGTCGAGAGGCTGCTGACACTGCTGTTGGTCGTGCTCAATCCGGTCGACAGGCTGTCGATGCTGCTCGTCGCAGTGCTCAAGCCGGACGACGTGGAGGTCGAAAGACTGCTGACATTGCTGTTCGTCGTGCTCAGAGCCGTCGACAGGCTCGAAATGCCGCTGGTCGCCGTGCTCAAACCACTCGACGTCGAGGTCGAAAGGCTGTCCAGGTTGCTGTTCGTGGTGCTCAGGCCGCTCGACGTGGAAGTCGAGAGGCTGTCGATACGGCTGTTGGCCGTGCTCAGACCCGACGATGTCGAAGTCGACAGGCTGCTCACGTTGCTGTTCGTCGTGCTCAGGCCCGTGGACAGGCTGGAGATACCGCTGGTCGCCGTGCTCAAACCGGTCGACAAACTATCGATGCGGCTCGTAGCCGTGCTCAAACCCGAGGACGTCGAGGTCGACAAGCTGCCGACATTGCTGTTCGTCGTGCTCAGGCCAGTGGACAGGCTGGAAATGCCACTGGTCGCCGTGCTGAGCCCCGTCGACAGGCTATCGATGCCACTCGCAGCCGTGCTCAGCCCGGTCGACGTGGATGTCGACAGGCTGCTCACGTTGCTATTCGTGGTGCTCAGGCCAGTCGACAGACTGGAGATACCGCTGGTTGCGGTGCTCAAGCCGGTCGAGAGGCTATTGATGCTGCTCGTGGCCGTGCTCAGGCCCGACGACGTAGACGTCGACAAGCTGCTCACGTTGCTGTTGGTCGTGCTCAGACCCGTCGAGAGGCTCTCAATGCCGCTCGTGGCCGTGCTCAGCCCACTCGACGTCGAGGTCGAAAGACTGCTGACATTGCTGTTCGTGGTGCTCAAGCCGGTGGACAGGCTCGAGATGCCGCTGGTCGCAGTGCTCAGGCCGGACGACGTCGAGGTCGACAGGCTGCTGACGTTGCTGTTGGTCGTGCTCAGGCCAGTCGACAGGCTGTCGATGCTGCTCGTCGCAGTGCTCAAGCCGGACGACGTGGAGGTCGACAGGCTGCTCACATTGCTGTTCGTGGTGCTCAGGCCCGTAGACAGGCTCGAGATACCGCTGGTGGCCGTGCTCAAGCCACTCGACGTGGACGTCGACAGGCTGTCCAGGTTGCTGTTCGTGGAGCTGAGGCCAGTGGACAAGCTGGAGATACCGCTGGTCGCAGTACTCAAACCAGACGACGTCGAGGTCGAAAGGCTGCCAATGCTGCTCGTCGCCGTGCTCAAGCCAGACGACGTCGAAGTCGACAGGCTCGAAATACCACTGGTTGCCGTGCTCAAGCCGCTCGAGGTGGATGTCGACAAGCTGTCCAGGTTGCTATTGGTGGTGCTCAGGCCGGTGGACAGGCTGGCGATGCCGCTGGTCGCCGTGCTCAGCCCTGACGACGTGGACGTCGACAGGCTGCTCACATTGCTGTTGGTCGTGCTCAGACCGGTCGACAGGCTGTTGATGCCACTGGTGGCAGTGCTCAAACCGGACGACGTCGAAGTCGAAAGACTGTCGATGCTGCTCGTGGCCGTGCTCAGACCGGACGAGGTCGAGGTCGACAAGCTGCTGACGTTGCTGTTCGTCGTGCTCAGCCCCGTGGACAGGCTCGAGATACCGCTGGTGGCCGTGCTCAGACCCGACGATGTGGACGTGGAGAGGCTGTCGATGCTGCTCGTCGCGGTGCTCAGGCCAGACGACGTCGAGGTCGACAAGCTGCTGACGTTGCTGTTGGTCGTGCTCAAGCCAGTGGACAGGCTGGAGATGCCGCTGGTGGCAGTGCTCAGACCCGACGAGGTCGAAGTCGACAGACTGTCGATGCTGCTCGTCGCCGTGCTCAAGCCAGACGATGTCGACGTCGACAGGCTGCTGACGTTGCTGTTCGTCGTGCTCAGGCCGGTAGACAGGCTATCGATGCCACTGGTCGCCGTACTCAAGCCCGACGACGTGGACGTCGACAGGCTGTCGATACGGCTGTTCGTCGTGCTCAAGCCAGACGAAGTCGAGGTCGACAAGCTGCCGACGTTGCTGTTCGTGGTGCTCAGACCCGTGGACAGGCTGGAGATACCGCTGGTGGCCGTGCTCAAGCCGCTCGACGTGGACGTCGACAAGCTGTCCAGGTTGCTGTTGGTGGTGCTCAGGCCGGTGGACAGGCTCGAGAAGCCACTGGTCGCCGTGCTCAAGCCCGTCGACAGGCTGTCGATGCTGCTCGTGGCCGTGCTCAGGCCGGACGATGTAGACGTCGACAAGCTGCTAATGCTGCTGTTCGCCGTGCTCAAACCCGACGACGTGGAGGTCGAGAGGCTGCCGACGTTGCTGTTCGTCGTGCTCAACCCAGTGGACAGGCTGGAGATGCCGCTGGTGGCGGTGCTCAGACCCGACGAGGTCGAGGTCGAGAGGCTGCTGACGTTGCTGTTCGTCGTGCTCAGGCCGGTCGACAGGCTGGAGATACCACTGGTCGCGGTGCTCAAACCAGAGGACGTAGACGTCGAAAGGCTGTCGATGCTGCTCGTCGCCGTGCTCAGACCGGACGACGTCGAGGTCGACAGGCTGCTCACATTGCTGTTCGTCGTGCTCAAGCCAGTCGACAGGCTGGAGATACCGCTGGTGGCAGTGCTCAAACCAGACGACGTGGACGTCGATAGGCTGTCGATGTTGCTCGTCGCCGTGCTCAGGCCGCTCGACGTGGAGGTCGACAGGCTGCTGACGTTGCTGTTGGTCGTGCTCAAGCCAGTGGACAGGCTAGAGATGCCGCTGGTCGCAGTGCTCAGACCCGAGGACGTAGACGTCGAGAGGCTGTCGATGCTGCTCGTCGCCGTGCTCAGGCCGCTCGACGTGGAGGTCGACAGGCTGCTGACGTTGCTGTTGGTCGTGCTCAAGCCAGTA
>NZ_JBXAIT010000011.1:6913-8977 GCF_058796495.1 Variovorax sp. GW823-FHT04B03
CAGACCCGAGGACGTAGACGTCGAGAGGCTGTCGATGCTGCTCGTCGCCGTGCTCAGGCCGCTCGACGTGGAGGTCGAAAGGCTATCGATACGGCTGTTGGTCGTGCTCAGACCCGTGGACAGGCTGGAGATACCGCTGGTGGCAGTGCTCAAACCAGACGACGTCGAAGTCGAAAGGCTGTCGATGCTGCTCGTCGCAGTGCTCAAGCCGGACGACGTCGAGGTCGAGAGGCTGCTGACGTTGCTGTTGGTCGTGCTCAGGCCCGTGGACAGGCTGGAGATACCGCTGGTAGCGGTGCTCAAACCGGACGACGTCGACGTCGAAAGACTGTCGATGCTGCTCGTGGCCGTGCTCAGGCCGGACGAGGTCGAGGTCGACAAGCTGCTGACGTTGCTGTTCGTGGTACTCAGGCCGGTAGACAGGCTGGAGATCCCGCTGGTGGCGGTGCTCAGACCCGACGACGTCGACGTCGAAAGGCTATCAATGCTGCTCGTGGCCGTGCTCAAGCCCGATGACGTGGACGTCGACAGGCTGCTGACGTTGCTGTTCGTGGTGCTCAGACCGGTCGACAGGCTGGAGATCCCACTGGTCGCTGTGCTCAAACCCGACGACGTCGAAGTCGAAAGGCTATCGATGCTGCTCGTAGCCGTGCTCAAACCAGACGACGTCGAGGTCGACAGGCTGCTCACGTTGCTGTTCGTCGTGCTCAGGCCCGTGGACAGGCTGGAGATACCGCTGGTTGCGGTGCTCAGACCCGACGACGTCGACGTCGAAAGGCTGTCAATGCTGCTCGTGGCCGTGCTCAAGCCCGACGACGTGGACGTCGACAGGCTGCTCACATTGCTGTTGGTCGTGCTCAGACCGGTCGACAGGCTGGAGATCCCACTGGTCGCCGTGCTCAGACCCGACGATGTCGAAGTCGACAGGCTGCCCACGTTGCTGTTCGTCGTGCTCAGGCCCGTGGACAGGCTGGAGATGCCGCTCGTGGCCGTGCTCAAACCCGACGACGTAGACGTCGACAAGCTGCTCACATTGCTGTTCGTCGTGCTCAGGCCCGTCGACAAGCTGGAGATGCCGCTGGTCGCCGTGCTCAAGCCACTCGACGTCGAGGTCGAAAGGCTGTCCAGGTTGCTGTTCGTGGTGCTGAGGCCGCTCGACGTGGACGTCGACAGGCTGTCGATACGGCTGTTGGCTGTGCTCAGACCCGACGATGTCGAAGTCGACAGGCTGCCCACATTGCTGTTCGTGGTGCTCAGGCCTGTAGACAGGCTGGAGATGCCGCTCGTGGCGGTGCTGAGGCCAGACGACGTGGAAGTCGACAGGCTGCTGACGTTGCTGTTGGTCGTGCTCAGACCAGTCGACAGGCTGTCGATGCCACTCGTGGCTGTGCTCAAGCCGCTCGAAGTGGAGGTCGACAGGCTGCTGACATTGCTGTTTGTCGAGCTCAGGCTCGTGGACAGGCTAGAGATCCCGCTGGTCGCCGTGCTCAGGCCACTCGACGTAGAAGTCGACAGGCTGCTCACATTGCTGTTGGTCGTGCTCAGGCCCGTCGACAAGCTCGAGATGCCGCTGGTCGCGGTGCTCAGACCGCTCGAAGTCGACGTCGACAAGCTGCTCACGTTGCTGTTCGTGGTGCTCAGCCCGGTCGACAGGCTCTCGATGCCACTCGTCGCCGTGCTCAGACCCGAGGATGTGGAGGTCGAAAGGCTATCGATTCGACTGTTGGTCGTGCTCAAACCACTGGACGTCGAAGTCGACAAGCTGCCCACGTTGCTGTTCGTGGTGCTCAAGCCCGTCGACAGGCTGGCGATGCCACTGGTCGCAGTGCTCAGGCCCGACGATGTCGAAGTCGACAGGCTGCTCACGTTGCTGTTGGTCGTGCTCAGGCCAGTAGACAAGCTGGAGATGCCACTGGTCGCGGTGCTCAATCCACTCGACGTGGAAGTCGAGAGGCTGTCCAGGTTGCTGTTGGTGCTGCTCAGAGCCGTAGACAGGCTCGAGATGCCGCTGGTCGCCGTGCTCAGGCCGGACGACGTCGAGGTCGAGAGGCTGCTGACGTTGCT
>NZ_JBXAIT010000012.1:2500-5870 GCF_058796495.1 Variovorax sp. GW823-FHT04B03
ATGGAAACTGCACATTCGTAAAGGTTTAGTGCAGACCGTGCCATCAGTAACATAGAATTTTTGATTGCGTCAAAAGAAACTTCAATTTCGAGTCAAATCGATATTGGAAGTACGGCATAACGCGTCAGGTGAAAGACCTGACATATTCCTTGAGATGATTTTGTAGTTTCGCAAGAAACGTCAAAGTTATAGGGTCAAGTGAATAAGAGCACGTGGTGGATGCCTTGGCAATGATAGGCGACGAAGGACGTGATAGCCTGCGATAAGCTTCGGGGAGCTGGCAAATTAGCTTTGATCCGGAGATTTCCGAATGGGGAAACCCACCTGCAAAGGTATCGCATGATGAATACATAGTCATGCGAGGCGAACCGGGTGAACTGAAACATCTCAGTAGCTCGAGGAAAAGACATCAACCGAGATTCCGAAAGTAGTGGCGAGCGAAATCGGAGAAGCCTGTTAGTGATAGCACAAGACATAACGGAACAGCTTGGAAAGGCTGGCCATAGCGGGTGATAGCCCCGTACGTGAAATGACCTGTGTGGTACTGAGCTAACGACAAGTAGGGCGGGACACGAGAAATCCTGTCTGAATATGGGGGGACCATCCTCCAAGGCTAAATACTCATCATTGACCGATAGTGAACTAGTACCGTGAGGGAAAGGCGAAAAGAACCCCGGGAGGGGAGTGAAATAGATCCTGAAACCGCGTGCTTACAAAAAGTAGGAGCCCGCAAGGGTGACTGCGTACCTTTTGTATAATGGGTCAGCGACTTACATTCAGTGGCAAGGTTAACCGAATAGGGAAGCCGTAGAGAAATCGAGTCCGAATAGGGCGATCAGTCGCTGGGTGTAGACCCGAAACCAAGTGATCTATCCATGGCCAGGATGAAGGTGCCGTAACAGGTACTGGAGGTCCGAACCGACTAGTGTTGCAAAACTAGCGGATGAGCTGTGGATAGGGGTGAAAGGCTAAACAAACTTGGAAATAGCTGGTTCTCTCCGAAAACTATTTAGGTAGTGCCTCAAGTATTACCATCGGGGGTAGAGCACTGTTTTGGCTAGGGGGTCATGGCGACTTACCAAACCAAGGCAAACTCCGAATACCGATGAGTACAGCTTGGGAGACAGAGCACCGGGTGCTAACGTCCGGACTCAAGAGGGAAACAACCCAGACCGCCAGCTAAGGTCCCTAAAATTGGCTAAGTGGGAAACGAAGTGGGAAGGCTAAAACAGTCAGGATGTTGGCTTAGAAGCAGCCATCATTTAAAGAAAGCGTAATAGCTCACTGATCGAGTCGTCCTGCGCGGAAGATGTAACGGGGCTAAGCCAGTTACCGAAGCTGCGGATTTGCAATTTATTGCAAGTGGTAGGAGAGCGTTCTGTAAGCCTGTGAAGGTGCGTTGTAAAGCGTGCTGGAGGTATCAGAAGTGCGAATGCTGACATGAGTAGCGTTAAAGGGGGTGAAAAGCCCCCTCGCCGTAAGCGCAAGGTTTTCTACGCAACGTTCATCGGCGTAGAGTGAGTCGGCCCCTAAGGCGAGGCAGAGATGCGTAGCTGATGGGAAACAGGTCAATATTCCTGTACCGATTGTTAGTGCGATGTGGGGACGGATCTTAATAGGTCATCCAGTTATTGGATTATTCTGGTTTAGTTGGATGTAGGCGTGCATTAGGCAAATCCGGTGCACATATACCGAGGCCAACGATCGAGCGGACTTGTCCGTGAAGTGACTGAACGAGGTTCCAGGAAAAGCCACTAAGCTTCAGCTAACAACGACCGTACCGCAAACCGACACTGGTGCGCGAGATGAGTATTCTAAGGCGCTTGAGAGAACTCAGGAGAAGGAACTCGGCAAATTGACACCGTAACTTCGGAAGAAGGTGTGCCCTATTAGTGTGTAGTGAACAACGAAGCATGAATGGGTTGCAAAAAATCGGTGGCTGCGACTGTTTATTAAAAACACAGCACTCTGCAAACACGAAAGTGGACGTATAGGGTGTGACGCCTGCCCGGTGCTGGAAGATTAAATGATGGGGTGCAAGCTCTTGATTGAAGTCCCAGTAAACGGCGGCCGTAACTATAACGGTCCTAAGGTAGCGAAATTCCTTGTCGGGTAAGTTCCGACCTGCACGAATGGCGTAACGATGGCCACACTGTCTCCTCCTGAGACTCAGCGAAGTTGAAATGTTTGTGATGATGCAATCTCCCCGCGGAAAGACGGAAAGACCCCATGAACCTTTACTGTAGCTTTGTATTGGACTTTGAACAGATCTGTGTAGGATAGGTGGGAGGCTTTGAAGCAGGGTCGCTAGATCTTGTGGAGCCAACGTTGAAATACCACCCTGGTGTGTTTGAGGTTCTAACCTAGGTCCATTATCTGGATCGGGGACAGTGCATGGTAGGCAGTTTGACTGGGGCGGTCTCCTCCCAAAGCGTAACGGAGGAGTTCGAAGGTACGCTAGTTACGGTCGGACATCGTGACGATAGTGCAATGGCATAAGCGTGCTTAACTGCGAGACTGACAAGTCGAGCAGATGCGAAAGCAGGACATAGTGATCCGGTGGTTCTGTATGGAAGGGCCATCGCTCAACGGATAAAAGGTACTCTGGGGATAACAGGCTGATACCGCCCAAGAGTTCATATCGACGGCGGTGTTTGGCACCTCGATGTCGGCTCATCTCATCCTGGGGCTGTAGCCGGTCCCAAGGGTATGGCTGTTCGCCATTTAAAGAGGTACGTGAGCTGGGTTTAAAACGTCGTGAGACAGTTTGGTCCCTATCTTCCGTGGGCGCTGCAGATTTGAGGAAGCCTGCTCCTAGTACGAGAGGACCGGAGTGGACACACCTCTGGTGTATCGGTTGTCACGCCAGTGGCATTGCCGAGTAGCTAAGTGTGGAAGAGATAACCGCTGAAAGCATCTAAGCGGGAAACTCGTTTCAAGATGAGATCTGCCGGGGCCTTGAGCCCCCTAAAGAGTCGTTCAAGACCAGGACGTTGATAGGTCAGGTGTGGAAGCGCAGTAATGCGTTAAGCTAACTGATACTAATTGCTCGTGCGGCTTGACCCTATAACTTTGATCGATCTGATCAAGGTGTTATGCCAAGTTGACGCATTCAAAATAATTCGCCAAAAGCTGATTCCAAACTCTATGAATTCGTTTGATTGATCGTGTGATCAGTCAGACAACCCTTTATGCCTGATGACCATAGCGAGTTGGTACCACTCCTTCCCATCCCGAACAGGACAGTGAAACGACTCAGCGCCGATGATAGTGCGGGTTCCCGTGTGAAAGTAGGTCATCGTCAGGCTCTTACAGCCCAGAAAACCCCAGTCAGCAATGACTGGGGTTTTTTGCTTTGCGCAATGCAAAG